>JBGSVW010000033.1:0-1561 GCA_041752735.1 Anaerovoracaceae bacterium | reverse complement strand
TTAGCACAAGGCATATCACGCTACAATATATCCAAAAACAAGGTTATGGAAATTGCTGTACCAAAGCCCAATATTGCCGAACAAGAGCTAATCGGTACCTTTTTCAAAAACCTCGACAACCTTATCACCCTTCATCAGCGTAAGTATTTTTTTGGAGGTGTGCTTATGTTTTTATATGTCAAAAATATCACTAGAGATGATCTGTTTTGCAAATATTACGCTCAATGGGTCAAAATGTACAAGGAAGGGGCAATAAGAAAAGTGACTATGGACAAATATCTTATGACGCAGTCTTGGTTGGCAAAATTAATCCCAGACTTAAAAATCTGCGATCTCTCTCGTATCAATTATCAACTCTTGCTAAATAATTACGCAATGTATCATGAAAGGCAAACTACTATGGACTTTCATCATCAACTCAAGGCAGCAGTAATGGATGCTGTGGATGACGGGTTAATTGATAAAGACCCAACACGAAAAGCTATCATCAAAGGTAAGAATCCCAAGGAAAAGAAAATTAAATACCTTAATCAGTTCGAATTGCATCAGTTGCTATCTGATTTGGATTTGAAAAATGATTTTAATTGGGATTGGTTTATTTTGTTGGTATCTAAAACCGGCATGCGCTTTTCTGAGGCATTGGCGTTGACTCCAAAGGATTTTGATTTTGCTCATCAGATCCTATCCATAAGTAAGACGTGGGATTACAAAGGCAATGGCGGCTTTCTTCCAACAAAGAATCAATCCTCAACCCGAAAAATTCAACTTGATTGGCAAACAATCATTCAATTTTCAGAATTAGCAAAAGGTCTGCCGGAAGACAAAACAATATTTATCCACGAAAAGGTTTACAATTCAACGGTAAATAACATCTTAGAACGGCACTGTAGAAGATTGAAAATCCCAGTAATATCTATTCATGGTCTACGCCATACCCATGCATCTTTGCTTCTTTTTGCAGGTGTTTCAACGGCCAGTGTTGCACGAAGGCTTGGACACGCCAGTATGACAACAACGCAAAAGACGTATTTGCATATAATACACGAGCTAGAAAATAAAGATGTCGATTTAGTAATGCGTTTATTATCTGGACTAAGTTAAAATAATTTATGAAACCACTTACGCTCTGATGAAGGGTGATAAGATTATCAATTCGAGCAAAATATGCGCCAACAACTTTCTGCTCATTCTCTTTTGGCACAATAACATCGATTTCATTTATTGCAGTTTTAGATAAGCTCGGCACTCCTGTGGATTCGTCTTTTTTCTTCCAGTCAATAATTTGGAAAAGATCAAAGGCAAAATCCAAGTCATAATTTTCTCTTGGAACCGCATAAAATAGAGTGTCTACAGTCCAAAATGGTGCTTTTAGAATATAGGGCTTATCTATTGTGCCTTTTCTCCCAATACCGATTGCATCTTCTATATAGGAGAGTGCTTCATTAATACTAAGCATGTATCCACCGGTTCCGTAAACCGGGATATCCCCCTCGGATAGATGTTTGTAATCTTTTCCACCACGAACATCGACTACTTCACACAACTTACGCTGTTCCCAAGA
>JBGSVW010000032.1:0-16244 GCA_041752735.1 Anaerovoracaceae bacterium | reverse complement strand
GCTCAGCTTAACATCTTTGAGCATATATTCATCGATGTCGCTGTGAAGCAAATAGCTATCACATAATATCTGATACATTATAGTGCCCCTTCCTGCCATTCAAATGTAATTGTCCCGGTCCCGGTTATCTCTAGCGTGTTGCTCCCTTCTAGAAGCGGGATGATTGTCTGCATGGCGCTTACGGTTCCATAAGAATAGGTCACGCCATCCTTAACGATTGAGAAGGCTGCGGTTGTGGTGATTTTTGGGAAGGCTTTTTTTCTGTCATTCGTAATAACCACAGTCTTAGATGAAGAGATCACCTCCTCCTGAGTAGTTATAGCGTTTTTGTATTTATACGCATCGCAAAGCGCCGAAATGGTTACATCACCAATGATGCCATTTTTCAGATACTCAACCACGGCTCGCCCGTAATAATAATATCCGGGATCCTTGTCAAGTTTGATTCTTACCTTCTGGCCATGGATAGCATTGGCAACAGTAGTCAGAACCGTTTCCAGTGTGGCTGTGCTTAAAGTCTTGAATTTCATCGTCACATTGCGTCTTGCGTATTTAATTTCTCCGGAAGCCTCAGACAGATCCAAAGACCCATCGCTAAGTGGGAGGTCTACAAAGTAGGTCTTTGGTGTTGGCTTTTCGATATCAGTCGAAACCAATATCAGCCCCCACGTTTCTACGTTTACATCGTTTATTGTAACCATTAGTTATCTCCCATTAATTTTTCCGAGCGCTATGTTATAGTCGCCTACTGTCGCCCCTACGAGTTGCCCCGAATTGAGGACAATGCTGTGTTGGGAATTGGCAGCCAATCTATTGATTGCGCCTAAAATAGCGCCATCGGACTGTGCATTAACCATCACATCGCCAGCAACTATTGTTTGGCTTGCAGTGGCATTCATTTTACCCATTGCCTTTTTGACTAATCCAAGCGAGCCCTCAATCCCAAGCGCCATACCTTCGCCAAGTCTAAAACCAACATCATCTTTGAAGACCTTGGACGGAGAATGTATGCCAAAGAAATCTTTGATGCCGGTTAGGATTGATTTCCCAAAACCTTTGATTTTGTCGAGGATCCATTTTGTCGTGTCTTTAATTCCATTCCAAATTCCTTGTACTAAGTTGATTCCCACATCCAGCATCGATGAGCCCATCCCGCTGAATGAATCAGCAAGCGAACCAACCAATTTGGGTACCGCGGATAATAGTTTTGGAATCGCCTTGATTAGCCCAATAGTAATTCCAATAACCAACTCTCCAGCCGCCCTTACGAGCAATGGCATGTTGGCCAAAAGAACGTCAACCATTAGGAGCACAGCGTCTATAATCGCCGGTATCAATTCCGGCATGGCCTGTGCCAACCCAAGTGTTATGGCTAATATACATTGAATCGCAGCTTGTAATATCAGTGGCAAATTCTGAATGATTCCTTGAACCAATGACATCAACAGTGTCATGCCAAATTCAATCATCTGTGGAAGTTTTTGAATCAATGAGGTCAGCATATCAGCCATACCCTGACCCATGATATCGGCAATCTTGCCCCAATCTCCGCCGGACTCTGCAATCTGGGATGACATGTCGCCAATGAAATCAGTCATTTGGTCGATTACCGGAGTAATGCCAGGAAGAAGTTCTCCGACTAGGTTATTTCTTAGCCCTGTTGCGGAACCGGTCAACGTGTCGAGCGAATCGCCAAAATCATCAGTGGCCTTGACGGCTTTATCACTCATGACCATTCCGAGTTCTTCAGCTTTCTTTCGGAGCGCTTCAGTTCCCGCTGCTGAATCATTTAAGACTGGTAGTAAATTTTGACCAGACTTCCCAAAAATTTCAACGGCCAATGCGTTTTTTTCCGCGCCATCCGCCATGCCTTGGAACGCCGTTACGGTCTTGTCAAATACTTCTTCTTGTGACAGACCCTGTATATCTCCAACTAAATTTCTAAGTGCTTGCCCGCCCGCAGAATCTGCATCTGTCATGGCAATTGATATTTTCTTCATGCCGGCTTTCAAATCATCGGCCGATAAACCCGCTTGCCCTAAAACATAATCCCACTCCTGGAACCCTTCCGCAGAAATGCCAAGCGTTTGTGATAGATCATTTATTCTTCCGCCAACTTCTGCTGTTTGCCCGACGAAAACACCAAGCCCAGCGCCGGCACCAATGGCAGCGGTACCAATTGCGGCAACCCCCGTGGCTAAGCCTTTGCCAACGCTCTTAACGTCCATTTTACCGACGGCGGTGTTAACATCTTTCTGCTGTGCTTCAAGCGATTTTAATTTTTGTTCTGTGACGATAACTTCGCGTTGAAAGTCTCTGTATTGTTCCGCCCCAATTTCGCCTTTTTTGAAAGCTGCGGTCACATCCTGTTGAGCCCTCTTTAGTGCTTCCAGTTTTTCTTTAGATTCTGATACTGCCTGTGAAAGCAGTTCTTGTTTTTGGGCAATAAGGGTCGTGTTCCCTGGATCCATTTTAAGCAGCGATTCAACGCCCTTTAGCTCTGACTGAATAGACTTCGCCTTAGTGTTGATTTCTCCAAGTGCGCTATCAAGTGCTTTGGTCTCGCCACCTATTACTAAATTAATGCCCTGAAATCGGTCCTTTGCCATTTCCTTACCTCAAAAATTCATCTATATCAGTCTGCTCCGTTTTGTACTTGACCTCTTCTTCGTCAAGTTCCTTTTCCATAAACATATCCAGGACCATACCTATTGTTAAAGAATCAAGGTCAGCCATGGATATACCGAGTTGTGTACAACGGAGTAAAAAAAGAGCCGTGGTTAAATCTCGGTCAACGGTTCTTCGTTTTTTCTTGGTTCTGCTAATGTATGCATGTTATATCCCCAGAGCTCAAAAACAACGGGGAGCGATGCGTATAAATCGGTTACGCCATCAAACTGTGCAAGCCAATCTTCAACTGGTCTAGCAAGGCCACCGGCCATGATAAACGCTATATTTTCAAAAGTCTCCATCGAGGGAACTTCTCCTTTTTTGGAATGATATTCTTTTTCGATTTTTGCGAGGTCTTGTAGTAAGTCTCTCTTGAAACGAGTACGATACAGCCTCGGCGTTGCCGCCGAAGCCGTAAACGTTACTTCAATTCCAGAGATTGTAATAGTTTTACTATTCATCAAATCTCCTCCTAAATTAAGCTGATGGGACTGGGTCTGGGAATGGTACTGCTGTGTACCATGTTGCTGAATTGAGCGATGTCGGTGTGCTATTCAGCTTGACAACGTTCTTCAGCGGTGAAGCGATAAACTTCAATTTGGTTGTTTTGGGTTCGGCGGTTTCCTTTTTGGTTTCCGCTCCGATTTCCGGCCTTGATGCCAGGCACTTGAAAAGGGCAACTTTTCTCGCGTGTTCGTCGCCGTCAATTTCAAACAGCAAAACGAAGGGCGCGGGAGTGTCGTCGTCTCTCTCAACTACATTGTTCTGGTCATCAAGAGCAAAGCCAAGATGGTTAATTAAAAAAGACTGTGGAATATCCGCAGCCTCTAGTTCGCCATCGTAGCCGTTGTTTTTGTCTGAAGAATAGTAAAGTCCGTCATCCGCATAAAACGGGGTGGTTTCGCCTTTTGGTGTTAGGCCCAAGGCCACAGCGCCAGGGAAAGCAACCGGAACCCCAAAGGTTGGGGTCTCTTCGTTTGTGATGGCGGCATAGTGTGCATTCTTCAAACCGAATACTACTTTGTTCATATGTTTTTCTCCTATGCACTAACGATGTTCCCAGTGATTTCCGCAGAAATCGCATAAGACACCAAAAACATTTCTTCTTCTGGGATGTAGGATTCAGCCTTGCTCCATGTTTCGAACAATGCCTCCACACTACTTTCCAGATCCGGATTCTTTACGTCGGTATAAACTTCGACTATGAGATTACTCGCCTTTTGATACACTTCCGAATCCGCATAGAAGTTATCTGACCGGTCCTCATAGTAGACAATGAACGGTGGTTCCTGAGCCGACTTGAACAGACGGTACGCAACAGGATGGCCCAACGTTTCGAGTAATGTTTTTATTTCGGATATGCTACTAATTACCATCGCCCAAGCCTCCTTTGAAATCTCTCCGGCAGCGTCTGTACTATTTCATCAGCTGGTCCCCAATGTGGCATTGCCTTGGTTCTTCCGCCGGTTCGCTTTGCGTGACCATTTTCCAAAAGATGTGTCAGCCGGTAATGTGGCTTTTTGACATATATATGCCAATTTCCGAATTCGTCTTTGGTAATTGCAATTGCCTTCTTGTATGCCTTCGTTCTAGTTGGGGCTTCTGCCTTAACCTTCTTGAATGCCTCCCGGGCGACCTCTTCTTTTTCCTCTTCTAACGCCTTACTGACATTTTCAGAAAAATCCTTCAAGGCCTCGGTTATGGCATCTGCAAATTGGTTGACACCGATATTCATTTTCTAACCACCTTTACCAATATCCATTCGCCATCATCCCGGAAGTCTTCAATAGACTTGATGTTGTAGATCTCACCGTTGATCACCGCGCGATACTTGAATGTATCCATGGCGGATAGCACTTCATTGTTGCGGATTTTAGCCTTGACCATGTTTTCTTGGCTAACGGCTGCGGCGGCGAAATATTCAATCCGGGTCATGCTGACAAATTCAGCCCAAGCATCGGCATAGGGCACCCATGACGGCTTATCGTTTCCGAACTCATCTTTGGTGCTTGTGCTTGTTTCAAAAACAATTTTGTGCCTGGGGTTGAACTTTACATCGATGGCGCGTTGCTCTTTAGGTTTCATCTTTCATCTCCTGAATGGCTGCACGAAACGACAGCGCATTGATTTGCATGGCGAAATTCTGTTCAAAGTCTTCAAGCGCGTTGTTATACTCGTAACGACAATAAGCAATAAGGAGGCTTTCGGCCTCCCTATCACTTTCATAGTCTTGCGTGACCCCAGTAAGCGTATCAATCTTAGATTTGCCACGGTCTATAATGGCTTGCATTCTCTCATCAGGCTCATAGTCGGCCCGCAGAATTTCTTTCAACTCAAATACAGTCATTGGTTGTCACTCCATTTTCTTAGATGCTGGCAACGGTTTCAGCTGCCAGGTTCTCAATGTTGAAATACAGGAACGCATCATTGTCAACAGGTCGGCCATTGGCGAATACCTTGGCAATGTATGTTCTCTCGTCTTCCAAGAATTTGTAGTGGTCAGAACCTTCAATCACGACCTGAGAGCTAACTCCCATGAAGTAATCTTTAGCCATTCCAGCTATCATTCTGTTGGACGGTACAGCGGCGCTCTCTATGAGCTTGACGTTTGAGGGAAGACCGGTGGGCTGATACACGCCATTGGCATCTTTTACCATGATGGCAGCGTACATTTTTGCCCAGAAGTCAAACGGATTAATCAGGAAAATTACAGTCCCGATTGTTCGTGTGCCCGATTTGGTCAATGGTGCCATAACAACACTACCCAGGGTTGCCGGGGTAAGGTCGGTTAGCGCGGTTGCGGTTTTGACCGGATATTCTCCGTCAATTACTGCACCTTCCATGTCTCGGTTCATTCCGATGGGTTGGCTTTTGCCGGATCCGGTTGCAATACCGGTTTCAAATCCAAGGGAAATCGACTCAAATAAAACGGTTCTAACGTACTTGTCAAGCCACTGAGGGCCAAGAGCCAACATCGCTTTTGCTACCGGCATATAAGCGGACAGCTTGAAGTTGTTTACGGGGATCTTCTCAAATCCGCCTTCCAACTTTTTGGCGATTGTAGCGGACAGGGCTCCCCACCAAGCGGACTGAACAGCAACGCTGCCAATAACCCATTCGGTTGCGCTTCCGACGTTCTCAAATTTGATTTCGGACAGCAAGGGGTGATTCTGCACCAAGTCTTCGAACACTCGGTCGATAATGGTGGAAGGCATCAAGGCTTCGGTTCCATCAAAGGAAGTTGTTCCGATGACAGCGTTGTAATACTTAGCTTCCTCTGCGGTCAGAATGTTCACACCTCTTGCAGCCAAAGCGGCTCCGGTGAGTTCATCTGATGCAACGACTCTAGCTTCGGCCAGGATTGTTTCCTGGATGCTGGATGCAAGGGCAAACTGCGCGTCGGCGAATGCCTCGGCATTGTCGGTACCGATGGCCTCAACCATCTTGGCCCTAATTGTGTTGTTTTTCTCGTTCATGAGTTCTTTGTTTAGCATTGTTTCATCCTTCCTAGAAGACTATTCTTCTTTGGTTCTTCAATTGGTTTTATCTCATTTTGGACTGTGGACTGATACTTATTGAATAATGTCTTTTTGACATCAGCACTTGTATCTGGTTCGTCGTCCGGGTTTGGTTCTGTTGAAGAGCTCTCGGCTTTTACGACTTCCGTACAGAAGCCAAAGGCAAGACACTCTTCGGCAGTGAGCCATGTTTCCGCAGACAGCAATTCGCTTAACTCTGCTTCGGTTCCAACGAATCGGTCTTTATACGCGGCGGCAACGGCACTGTCTATTTTGTCTAAATCTCCCGCTGTCTTTCTCAGCTCATCCGCGTTTCCATATACAACGGTCCACGCTCGATGGATCATTTGCATAGAGGTTGGGAACATTCGGATTTCCTCACCGGCTGTTGCGATAATAGATGCTCCGGATCCGGCCAGCCCATCAATAATTGTGACGACTTTTCCGTCGTGCTGTAATAGTTGATTGAGAATGGCGATGGATTCAAAGACGTCACCACCTCCGGAGTTGATATGTACTTCAATATCCTTTCCGGCATATTCGGCCAGCTTCTTGGCGATTCCAGCGGAAGACGTGTAACCGTCCTCAGGGAACCATCCCCAAAGGTCCTCTTTCATGATTGGCCCGTAGATGTTAATTTTCTCTGTCAATTAATTTCCTCCTTTCTGCGCCTGTGTCGCAGGAGCGTAGTTTTTAGTCATCCATCTGATTTGGGCCCACTCTTCATCAATTTCTTCCATGCCTAGGGCTGTCAGGACATCATTGATTGCATAGCCGCCTATCCTTACGAGGATTTCCAATGAGCCGGCTATATCTTTGATGTTGACTGCTTTGACTCTGGACGAATCAATTTTGAGGTAGGTCCCACTTAGGACAGATTCTTTGTCATAGTATTTTCGATTGATCTCATCTTGTATTTCTTCTACTATCGGGTTAGTCCCGAAAGTTAAAAGCCTGTCAATGCTGGTATCGCTATCAGCTGCTGTGCCCCTCAATAACTGAGGGGGTATTTGGAAGGCCATTGCCGCCAAGTCACAGAACTCCTCAATGAAAGTCCTCATGCCTTGCGAACCGGCACCTCCTTGTGTTTCCGGTTTGCCACCAACTTCGGTATATTTCATCCCGTTGGTCAACGGAAGAGCTGCTCCGGCAGTTGCGCTTAGAAACTTTTTGAGCCGATTTTCTAGCAGGTCTTTAAGGTCTGCCTGCGCCTGATCAGTCTGAGCAAAGTTTGTTGGTATATCAATGATTGCCCTCAACGAGTTTTGCGCCGCATAGGATGTTTTGGCTATTCCAATCAATTCGGCATAGTCCTGGTACAATCCTTCCACGATTTTCCTCATAGGCTCGTTGTGGAGTTGGAATCTGAAAACTTCGGATTCTTTCATTGACGTTCCCATCGAAAGCCCACCAATCATTTTTACATCCTTGTAGATGTTTTCCTTAAAGGTTCTTTCTTCAACCTTGTAAGAATCTGCAAGATATAACCCACCATTTTGTGGGATGATAAGACACTCATTTTCATAAACCAATTTAGCCACAGTCTCGCGCCAAAACTTTGATGCGGACCGGTTCTGATTTGGTTCAACATTGAACATGTAGTAGTTGTCACCCTTCACTGGCTTTTTTTTCGCAAACGTCTGAAACTCAGAACGGCTAACCACGTTTGCAATCAGATTCACGCAGCTTTGAATTATCAGTTGCTTGTAGTAAATCTTTGTTGTTAAGCTCGCAAGAGACACGTCAATGCTCAGCTGGTCGGGTCCACCGAACCATCCTCTCATCCAATCATAAAAACTCATATGCTCTCCTATACCGTAATAACCGGCAACTTGAATACTTTCTCGCTTGTATCCGGAAGATCACCATCTTTCGTTGCAGCGTGAATCATAGCAAAAAAGCCATCCGTCTTTCTCGTGAATGGCTCTATCTTCTTGAATGTTTGATTGCCCTTTGGATCCAGCACAACACATGTGTTCCGGACGTACCATCGCATTGTCATGTTGTCTCCAAAAATCAATTGCTTTTGCAAAAACCATTTTTGGATAGATGGGGCAATTTTAGCATGTGTAATTGGTCCTGATCTAACCGTTGAGCATGGAAGCCCACGGAGTTCGAATTCTGGCTTGACATATCCCATCCGGTAATCGTCACCAACAATATCAATGATGTGATATAGCTTTCTTTGAACCAAAAACCATTCGGCCAGATAACCCGGGTTAATACTGTCCTCGTAAACAATCGTCACCAAGCCTTTATCAACAGCCTCTTGCACAGGGAACTTAATCTTTCTGGCCGTATTTTTTAGGGCCTTATGACAAATCCATGTGTGTTCAATCCAAACCCTTTCCTCTCCATGTCGAAACCACAATCCGGCCGAGGCAAAGTCATTCACCTGAGCATAGTCTATGGCGCCAATGCACTGTCTGTTTTTCAGCTGCTCATATGGTATTTCTCGATTGGTTTCTTTCACAAAGGAATAATCTACAACCGCATTGTATTCATTCTCCCTGGGGAGATTCATTCGCTTGGTCATGAAATCAAGCGCTCTCTCCGGGATTGCCTGAGCTTCGATGTAGTGGTTGTTCATTTCGATTTGCAACTCCGGAAGATACTTCAGCGACGGGTTCGCCTTGTGCCACATTTCCGGTTTGTTCATTTCCTCTTCATTGTCCTGGCAATATCGCAACGGGCATAATCTTGAATCTGGGAACTCTCCAGCAACCACACGATCCGCAACGTCAAGTTCCTGGTCAAGCACACCACCGCGAACATATCCCTGAGTGGTAATATAAAAAGCCCTCGAATGGGGCTTCTTACCAAAACTTCCCGTGAATACCTTTATCTTTGAATAGTCTTCATCTTCGTGAATTTCATCAAATACGATACAGGCGGTTCTTTTCCCGTCCTTGCTTTTGGCATTGGACGTGTTGAACTTGATATAGGATTTCGTCTGCTTATTGACAATCCGTTCGAGAGTCCAGATGAAGAATCTCTTTGCCCTCTCTTTGTTTTCCTCCAGCATATTCCATACATCTTCAAATGATGTCTTGGCCTGCTGTTCTGAAATGGCCACGATGTCAACGTTGTAACACTTAATGCCATGGGTAGGTGTTGAAAAGTACCAGGTCAACATTGCGATAAACCCGTTTTTCCCTCCGCCTCTTCCCATTAAGATTATGTACTTGTTGAAGAGAAGGGTCCCGTCTTTTCGGAAGGCATGGCATAAGGCAAAAATGAATTGCTCCCAGTCAAATAATTCAACCGGCCACCATCTACCAATCAGAGCCAAACCCTTTTCGATTTTTTCATTGTCAACCCAAACTCCGGGCTCCTGCAGCTTCTTTTCGATATAGAGCAAGTCTCCCAGGGTCACGTTCTGACTAATTACGATTTTCCCGCTCTTGCAGTCCCGGATGTATTCATCGATATATTTACATTTCGTCATCGTCCGTTGTTTTGCCATTATCGTCCACCGGTTGGAAATCTAGCATCAGCCATATTCGAGACATGCTGCTCGAAACCTTGACGGCTTCCGATATGCTTTCGTTCTTTTTGACCCCGAAGGATGTCTCTGAGTTTTGCCATTTGACACACACCCCCCTTTCGTCGATATCGTCAAGCAGACTTTGAAGCACGTCCCAAAAAGACATGTATGTTTCCACCAAGTCCTCGTAGTGCTGCCCCAAAAATCCACGCACTGTAATGTGATCCAGAATATCATCACGCAATTTTGCCCGAATGTCGTCCCTGTTGGCGATTAATTTCGTGCGTCTTTTAGCCGCTTTGATGATTTTCTTCTCAGATATTTTGGTGCTTTTCTCCTTTACCAAGGTTGTAACCCCCTTATATGCGCGAAAAATAGAGCTCCATCAAATGCTGGGTTCATGCACCGGTTTCTCTTATCAAACCTTTTCGAGTATTTTTTACCCGGGGGGTATGATTGGTCATCAGTGCCTTCAATCCCATCGCTCTTCAATTTTGCTCTTATTGATTGATTGTATATGTAATTTCTCTGGGTGCTCCTTGTTGTGGCAGGAAGAACAGACACTTACTAGGTTGTCGTCTTCAAGCCGCAGTTCCCAGTTGTCTTCAAGGTGTATGATGTGATGAACTGTGTCAGCCCGCGAATATGAACCTTGTTCCTTGCAAAGCTGACACTCGAAGTTATCACGTTTAAGAATCTCTTTACGCTTGGCCTTCCATGGTCCGCTAAGGTAGAAGCTGTTTGTCACTTCTTCTTTGGCTTGGCCTTGGTGCTGGCTTTGGTAGGTTGCTCAACGATTGTGGCAAACCTGTTTGATGCCAAGACGTCGCCTCGTTCTTTCGAACATTCCCATGTGTCACCACTGCGCCTGATTACTTGCTTACCAACTTTGTTGGTTGCTTCAATGTCCATAAACTTTCTTGTTGCTTTAACTATCATCTCGTGTTTCACCTCCACTGTGTTCAAAAGATTTATCCATTTAGCCGAATCGCCCTGATGTTCTCTGGTCGTCGGTTTCTGCCAGATCCGATTGACGACGACCGCAACATTGCTCATGTCTTTTTCTAGTATATGTGCATTGCCAGTCAATGTTTCCCTGGCAACTGTATAGTTTGTAATGATTGATGGCGTCCCTAGTGTTTGGCCTTCCATGGTCGATAGCCCGAATGATTCCGCATCGGATAGCTGAACGCAATAGTCAGCTGCTTTGAGCCATGGATACGGATTTTTCTTTTCACCCAGGAACCGAACGTTATGATTGGCTAGGCTCTCTCGTACAGTTTGTTCGTATGGTTGAGAGAATCCCCTACCAATGACAATCCATTCGTATGCTACACCCTGACGCTCTAACTCTTCACAAAGTGCTGGCATCCGGTCAAAGCCCTTCATGTGAGCAATGCGAGACACCGTTACAAGTTTTAGCCCATTATTCTTCCATGTGATTGGCTCCTTTGCTTTTGATTGAATATCCGGGTCAAGCTCGTTTTGGAAAACATCTGGGCTTCTTCCAAACTGTCTTGCCGCTTCCTGTGATACTGCAATAAACTTATCTGCCACAATGTGGTCCTTCCAAGTAATTTTACATTCGATAGCGTTACCGTGGATCCATTGGACCCGATAGCCAGCCGGCATACCGGATTGACTAAATATGCTGCACTCAACCACAATTTCCGAATATGGCATTTCCCGGACGACGTGAGCGTACTTGGACATCTCATTTAGTATTTCCGGGTCACTTCGTCGGTCTGTATAAACAACGTATATGTCTCCATGTACCTTGCCGTGTATGGCTTTGAGTAGGTTCAGCAAGGCAATCTCAACGCCACCACGGATAATCAGTGGATAATAAAAAGCTATTCTCATAATCCACCATTCTCTTTCAACCAGCAAAGGCTCCCAATTCTCGGAAAATTGTAATGCTTTGCTACAATGCCGGTGAATTTTTCCGTTGGGTTTTTATCTATCAGCTGTAAGTAAAAAGCCTTATCCTCTTCCACCCTAATTTCGGGGCATCTGGTATCACCAATAAATTCCCGCCTCATACACTTGACCGAACCGCAGTTTGCTATTTTGCTTTCTTCATCCAATTGGATAAAGGTTCCGTCATTTATCCGCAGATTGAAATATATCAAGTCTGTCCCGTCCATCTGGTCGATTACATTCTGAAAGTCCGGAATGAAATAATCATCCGCGCCAAGTAGAACTATGTAGTCACCAGTTGCCATGTCGATGCCCTTATTTACAGCACATCCAACGCCTCTATTTTCTTGGAATCCGCAAAGATGCAATTCTCTATCACATCTAACAATTGAATCTTTTGTATTATCTGTCGACCCATCATCCACAACAATGATCTCGCATCCATCTGGCACGCTTTCAATTGCTCTGATAATTAGTTCTTCTTGGTTGTAAACTGGGATAATTACTGTCAGCATAAAATGTTTTCTCCAAAGAAAAAACCACCGGGGAACGATGGTCTTTTCGGGTTCTGGGTATGCAATATATTTACGAAAGGAGGTCTTTGTCACTCTTCCACGCTATTATAATAACACCTTTATTTTTCCCAGAAGTGACATCTTTATATAAAATACATGTTTTCGGCAATTTTTTTTATAAATCTTGCCTTCCAGCGCTTATAAGTTCGGTCAGCTGCATCGTCTGGATATTGCTGATGTTTGGTTATGTTATCCCATACACCTTCCCGGTACTCTTCAGGGATGATATAAAGCGCATTTTCTACCGCTCGAAGCCTAATACTCATTTGTACCCGCTTGATTGCCTCTCTCCCTGTTGGGTCACCTGTCCCGCCCGACTTAGGTTGTCCGTCCGGTGGTGGTGGGCTGTCATGAATTGCACACTCGTATTCTTCATAGAGTCGGTTGTAATCCCTTACCAGACACAAACATTGATTCCATACCGTTCTTGGTAAAGGGTTGCTGTTTGGCTGGTAATCTCTCACTTGCTACCTCCCATCGCATTTCTGTCTTTAGTAAATTCATTGCTTTTCTCGGTTAACTCGTCTGTAATGCCTTCGTGCTTTTCTACTGGGTACCAGGCATCAGCGCAGGCATTCCCATTCCAGAGTTCTATTTGGTAGGTGTAGGTTGGTTTTGTCATTTTGAACCGCCTTTCTCTGATTCTGTGTTTACCCTTTTGCACCGCTTAAAATATTTATGATCAACGGCGTTGTATATGCTGTAATAAAACGGGCATTGGCTCTCACAACATTCTGCAAACTCTTGTATTTTTCTTCCCTCGCATTCGGTTGTATTTATTCTTATGGACATTTCATTCATCCACCTCAATCATTTCTAATAATTCCTCTTGCGTTATCAATTCGTCTATCCCCGGTTTTCCCTCTTCCGGTCCGAAATTAGGTGTCCAGGCTGGATTGTCTTGAACCCGCTGTAATGATTTGGCGATACTGTCCTCAACCTCTTGGGGTGTCCGGTTATCCTGTTTGAGTCCGACAGCACATCTCCAATCTGGCATTGTAACAGTCATATGTTTTGTGCAGCGGTCATATTTGATTTCCGGATCTGTTTTTTTGAAATAGATACATTCGTGGCAATTCATTATTTCACCTCTTTCTAAATCTCGTCACACCCTCAACATACGGGTCTTTACAATCGGCATCGTAGTACGCCTTGCCTTTATAGGAGAATGCTGGCATTATTGGTGGATTAGGTGTGTCCATAGGGTTTAGGTCAATTTTGAAATTTCTCCAATGATGCACAAATCTAATCGATGGAGAAAATGGATATAAAATCCAAAACTTTAATTTGTTCATTTTCAACCTCTTTAAATCTTCAACTCTTTACACAATTCCCTGATGGCATCCTGGTACTCCGCAACCGTGGTGCAAGTCTCCAGGAGCATTGCCTTACGTCTTTCATATTCGAGTAGTCTGTTTTGATATTTTTTCATGATTCTCAGCGCCCCCCCTCAATTTGAAGCTGTTTATAAGTCATTGTGGTTCCTCCTTGGTCGCTTCCTCTACCTTTGCGATTCCAAATACACAATATCCGGGTTCAATACCCCATCCGTTTAAGACATATGTGATTTCACACGTTGCCATTCTCCAACAGTAGGCACCATTCTTATATTCTGTGAATAAAATCTTGTCGCCTTTCTGAAATCCTCTGTCATTCTTTCTTACCTCAAACGGTTTTTCTCCGCTTAATACTGCATCAAAGAATTGTTCATCAAGTTTTAATTCGTGTGTTCTCATTTTTGTTACCTCCGATAAATGTATATTTATACATAATTTATGAATAATTGGTTTGTATAACCTGTGTAACGTGTATAACTTGGTGGTTATACGCTCCAAGCATTGAATTTTGTGGGTTTTTGGTGCGCTGTATAACTGTGTAACCAAATCGCATGTATTTTTTTATTTTTGAAAACATATAATACTGTCAATTGATTTTTATATATGCTTTCTCTATATAGCTTTAGTGAAAATGGTTATACGGTTACACAAGTTCAATAATCTTGCTCTAAACCCAATGATTTCAACCGTTGCGGGCGTATAACCTTGGTTACACAAGGGCGTTGTGCCGGTCATATGATTTGTTGGGATTTCAGCATTTTTCGCTTTTTCTTCTGTATAACCCTACTCCGGATTTTCATCAAAACCTGCAAGTTGGTCGTCGATTTGCCTCAACACCACACAATTACACGTCACTCCATTGACCCTTTTTGCCTTAGTGAAACCCTTTTCTCCGACCTCGATGTAGTCATTTTTCTTCATCCAGCCGAGAAATGTCTGAGCGTTGAATCCGTTTTCCTGGCACGCTTTATTGAATACATTCCGAATAATATACACTGAGCCGAAATCGAACCGCCCCCAAATGTCTGAACTGGTTGAGTTTAATTCGTCGAATTTCGACCGGTTCTGTGCGATCCATTCGTTCATCCAGGAGTAGGCTCTTACATGCGCGGATACCTCTGAATGAGTTGATAGGAAGGCGGATACCTCTTCAACGGTCAAACCATTGTTGTCTTTGAATATCTCGCCGTCTATCAGAGCGTCCGCAGTCAGAATCAAACTGGCAGCAAGGGCTTGTTTTTCGGTGACTTGGGTCTTCATGATTTGCCTGTAAAAATCTTCTTGTAGCTCTTTAGCAATACCGAGCACCTGTTCGCCATTCAGAACTTCAATAAACTTCTTCCCGGCATGTCCATAGTTCTCGCGGATCAGCTTAACCAGGCCGGCTGGGTCTTCAAACAGTTTCACGTCTTCACAACTGATTTCGATGATTCTATTGACCGCACCGCCCCCGGAGTTGCCTGATGAAATCGGCTGCTCTCCGTTTGTGATAATACAGTTCTGCCAGGTTGTAGTTCGTTGCAAGCCACCTGTTTTCTGCCCTCTCGACCTGCCAACACCCTCAGACAGTTGGTATATCATTTGGTCAAAGTCTTTCTTCTCCCGGATGATTTGGAGCTCGTCTAGGATAAGTGGCATGGAGTTTACGAAACCTGCAGATAGTTCTTGAGCGACGGCCGTTGAATTGAACGTGTGGATATATTTTCCCATCGCCGGGTTCGCCCAGACCGACGCTGCCAGCATTAACCCAACCGTCTTTCCGGTTTCGGTACCGCCGAATAGATGGACGAAGAACGGTAGGCAGTTGCATGGTTCCACCAGGACTGATGCAAACGATGCAGCAATCAGTATCTTTGCCGGGACGTTCCCCTGTGCTCGAATCTCCCTGACTGCCTTAACCCACTTGTCGAAGCTGCCTTTTTGTTTGACGCTCTCAAAGTAATGCTTGAATGAGATATCTCCGTCAAAGATTAGATCCTCAACGTACGGGCTGAATCCTTCGTCCCCAATCCATCCCAGGCGCGATACCGATTTGTTTTCGGGTATCTTGTCATAGTTCAGATTTTCGACGTCATGAAGGTACTGGACAAGGTACTTAGCATTCTCGCTTGTAACTGCCACACCGTAATCTGCAAGGGCACCAACGATACTATTAGCACTGGCTAGTTGCTTCTTGTCGAATATCACCCGGCGCCACTGGTTCCCCTTTTTAAAGGCGATTTCGAGCTTTTCAATTCCGCTGTCCACATTAACCAATCTCTTAACTGGCATGATTGGGTGGAAGCAAGCTAGTATTTCTCCACAGCGAGGTATCATTCTGGACACTCCCAAATCGTCTGCCACCCATGCACCAGTGTTTAGTTCAAACGGTTGGCCGTCAAAGTTGCTGACGTTGTCTGAAAAATACTGTCCATCGGATTGAGTCGTTTTTTCAAGGTACCGTTTCCATAGCGTCCGAAAATACTTAACGCCAACTCCCTGCGCGATATCCGCCATCTTGGCCAATGCCTTTTCTAGCTCAAATTTATCTTTAATGTGGACATATACCGCCTCATACGGGGCTGTGCCTTCGAGGAAGTCTTCCTTGGTGTATGTTGTTGTCACTGCCAAATCGTTTGCCATTGTCTCGCCTCCTCAATATCGAATGTGTCTAATAGATCAGATAGTCTTTCGAGATATTTGTTCAGCCACGTCTCCCCACTTATAGCCCGGCGGAAGAGAATGGAATGAACCTGAC
>JBGSVW010000031.1:0-25261 GCA_041752735.1 Anaerovoracaceae bacterium | reverse complement strand
TCATGGTGGCAAAAGGCAAAGCCAATGTCACCATGAGTTTCGAACGTTTTGAACTAAATCAGGGAGATTTCATTGCGATTCGGGAAAGCGACTCCCATGCATTCACCGCATTGGATTCCGGCTGTGAAGTGATTTCCCTCTATTTTGATATGAATGCATATGTCGAAAAATTCCCTTATCTGCATTATGTGTTATTTGCTTGCGAGTCTTTTGATTTGGCAAAATACCGAAATGAGACAGCAAAAATAAGAAATCTGATTTTGGCCATTCTCATTCGGTTGATTCGTGGAGACCAAAAGAGCATCGATGAAGCAGTACAAACTGCCGAAGACCTTGTGTGGGTTATGGTCAATGACTATGACATGATTAAATATTACAACCGCAAGTGGGATGCTTCCTATAGCAAAATTGAAAAGTATTACGCCATCATGGGGTATCTTTTCGAGAATTATAATATGAAGAATCCTTTGGAGTTGATTTCAAAAGAGGTACACTATTCCAAGTCATACATTTCTCATCTGTTTAAGGATGTAGGCGCCAGCAGTCTTAAGGATATGTTGGGGTTTATCAGGATTTATCATTCGGAAGAAATGCTCATTAACTCCGACCTGGCAATCCATGATATTTCTGACTTATGCGGCTTTTCGGATATAAAATATTTCAACTCAAATTTTAAAAAATGGTTTCTGTGTACGCCCTCCGAATATCGGAAACAGGCGGTCTTAGAAATGAACAAATCAAGTGTGTTCAATTCACTCAGCCCTTCTCAGATGATGCAGCATGCCAAGGAACTGGCCCGTTGCGATTTGGAAGCTCCCCAATACAAAGCCGCGATTACACCTCTCTCAGTCAAACTCTTTGGCACTGCGGGAGAAGACCGAACAAATGTTAGCCATGCAGAACCGCTGACGGAGGCTATGCTGGAAGCACAGCAAATTTCGCCGGCTGCCTTGCGACATGGGATGCGTGTGCTCCTGGGAGAAGATATCCTGGCATTGCCCAACGACATCCTAGCTGAGAAACTCAGATCTTTTGAAAATCAAAGCTTTCGACCGGTTATCACAGTAGATCGACGTTCCGTATCGGCAGGGAGGTGCAGAGAACTTCTGCTAAAAGCAATGGAATCATTAAAAGGTCAGGGTTATTACGAGATTGTCATTATGTATGCTGATTTGGGTCAGTATAATGAAATCAATAAACTGATAGAAGAAATTACTCATCAGTACCAACACGACGAGATACATCCTTTCTTCGTCGGATAGCCATTTAAAAGGATTGAACCTCAATCCTTTTTTTAGTCAAGAGCAGGAGGAATCAAACGTGAGTTATTATTGGCCAATATTATTGATTGTGGCATCCAATGTGATGTATCACATTACAGCGAAATCAATTCCCGAAACCATCAACCCCCTGGCATCGTTGAGTGTCACATACATTTGCAGCGCAGCGCTTGCCCTGACATTATATTTTTTCACAAGTCCGGTGAAGAACCTGGCCACGGAATATACCCATTTGAATTGGACGGCTGTGATGATGGGCGTCGCCATTGTAGGATTGGAGCTTGGTAGCATTTACATGTACAAGGCAGGGTGGAACATCAGCGTGGGGTCTTTGGTTTCGAATATTGCCCTAGCGTTGGCGTTGATTGCCGTGGGATTGCTGTTTTACAAAGAAACCATCAATTTTCAGCAGTTTGTGGGAATCGGACTTTGTTGCATTGGGTTGGTTTTGATTAGCAAATAAGGGTATAAAAGGAACATTGCAATCTTGCCGGCATGAATACGGCACGAAACAATGGTAGTAAGGAATAAGATATGAACATACAGACCGGAAAAAAATTATACTCCCTGAAGGAAACCTATTGGATTTTCTTCAATGGAATCCGCACAATCAAGTATATGATTCAAGCAAAGAAAAAAGGAGAGTTGACACTCCCCAACATAGAACGGATTATGCTTGCGGTGACAGAAGTCAATGGCTGTGGCATCTGCTCCTATGCCCATTCAAAGGTTGCCCTTGAGGCTGGAATGACCAACGAAGAGGTAGAAAATTTGCTCTCCGGGATGTTTGATTATGTCCCCAAAGAAGAGCTGACCGGTGTTCTTTTTGCGCAGCATTATGCGGACAGCCGTGGGAATCCTTCTCGGGAAAGCTGGGAACGGGTCATGGAGGAATACGGTGAATCTAAAGCAAAGGGAATCTTAGGAGCCATCCGTGGCATTACCATTGGCAATGTGTATGGAATCTCCTGGAGTTCGTTTTTTAATCGATTCAAAGGAAAAGCGGATCCGCGGAGTAGCCTGGCTTATGAAGCTTTGCTGATGACCGCTGGAAGTCTGCTTATTCCTTTTGCACTTTTCCATGTTTTGATTGCAATGATTATGAAGAAACCTCTTATTTCGTTTCCCGCCTCACAATCGGCTTCCTGAAAGGAGACGACCCTTGTCAAGATCAAACAGTGAATTATTATTTAATATGATTGCACCGACATACGGACTGTTCTACCAATGGCAGAAGAAACGTTCCGTTGAAGTGATTGAAACCGCAAGAGAAGCATTAGATTTATCCGCGTATGAATCGATTCTTGATGTGGGATGTGGAACCGGCGCATTGTGTGCGGTCTTGTCTGAAAAAGGCATACACGTCACCGGCATTGATCCGGCGGAAAAGATGCTGAACATTGCCAGGCGCAAGGCAGCGGCCAAAAAAGCAGACAAGCCAGCGGGCAAACCAATTCAGTTTGTCGCCGGAAATGTGCTGGAGAAATTGCCCTTTGAGGACAAATCATTTGATGTATGCATCGCTTCCTATGTCGCCCATGGAATGGGTGGCAAAGAGCGAAAGGCCATGTATGAAGAAATGAGCAGAATTGCCAGGCACAAAATAATCATTTATGACTACAACCAAAAGAAGTCATTCTTGACCACCGTCGTTGAAGGACTTGAAAGAGGGGACTATCCTAATTTTATCAAGAATGTTGAGGCTGAAATGAGACGGAACTTCCCGCAGGTTGAGATTATCCAAGTGACCCGTCAGGCCAATTGGTATATCGGTACGCCCATGGAGGAATCTGATTAATAGTAGGATTTGAATTTGAGATGCTAAAAACCCGGAGTTAGACAATGCTAATTTCCGGGTTTCTTTTAAGGGGATGGAATATTTTAGTGATTTGAATTAGTTGCCGTTTCCGGTACCGTTGCATACGCCGGTTCCGTCGCCTGCACAAGTTCTTGTTTGGTCGCCGTTAGCAGCTCCGTTTGCTTGGGTTCTTGTTTGAGTCTGATTTTGGTCTGCTACACCGTCGCCGTTCATGTCACAAGTGCCATCACAAGTTCTTTCACGAGTTTGTTCTTGAGCTTGGACTTGGTCACAAGTTCCGTCACAGGTACCGTCCTGAAGAGCTTCTTGTTCTTGCAACTGAGTTTGAACCTGATCGGTATCCTGAACCTCAGTCTCAACCACTGGGGTTGCTGCAGGCTCGATTGCATCAGATGTCGTTGCCAATGCGGTTCCGGTTGAGGCTAAGATCAACAAGATCATTGTAGTTATGATTAATTTTTTGTTTTTCATTAGTTTGTCCTCCTTTCTTAGGTTTTGGTCATCTTTAGAATAAGGCATAGATGTGTTAAAAGTATGTTGAAATATTTATTTTTCATTTTTTTCAGTTTTTTTCAGTTCAAACCAGAATGTTGTGCCGGTGGCCTCCTGACTCACCACGCCGTATCTTGCTTCATGGGCTTCCAATATGGACTTGACGATGGATAACCCCAGCCCTGAACCAATGATGTTTCTCTTTTTAATGCCTTTGGTTCGATAATAACGATCCCAAATCAAATCGATTTCTTCTTTGGGAATGAAAGGCCCGGCATTTGTAATACCAACCTTTGCAAATCCATCGATATCCTCTAAGGTGACGTTGACGCTTCCGCCGTCAGGGGAATAGTTGATGGCATTCTTGATTAAATTATGGAGAACCTGCTGGATGCGACGCTGGTCACCGATGGCATCCCCCTGAGCATTTTGTTGGTACGTGATTTTCATGTTGCTTTCATGGAGGATGGATTGATAGCTGGCAATGATGCTTGAAACACAACTGGCAATGTCAAAGGGCTCACTTTTGATTTCCAGCATGCCAGATTGCATTTGAGCAAAATCCAGAATATCGCCAAGGAGAAAATCCATCCGGTCGGCTTCCTTGGATATAATGGCAAGCTGCGACTTTGTGGTTTCGGGGTCTTGGGCTTCCATTTCACCGATTAAGTCCGCATAGCCTTTAATGATGGACAAGGGGGTACGCATTTCATGGGAAACATTTTCTACGATTTCAGTTCGCAAATTCCCTGTTTTCTCAAGGGTGTCCGCCATATTGTTGAAAGACAGGCATAATGCACCGATCTCATCTTTAGAATGGGTGTTGACTCTTGTGCCCAGCTCACCTTTTTCAATCTCACCGGCTGCCTTGGTCAGCTTTCTGATGGGCCTGGTCAGCTGTCTTGATATGATGTAAGCGATGATTCCTGCTATGAGAAACAAGAGGAGGGAGGCATAAGTCAGAAACTGACTGGTGATTGCGATCATGTCATTGATGGGCGCCAAAGGAATGGTGGCCATGGCAACATATTCTTCACCCAAATCCGAATCAAATAGGACGGATAATACCAACACTTCAAAGCCATACCGTGGATGGGATGTGGTTTCCACTTGATCTTCCCCATCAAAGGTTTGGTCAATCAACGTTGTCCGCTCAGGGCCTTCTTCGATAACGCCTTTGCCCACTTGATTTCCCTGACCGCCACCTGTGCCTGTACCATCGCCTGAACCCCCGGTACCATCCCCAGAGCCGCCGGATCCGTCTTGGCCTCCGGATTGGGCACTGTTGCTCCCTAAGGAAGTTGAATTGCCAGAACCTTGTGCCGCGGTTAACGAGGCGGTTAATACAGAGAAATCCGGAACCCAATCAACCTGAAGGGTTTCTCCGGTGAGCTCTTCGGTTTGTTCATTCACATAAATGGAATTTCGATCGCTGTCAACAATTTCGATGCTGATGTTTAATTGGTAAGCCAGAGCGTCTAATTTGGGAAAGACGTCGGAATCTGTTGCCATGCTTTGTTGGCTGACAATCTCGAGAATTTCAGACTTTACCCGTTCAACCTTGGAATCCAAATAATACTTTTCCAGATAAAAATGCTGAAACAACAATAAGGTCCCAGACAGGAGCAGGACAATCAGCATCATGCCTATCCATATTTTGTGACTAATCTTGCGCATGGTGGTCACTCTCCTCATATTTGTATCCAATGCCCCAAACGGTGGAGATCAAATCCCGATACGAACCAAGACTTTCTCTTAGCATTTTGACATGGGTGTCTACGGTTCGGTCTTCACCAAAATAGTCATCACCCCAAACCCGGTCCAATATTTTGTCACGAGAAAGGGCCAAGCCTTTATTGCGAATAAAGAACTCAAGCAAATCAAATTCTTTGGGGGTCAGTTTTATTTTTTCTCCATGGATGGAAACGTTGCGTCCTGAAAAATCCACAACCAAATGGGATAACTCATAGGTATCGGTTTGGTCTGCGGGTTTTTTGGATTCCCGACGGCGAAGGATGACGTTCATCCGAGCCTGGAGTTCTTTGAGGCTGAAGGGTTTGACAATATAATCTTCCACGCCCAATTCGAAACCTCTTAACTTGTCGTATTCTTGCCCCTTGGCGGATAGCACGATGATGGAGGAGTCGGTCATTTCTTTGGCCTTTGCACAGACCTCCCATCCATCAACGAGGGGCATCATGATGTCTACAATCAAAATGTCGAAGTTGGAAGCGGCCAACTTTTCCAATGCGACCTTGCCGTTTTCGGCTTCTTGGATTTCATAGCCAAAAGAAGACAAATACTCCCGTAAGATGTTTCTGATTTCGGGTTCGTCATCTGCGATTAAAATACGTGTCGTCATCATATGCATACCTCGTTGCTGATTTTCATAGTTGTTATATATATTATGCCTTAAATGTGTCTAAAAGGTGAAAGAAATCTTGTATTTTATGGTAAAATGTAAATAATAAAAGTAAAAAGTGTCAATGGGAATCCATTGGTGTTGATGTGTATTAATTTGGAGGTGGTTCTTTGGGAATTGACAACTGGGTACCGGCATTGGTTTTATCTTTGCTGGCTGGGTTATCAACCGGAATCGGTGGGTTATTCGTGCTGATGTTTCGGACGACGAATAAGAAGTTTTTGTCCGTGGCCCTTGGGTTTTCTGCCGGAATCATGATTTATATTTCATTTATGGAACTTCTGCCTGATGCCAAAACCCACCTTGAAACAACCATGGGGATTGAGAAGGGTGGATATATTGCACTCCTTGCATTTTTTATTGGAATTGTTTTGATTGCGGCCATCGATAAATTCGTGCCGGAAGGTGAAAACCCCCATGAGATTCACAATATTGAGGAAATCGAAAAATGTGATGTAATTCCGGGGGCACACAAACTGATGAAGACCAGCGTCCTGACTGCCATTGCCATTACCATCCACAACTTCCCGGAGGGTATGGCCACGTTTATCACAACGGTGAGCGAATTCAAGTTGGGGGTTGCCGTCGCCATTGCAGTAGCCATTCATAATATCCCGGAGGGAATCGCCGTTGCAATCCCTGCATACTGTGCAAGCGGCAGCCGGCGCAAAGCCTTTTTGTATTCTCTTTTGTCCGGGGCGGCAGAGCCTCTTGGTGCGGTGTTCGCCTTTCTGTTTTTGGCCCCGTACCTGAATGATACCTTGCTTGGACTGATGTTTGCAGGCGTTGCAGGCGTCATGATCTATATTTCTTTTGATGAGTTGCTACCCACTGCCAGGCAGTATGGGGAGCATCACCTGACAATCTACGGATTGCTTTCGGGAATGCTGGTGATGGGGGTCAGCCTACAAATCTTGTTATAATTAAATATTATAAATAATCCGCTATTAGACACGTAATTATCAAGGAGGCCTAGTCATGAAAAATTTTAACTTGGATGCGACCGCTTTGGACATCATTGAAAACGCACGCAGTGTCATCGTCCCAAAAACAAGGGATGAGCTGGTGACAATGGCGTTGGGTGGCAATGGGATGGATGCCTATGAAGTTGGATATGAAGTCAACGGCAAAATGGTAACAGAGGCAACTGTGGTGCGCTGTAAGAACGGTGTTGCCGTCAACTATATCGATGATTATATGCGTCGCCGGGATCCGGAGTGCATGATTATCGGAGACGATCAAGAAACAGACAAACCGCGATTTGCGGATATGTTCGATGGAGAGTTCGAGTCCATACGGCAAGCCACGTTTGAATGGCTGAAGAAGCAGGATTTGATCCTGATGCCCTTTATGTCGGGTGGCAAGGAGCACGGATACCCGTCGATTCTCATTGCGCCTCGCAATGCGGCATTTTTTGCTACGGCTTTGGCCGATCTTCAATACTTCGTGGACCTTGATGACTGGAAAGGGGATTTCACCCCTCGGGCTGTCATCTATTTGGCACCACCGTTTCGTCATACTCATTTTGGCGAAAAGCAAATCGTGGTGCACAACCGTTTGGAAGGACTTCATGAGTTGTTTTCCTTCAACCTATATCCAGGCCCCAGTGCCAAAAAAGGTATTTACGGGGTACTGTTGACCATTGGAGAAGAGGAAGGTTGGGTTACCGCCCATGCTTCTACGGTGAAGGTGATTACCCCTTACGAAAATGAAATTGTCATCATGCATGAAGGGGCCTCCGGCGCCGGCAAAAGTGAGATGATTGAACAGATTCACCGGGAAGCCGACGGACGAATTGTCATCGGCAGAAATACAGAGACCAAAGAAAAATTCTATATCATTTTAAACGAAACCTGCGACTTGCAGCCGGTGACGGACGATATGGCGTTGTGTCATCCTGACATCCAAAATGATAGCAAGAAACTGGTGGTGCAGGATGCGGAAGAGGGCTGGTTCATAAGGCTGGATACCATCAAGGAATACGGGATTGAGCCGACCTACGAAAAGATATGCACCCAGCCGTCGCAACCTTTGTTATTTATGAATATCCAGGCGGTTCCCAAGGCGACTTGTTTGATTTGGGAGCATACGTTGGATTCTGACGGGACGCCTTGCCCCAATCCACGGGTTATTTTGCCACGCAAAATGATTCCCAATGTGGTCAATGAGCCGGTGGAAGTGGATGTACGGAGCTTCGGGATACGAGCACCCCTTAGCACGGCTGAAATCCCCAATTACGGGGTCGTAGGCATGCTTCAGATTATTCCTCCCGCTTTGGCATGGTTATGGAGACTGGTGGCCCCAAGAGGGGACAAGAACCCCAGTATCATTGATACCGGGTCTATGGTCAGCGAGGGAGTAGGTTCTTATTGGCCGTTTGCCACGGGCAAGATGGTGAATCAAGCGAATTTGCTTTTGGATCAGATTTTGGCATCTCCCAGCACCCGATATGTGTTGATCCCCAACCAGCATATTGGGGCGTATCAGGTGTCGTTTATGCCGCAATGGATTTCCAGGGAGTATATTGCCAGGCGTGGCAGTGCGAAGTTTAAGCCGGAGCATTTGGTGGCTTCCAGGTGCCCTTTGCTGGGATACGGGTTGGAAAGTATGAAGGTGGATGGCCAATATATCCGGAAGGCTTTTTTGCAGCCTGAGACGCAGTCGGAGCTGGGACTAGAGGGATATGATGCCGGCGCGAAGATGCTGGTGGATTTCTTTAAGCAGGAGATTGTGAAGTTTAATACGCCGGAGCTGAATCCGTTGGGACAGCAGATTATTGAGGCCTGTTTGCGGGATGCGAGCTTGCAGGAGTATATTGATTTGATTCCGATGCGGTACTAATGAGAAATGGAATGGACCCCCATGGGGGTCCATTTTTAGTTGTGGAGGGGTAAGAAGGGGTTACTGTGCGATATATGGTAATTATATAGGGGGAATGAGGGAAGAAATGCCTTGCACTTAGAGTATTAATTCTTTACAATGAAGTAGGAATATTTTTTATAGGTCTTGGGGGCTTTGGATGATTACTAACATGAAATCAATTTGGATTCTATTTTTTTGAGCCTCTTTGCGTGGGGTTCTTTTTTGTTTGGCACAGCGTAATGTTATGATAAGCTCAATCGGTATACATATGCTAAAAGTGATAAACAGTAAGCTGGTTGAGCCTCTAAATCTTCTGTTTCCATCGTTTAAAGAGTTTGAAAGCAAGTTTGTACAACTTTCATACTCATCAAAGATTAATCCAAATAACTTAAAAACAAAATATGTCATTAACAAATTGCAGTGCTATTATGAAAAATCAGACACCTATGCTGATCGTGGTACGATTGAACATGTAATACCAGAAAGTTGTGAAGAAAATTCAACAAATATTGGAAATCTAATATTGCTTGAATCTGAAATTAACTGTAAGGAGACAGACAATAAGTATGTGGACAAAAGAGAATCATACAGAAAATCATCATATAAATGGGTTATTGATTTTGTGGATTTCCACCAAGCTTTTGAACAAGAAGACATATTATATCGTGCTGAAGAGATGGCAAAAATTTACTATAAAAGCATTTTAGGAAAAAGCCTATAGTGACGACTTTATTATTGTACTGCCAGATACTCAAATACCAGAGTTCCAACATGTTTTTCATTAAATTATTGGTTTATCAAGCCAAGTAAATGGACTAAACCTACAACCAGAAAAACAAGGTTTTATTCTGTTGACTCTGGCAAAGTACAAAGTTGCCAGAGTAAGATATTTCTTGAAATGAATGATGGAAAAAATATAATTGATTTCTTAGGTTTTTCATTCAATGGAAAAGAAATCACAATAAGAGATAAGACAATATCAAAATATTATAATCGAATGTATGGGAAAATCAAATCACTTTAGAGGCGCATTCACGAAGGAAAGAAAACGAGTTTAAAAAGGTTATATCAAAACTATTCTATAAGAGGATCTTGGATTTATAACACAAATGTTTCTTCGGACACACAACTCAAAGATAAAAAAACACAACTAAAGGGAAATTTTCTTGACTATGTCGCAAGATCTCAAACAGTTTTTACTGGAGAACCCATAGATCGCCAGACTAAAAAACATCTTCAAAAATAGAAAAGCGTTTGAAAATGTTGTAAAAAAGAATTTTAACTCTGAATTGTATTAATATGTTACGTTTG
Source organism: Anaerovoracaceae bacterium (assembly GCA_041752735.1). Taxonomy (GTDB): domain Bacteria; phylum Bacillota; class Clostridia; order Peptostreptococcales; family Anaerovoracaceae; genus UBA1422. Next base: position 15,075 of record JBGSVW010000031.1, on the reverse strand, counting down.
AAACCTATATATATTTTAATTATATATATTTCAAAAGTAACATAATTTTATATTGAGTACTTCATCTGTGTCTTGTCTCCAGTTGTGTTTTGCAGTACAATTTAGTAGACTTGTCCAGTATATGGTAAATAGCCTTGTTCACTATGATTGATTTGAAAAATCAACATTAAGAAATTCGTTGATATTGCAGTAGGTCGCTTGAGCGCATCAGCAATGATGGGCATAGATAGATGATTGTCAAATACAGAACCCGGCTTATAGACTTGTACAAAGCGCGAGAGACTTTGCATCTGCTCCTTCGATCTTGGTGGAGTAGGGCTTGTCACGATGCTGCGGAGCATCTGCCGTCCTGCGGCTCCTCGTACAGTCGCCTTGGACCGTTGGCTACTTAACAGCCCACCGGGCTGCCGCGCTTACGCCAACGCTCTTTCGAGTTCTCGTCTCTCTTTTGCATAATAAAAAAGTCCCCAATAGGTTTTGCCTATTGGGGACTTTTTGGTGAGGCGCGAGAGACTCGAACTCCCAACCGACAGATTCGAAGTCTGCGACTCTATCCATTGAGCTAGCGCCCCTCAGTGATTGACAGCACCGACATATAATAGACGCCCGTAGGTGTCAATATCGTCACTGTCAACGGAATTTATTCTACAACACTACGCATGAAAATGCAACATATAGATGTGGAAATTTGAAAAGAATAGTTTGGACTCCTTGAAAAAAAGGGCCAAAAACGATATACTGTCTTTCGTGCGCGATACTGTTTTGGCGCAAAGGTGATGGAGGACTCATGGAGTATGTAGCATATTATTTCGGAATTACGTTGATTGGATATTTTATTGGATCTACGTTAAGGAAGAAAGGCAAGAAGAAGTCGAAATGGGTTGGCAGGTTTCAGGCAGCTGCGGTGACGGTGCTTATTTTCGTCATGGCCAGCCGAATCGGTGCCAATGAGGAAGTGCTGCGCAGTATGGATACCATTGGATTCACGGCGTTTGCCACGGCGATTTTTGCCCTGGTAGGGAGCGTACTCTTTGTATATGTGGCCAGACATCTGATGAAGCTGGACAATAAGGGGGTGCGCAAAGTTGACTAGACTGATTGTCATTGCAGGGATTTGCGGCATGCTGGCAGGATATTTGTTTATTCCGGAGGCGTTCATTGCCATTTCAGGGAATTTCTTGGTGGGCGGCCTGACGATTTTGATGTTTTTTGTTGGGATTGATCTGGGGATGGAAGGCACGGTGGTGCCGAATTTCAAGCGGGTCGGTTGGCGAGTTGCGGTGATTCCGTTTGCGGTTATTTTGGGCACGCTGGCAGGAACGTTTCTGGCGTCATTCTTTCTTCCCATTAGTTGGAATGAATCCATGGCCATTGGATCCGGTTTGGGCTGGTATACCTTTGCGCCGATTTTACTCAGTGAATATTCACAAGAAATCGCAGCGATTTCGTTTATGCATAATGTGATGCGGGAGACGTTTGGACTGCTATTAATTCCGGTCGTGGCCAAGTATATTGGTTATGTGGAAGCGGTTGGACTACCGGGTGGTGCGGCCATGGATGTGGGCGTTGCCGTAGTAGACCGTGTGGCAGGACCCAATGCCGCTGTATATTCTTTTGTGGCCGGCGTGGTGCTTTCTGCGGTGGTACCGGTGTTGGTGCCGTTTTTCATCAACCTATAACATTGTAAATAATAGTGAGTCAATATAGATCGGAGATCAAGATGAACAAGTTGGATTTTTTTCAGGGCAGTGAAACCTATGTGGTGACCGAGGAATTAAAAAATGCGGTGAATGTATCCATTGCGTTGCAAAAGCCATTATTAATCAAAGGAGAGCCGGGCACAGGCAAAACCATGCTGGCGGAGTCCATTGCGGAAGCCCTGGGCAAACCCCTTCTGATTTGGAGTGTAAAATCCACCACCAAAGCCCAGGATGGACTGTATCTTTATGACACGGTGCAACGGTTGTATGATAGCCAGTTTGGTGAAGGAAACGTTGCGGACATCAAACACTACGTGAAGATGGGCAAACTGGGGGAAGCGTTCACGGCGGAACGGCAAGTGGTCCTGTTGATTGATGAAATCGACAAGGCGGATTTGGAATTCCCCAACGACCTGCTTTGGGAACTGGACAAGATGGAATTTTATATCAACGAAACCAAAGAGACGGTTACGGCCAAACAACGGCCCATCGTCATTATTACGTCCAACGCGGAGAAGGAATTGCCCGATGCGTTCCTGCGAAGATGCATTTTTCACTACATCGAATTTCCCGACATGGAAAAGATGCAGGAAATCATCAAAGTCCATTACGGAGATATGGATGAGAAGCTCTTATTTGCCGCCATGGAGGCTTTTTATGAGCTTCGGGAAATGAGAGACCTTCAGAAAAAACCCAGCACCTCAGAGCTATTGGACTGGTTGCAGGCCTTGATGATCAGCGGCGTATCCATCGACAAAATACGAGAAGAGATGCCATATATCGGCGTGCTTCTGAAAAAGAACCAGGACATTGAAGTGATGACTGAAATCAAAGAAAAAGGCTACTCCCTGAAACGCTGGTAGCATACAAATAAGGAGAAAATTTGTTCCTGCAATTTTTTTATTTGCTTCGGGCAAAGGGACTATCTGTCACCCTCAATGAGTGGCTGACCCTCATCGAAGCCATGGACAAAGGACTGGCCGGCTCCAGTCTGACCGGATTTTATCACCTGTGCAAAAGCATCCTGGTCAAAAGCGAAACAGAATTCGACAAATTCGATGCGGTATTTGCCGAGTATTTTCGTGGAATCAGTACTCCTGAAGATTTGCCGGATGAGTTTTGGAAGTGGCTCAATGAAGATGTGCGGGAGCGGGATATAAACGACAAAACCGTCATGGATGATTTTTTGCTGGAACTGGATGAACTATTGAAACGATTTCATGAACGGATGGAAGAACAAAAGGAACGCCACGACGGAGGCAACTACTGGATCGGTACCGGGGGCACATCCACCATGGGTCACAGCGGGTACAACGAAAGAGGCATCCGTGCCGGTGGAGAAAGCAGGCATAAGTCTGCGGTGCAGGTCGCAGGGGAACGTCATTTCAAAGACTTTCGCCAGGACACCATTTTGGACATCAGGCAATTTCAGGTGGCCTTCCGCAAATTAAGGCAGTACTCTTCCAGAATGGAAGGGGACCGAACGGTGCTGGACATTGACCAAACTGTGGACAAAACCTGTGACAGCGGGGGGATGCTCAAGATTGTCTATGACAAGCCTCGCAAAAATACAGTGAAACTATTGCTTTTGATTGACTCTGACGGATCTATGATGCCTTACAGCCAGTTATGCAACCGACTGTTTCAGGCGGCCAGCAAATCCAATCACTTCAAAGATATGAAGGTTTACTATTTTCATAACTGCATCTACGACTATCTGTATACCACGCCTGTGTGCAGACGGGGTGAGTGGGTGGAAACCAACTGGGTCCTTGGCAATCTGGACAGCGAATACAAGGTCATCTTTGTGGGAGACGCAGCCATGGCACCCTTTGAACTTTTTCGCAAAGGCGGCAACAACGTCATCGGACTATTCAACGAAGAGCCGGGGATTGATTGGCTCAATAAGTTCAAACGGCGTTACAAGAAACAAATCTGGCTAAATCCCATTGAAGCCAAGTACTGGGAAAATCTGTACGGCCGGGAAACCCTTCACGAAATCGGAGAAATCTTCCCCATGTTTGAACTGACCCTAGATGGGTTGGAACGGGGAATTAAAAAATTGCTGGTGAAATAAAATACCGCAGTACCTGATGGTGCTGCGGTTTTGTATTTGGTTGGATGATTGTTTTGATAGGCTGTTGTTTTGATTGCCGACAATTCTAGAAGTATCGGAACACGCCTTTGACTTTGCCCAAAATCTTCACATCTCGGACCAGGATGGGGCTCATAGCGGAATTCTCCGGCTGAAGCCTGATGTGGTCCTTTTCTTTGTAGAAGGTCTTGACGGTGGCTTCGCTTTCGAATCCATCCACCATGGCCACCACGATGTCTCCATTGTTGGCGGTGTTTTGGGATTCCACCAGGATATAGTCTCCATCAAAGATGCCCACTTCCACCATGCTTTCACCGTGGACGGTGAGCATGAAGTTTTCGCCTCTGCCAACAAAACGGGCAGGGACGGGGAAGGAGTCTTCGATATTTTCTTGGGCAAGTATGGGGGTGCCGGCAGCAATGCGACCAACCACTGGGATGTCAATGACATCAGCCCTCGTCGGTGTATGGTCTTGCATGATGTGCTTGCCGTTTCCACCATTGGTGGGCTTGCCGGTGACGGGATCCATCTGGGTATCGGGATCAAACACCATCAGCGCTCGTGGCTTGGAAGGGTCCTTGACAATATAGCCGGACTGCTCTAAGGCAGCAATGTCCTTGTGGGCGGTGGAGGTTGATTTGATGTTCAATGCATTGCAAATCTCCCGAACCGTGGGCGGATAACCCTTTTTTCGAATTTCTTCTTTCATGTAATTCAGGATTTTCATTTCCCGGTCTTTTAATCGTTCCATTCCGCTCTCCTCAATAATTCCCAAGTGGTACCCAATCCTTTATACGGCTATGGTAACATAGTGCGAACAAAAAGTAAACACATGTTCACAAATTTTGAATCACAAATCCTGTATATTTTTGTTCGTGTTTATTGTTCGAACCCCAACGAAAAAACCCGGCTGACGCAAGGTCATCCGGGCTTCTTCATTGATTTGAAAGATTTATTTGATTAAGATTAAGGAATTTGGCTTCACTTAAATCATGTTGTCGACGGAGTCTAAGACTCTGTCAAGGATGGCCATACCGGCACGCAGTTCCTCTTCGGTGATGACAAGGGGAGGAGCAACGATCAGTACGCTTTCGTGGGAATAAGTGGAGAAGCCTTCCTTCTTCAGCATTCCAACGATTTTGCCCATGAGGTTCTCGGAATCATTATTGAACGGAACGATGGGCACGTGAGGTGCACGAATCAGTTCAACGCCGGAGAACAGGCCGATGTATCGGACGTCGCCAACACACTTATGCTTTTTCTTCAGGTCTTCAAGCAATTCGCCCAGCACTTTGCCAACTCTGGCTACGTTGCCCGGAACGTCTAGTCTTGCATATTCTTTGATGGCTGCAACGGTGACTGCACAACCCATCAGGTGCGCGTTGTAGGTCAAGCCGCAGAACATTTTGTTGGTGTCAAAGAATTTCTGAATTTTTTCGCTGACGATGACAGCACCTAGTGGAACGTAACCGCAGGTTGCGCCTTTGGCAGTGGTAACCATGTCAGGTTGGATGTCAAAGTTGTGGAAAGCAAATGCTTTGCCGGTTCTGTAGAATCCAGCCATAACTTCGTCGCAAACCAGCATGATGCCGTTGTCGTTACAAAGCTTTTGAACACCCTGCAGGTATTGTTTAGGCGGAATCAGAATACCGTTGGAGCCGACGATGGTTTCAACGAAGATGGCAGCGATTTGATGCGCGCCTTCTGTGCTGATGGCCTTCTTGAGGATATCCAGATAGTAATCAGCGATGTCTTGATCGTTTTCTAGCTTAACAGTTCTGTGTGCATAATAGGGGTAAGGTCCTTCGAACTTTACAAAGCCGGCAGGGCCTGGTTCATTGGAAAAGTGACGGGGTTCGCCGGTTAGCATGCCTGCGCCAGCGGTAGCACCGTGGTAGCTTCTCTGCATGGAAAGAATCTTCCATCTTCCGGTGTATGCCTTGGCCATTTTGATGGCGTTTTCGTTGGCTTCTGCACCAGCGTTGGTGAAGAATATTTTAGCGTTTTCCATACCGGACAATTTGACCAGAGCTTCTGCAGCGTCGGAACGAACGTCAACTGCATATCCGGGTCCCATGAACGGCATTTTTTCTGCCTGGTCTTTGATGGCTTCAATCAGTGCTCTGTTGCCATGACCCAGGTTGGAGTTAACCAACTGAGCGGACATGTCATAGTACTTGTTGCCGTCTTCGTCCCAGAAGTAGATGCCTTCAGCCTTGGTGACTACCATAGGATTCAGGGCACCCTGTGCGCTCCAGGAGTGCAGGTTATATTGTTTGCTTTTTTCTTTAATATCTGACATTTGAAATCTCCTTTTCAAATTCATAAATTTATTTGAACTGTAATGACTGGATACTGTTTACAGAGCTGACTTGTCTACTGTGTCAAACAGCGCTTCGTCAGTGGGCTGCCATGAGGGGATGGGTCTTGCGACATAGTTGAAGTTCAACAGGTCTTTCCAGGTAGCGTTGTGGGAAATGCTGTTGTGACCCCAGGTTCCGCAACCAAGTGTCATGGACATGGGGAATCCGCAAGTCCATGAACCGGAGTTGGAAAGAGACTGAGGCAGGTTCACGCAAACTTTGCATACGGGAACTTTTTCGCCCATGATTCGTGGTCTGTCTTCGATGGATGTGTGGATTCCGCAGCTGTGTCCTTTGCCTTGATATTCCAGAATTTTAATCATCTTGTCCAAAGCGTCTTCGAAGTCTTTAGCCTTGCGAACGCCGGCAACCGGTGACAGTTTTTCGCCGGTGAACGGGAATTCGTTTCCGTATCCACCATTTTCTTCTGCCAGCAGAACGACGGTTCCTTCAGGAACATCGATGCCTGCCATTTCAGCAATCTTTGAAGCAGGTTGTGCAACAATCTGAATGTTCAGGTTGTGGTTGGCTGGGGATTCAGGCCAAATGGTCTTGAGCAATTTTGCTTTTTCTTCGGAGCCGTCCTTGAACAGAACGCAGCCTTTTTTTGCCATTGCTTCGATGAATGCATCATAGGTTTCTTCCAAAACGATGATATTGTTTTCGGTGGAGCATGAAGTTGCGTTGTCAAAGGTCTTGGAACGAACGATCATGTCAGCAACATCATCCATGTTGGTGGTTCCATCAACGATGGTGACAACGTTTCCGGTACCAACGCCGATAGCCGGGTTGCCGGAAGAGTATGCCTGTCTTACCATGGGTGTTCCGCCGGTAGCCAGGATAAAGTCAACCTGCAGCATCAATTCCTGTGAAGCTTCGATGGAAACCATTTCAGGATCGATTGCCTGTACTAGGTCAGCCGGGTAGCCTAATTTGGCGATGACTTCGCGGATGGCTGCGGTAACAGCAAAGTTGGTGTTCTTAGCTCTGGGGTGAGGTGCAAGAATAACAGCGTTTCTTGTCTTTAAAGCCATCATGGCTTTTACGACAGGTGTTGCTTCGCCGTTGGTAACGGGGATGATGGCACCAATAACGCCCATGGGTCTTGCGTATTTTTCTACGTTCATAACAGGATCAAAGTCAACCAGTCCAACGGACTTTTGGCCTTTCATCTGTGCGTAGGATCCTTTTACTTTACCAAACATTTTTGCTTGCTTGTTGGCAGGAACGCCCATTCCGGATTCCGCAACCAGCATTTCACCGTACTTCATAGCTACTTCAGGTTTGGTCAACACATAAGCCACAGCACCTGTGATCTTATCGACATCTTCCTGAGTAAAGTTTTCGGCTACGGCTTGCGCTGCTCTTGCTTTTGCAACTAGACCTGCAATATAAGCTTTTGCATCTGACATTTTTTAGTCCTCCTTAAAATTAAATCAATAAACTTAAATAGGGTTAGGGTAATCTATTGAATATGGCGTCGTGGTGGGGCAACTAGCTGGGCAGTGATGTGAATGCCCGTACCGACGCAGGTATATATAGAGCAACCCTTGTGCCAACTATACCCATTCAACCATAAATAAACATTAAAATTTAGGTGTTTTTGAAAAGAAGCTTAAAAAACGTTGAAATTGCAATGATATTTTGATGATGATACGGAGAAATAAAATGTAAGTGTTTATTCAAACCGGCTGGATTGGACTGAATGGGAAAAGTTGAAAATAGGAAAGCGATACAATTTTGTATCGCTTTGTTGAAAATAGATGGAGTTGTGGGTGTTCTTAATGGATAACCGTTGAAGTTTGAACACTTTTATAGATGATTCAAATATAAATCGCTGATACAATTATGTATCACTAAAAATTCAGTGCTATCTTTGTGGGTTTACTCATGTTCCACGTTGGAAAGACCGTGTTTGTGGAGTTTTCGAACCACAGAGGGCTGACTAACCCCAAGCGCTTTTGCCATGGCACGTGTGGATTTGTGTTTGCCCATGGCTTGGATCAAAGCTTCTTTTTCAGCCTGGTCCAAGATGTCACTCAATGCCAAGGGTGTGTCCGAAATCTTTGGCGTCGGACTTTTCATATGCGCCATAAACCCGGGTAAGTTTTCTACTGAAATGACAGTTTCCTTGGTGGTGAGTATGAGACGCTCCACAATATTTTGTAGTTCCCGGATGTTGCCCGGCCAGTCATATTTCAATAAGACCGCCATGGCGTCGGGATCTAACTGTTTGTGATCGTTGAGTCGCTTGTTGAATTTTGCCAAATACTTTCGAACCAGGGGGATGATATCTTCCGGTCGTTCCCGAAGAGGAGGTACATGTATGGGCACAACGTTGAGACGATAATAGAGGTCTTCTCTGAAATGACCTTCTTCCACCAGTTTGTGGAGATCTTGATTGGTGGCGGAAATAATCCTGACATCAATGGGAATTTTTTTGATTGCTCCCACCCGAATGATTTCACGATCCTGGATGACTTGCAATAGTTTGACTTGCAGATTCAACGGCAGCTCGGAGATTTCGTCCAAAAATATGGTGCCGCCTTGGGCCACTTCAAACAATCCCTTTTTCCCTTCAGCCCGGGAGCCGGTAAAGGCCCCACGCTCATAACCGAATAGCTCGGATTCAATGAGATTCTCCGGAATGGCACCACAGTTCACTGTCACCAAAGGGGCATCTTTGCGGTTGCCGTTTTGATGAAGCAGTTGGGCAATCAACCCTTTGCCTACGCCGGATTCACCGGTGATGAGAACCGTGGAATCAACTGTAGCCAGACGTCTCGCCAGTTGCATTACATTAAACATGGCATGACTTGCCACGATGATTTCTTGATTGGCTGCCTTTTCAAGGGACTTGATGCCCTCCAGAGTGCCTTGCACTGCTTGCAGCTGGTTTTGCATATTGGTAAGCTCGGTGATGTCCCGAGACGTTGTAATCACTCGGATGATTTCTCCCTGATCATCCACCAGGGGTGTGCCGGTGGAAAGGAGTTTTTTACCTTCTTTGTTTTCATGTATGATTGTCACTTCCCGTTTTTCTTTCAGGACACGGTTGGCAACCGAAGGAGAAAAGATGCCACGTTTTTCCAGTTCCAATACATGAACCCCAACCACATCCTTTGGTGTTACTTTGTAAAGTTCCTGGCAGGCCAGGTTACACCAAATGGCAATCCCGTCGCTGTCGTCAATAAAAACCGCATCATCGATGCTGTCTAAAATCGCCAAAAACTCCCAACTGGAGAGATTCTTGATGGTGTCTGTTGCATTCATGGGCAGTTCCTTTCAAAGGAGAGTAAGCGCTAAGGGTTTTATGCCTAATAAATGTGGCATACTTATTATGAAATCTATTATATAATAACCATATAGCACAAGCAAGAGATTCTGATACAAATATGAATCGGAAAGGGGAAACCATGGCTGAAATGAAATATCTGCCTGCGGGCAAGAAGAGTGGACGGTTTTTACGTTGGATTCTGCTGGGGTTTGTTCTTTTTGTTGGGTATGTGACCTTAGGGAGTTCCTCCGATTCGGATCAATTGCGACAGTTTGTGCAAAACAGAAGCCAGGTGGATGTTGTCCGGTATTCGGATTTTACCGTCGGCCCCCATTCTAGAGTTGTGATTATCCGAGATACGCAGGATGGTAGAACTGCCATGTCGTTCACCAAGGTACCTTTTCTTGATCGATGGAACATGACCGAACAGATTAAAGTTGACGGGGAAGATTCCAGACCCATTGCAATCAATATAGATGATGGCTTTGTTGTCTTTCAAACCCAGGTCAGCTTTGACCGTGTCAATATCCTTGGGGCTTCAAAGTGGAGCGGCACCTATGCCAAGTCCCTGAGCATTGGCTTGTTCATCCTGATTGCCGTGGGCATCAATTGGTGGCTTAGTCGATATAGACGGAACAAGGTAGTATGAACGGAACAAAGTAGTATAAACAAAAAATTCTAATTAAAATATTGAAATCGTTTACCAAACGATTTCCACCACTCAACAACCAAACAAAATTTCAAAATAATCCTTTTGAAACCGGCATCCTTTTAGTAAATTATGACAAAATGAGATTTTTCGCTTCATTTGCATAATTCCAACCTAGGATTCCCAGATAAATGAGCGACTTTTCATATTAAATGTACTGTTATACATTTAGAGGAACCGAATCGCCCAACATGCGCGATTCAGGGTCGGATATTATGTCAACAGCCCCTGATATTTGAAGGAAATTATGACAAATCATCTGAAAAACCTGGATTTGTCATAATTGTGTTTAACTCGGTTGTTTTATCGTGAATACTCGTGAATAAACGAAGGATAATGTCGGCTTTATGGGAATAAATATACATAGTGGGCATTCAGACGTCAAACTCTCGGTACTGGCAAAGATCTCGGCGATGGCACCTCGCCCCTCTGGCTGTGGGCATCAATTGGTGGCTTAGTCTTTACAAAAGGAACAAAGTTATTTAAAATGTAATGTAAGAATTAGTTTTGGGGGTAGGTATGAGCGAAACGAATCAACCACGATTCAAATTAGGGAAAAAAGGAACTGTGATTTTTGCTTTGGTTTTAATTGCGGTCCTTTTATTCATTCTTTTTGGTGGCAAGGGAACCAGTACCTTGGGCATGATTGGCTATGCAACAACGTATGATGCCAACAATCCGGGTTCGGTCAAATTATTTGACATTGGTGAACGTTCCAAGGTAGCAATCATACGCCATGAAGACGGAAGCCTGTCGGGTCTGTCATTTCGGAAAGTCCCGTTGCTGGATCGCTGGAAGGTGACCAATGAATCATTCTTCTTTGAAGGCATGGAAACCGTGAACTTATGGATCTCTGTGGACGATGGGTTCAATAAGTATATTATTGTTTCGGATGGCGAAATCCTGACCGAGGTAACGAATAACGGTTGGTATGGAGATTACGCGAATGTGCTTCAGAATATAGCTTTCGGACTGGTATTAATGTTTCTCTTCCAGGTGGGCAAAAGGTTATATAAACGTAGGCAGGATAGCAAAAATGCAGCGGCTCTTTCGGAGTGAAAAATCATTGACAGGAATAGATTCAAATGGTATAGTTACCGAGTAACCAAAGAAGAAGTTATCCGCTTCTCACCTTTTCGGCCACGCTGACTGGGTAAATACGAGACAAAAATGCCCTTTGGCATTGGATGGCGGATATATGTATCCGCTTTTTTTATGTTTATATGGAGGTATAAGACTATTAGTAAGGAAAACTTGATCAACGAAGAGATTCGTGATAAGGAATTGAGAATCATCAGTAATGATGGCGAGCAACTAGGTGTCATGAGCCGCGAAGAGGCCATGAGCCTTGCAGAGGCAAAAGGTATGGACTTGGTGAATATTTCTCCAACGGCCAATCCACCTGTGTGCAAAATTCTGGACTACGGCAAATATCGTTACGAACTTCAAAAAAAGGAAAAGGAAGCTAAGAAGAAGCAGACAACGACCCAGATGAAGGAAATTCGTCTGAGCACTTATATTGAAGACCACGATATTCAGGTAAAAGCCAACACGGCCCACAAGTTCCTGAAAGCCGGCGACAAAGTCAAGGTCAACCTTAGATTCCGTGGCAGAGAAGCGACTTATGCTGCCCGGGGTATGGAGGTCATGAACAAGTTTGCCGAAGCTGTCGCGGAGGTGGCCGATATTGAAAAAGCCGCCAAGTTCGAAGGCAGAAGCCTAATTATGTATTTGACTCCAAAAGCGGAAAAGTAACTTTAAACAATTAATATACAGGAGGAATTTTCACCATGGCGAAAAACAAGATGAAGTCTCACAGAGGTGCAATGAAAAGATTCAAACTGACAGGCACCGGGAAAGTAAAGAGAAACAAGGCTTTCAAGAGTCACATTCTTACCAAGAAGTCTGCAAAGAGAAAACGTGGTCTGCGTAAGGCAACCCTGTTGAGCAGTGCTGACCTGAGAAGAATTAAAGCTGCAATTTGCAAATAGAGAGTAGGAGGTAAGAAACATGGCAAGAGTAAAAAAGGGCCTGAACGCCCACAAAAGACATAAGAAGATATTAAAATTAGCGAAGGGTTTCTACGGAAACAAAAGCAGAAACTTCAAGGCAGCCAACCCGGCAGTCATGAGATCCCTGCGTTCTGCTTATGTAGGCAGAAAAAACAAGAAAAGGGATTTTAGAAAGCTTTGGATTGCAAGAATCAATGCCGGAGCAAGAATGAACGAACTTTCTTACAGCAAACTGATGCATGGTTTGAAGGTTTCAGGAATTGAAATCAACCGAAAGATGCTATCCGAGATGGCGATTTATGATGCCGCTGCATTTACAAAGCTTTGTGATACGGCAAAGAAAGCTGTGAAATAAATGACTAAAAAAAGATGGATCATTATCGGTGCGGCTGTACTTGTTGCCGTCGCAGTCACTGTAACATTACTGCTCATGGGTGACGGCAAGCCATATTCAAAATATGACTTAACGGAATACATTACAGTAGGTGAATATACCGGACTTGAAGTTGATGGATTTGCCATTGCTGTTACAGATGAAGAAGTCAATACAAGAATCCAAGAAAACCTTACTGCTGCAGGAACCACCAAGACCGTTGAAGAAGGTGTGGTTGCAGACGGCGAAACCATCATCATTGATTTTGCCGGCAAAGTAGACGGACAAGTCTTCGATGGCGGGTCCGCTGCAGACCAAAGCTTGACAATCGGTTCCGGATCGTTTATTGATGGATTTGAATCGGGTTTGATTGGCGTTGAAGTAGGCAAGACCGTTGATTTGAACCTCACATTCCCCGCGGATTACAGCTCCACTGATTTGGCTGGCAAAGCCGTCGTCTTTACGGTTACCGTCAAGTCGAGACAAATACTGGTGGTCCCCGCGTTGGATGATATATTCGTCAAAGACAACAGAGATGTAAACACAGTAGCTGAGTATACAGCGTTTATCAAAGAACAGATTACCGCTGAAAAAACCGATGCCGCTATTTTGGCCCAAAAGCAAAAGCTTTGGGGTGCCATCGTCAGCGCAACGGAAGTGATTAAATACCCGGACAAAGAAGTTCAGGATGTGATTGACAGCACTGTAAAAGAATACAAAGGTTATGCCGAACAGTATGAAATGGAATATGTGGAATTCTTGCAACAGTATGTTGGCGTAGAAGATGAAGCTGATTTCAACTCACAGGTTGCGGAGTATGCTAAAGTCTTGGTGAAGGAAGAAATGATACTCTTTTACATCGCAGGTGAAGAGGATCTTAGCACCACGAAAGACGAGTATAATACGTTTATCAAAGAGACGCTTGAAGACTATGGATATACCGAGGAATCCTTTAAGGAAACCCAAGGGAAGACTTATGAGGATGCTGTAGGTAAGGATACCATTGAGCGACAGCTATACTTAAACAAGGTACAAGATTTCATCTTGTCAAAAGCTGTGGTAAAACCGGTTCAATAACCAAATACCAATAGCTCAAATAAATACACTAAATCTGTACAGCGGGGACATTATGCCCCGCTGTATTTATTTGCAACAGTCTGAATATTTATTGACGACTATTCATCTCAGTGCTAAAATTTACATGCAACCCGAATATATTACTTAAGGGAGCGTGATGATAATGAAACACAAGAAAGCAATGTACCTCTTGCTGGTATTTGTTCTTGCTGTATCGTTGTGCGGCGCTTTTCCCTCTGAGGTGTTTGCGGCAAAAGCGTTGAAAGGAACCCTTTCAGGCGTAGTACTGAATCAGAACGGAAAACCCGTTTCAAATACACAAGTCTATGTTTATCAGCGAGGCTGGAGCAACACAGACGGCATGGGGATACCAGATTGGAAAACCCTTGCCGGAACCACCTTAACTACAAAGAATGGACAATACAAAATCAGCCTGCCAGCCGGAGAATACCGGGTATTGTTTGTTCCACAAGACTTGAACACGTATGCCATGGAAGCATATCCTGATGCCCCAATTGTAAGGTTGGGCGACAGCGTGACCATCCAATATGGAAGAACAACCGGCAATGTCAGCGTAGCGTTGGATGCTTCAGGAAAAATAGGCGGATATCTCCTTGATACTTTCCCCGGCAATGAAGGGCAGCCTTTGACAAACACACCCATTTGTTTGGCGGTGCAGGAGTACAGCTACAAAAACTGTATCCAACTGACCAGTACGGATGAACATGGGTACTATGAGTTCAAGGGATTAAAAGCATACCCGTGGGAATTCTGGGTGAACTGTCCGATATTCGCCTATCCCGGTAGCACGGAATCCTTCGAGGTGCCAAATTATAAGCCGGATTACAAAGACTTTTTCGTTTCAGCACTTGGCCAATACACTTGGCTTCCACTGGCAGGGCAGACTTCCCTGGCCAATGACATCAGGTTGGAATATAAGAATTTTGTAAATATCAGCGGCACCTTGATGTATTTTGATGACGTGGCACAGACAATCAAACCTGTGGAGGGAATGACCGTTACAGCTCAATTTGCGGATGATCCCATGAACATTCAGGACTGGGGTTCTGAATATTATGAGGATGTCACAGATGAAAACGGTCAGTTTGAAATTTGTGGTTACTCACAATTCTATGGCATATTCGTCTTAAGGGTTGATGGTTTTGTTGGCGGAAATCAACTATATTTTGATGAGTATTATGATAATAGCCAGAATGAATGGGGTGCGCAACAATTCGAGCTGTATTCCGGATACCCGGTGGATGGAGTTGTATGGATGCTGAACCCGATACCATAGGGTCAAAATCCATAAATGGTAACGAAATAAGCATATTTCAGTTGCAAAAAAGGGTTGCATAACTGGTATGTAATGGGATTTGAGAAAATTTCGGTTCTTATGCCGAGTAATCTCAAATCCCATTCTTATTTTGTGTTGATTTTCACACTCTAATATCATCAGTAATATTCAA
>JBGSVW010000030.1:0-1963 GCA_041752735.1 Anaerovoracaceae bacterium | reverse complement strand
TCTTTGGACAACTCCATGTTCTCCAAGGATTTATATGACAACAATTTCATTGTGTTGCTACTGCAAAGCTTTTTTAACTAGCATAACAAACGTAATAAAAAACCCCGGACAACTTGTCCGGGGTTTGATTTTTAATTTATTAATTTATTTTTTTGGCAACGACCACAAATCGTCCGTCTTCCACATGATATGCACAGGTGGATAAAGTTAACACCTGCTCGTTTTCAACCATTACGCCTGTATCATAAAGAGCGAGCGCTTTGCTGCCTGTTATGAATTCCTTTAGCTTGGCTGCAGAGGTAATATTGTTATAGTGATAGTATTTAAATCCAGTATAATCAGTGGTGTATATTTGGGTATAATATACAGCAACAATCTCGTACGTTCCTGTTCCATTGATGGTATCAAAGGTAAAGGTTTTGTGTTCTTGATAAAACTCTTCATTGGCATATTTTAATAAGTCATGAAACATGGTGCCGCTTTTAATATTGTGTCCGTAAATGGTCCAGTTCAATGTTGGCTTATTGATGTCGCTTGTGGCATCCATAAAGGGAGTGCCGGCGGTGGACTGTTCTTTCTTAAAATTACGCCTCAGATAATACTCCGGTGCATCCTTGGTTTGCATGACCGGATAGTTGATTTTGGTATCATTAATCTGCAGCCATCCAATGATGTCCGGATTTTGCTCCTGCAAAGCCTTTAAGTCATATCCTCCGGATACCACCAATTGGGCAAAATCATTCTCTGCCTCTTTGTCTTCAAAATAATTTTTTGCCAGCATTCCAGCCGAAACCAGAAAAACCAACAAAAATATTATGAATATGGCCGTTCTGACTGGCCCCATTCTCCGCTTCTTCTTTGTTCCTGTTGTTTCAGGGATCTTTTCATCCTTCTCTAATGTTCCCATGATAGTCCCTCCAATCTTATTGTATTTTACCACAAAACGATGATTTCTAATCTTTTTTTTGAATCTGGTTTTAGCGTGCGGGAAGCAACTTCCTTCGGGTCTTTGTCCGGGGGAGCATACCTTCCCCCGGGCCTCTTTGGTCGTAAGTTCGCCTGCTAATAAGAGCATATGCAAAAGCCCCAGCCAAAAGGCCGGGGCTTTTGCATATGGCACCCCCGATAAGAGTCGAACTTACGACGCACGGTTTAGGAAACCGACGCTCTATCCACTGAGCTACGGGGGCTCGCGTACGCTATTTATCATAGCACACCCCTTATTGTTAGACAAGGATGGATTGAATCTAAGTGATTAGGATTTTCAATAGCAGGATGGCCGGATACAAAACGAGGGGATGAATTAAATAAATCACCATGGTGTGCTGCCCGCAATAAACCAAGGGGCGAAAATGGACACGGGTAATCCATTCAGGCAACTGATTTTTCACAATCCAGACGCCGGCGTAGCCACCTGCAAAGAAAAGCAGGATCCACGGCAGGATTGGATAGAAGTCAATGGGCGGAAATGCTGACCAGTTGGGATAACCGGCAACATATAAGAGATTCCAATGATACAGAGTTTCTACCGGTTTTAAAGAAAATATCGCTTGCTCCCATAGGTCCTTGTAAACCATCAAGTATGATATCGCAAAAAGTCCAGCAAAGACAACCAATCCAATGAGTGGATTCCGCTTCTCAGTGGATTTTTTGATGACGTTTTCTGTCAGGCCAAATACAATCATAGAAACCCCAAGCAAATGTAAAATGCCAAAGAAGATGAAAGTGTTTTGCTGACCAAACCCTTTCCATAGTATTAAGGTAATGGCTGAAATAACAAGACCGAATCCAAAGCAAACTAAGCCTCTTCGGATGTTGCTTTTGGAAAATGAGCAGCTGACACCGGAAATAAAAATAAACAATCCACCACCCACTATTAGTACGAACTCCACCAAGGGAATTCTGACAAACTCAAGGTGAACCCGAAAAATCATTTCATAATATACCGTACCGTGAAATAACA
>JBGSVW010000029.1:0-113407 GCA_041752735.1 Anaerovoracaceae bacterium | reverse complement strand
TTATCAATATACCTAAACCAATCTGCTTCTGCCACTGAGAATAACTCGTGGTCCGTTTTGCCAAGTACTTCGTCTTTAGGTCTTCCGCAAAATTCTGCAAACGCTTCATTGCACCCTATATAACGCCCTTCCAAATCTTTGTAGAAAATCAAATCCGGAATGGAGTCAATGATGGAAACAATCAGCGCAGTTTGTCGATTGTTCTCGATTTCTATTCTTTTCAGATGATCAATGTCACGGACTGTCCCGGTAAAACCGGAAATTTCCCCTTGCTGGTCGTGAACTACATTGGCGCTGATAGAAATCCACAATGGATCACCATCATTTTTTTTGTAGCGGCACTCCAGTATTCTAGGGTCATCACAACTGCTTTCGCGCTCCTTGCTCCATGATTGCATACCACTTAAAAAGGCGGTTGCTTTTTCTTGATCTTCGGGGATGATTCTTTCAATGATGCTCTTTTTGGTAAAGGCTTCTGGAGAATCTCCAAAGATATGTTGTGTCGCCGGGCTTACGTAGGTAAGATTTAAGGATGGGTCCATGGTCCAAATAACATCTGAGGTGTTTTCAGCAATGCTTCGATATTTCTCTTCACTTTCTGCAATCTTGCTTACTAGATTGTGTTTGTCTAGTTGGTCCAGCAAAATTTTACAGAGTAGATACGTGCCAAGGGGATATAGGATTAAAACAGGTAATAGTATAGATTCAATTGTGTCAAATCGTACTGATTTGGGCAACAACAGCATGCATAACATCATATCAATATGAACAATCACCCCAAAGATATAAAATATCCAACCACGATTTTTAAGATTGGATAGAATTCGTTGGAAATAGTATTTATGCGCCAATATACCTAGTATGGAAGTTGAAATTACAACAGAAACCCCAACATACATGCCGGGGCCATCAAGAAAAATGCGATACAATATCATGATAACAGCGGCAATCGCTGTTGGGATAGCGCCAAAGAACATCCCGGAGACACTGATGAGGATGGATCTTGTGTCAAAAATTACACCATTATCCAGCCTTAGCGCTGTCCACATCAACAGAATGCCAATTAAACCATTGAATATTCCCAATGCTATTTTGTAATAGAGTTTATCAGTTTGCCGATTGCTTAACACCAACGAATAAATAAATACCATTGCAAGTAAAATAGCAATATTTTGCACCAATGAAATTATGATCTGTACATTCATATTTTACCATCCTATCTGTTTATGGAAGTGGAATGGGTCGGTCTAGTATTTTTTTCTGTTCACCGGATATTATATAGCTGAAATAATTGGTTTCCAGAATCTTTGATGATGCCCAGAATGTGTTTCGCACATGCTTGGTGACGCGGGTCACATAATTTTCATCCACGGTTACACCTTTTTCCGGATAAAATTGTTTCTCCGATGTAATGTAGATTCCTTTTTCGGTCTGCCACGAATAGTCTTTATAAATAACAAGCCCTTCACTGTCAGAAAAAATATCCGTACCTGAAAGCATTCGAGAATCATATGGTATCCCCAGTAGGTTGGATATGGTGGGGATAATATCTGGTTGGTAACAGATTTTGTCAACTACTTGGCCGGAATCCCCCTTCATATCTCCGCTCCATATTACCAGTCTGCTCTTGTACATTTCGTACATTGGATCAAACTTTTTCAAACCTGCAATTTCAAGATATTCTGCCTCCGTCAAACCATAAGGATAATGGTCGTTGGAAAAGACTATCAAGGTTTTATCAGCTATACCTGCATCTTCCAGTCGCTGAATCAGATATCCCATGGCACGGTCAAATTCCATATTGCATGCAATATAAGCTTTACAGGGTTCTGATAAATCCAAATCTGCCACTTCACTCTTGTGTTTCGCCGCCATCATATTTCCGAAGAAATTATAGTTAAGATGGCCACTAACGGTCATATAGTAGGTGTGAAACCAAGGTTCATTAATATAGGCATCCACAGTTTTTTCCATCATTTCCAGATCCGACTCCGGCCACTGGTTTTTCATGTCTAAACCATTTCCACGTCCCGTGTACCGGTACCCTGCATTGGGATGGGACAAGTCCCTATCGTAATAACTATACGTATGATTGTGGTATGCCCTTGGGGTCAATCCCAGAAACCGATACTGGTTGCCCATGGTGAAAGGCAAGTCATTTTTTGCGGATTCCTTGAAGCTCCAAACCCCAGGCTTTGGAATCTGTCCGGTACACAGCGTATACTCTCCATCAGAGGTACTGACACCCCAAACGGGATTATAAAAGTTGGTAAATTGGTACCCTTCTGTGGTCATCCTATACAGCGTCGGAGTCAACTCCTTGTCTACGACGTAGGGGCTGAATCCCTCAGCGGTAATGAGAATTAAATTATAGCCGGCAAATTTGCCGGAATATGAATTCAAATTCGTGGGGGTGGCAGTAGAAAAATATTTATGCAACGCTTCAACAGTACTGTTGGGTGCGCTGGCAATCAACTGATCAAAGTCAAGATTGTAAACCTGTTTGGCATAAAGGGAATCCGGAATATTGTTTTTAGATCCAGGACCAATGCCACCACCATCAGGTCCACTCTCAGGAGGGACAATGGTCTTTTGAATATCCAATCGTAATGCGGTCAATGCACCAAATCGAGATACGCAAGATGCCGTATCCGCCGATCCAAAATATAGCATGTTGGAGTTTAATCCTTCTCCCCGGTCGACCCAGACAGCTAATACAGTGGCTCCTTGTAGCAAAACAACCAAAATCAATATAGCAATTTTTTGCCTTCCGGAAGTCTTCTGTTGCTGCCTTCTAACACTACGTAACAATACCATTACGGCAATGGGCAACACATATAATAGCAACGGCATCCAAATGTTCGCCAAAGCGGTTAGAATTGTATCTGAAAATTGAAAGGCTGCGCCTCCGTGAACCATGGAATAGAAAGTATAAAAAGTGCCAAAGATTGAGTAGTAAAAGAATTGTGAACCGTAAAATAACACAAAAAATACGATGATAATCCAAGAAATAATGCTTCGACCTTTCGTCCCCAAGAAACTAAGAAGCAGTGTAATCAGTACGCCGGCTGATATGGAGAATAAGGTAAGGTACAATAGGCCTATGTCAAAAAATTTGATACCAGTAGTAAGCCTCAAACAGATTTCAAAATACAAAATCAATGCTGGCATGATCACTAGAGTATGCCAATGCAACCTCTTTTTTCGTGTGCTTCGTCCCACACTCGTGACGTTTCCGCCAGGCATCTTTGATTCTGATTTTTTTTTCATATGCGCCCCTTCATACAACAACTTGATACTGTCAATTATCATATAACATAACTACCAAGTCAACTTTTTGTTCCGTTTATGTAGTCCATTCTCCTCAACGCATTAAGGAAGCCTTGTTTCTACTTAATATTTTAATTATACAACATTTGCCAAATATTATCTTCAAAAACTCATTCACTTTTCAAGGTGTAATGTTTTCTATGAGACTTGTTTCCTTATAGGTACGGCAGATAACCCCGCAAACCAGAATGAAGAAAACGGAAATCATATAAACCGGAATCAAGTCTAATTCTTTCATTAAAACACCCGATAAGGCTGCACCCAAGAGCAATCCCCCAATCAGTAAGGGAGAGACCATACCATTGACTCTTCCAATATAATCTTCAGGAACGGTTTTAATCAAGGGAGCGCTGATGGCCACCTGAACAAATGCTGTAGTTACTCCTGAAAGGAAATACAAGGGTGCCGTGATGTAGACCAAGGTGGAAAACGCTTCCGTCGCAGTGAGGGCTGCAAATACCATCATGCATAAAAACAACACGGTGCCCGTTTTCAATTTGTTTACCACTGTAATTGATAGAATGGCACCCACAAGTAGCCCAACACCTGAAAGGGCATAGAACCATTGTAGATTCTGGGCATCGATGCCCAATCGGTCTGTCAGAATAAAAACAGTGAGAGGTTGTATCAATCCGGTTGCAAATCCAAAGATCGCCAAAACGGTGAAAAGCACCCGCAATCCGCTGTCGTGATATATGTAAACAAGCCCTTCTTTCAGTTGATGCATCACGGTTGCACTTACTAATTCCTTGTTTCTTGGGCTGTTGGGCAGCAAGAATTGAACCAAAGAAGATAGAAAGAACAATACTGCAATGATGGTCAAGGAAATCTGAATCCCTAGGGTTTCGTAAAGCAAGGTACCAATAATCGGCCCTACAATTAGATATAAAGAAAGCATGCTTTGCGATATAGAAATCGCCGGCGTAATCAGCTTGTCATCAATATTTCTTTTGAACATTATTACAGACGATGGCGCCGAGAATTGAGTAACGATGGAAGAGACCAGGGTCGCGGCGAAAACAGCTTGCCAGTAACCCTGCACAATTAGGAATAATATCAGCAAAACCGACAACGCACTTAAGCTGTCTCCAATGATCATGGTTTTCTTTGGGTTCCATTTGTCGGCCATGGCACCACCGAAATAGGAAAAGATGAAAATCGGCAAATATTCAAAGATTGTGATCAGTGAAATTGCCACCGGGTCTGCATTGGTTTGCTCTATGACGAAAAACAGGACCGCCATATTTCGAATCCAGATACTCATTTGCTGTATGGTATCTGTCGCCATAATGATTTGAAAAACCCTGTTTCGTACTAACTCTTTCATTCTTCATTCCTCCTGCTAATAAACTGACTGTTCGGTTTTTTATTAACTAAAAAAATAACGTTTGATACCCACTTAATTCTTAAGTCCATCCAAAAACACATCAACCGCCATCTTGTAAATCTTGTTCATGTCCTTGTAATCAATAATTTTACAGATTGACCCCACACTTGCCAGGTATCCATAGGTGATGATGGTAATTTCTTCAAGGTTGGTCTGCTTGAATTCCCCACTTGCGATACCCTCTTCAATGACCTTTTGAACAACAGGAAAATATCGATTGTTCAATTCATATAGTTGTTCTATGATTTTCGGATCTGACGCTTCGCTTCCAGAAAACTCCATCGCCGCCTGCATCAAAGGACTCTCAAAGTCCAAGGCAAAATGCTCCGCCAATGCATATAATTTTTCTTTGGCGGTCTTAAGCCCGGCATCCTTTTCTTCCCAGCTATCTACCCATTCCAATATGTAAAGATCGAGCAAATACAAAAACAAGTCGCTTTTGCTTTTAAAATGATAGTAGATGCTTCCTTTGCTCATACCTGAATTGGCACGAATCATTTCCATGGATGCAAGAAAATAGCCCTTTTGGCTAAAGACTTCTCTAGCTTTCTCAGCTATGAGTTTTTTGGTGTTTTCTGCTTTATCCGTTGTACTTACCATAATCTTCTCCCACTATAAACTGACCGTTCAGTTTATTTTAGAATTGTTTTCCTTTTTTGTCAACAATAATTTCCATAGGCAAAAGGTGGTTTAAACTAAAGAGGCAAAATACTCTGACTTTAGCATTGAATAAATAATTTGATCCAAATAACCACGGGAAGATTTGTAGTTCTGCCGGAGTACCCCGTCCAGATGCAAGCCCAGACTGTCATATAGTTTAATGCCAATGAGATTGTCCGGATATACATCCAGCCAAAACCTGTTGGTGCCTAGTTCCCTGAAGGCAAATGCCATAATGGCCTCCATGGCTTCCCTGCCAAATCCCATACCTTTTTCGGTAATTGCGATTCTTCGAAGCTCAAACACCTCTGACTTCCAGTCAATCCTGGCTAAGGCATAGCCGACGATTCTTCCATCCTCTTTTGTACGAAATAATAAAAGCAAGTGATTGGGGTCTTCTATTTCCTCCAAATGCTGCTCAGCAGTTCCAATCCATATAAAATCCCTGTTGTCCTTATGGGATTCTATTTCGATGATTGTCTGCACATCCCCCTCAGTCGCTTCGACAATATTCAATCTTTGTGTCTGTATGCTGCTATATTTCATTTCATCTCTCCCAAAAGAAATATCATCACAGTGTGCTGATTCAATTAAGGATTGGTCTTTGGTGTTACTGTTGCATCATTATTATATCCACGCTGCTCCCAATAGCCAAGATAGGAGGGATCATCAGAAAGTTCAATTTCAGACACCCATCTGGCCCATTTATATCCCAACTTATCTTCTGCCACTATGATGAATGGGAATCCCATTTCTGGTGGCAGATCCAGACCATTGGCACCATATGCCATGATTAGTTGATTGGAAAGTATGGTGTCAAGAGGCATGGAAGTGGTATATCCGTCCACCGAGTGGAAAATTACTGTATTGGCTTGCGACTTGATGCCTGCCAACCCCATAATATCCTCCAAGAGTGCGCCTTTCCAAAGAATGGTAGCTTCCCATCCTTCCACGCAATAGAGCGTAATTTTTCTTTCATGAACGTCTAATTGCATTACATCGCTATAGGCTATTTCCCTTGGTGTGTTTACCAATCCTGATAATTTTAAACTGTAAGAGTCAATATCAACATACTGAACCCCTTTTATGGAATTGTCACGTGGCCCGATGGCCGGATCCAGGTTGGCTCCCTGATAATCTTTGATTTCGTTTACTCGGAAACGATCCATGGTAGCCTGGGAAACGATGTCTGGTTTAGGATTCTTGTTGAAATAGTCGTTGATCAATATGATTCCCACAGCTATGATTGCGACAATGGCAATCATTGCAATTACTCTTGCTTTATTCATCCGAATTCCTCCCGGCCATTCTCAGGCAATCCAATTATAATTAAACCATAACGTCTTATTGGCGAATCAACGACAAAAAGTCTTATTGATGAATCAACGCCAGAAATTCTCTTAAAATCAATGGGTCGAATTTTGACCCAGAGCCTTCTAACATAAGAGTGGCGATGTCCTTTGTTTCATCCAAGTCTTGATTTTCTATGTTTCTTGATAACTGGTGGTATGAATCTGTTATACATATTATTCTGGATAATAATGGGATTTCCTCACCTTTTAGGCCTTTTGGATACCCGGAACCATCCCAATGCTCATGGTGTGCCAATATTTCCACAGCGATTTCATTCATCTCCGGCACTGCCATGGCAACCCGGTATCCGGTTTCTGCATGCATTGTATACAGCTTCATCTCGTCCAATGTTAAGTTGGTAAGATCTTGCCCATTATATTTTTCATCAAGGGAAAGTTGCCCCATATCATGAGTTTCCTGCAGCAATCGTAGTAGTTTTATTTTTTCAGACTCTAGGCCAAGTCTTTCTCCCAGTTCTAGCACAAGCTTCATGATGCGATTATTTTGTGTTTGGTTTTCAAAATTCTTTTCGGCCAGCTGTTTTTTGACTGCATTCATTATGGTGGAACGTACTTTTTTTCGCTCTGGATTTTTAACTCTGTATAGCATGTGTTCCGCTTCTCGAAGCAAGTCATCGACACTAAGATCATTGGTTGTCTTTGTCGCAAAACCTAAAGAGATACTAAGATAAAATGTTTGCTTGTCAGGTCTTTTTTCATAGGTTTTGCAGGCCTTATAAATCCGTTGGCATAGTCGCTCTGCTCCGGCTTCGCCGGTGTTGTATAGCATAATGACAAATTCATCTCCGCCAATTCGCGCAAGAACGTCTTCTGCTCTACAAGTTTCCTTTAGAAGTTTGCCGATTTCACTAAGCAATCGATCCCCTGCATTGTGACCAAAGGAGTCGTTGATTAACTTCAAGCCGTTGATATCTCCCATGATGACCGACATAGGCAATCTTCTGCTGGCATCAAACCGTCTCTTTTCTTCTTCAAAAAAGTTTCTGTTATAAAGACCTGTCAAGCTATCATGATAGCTAAGATAAATAATTTCCTCTTCTTTTTGCTTTTTATCTGTGATGTCTTCTATCATGCAAAGATGCATGTCACTGATGGCCTCGGCTTTAAACGGAACAATCATCATATTGACCCATACCAATGATCCATCAGGTTTGATGTATCGTTTGTTCATTCTGAAATTTGGAATCAATTTCTTATTCAACTGAGCTAGTTTATCAAGATTTTCTTGAATTTCTGCAGGGTGGGAATAGGATTTCCAGTCCAGACAGGTCAGCTCCTCCATAGTTCTACCTAAAATCTCTGCGAATTTCGGGTTAACCTGATATAAAAACCCGGTTTTGGTGTTAAAAATGCCTATGCCAATTGGTTCTTTTTCAAATATGGTACGAAATCGGTCTTCACTTTCGTCCAGTGCTTCCAACACTTTTTTGTTTGCTGTAATGTCAAGGATGAAGCCTTCACTTTCCGACAATTTGCCGTCATTGCCAAGCACCGGAACCGATTGCTTCCACACCCATTTTTCTTCGCCGGACTTTGTGAGAATGATATATTCATCGTCGGATTTCTTGTTTGCCGCAATATCAGTAACCCATTGCGTATAGACAACATCTCGGAATTTTGGGCTAATCAACTCATTATAAGAAATTTTATTGTTATTTAATAATTCATCTGGATAATATCCTGTTAACTCATAGCAGCCATCTGACAAAAATGTCATTGTCCATTCATCATCATTTTTGCAACGAAATGCTACTCCCGGCAGATTGGAAATCAATACGGCCTTGCTTCTTTCGCTGGCTTCTAAATCACGTTCCATCTGTTTCCTGGATGTAACATCTCTGGAAAATCCAGTCGTACCAACCAGATTTCCGTGTTCATCAACGGATAAATCCTTGTATTCTTCTTTCCATTTCCCGTCAACAACGGATTCAAAGTATCCCCGTCTTGCTCCTGTAAGCACTGCTTGATCGCTGGCTAGATATACTTCAGCTTCATCGCTTGGGTATAAATCATGATCCTTAGCGCCAATGATGTTTTCATATGGAACACCAGCGTAGTCAACAAAAGATTTATTCACGGCCAAATATTTTCCGTCAACGTCTTTCATCCAGACATCAAACGGAAGATTGTCAATCACCAATTGAAGCGCCTGCTCAAAGCTTATTGCTTCTGGCTTTGTGATTGGTTTCTTACTTTTGTTTCTTATGTTCTTGTTATCCATATCCTCACTCATCTTAAGGTTATTATGCTTTAATTGTCTAAATTCTACGATATTTCAGAGTTATTTTCAAGTGGTGCACATTCGATGTAAATGGCAAGCCCCTTTTGTTGGAGGGACAGCGTCTGCCAATATCTTAATTGAATCCAAATGAGATTCAAGATGCGTCCGAAAAGCCTCCCTTGCCTGATTCACATTAAGAAGAATACCTCCACTACACCCTATCTCCATAGGGCCGAAGATTTCTAACTTATTGTAAAGTCTTTCGGTCATGATGGCCAATTCCTGGCCCGCCCGATCTAATATTTCCAATGCTTCTCTTTCCCCCTTTTGTGCTGCTTGAACCACAACCCCAGTAGCCGCAGCTATTTCATATTTACCCGATACATGAACAAAATCTTTCATATCCGCAATGCTGTGAACTCCCAGACGTTTCATCATCTGCCGAGATAGGGAACTGGGGTTCATTCCCAAGTCCTCCTCCAAAGTCATACGTTTTAAGGCTTCCAACGCAATCCAATATCCACTACCCTCATCCCCCAGTACATGTCCCCATCCTCCGGTTCTGCTGGTCTTTCCTTTGTATTGGCCATAACTGACTGACCCGGTTCCAGCAATGGTTATGATGCCATCTTTGCCGTTGAAAACTGCGGCATGAGCTAACTCAGAGTCATGCACACCCATGACATGACAACGGAACGCTTGCTCAATCTGCGCTTCCAATCTGCTTTTATTATCCATGACTTCAATTCCTGCAATCCCCATATAAATGCCATGGCATTCTCCCCCTATCCCCTTTATCTTGTGGAGGCATTGGGACAACGCCAGCATGATGTTCGTTTCGGCTAACTTAAAGTCTACTGCAGGATTTCCAGGGCCTGTTGTACTTTCAGCAATCTTTTCATCCATTAAATTATATGCAGCAGCTTCCGTTTTGGTCGCCCCACCATCGACACCAATGATATAATCCATAGCACAAATCCTTTCTTAATCATCTAGTGAATCGTCTATTGTGATTTTAACCATTCTCTTCTTTTACGGTACTCAACAATTGGCAAGTCACCTTGTATCAGATTCTCCCCCATATTCAACTCACTTTTTTTGGGATGTTGCGTCAACACGACTCGTCGATCCTGATGGAGAATCACCCGATTTGAAATGTTGCTAAATCTGTTTACCAGATGCCTTAACCCCGGAATCTTCATGAAACGCTGATAAAACCGAATATAAATATGAGTGTGCTCATCATCAATCGGAGCGAAGGCGGCAACAATCCTTATATCATCGGATATGATATTTTGCCAGGTGTTGGGCATCTGAAATTGCAGATGGAATAGTCGTTCATACGCTTCTATCTCGCTTGCCCTTTTGGGGTTTTGACCTCTATCCTGCTGGTTGTCAACATAAAACGTCATTAGATTGTCCGTCCATTTTACCACCGGACCGTTTACGAGTGTTCTGTTCCCTCGGCCAATTGTAGTATCATGAACAAATGGCAAGTGCACCACATCCAGCTGGTTTTCGATGGCTCTGGTATAGTGGACCGCCCAGGTTTCTGAAATTTGTCCGTATGTAAATCCCGATTTGAGTTCCTCAAAAAATAGGATAGATCCTGCGGCATCACCGAAGTCATCACCAAACCATAGCCAGATGAATCCGTAAGCTTCTTTCACAAAGTAGGCATTGACCTTGTAATTTTCAGGCACGTCCCTATGCATTCCGTTTGCAGGAATCAAGGCCACTTTGCCTTTGCTATCATATTGAAAACCGTGAAAAGGACAAGCGACATGTTGATTTTCAATATGCCCGGCGCTTAGGGATGCACCTCTATGGCAGCATTGATCAAAGATGCAGTGGACTTGGTTTGCATCGTCTCTCCAAAATACTAATTTTTCTCCACAGCGGGTTACACCGCAAATTTTATTTTTTTTTACTTGCTTGGCATCCAACACAGCATACCACTGATTTTTTATCATATCTGTTCACCCTTATCCAATTATCTTGGTTGCTCTAATTGTAACACTTTTACTGTTGAATCGGTATTATATTGCTGAGATCTTATGATTGCCTCGCCCTTCGTCGTTTATGGGGATTATAAAAAAACACCTCTTGTTTGAGGTGTTTCATAAGCCTTATGTTATTGATAAAATACGGAGTCTGCCAGCTCGCTTAGCTATTGAGAATTAATGCTGGCAATCATGGCCGTGGGCATGGCATGCGTCACCGGAATCAACGAGTTTTTGGTCCATCCACAGCAATGTAACTTCTTTGACATCACCGGAACAACCTCGAAGCACTTGGATTCCCGCACCGTTTAGAACCTGCACCGCGCCTTCACCCATGTTTCCTGCAAGCATGACTGTAACCCCCATCTCAGCAAGTACTTGCGCGATGTTGGATTTGCAGCCGCAACCAGCTGGGGATGCGATGACTTCTTGATTCAGAATACCTTTTCCTGCATCGTCAATGGTAAAAACAGTAAAATATTCGCAGTGGCCAAAATGGTCATCAATCATGTTTTGTCTGGATGGTAATGCAATTTTCATAATTTCCTCCTAATGTGTAGTTTATTTTTTATGGATTTTTAATATTATTTTTCGCCTATCTGACAAGATTCAGAAAATCCCGCCGGGGGTACGCCCATAGCAACCAACATCCTTGCCCAATAATTCACCTGGGCAGCCGTGCTAGAGAGTATGACAATTTCTCTTTCAGTAAATTCCCTCTTCAAGTCTTCAACTAGTTCCAGTGGCATTTCCACAGGTGTGCTTGATATTATTTTTGAATATTGTATGGCTAGTCGTTCTTTTTTAGAAAAACTAGGTATTTCATTGATAGCAATTGCACCTGTCAAGCCTTGCATTTCCTCAATTGTTATCCCATCTTTTTCGTATTCAAATGAATTCATATCAATACAGAAGGGACAAGCCACACAAATCGAGGTTTGTATACGGATAAGTTTCAGTATCCGCGCATTGAGATCTTTTTTTCCATGGGCGACCAATGCCTCTAACACACCAGAACTGACCGCCACTTTTGGATACCACGCCAGGAGTTTAGGTGCCAGCAAATCTTTTTTTGTCACTTTCCTTGAAATCATGATTCCAATTCGAAGCAATAGCGGAATCCGCTTTGGTGGCATGATATATGCGTTTGTTTCCATTTGTACTCCTTTTGTGCTCGGTATGTGAGTTGCTCACCAATCATATCTTTGTTTTCTGATAAGATGTCGACATACGAAATCATCTGATCCATAATAACTAGGAGGATTTATGAAAAATAACAACTATAAAGGTTCCGGAAAAGCAATCTTCAAAGTAGCAAAATGTGACAAATCTCCATTTTGTCCAGTGACCAAAGCATGCCCTACCGGCGCAGTCACACGGATTAAGCAAGGTTTCTTAAGAATCGATATTGGGTATGATGCTTCAAAATGCATTGGCTGTGGCCAATGTGTGAAAGTTTGTCCTCATGCGGCTTTTGCCATGAAGTAGTCGAGAAATTGGATACGGAAATTGCATGGTTAATGAATCATGACATCCCCGCTACCAAAGGGGCATTTTCGTACTGCTAAGGAGTAAAGATAGGGATACTTTCTTTTTAATATTCTCATAGATTCAATCCACTCAATGAGAAGAATTTGATAAGCCCGCTGGATATCCAGATTCAAGTGAAGGATATCATTGGCGGGTAAATTATCTAACGATTCCCGGCTGCGAAGTTCATCATAGACATGATAGACCGCCCAAAGCATCCCAGTGAATCGGTCTTGTTCCATGAGATTGGCATTTTCAAAAAGTCGCAATAAATGGTCCTTCTTCCGAACAAGCGTATCACGTAGGCTTTGCAAGTCCTCTTGCACCAATTCTGCCTGAAATGGATATTTTGCAATTGCATCGATGCTGGCGCTAAAGTCCTTGTCCTGCCATTCTGCGGCCAGCTGAAGCTTTGGGGAAATTCCTTCCAGATTTGCTATGTGGCTACGAAGCGCAATGACTAATTCAGTTCCCGTTTCTGCAAAAAATTCATTGATGACAACACTAACCTTTTCTTTCTTTTCTTTTCTTTCCTGCCTGACTATGACAGTATTCAAGCCCAGCGTAACCAATAGAACGCTGATTGGCAAGAATGCCATATCCTGAAGGAAATAGAACTGCGTATCACTATATCGCTGAAAGACGGCAATTTGTATTCCATAAAGTACCGCTGACGAAATCAGCAGAATTATAATCAATGTTGATATATGTACTTTTCTTTTCATGTTTGTTCCCTATCAGTCTTCTCGCAGGCCATTCACCGCAATTTGGATTTCTTCCCACGTATCAAAATCATTTATGTCCAAGCCCAGCTCATAAGCCTGATCCACCAGTTTTTCTTTTTCTGTCTCTGTGTATTCGAGACCACCTAAAATTTCAAAATCAACTAATTCATCATATAAATCTGCCATAATACACCTCCTATTTTATAATGTGTGATTTGTCGATATCTATCTATTATGATACTCCGATCGGTTTGTTTATGCAATCTTCCGGATTGATGTACCATATAATATTGTGAATTCATCCTGCCATTTCTTTGCGTTGGCAATGTATTCATCAACTTTAATTCTTTTGTCCATAGTATTTCTCCAATTTTCGGAATAATCCATCCACCAGCAATGCCAGCAAAATAACAGGCAGTGCTCCTTTCATAATCAAAATCGGATCGTAGATTCGTATGCCACTCATAATGGGCATCCCTAGACCACCGGCACCAACCACGGCCCCAATGGTAGCTGCTGCAATGTTTACAATTAAGGAAATCCGGATGCCAGCTAAAATATAAGGCATCCCCATTTTCAGCTCCACATGGCCGTACTTTTGTAATGGTGTCAATCCCATCCCATCAGCCGCTTCATCGATTTGTTTCGGAATGCTTTCCAGTCCTTCGATGGTATTAGTAAAAATCGGCATCAGACCATATACAAACAATGCGATAACGACAGATTCCATACCATATCCAAGCAATGGAACCAGTAATGCGATGAGCGCAGCCGTGGGGAAGGTTTCTCCAAAGCCACATATGGAAAGCAAATTGCTTTTAAGTTGGTCAAATCGCTTGATATGAACCCATGATCCAAGTCCAAAGGCAAGGATCAACGAGGCGGATGTTGCAATCACAACGATGGCCACATGTTGAAAAAATAATTCCTCCAGATTCCAAACCGAGACATTGCTTTTTGGAGTTCCAATGAGAGGCTTTAAGATTGCAACCCCTTTGTCGAACCAAAAAACTGTGATGAAAAGCAGCACAAGAAGTACCGCCTCAGTCTTAAACCGACGGAGCCATGAAGGTTTATTAATCATTGTAGCGCTTAGGTTTTTCATCTTCAATTACACTTCAATAGCAACTCAGAAATAGGCTTCGTTTCATATTCAAATACACCCGGTACACCTTCCACTGAAAAAAGGGTTTTGTCACTAAGGAGAAATGAAGCCATGATTTCTTTCATGGTACTCCCTCTATCAAAACGGAGTATCCCCTCGTCTCCCACCGGTTGTCGGCGGGGTCGAAACAAGGATAGGTTTTCAATTAGTCTGTGACGTTCCAACAACTCCAAACCAAACCCATTTCCAAGAAATCCTACAATGGTTTCGTCCTCTCTGCAAGCAATCTCCTCCGGTGTGCCGGTTCCCACAATTTTTCCTTCTTTCATAATGACCAATTGGTCCGCCATGGTTGCTGCTTCATTAATGTCATGTGTCACAAATACAACGGTCTTATTTAGTCGTCTTTGAATGTCAAGAAATTCCCGCTGTAGTCTTTTTCGGTTAACCGGGTCCAGCGCACCAAACGGTTCATCCATCAAAAGGAATTGTGGATCCGCGCCAAGTGCACGGGCAACGCCTACACGCTGGGCTTCTCCACCTGATAATTCATGGGGGTATTTCAATGCATATTCGATTGGAAGACCTACCAACTCAAGCAGTTCTTCTATTCGGTCTTTGATCCGGGTCGCCTCCCATTTATACAGCTTGGGCACAACGCTGATGTTTTCTCCCACTGTCATATGCGGAAACAAGCCAACCCCCTGGATGGCGTATCCCATATTCCTACGAAGCTCCTCCGCACGATAGGAAATGTTGGCTTTCTGGTTAATCAGGATTTGTCCAGAATCCGGCTCTATCAATCGATTTATCAGCCGCAGCAAAGTAGATTTGCCACATCCGGAAGGTCCCAGCAACATACAAATTTTGGCGTTTTCAATGACGAGATTAATTCCGTCAAGCGCAATAACGTCTCCATATGTTTTTCTGATGTCTCGAAGTTCAATCATAACTACCTCTATATTTCATGGATATCAACGATTCCCCACTGCGGAGCATTAGATCCGCGATGGCCGCAACGGCCACCACCATGAAGGATGCACCAAGGACCATATCCGGTGCCGACTGTGCCAGTCCAAGGAAGATAAGGCTACCTAACCCCCCACCACCAATAAGCCCGGCCAGGATGCAATTCCCTATGGCTTGCAAAGTTGCCAGCCGAAATCCGGCAAACATTGGTTTGATTGACAATGGGAATTGGACTTTCCAAAGAATTTGTGATTCTGTCATTCCCATCCCTTTAGCCGACTCCATAATCTCAGGGAGTGTTGATTTCAAGGATGTTAAAATATTCGAAGTGATGGGAAGCAAGGAGTACAGCACCAATACTATGAACGCAGGTGCAAAACCGATACCGCTGATTCCCAAGTCTTTTACCCATTGAAAGTGATTGGATAGGTATGTTAGCGGAATCATAAACAAAGCAAGCAACGATAAAGTTGGCACAACCTGAGCAAAATTAATTACTTTGAAAATAATGTTTTCAAAGTTTTTATGCTGATATGCCCAAATACCCAATCCAAGAGAAATAAAAAGCCCAACCAGAACTGATAGAAGCGATAGTTTTAGGTGTCTCCCCAATTCATAGATGATTGTGCCCCAGTTTCTGCTCATTTCGATATAAATTGAGATGTGATCTAGGCCACCGGTTTTAGCCAGAAATATTCCTAAAGACAAGAATCCGCATATGGATAGTGCATTTGCACTCCAGCGTTTATGGGTCAGGTCTAATAATGAGGCACGTACAATGAAAAACAATCCAATCAACAGCAAATAAAACCCCATGCTGAGAGACAATGCAGGGTTGATCACTGTGACGGTGTCAGGAAATTGCTGAGCTGAAAGATCTCCCGAAAGAAATGTAACCCTCTGAAATAAAACCATCACTGCTGTAGCCGATGATAACAACCCAACAAGACCAGAAACGAAAAGGCTTTTAAAAAATACCGAAGCAAACATCACAAAGATTAGCAACAGCATCAACAAGAAAATGCCTTCCAAGGCCTGCTGGGAACCCAAGAGAATTCCGTCAACAATTCGATTTGGTCGAATGATAAAGAATCTTGGGCTAAGCATGGCAATCACCAACAATCCCATGCCCAGCCATTTCATTGTACGATCTGATTTCATTATTCGATAAACCCGTTATCCCGCAAATAATTTTCTGCTACTGTTTTGGGGTCTTCTCCACCAAACGCAACCTTGGCATTTAGAATCTGCAGGTTTTCTTTAGTCAATGTATCAAACACTGCAGTAAACATTTCCTCAATTTCCGGGTAAGTCTCGATGATTTCTCCTCTAACAACAGGCGCAGGAAGGTATACCGGTGGCACACCAATGGGATCGTCGATGGCGATCATGTTCATATTGTCCAAGGATCCATCAGTACCATAAACCAAGGATACATTCACACCGTCTGTTCCGGCATACAAGGCCTTCAGCATCTCTGATGTGTTGCCATGGTTCAGGATTATTAATTGATTTTTTTCTAATGTGAAACCGTAAGCCTTTTCATAACCAAGTAAGCCCAGTTCGTTTTCTGCGAAGCTTGCGGAACATATTAATTTGACTTCTCCCCCACCATTCACATAATCTGCGAAGTCATACATGTCCATAATATCAAGACTCAGTGCAAATGCCTTATTCAATGCAAACATCTCCGTGTTGTTTGCCGGAGCCGGGGACAGCCAATATAGATTATTTTCTTCCAGGTCAAAGTCTCTGGTCGCTTCATATCCTTTTTGGGCATCTGACCAGATGCCGATATCGGCTACAGCGCCATAGTATTGCCCTGATCCTGTATAGTCTATGATGATATCCACTTCATCAGCAATAATTGCCTTTCTCTGGATATCAGGTGTTCCGATTTTCAGCTTGTCCACCGTCTCGAATCCATTCTCATTGAGAATGATAAGAATCATATTGCCCAGTACTGAGCCTTCTGAGTCAATTAAGGATGCAACGGTAATTGGGCCTTTTCCGGTTTCCTCTTGCGATCCGCAACCGGTGAAACCAATGGATAATACAAGGGCCATACAGAGGACCAATGTCCATGCGATAATCCGTTTTTTCATTTTATCCCTCCTTGTTATAACTGTGGTTGCTGCTGTTTGAAAACACAGCAAACTCCTCAGACTGCTTTCTCTTTCTTGATTATACCACGAACTTGCAGT
Source organism: Anaerovoracaceae bacterium (assembly GCA_041752735.1). Classification (GTDB taxonomy): domain Bacteria; phylum Bacillota; class Clostridia; order Peptostreptococcales; family Anaerovoracaceae; genus UBA1422. The sequence continues at coordinate 95,900 of JBGSVW010000029.1, read as the reverse complement.
GAGGTATAAAAGTAAATATTTTAATGATTCTTGGGTTGAAATCTGATATGATTAATTTAGTATAATTCAAAATGAAAGAGGTGGATTACATGATTTGGGCAACCGGACTGGTTTTAATTATTGTTGGGTTGGCAATCCTATTCTGGGGTTACGCACTGTTTCGAATCTGGTTTGCAATTGCCGGGTTTCTGTTTGGTCTTGAGTTTGGCATGCTCATCGGCAAAATTTTCGTAACCGGAGAGGTCTGGCCAACTGTTTTGTCTATAGTGCTTGGACTTTTCTTTGGGATTTTTGGATTTGCACTCTATAAAATCGGTGCTGTGCTGATTGGCTTTTTCCTTGGTGGTGCTTTGTCCATCGTATTATTTTTTGCATTCGAGATGGAACCCACATGGTGGATCTTCCTCATCGGTGCAATTCCCTTCGCGTTGTTCGCAGCATTTTTTATCGATCCTTATATCAAAATAGCAAGCGCGTTCAACGGTGCTTATCTTATTATGATATCTATTCTTTCCTTCGTTACAGGGAAACAGGTTGAGATGGTTCTTTCAGGTGAGATTCCCTGGTATTTTTATCTTGGTCTCATTGTCCTTGCATCTGTTGGAATAGGATATCAGTTCAAGCAATACAAAGGCAAAGAGCTAAATCCCGCAATTTCCAAACCGACAGGTCTTACAAATAAAAGATAGCCATTAACAATACATTCAAACAAAGCCGGTCTTCAGTACAACTCTGCTTGTTACGAAAACTGGCTTTTTTTAATGAATTATAGGCTTAACTCATGGATATCGAATATGCTTAGCTCCTCTTGCGAAATTTCAGAATTGGTGGCATGACACAACGCCCACAGTGTATCCAGCGATGTGTAGCAAGGTACTCTGTTTTCCACGGCAGCACGTCTGATTTGGAATCCATCCGTCTTGCTGTCTTTGCCTTTGCTTGGAATGTTGATCACCATGGACACATGTTTGTTCTGGATGCTGTCCAAAATGTTATCCGCTCCGTCCCGTATTCTCCCAACCGGCAGGGCATTTACGCCAGCCTTTTGTAAGGCTTCCCGGGTGCCCCCGGTTGCGCAGAAATGGTATCCCAGTTGCTGCATTTCAACTGCCAGCTTTATAAATTCTGGTTTCTCCTGGTCCGATATGCTGGCAAGAATCCTGCCTCTTTTTGGTAGCGACATGCCGGCGGCCAGAAACGCCTTGAGCATCGCTCGTGAAAGACCGTATTCGATACCCAGGACTTCCCCAGTTGACTTCATTTCAGGGCTCATAGCTACTTCTGCTCCGGGAATTTTATCCATCGAAAAGACAGGCACCTTGATGGCATAGATGTTCCGTTCCGGGGAGATCCCTATCCCATACCCTAGGGAAGAAAGGGGTTGGCCAAGTAGCACCTTGGTTGCCACCTCAATCATTGGAATGCCTGTCACCTTGCTAATGTATGGTACCGTACGGGACGCTCTGGGGTTGACCTCAATTACAAATAGTTTCCCTTCTACCAGCACAAACTGAATATTAATCAGACCAATGACGCCCAGTGCAGTAGCCAGCATTTCGGTGATGGAAAAGATTTTTTCCTTCTGCTTCGCTGTTAGTGATAATGGTGGATAAACGGAGATGCTGTCCCCGGAGTGAACTCCTGCCCGCTCCAAGTGTTCCATAATACCTGGAACCAGCACTTGTTTCCCATCACAAATTCCGTCTACCTCCAGTTCAATTCCGTTCATATATTTATCAATCAGCACAGGTTTTTCTGGGTTCTTTGTCAATGCAATCCTAAGCCAGTTTTCCAGTTCTACCGGATTCCAGGCGATTTCCATTCCCAGTCCACCAATGACATAGCTTGGTCGAACCAGCACCGGATATCCTAATTGGTCAGCGGCAAGAATACCCTCTTCAATTGCCATGACTGTAGCGCCATCCGGTCGCCGAATTCCGCATTCCGATAGTATGGCATCAAATACCTCCCGATTCTCGGCAGCGTCGATGCCTTCCAGGCTGGTTCCCAGAATACGCACACCATTCTTTTGCAGTATGTCCGCCAACTTGATTGCCGTCTGGCCACCGAATTGCAAGATTACGCCAAGTGGATTTTCCTTTTCTATAATATTCATCACTTCCTCATCGGTGATGGGTTCAAAATACAAACGATCGGAAATGTCAAAATCCGTGGAGACAGTTTCCGGATTGTTGTTGATTAAAATCGCTTCATATCCCATCTCCCGAAGAGCCAGTACGCCATGGACCGAGCAGTAATCGAACTCGACCCCCTGACCAATCCGAATGGGTCCCGAACCAATGACAACTACCTTTTCCTTCTGAGAAGGCTCCGCTTCATCCTCCTTATCGTATGTGGAATAAAAATAATTGCTCACAGCATCAAATTCCCCAGCGCAGGTATCTACCATTTTATAAACCGGCAGAACACCCAGTGCTTTTCGTTTGTCTCTGATGGTCTTCTCTGACTCGCCTAGGCATCTCCCCAGTGTCTGGTCTGAAAATCCACGTTGCTTCAAAAATCGCATTTCATCGGCGGTGATTTGGACTAAGGTTTTCCTTTCCAGCTCCTTCTCCCAATTGACGATATTTTGTATTTTATGGATAAACCATGGATCAATCATGGATAATTCAACGCATCGCTGTACATCTCCGCCACGTCTTAGGAGTTCTGCCAGGTAGAAGATTCTCTCATCACTGCCTTCTTTGATTTTTTCCTCCAACTCAGCAATCTCCATAATCTCCGCCTTGGGCAGTGCAAATCCGTCGATGCCGTTTTCAAGGGAACGAATCCCTTTCAACAAAGCACTTTCAAAACGGTTACCAATGGCCATGACTTCACCAGTAGCCATCATCATGGTTCCCAGTTGTCTGGTCTCAGACTGAAGCTTATCAAAAGGCCATTTGGGGATTTTGACTGCGCAATAATCCAGAGCCGGTTCATAGCTGGACATGGTCTTGCCCGTCACATCATTTCTGATTTCGTCCAGTTGATACCCCATGGCGATTTTGGTAGCTACCTTGGCAATGGGATATCCAGTCGCCTTTGATGCCAGTGCTGAGGAACGGCTAACCCGGGGATTGACTTCTATGATTTTGTATTCAAAGCTGTACGGGTTTAGTGCGAACTGAACGTTACATCCACCGACGATGTTCAAGCTGTTGACGATATGAATGGAAGCATTTCTCAGCATCTGATACTCTCTGTCGCTTAGTGTCTGGGAAGGCGCAACCACCAGGCTATCTCCGGTGTGAATACCCACAGGATCCAGGTTCTCCATGTTGCATACCGCAATCACATTGCCTACACCATCACGAATCATTTCATACTCAATTTCCTTCCAACCTTTAATATATTTCTCCACAAGAATCTGATCTGTCATGCTGAATCCAATCCCTTTCCCGGCGATGGATTCCAGTTGACTTTTATTGTATGCAATTCCGCCTCCGGTACCCCCCAAGGTGAATGCCGGACGGACCACAACCGGGTAACCATTTTCTTCTGCCCAGTCAATGGCGCCTGAAATGGTGGAAACCACCTTGCTGTCAATAACAGGCTCTCCGATTTTTTTCATCAACTCTTTAAACAGCTCCCTGTCTTCTGAGGTCCGGATTGCTTCGGGATCTGTTCCCATGAGTACCACACCATATTTTTGTAGAATCCCCGCATCAGCCAGTTCCAACGCAAGATTCAACGCAGTCTGTCCCCCCATTCCCGCCAACAGTCCTTGAGGTCGCTCTCTGGCGATGATTTTTTCTAGAAATGGCAGGGTCAGGGGTTCGATAAAAACAGCATCAGCCATGCTGGTATCTGTCATTATTGTTGCCGGGTTGGAGTTAACCAGGATGCTGTAAATTCCCTCTTCCTTCAAAACCCTGCACGCCTGTGTGCCAGAGTAGTCAAACTCGGCAGCTTGTCCGATTACGATTGGTCCGGAACCTATAACCATTACTTTTTTGTAAAGTTGATTTTTCATTTTTTCTCCTTGAAGTCTTTCATCATGGTGTTGAAACGGTCAAACAGATAGGCAGAGTCACCGGGTCCGGGAGAGGCTTCCGGGTGGTACTGTACTGAGAACAGGGGGAGTTGGGTATGCCGAATCCCTTCCACGGTGCCGTCATTGACATTGAGATGGGTGACCATTATTTTATCTTTGTCCAGGCTGTCTTCCACCACCTCGTATCCATGATTCTGGGAGGTGATTCGCACCCGGTTGTTCTCAAGGTCCTTCACGGGATGATTGGATCCCCTATGGCCGAACTTCATTTTCTTTGTTCTCCCCCCCAGTGCATGGGCTAGAATCTGATGTCCTAAGCAAATGCCAAAAATGGGGAGTTTGCCCAGCATCAACCGTACCTGTGCCACAATTTCAGTCAGTTCTTCCGGATCCCCGGGGCCGTTGGAAAGAAACAGTCCGTCCGGGTTCCCGGCCAAAATGTCTTCAGCGGTGGTGTTTGCTGGGAAAACGTTCAGTATCATGTTGCGTTCAGTCATGGATTCCAGGATATGTTTCTTGATGCCAAAATCCATTACCGCCACATTGTAAAGATGAGGTTGGATGATGTAAGGCAAGGTTGTTGTTACATATTGAACAGCATTTCGATTTGAATAAATTTCGATTTCTTTCATATGGGCAATATGTTCAATCGAAGATTCAAAGGAGTTTGTTCCATGGCCAGAGATAATTTTTCCTTTCAAAGTTCCACTTTTTCTCAGATGCCTGGTCAATGCCCTAGTGTCGACGTCCATCAGTCCGGTGAGTCCCTGCCTAAAAAAATAGTCCTCCAAACTTTCGCTACCGCGCCAGTTTGAAAAACTATCGCATCCTTCCCGGATGATGAATCCCTTGACCATGGGAGATTTGGACTGCCCATCATGTTCATTGAAACCATAGTTTCCAATGAGCGGATAGGTCATCACCACAATTTGCCCGTAATAGGAGGGGTCTGTCAACGTCTCCTGATAACCGGTCATGCCGGTATTAAATACCACTTCCCCCACCGGGGTGCCGGCTGCACCAAACAGGGTGCCCTCAAAGTTGGTTCCGTCCTCCAGTAGTAAATATCCTTTTTCCATTTATGACCTCCTTGCTAAATTGCCCAATTATAGCATAGGGTTGTAACTCGGTGCAAGGGGTTTTCGGGAACTTTTTGCATATTTATTAATTTTTCTGCATAAATTTAGAAACTGCATGCCCATATTTCTAGTTGTACCCGATTTCGGATTGTGCTAGAATGAATAATATAAGCATTTGCTTATCTTTCAAACTTTTGTTTAGGAGGCACCATGACCAACAGAGAAGAAGAACTACTAAAGTTGATCAGTAAGAATCCGGCAATATCCCAAACTGAGTTGGCGGAAATTCTTGGAATTACCCGGTCGTCCGTCGCTGTTCATATCACCAACCTGATAAAAAAAGGACAAATTTTGGGAAAAGGTTACCTTCTCAAGCAAGAAGACTATATTTGTGTCCTGGGGGGATCCAATATTGACATCGTCGGGTTTCCCAACTGCAATCTCGTTCTTCACGACTCCAATCCGGGCAACGTGAAGATTTCCCTTGGCGGGGTTGGCCGAAATATAGCCGAAAACCTTGTTCATTTGGGGATATCCACCAAACTAATCAGTTCCATTGGTGATGACATGTACGGCAAAAAAATATTGGAACACGCCAATACCATCGGTCTCGATATGAAAAGCTCTATGGTTCTAGGTCAGCGTCCCACCTCCACCTACATGGCGATTCTAGATGAAAAAGGTGAGATGAATGCTGCCATATCACAAATGGAACTCATTGATGAAATGTCCATTGATTTCATTCAAAACAAAAGGCAAGTCATTGAAAACTCGAAAATTTGTATTATCGACACCAACATACCAGAGAACGTGATCAACTACGTGCTGGACAATTTTAAAAAACCCGACTTTTTTCTGGACACCGTTTCCAGTGCTAAATCTGTTAAAGTCAAAGCTAGGGTTGGTTCATTTCATACCATCAAACCCAACAAGTTGGAAGCCGAGCTCCTTTCAGGGTTGCCCATCCGCGACAGAGTAGATTTGCTGAAGGCTTCCGAATACTTCTTAAGCAAAGGAGTGAAGCGCGTCTTCATCACATTGGGGGATGACGGAGTATTTTATAATGACGGGAAAACTGCCGAGTTAATTGCCAGTCCTAAGGTGGAAGTTCTTAACGCAACAGGTGCTGGGGATGCTTTCATTGCTGCTTTGGCCTACTGCCATTTCAATAGCCTTCAAACCGAAGCAAGCGTCCGCTTTGCTATTGGCGCTGCAGTTATGACCCTTGGTTATGAAGAAACCATTAACCCAAATATTTCAAAAGAAAATATAGATAAAAAAATAAAGGAGATTGGATTATGTTAGATCAATACCTGGATATCAACCCGGAGGTAAAACTTGCCTTGGAACATGGGAAAGCGGTTGTTGCTCTGGAATCCACAATCATATCCCATGGCATGCCCTACCCCAGAAATGTAGAGACAGCGCTGAGAGTTGAGCAGATCGTCCGAGAAAATGGCGCAGTGCCGGCAACGATTGCCATCATGAACGGCAAACTAAAGGTCGGCCTAACCAGGGATGAAATCGAAAGTCTGGGGAAGAGCCATGATGTAATTAAAACCAGCCGTAGGGATATTCCATTTATTTTGTCCCAAGGTTTGGATGGTGCGACAACGGTGGCTTCCACCATGGTCATCGCCAGTCTGGCGAAAATTCACATCTTCGCAACAGGTGGCATCGGGGGCGTGCATCGTGGTGCGCCTGAAACCTTTGATGTTTCAGCGGATTTGTTGGAGTTGGGCCAAACGGATGTCGCTGTGGTCTGCGCTGGAGTGAAATCTATTCTGGACATTGGTTTAACCCTGGAGTATTTAGAGACCCAAGGTGTCCCCGTCATCGGTTATGGCACCGATGAATTGCCGGCATTTTATACTTCAAGAAGCGGATTTGCCGTAGATTACCGGATAGATACTCCAAAAGAAATCGCTGAGGCCTTAAAGACAAAATGGAATCTGGGACTAAAGGGTGGTGCAATCATTGCCAATCCCATCCCCACGGCATATGAAATGGATGCAGATGAAATAAATAAGGCCATAGCATCGGCTATCCAAGAAGCACATGTCAAAGGCATCAAGGGAAAAGAAACAACGCCTTTCCTGTTGGCGAAGGTGACAGTATTGACCAAAGGATCCAGCCTGGATTCAAACATTCAGCTGGTTTATAACAATGCCAAAATCGGAGCCCAAATCGCAGTGGCTTTTAGTCAACTCTAGCAACATTCTTTGCTCTCACATATTCGATGGCTTCCTTGCCTGTCATATGGTCAATTTCTATGGCGACGATAGCGGCTCTTGTGCACCCTTCAATCTCCTTGTGCTTTGCTTCTTCCGGCTGGTCCCCGGAGTACTTCTCCACCATTGCGTTGTAGCTGTCAAACCATTCATCGCCTTCCACAATTCTCGCTTTGCCAAAGGCAATCACGCTACGAAAATAGGTGGTATACTTTGCGCTAACGATGGTATCTTCATCAACAACCGCAAAGGACACTTTGGGATGTTTGGCCATTGCATCCATTTTGTGACCGGCTTTTGCTCCGTGGAAATAAATTTTATTGTTGTGATAAACATAGCTGATGGGAACGGCATAAGGATAGTCCTCGTCACCGAGACAAGCCAGAATGCCATTTGTACCGCGCTCCATCACGGCAAGCGTGTCGCTTTCTGATAGCAGTTGCCTAAATCTTCTCATCTCTCTAAACATCTGTGGGTTCCTTTCTTCCAATGGATGTCCAATCACGCTACGGCTTCCTTCTGTAGACTGGGATGTGTTCCGAATAAAATGCTGTCTACTAGCTCCGAATCCATAATCCAATCATTGATCCGTTCTTTGGGAATCACAACAGGCATCCGGTTATGGATGTCGGCGATGGTTCCTTTCGCCTCTGTGGTCAAAATGACAAAACGGTTTTGACCTTCAAACTGGTTATAGATTCCAGCCATATATAAAAGCTGTGAATCCGGGGTGTTAAAAATAAACTTTTTCTTATCTGCATCCCATTCATAAAATCCGGTGGATGGAATGATGCATCTTCGTTCCCGCAAGGAAGAACCAAAAAGCTTCTTTTCGTTTGCCGTCTCCGCTCTGGCGTTAATAATCACCCCTTTATTGGTGAAGTTTGGAAAGCCCCACACCATTAATTTGGGCTTGATGATTTCCTTTTGGGGGATGAATACCGGCACCACATTGGTGGGGAAAATCTCTCCGGTCTTCATTTTGTCTCGCTGAATGTCGTCGCTGATTTGCTCTATGATTTCATCGATTTCCTGAAGCTCACGGTCTGTAAAAAAAGCATATCTTCCACACATTTTTACACCTTCATCTTTCTGTGTTCTTTAAGTTGGCAATGAGTTGGTGTTTCTTATCATATCAATGCCTGACACGATGACTGACACGACCAGTATGCCCAAGGCAATACCCAGTCCTGTAAGCATTGTTGCATTGGCGTTTTGCCAGGCGACTGAATTTTCACCGGTAACCAATCCATACATAGCATAATATAGGAACCCACCCGGTACCAGCGGAATAATAGCTGGCAACAAAAATACCGAAGATGGTGCTTTCATGATGCGGGCAAAGATTTCTGCGTAGGCGGTCACAAACATAGCACAAAGCATATTGTCCAAAAGGAGGCTATCGTACTGTGAAGCCAGAAATAGATATAAACCGCTGACCAAAAGTCCACTGATGGTAGCGCACAGAATCTGAACCTTCTTGGCATTAAAAAAGAATGCGAAACCCGCGCTACCGGCACCTGCCGCGATGATTGTTACCCAATGATCCATCATACTGCACCTCCAATCATTAATAGTGGGAGTGCAAAACCTGCAGCAATGGCAACAGAAATTAATACAGATTCGCTGATACGCAAAAAGCCTGCCGCAATGTCTCCACCCAGCAGATCCCTGACACCGTTTGTAAAACTTACACCAGGTATCATCAGCATGACGTTACCAATAATGACGGCATTTAAATCAAGTGAGCCAACCACGACATTGATGCCGATGGCAACCAACCCAGCAATAAAAGAGGCTGTAATGGTGTAAGCCAACTGATTGATTCTTTCTTTTTTTATGTAGTGCTCTATAAGAAAGATTACACTGGCGACCATCAAAGATGCAAGTCCGTCCAACCATTGTCCGCCGAAAAAAATTGTAAATGCGGAAGCTGCCAGTGCAAATCCGATATACTTTTTTAGTGGATTGATTCGGCTGCTCCTCAAGATGGCAAAGATTCTATCATGAACCTGCTCAGGTTCCGGGGTCAGCCGGCATATTTCTCTAGACAGGGCATTGATTTCTTCCAGTTGCTTTAGGTTGTAAGAATAATAATGGATTCGTTTTGATTGTGTATGCCGCACGGTGCCATAGGACGCCGTGGCTACAATTTCGGAGGTTAGCGAAAATACATCTGAATCCGTGCATCCATATGCCATACAAATTCTGCTAATCGCATCTTCTACACGCCGTACTTCGCCACCACACTGAAGAATGGCATTCCCAACTTCCATAGCGATGCCTAGAATCTTGTTCAGATCATCCTCTTTCAGGGATTTCTTCCCCATGGTCACTCCTCCCGTCTGTTTTGTTTTATTGCTTTTTATTATATATTCTTTGTTTCAACGATGCAATTATGTGCGTAATGTAAATTTCCAGGCGCAGTTGCAGGTTTCATCCGTCACATCAGGATAACAACTGATTGCCTCGCATGAAATCCTCGCGTCAATGGTCTTTGCAAAGAAAGTATACTCTATGATACCAACAGATTTGCAAGGGTGAAATTCCATCCCTTTTCGCTTTCTTGCATTTTGAACACGGCAATCCAATGTCCTGTAAATCAATGTATTCTCCTGAATGATAATTTCATCGGCATTGATATTGGCATACATTCTCAATGCCAATGCTTTTTTCAGACCATCAAGACCAGCTTTTTCCGGTAAGTCCAGAAATTCTTTAATCCGGTTTGCCTCGATTACCGTGAACTGTCTCCAGGCATTTTCATCATGTTCGATTGCTTCATTCATTCCAAACTTTTGTTCAATGGATTGAAACCAAACACCATCCATTGCCAACCAGTTCTTAGCATAAATATCAATCAACCGGAGCAAATCTTTTCTCTCAAGGTTTTCAATTATTTCGTTTGCCATGTTTCCCTTCCTTTTCTGTCTTTTGTTCAGCTTCGATTATTGGTTCAGCTTATAGATTTCGGCTTTGCGTTCATGGGTCAATAGTTTGTCCGATAATGTGGCAATCAAAAGAATTCCTATGATGCTTAATGATAGTCGCAGCAAGGTAAATGAAAGCCCCATGTTTGCCGCTTCAAATGTCAGCATTGGAATTTTTGTTGTGGACCATGCTCCAATAAAAACAAATACGTTAAACAAACTGCTTCCCTTTTTTATCATCATCCCCGCAACCGGAAAAGCAGCATAAAGTGGTCCTGCTGCAGCAGACCCAATAAGAAATGAAATCAGTACACCCCTCACCCCCGAACCGTTGCCGGTATACTTGATCATCGTTGCTCGGTCTACCCAAACGTCCAATAACCCCAATAACACAAAAATTGGCGGGATGACAGACATCATTTCCAGCAAGTTTTGCTTTGTGATGTTCATGGCATCAAAGCCAATATCCGGCAGAGTAAACATAATGATTAAATTTATTATCATTAAAATGATAAATACTTTATAGCGTAGCAATGCAGTTTTTATCATAAAGTCACCCCAATTACAACAGCTGCAATCAGGGAAAAGATGAAAGCTGCCACATTTCGAATGATGGTTGCCCGCTTTCCCATGGTTTTCATTTCCATTGGCAGTGTTACAATGCCCACCATCATAAGGGTAGAAACAAAAGCTGTGATTTGCATATAGCCCGCGCCACTATCTAATAGTGCTGCAGCTAAAGGAAAAGCAACAAATCCAGGTATCAGTGTAGCCGATCCAATCAATGCTGCTGCTAAGACTCCCCATGCGCCGGATTTGGTTCCAATTAAGGTCGAAATGGTTTGGGGACTCAAGATCGCCAACGCCAATCCAATAATGATTAGTATGGACAATAGCTGGGGAAGAATATTTTCAAAGGCCTTCCAGGCTTTTTTTAGTGCAATTATCGTCTTTTTTTTGTCTTTATAAAAAGAAATCATAAGGCCTGCACCTGCAAGACCATATAATACATATGTGAACATTGTCCCTCCTTAACCGTATACACTAGGCATTTGTTGGTTCATGGTCAATCAACCACTTCCGCTGAGCATGGTGAAGATTGCCAAACCTACTCCAAGTAAAAATGCGACATAAGAATGTTTCTTTTCATGCTCTCCTGCTTCCGGTAGCAAATGGGATGCGGATAAATAGATTAACACGCCACCAACCGCACCTAGGGCACTACCCAGCAAAGAATCATTAACTCCATGGATTACAGGGTATGCAATCAGTGCACCAATCGGTGTTGTCAGGGCAGCAGTCAAAAAGGCATAGAGGATTGCTTTTTTTCCTACCATCCCACTTTTTGTCAGAACCGTAAATGTTATGATTCCCTCTGCAAATTCATGAACGACCAAACCCGTTCCAGCTAGCATGCCGACAATCGTGCTGACGCTAAAGGTCACGGTGTATACGATTCCATCAATAAAGGAGTGAATACCAATTCCAACCAAGGCGGTTATACCAAAGGCCAGTTCCTTTTGGTTTGTGTAATGCTTGATTACTTTGTTGACAAAATACATAAATAAAAACCCGCCCAACGCAGCAATACCGGCAGTTGGATTCTTGTGTAAGGCTTCCGGTAGCGCCATAATCAGAGGGGATGCAATTAATACGCCGGCAGCAAAACAAATAACATATTCTTTTGATTTGTCTGCAAGCTCTTTATTTTTGTAAACCATCCATATCCCAAAGGTGTTTACAATCATTGCACCCAATGCAAACACCATAATCCAGCCAAACGTACCCCATTGTTCCATGTTCTTATTCTCCTAACTGTTACGCTTCCTCAGGTAAATAGAGTCCCTTTTCTAACAAAAATTCCATCATTAGCTTTGATGTATTCCCTGTAATCTTCAAACAGTTGACCAAATGCTCTTTCGATTCGAAAGGATGTGGATTCAGTGCTCTACAGCATGTCACGCCATATTTCTCGGTAAATCGATCTGTAAATTCTTTTGCCAATTCATATGCCTCATCTCTGGACACTTGATTCGAAGTACGTCCTTTAATCATATTAAGCGCTGCAATGGAGCCGGTTAGTGCGCCGCACATGCAGCCCGACTCTCCCACACCACTTCCGTATCCCGTAAACAACCTGACCAGTGAAGAATCAATCTCCGGCGCGAGTAAAGGTTGGTATGTCAAGAATATTGCTTCCGCGCAGTTATATCCTTCTTTAAAAAAGTTCCCGGCCTTGTTTCGAACTTCTACCGGTAGTTGATCTATGCCGTTTAGCTCATTCATTGTTGCTTACTCCTTTTTTAACTTTATTCAATTTTTTATAATACGTCTTGGCCGTATAGACAGCCCCCAGCGGGTTGTGTGCCAGAACCCTGTCTTTCACAGCAAAAACAGTGCAAAATGCTTTGCTGTTCTTAAAGAACATAGAATCATGTCCAACACATAAGCCAAGAACGATATTAAAGTCCGTGTTATTTGCGTTGCATATTTCGGCCTGCGCAATGGGATTGCATATCACTTCATATTCGCCTGGATTGATTTTGTCTTTCTGATCGATGCCAAAATCCTCTTTGCAAATCCCCCCGACTTTACAAATCACAGAGACTACCTCAAAACCATTGGCCACCAATATGTCATTTACAATGGCCGCTTCTTTTTGTAAACCCAGACAAAAAGCCAACCCTATTTTGTTATACTCCATTCGGAGACAAAACTCAATGGTTTCTTGAAGTCGGGTTTTGGTTGGAACCGTTTCTCCATCAGCATCATGGCTATATCCGGCAGCCTCTTGCAAGGCTGCCGCTTTGCTAAATTTCTTATAGGGTTCATCCTGATATTTAGCGAAGGCCACTTCCACTTCATTGATGTTTTGCTTCGTCGGGCAGTCGTCCAGGCCCATTCCGTTTTGATGTCGGCATATTTTTTCCGGGAAGAAACACTTTGCACAACTGCTCATGTTTAGCCCTCCCTAGTTTCCACACTCATCATGATGTTGATGTTCGTGGCATACAGAACCAGTGGATACCAATTCTCCCTGCAAATAAGCTTTGGCAGCCGCCATGGCATTTCCCTCAGCGCCTACGATCACTTCAATGTTTTTTTCATTAAAAATCTCTATGGCGCCACCGCCCATGCCTCCGGATATAATTACGTTAACACCCAGATCGTTAAGATAGTTTGGCAAAAACCCGGGTTTGTGACCTGGATTTGGAATAGACACACTCTTAAGAATCTGACCATCTTCGGCTTCAAAAATATTGAAGTTGATGCAATGTCCAAAGTGACCTGTCACCATTTCGTTTTCGCTTGCTACTGCAATTTTAATCATTTTATTTTCCTCCATTTTTCTATTCAAGATATATTCATCCAAGATGATTGCCGCTTCCACGACAAATCTTGTACAAGGTCTTGCATTATAATAATCTCGAGTTCGTTCATCACTCTTTGGATTGTCCCAGCCCGCTTCCCGTCCCAAGAGGTCTCTGCAAATAATTGTTCCTTCGCGCTCATGGAATCTCTTGGCCAAGGTTTGAATCAAACGATAATGTTCGTCTTTTGCTGATTTGTCATCAGGCATCGCATACCCGTATTTTGCGCCAACAACCAGAAACATCCCACTGACGGCACCACATACTTCACGGAGCCTGCCCATCCCTCCGCCAAAGGATGAGGCTATTTTAAGGGCTGTTTCAATTTCCATTCCTGTTTCATCGGCAAAGGCTGCAAATATCGCCTGGGAACAACTATAGCCTTGTTCAAAAAGCGATTGTGCCTGCTGGGCATGCCCACTCATTTCGAAGGCTCCTCGATGCTACCTGCCAGCACATCAGCAACCTTGTCCAACCAAGTGTTTTCATAAAACTCAATCATTCCCTGATCACATGCGGCGGCGATTTTGGGGTCAATTGGAAGTTTTGCCATCACTTCAAGATTATATTTTCCAGCGATGTCTTCAATGTGGCTATCTCCAAAAATCTTATAGTCCTTATCGTTATCAGGACATTTAAAATAGGACATGTTTTCGACCAGTCCAACAATGGGAATACTCATCATCCGAGCCATCTTAACGGCTTTTGCAACAATCATCGATACCAGCTCCTGGGGAGAGGTCACGATGATAATCCCGTCAACGGGAAGGGATTGAAACACCGTTAATGGAACATCTCCTGTTCCGGGAGGCATATCAACAAACATGAAATCCACATTGCTCCAGATGACATCAGTCCAGAATTGCTTTACAGTTCCTGCGATCAGCGGTCCACGCCATACCACAGGATCCGAATCATTCTCCAATAAAAGGTTGATGGACATCACATCAATGCCGGTTTTACTATGAATTGGAAAAATTCCAAATTCGTCCCCTGTTGCTTTCCCCATAATGCCAAAGGCTTTTGGGATGGACGGGCCAGTCACATCGGCATCAAGAATTGCCGTGCGATAACCTCTTTTGTTCATTGCCACCGCCAGCAAGGAGGTCACCAGCGATTTTCCAACGCCGCCTTTCCCGCTGACCACACCAATCACTTTTTTCACATCGCTCATTTGGTGCAATTTTTCAATTAGATCCTTTGGTTCTTTTCTCTCTGTGCAGGTTTCTCCGCAGCTACTGCAGTTTTCGTTACAAGTTTCGCTCATTTGTTTTCTCCTATTTTTATAAACTAATTTGACTGCCTGTTGAAATATATCCTAGCTTATCGCCTAAGATTCCTTTTAGCTGTTCATAAGATTTCAGCCCGGTACAATGTCCGGTATAATATTGCACTTTTGTCTTCGCCAATGCTTCCCCGATTTCTGCAACGATTGATGATGATTCATCTCTTTTCGCAGCACCATTATATAAATGAAATCCACCAATGACAATATCCGGCATTTTCTTTTTATCTTGATAAAACTGATCGACGATGTTCACAATTCCTTTATGGGCACACCCTGCCACCAAAAGGGTTTTGGCATTTTCGGTAATAATCAGATTCTGCTCATGGGAAAAATCGTCCTGCAGCAATTCCCCGTTAATTTCCATGTACAAGTCTTGATTTCCTGATGGGGAGAATCGGTTGCCTGCGATATGGGAAAAGAGCTCCAACTCTTCATCGATTTTCAACCCATCTTCAACAAAAATAAATCTTGGGTTGGGTAATAGACCTTGATCCAACCCGATATACTTTTGTTGACTGAATATGCTATGTGAAAAACGTTTCTGAAAGGCATTTTTGTGTATGTAGATTTTTGCATTCTGGTTCACTGCCAAAAATGTACCAATACCGCCCCCATGGTCATAATGACCATGAGAAAGGATCACCATATCGACTGCCGCCAAATCCACGCCCATTTTTGAAGCATTTTCTGCAAAAAGCTTGCTTGCGCCGGTGTCAAATAGAATCTTGTGATGCATTGTTTCAATGTACAAACAAAGGCCATGCTCTGCACCAAGCTCCGGTTTATCTGAAATGTTTTCTACCAGTGTTTTGATAATCATTTTATTTCTCCACCTCACACTTCATCTAAAACGGCTATTGTTTTGTCAAAGACCTCTCTGACAGCCCTACCGGCTGCACAATCGAACTCTGCAATGCTCAGTCCTTGGTTTGTGGCCTTCACTGCGTCCGGATCGTATGGAATGATTCCAGCATAAGCAATATTATTCTTGTGACAGTATTCCATGATTTTCTCTGTATTTTTTATATTTACATCATATTTGTTAATACAAACAGCAACTTTGACGCGAAAGGTAGCAGCCGTTTTGATGATACGCTCCATATCGCTGATTCCTGATATGGTGGGCTCAGCAACAATCAACACCATGTCAACTCCGCTTAAAGATGCAATGACCGGACATCCAATCCCCGGAGACCCGTCGATGATGGTCAAATCTACAAGGTCCGAATCAGGTTGCAACTGCTTCTTTACCTCTGTAACCAATTTGCCGGATGTACCGCTGCCCATCTTCAGTTGTGCAGTAGAAAAAATGGAGCCGTTTTTATATAACATCAATTCTCCAGCCACTGCTGGTTTCAAGATTATGGCATCCACTGGGCACACCAGTTCACAAACCCCGCATCCTTCACACGAGAAGGGATCAACAACATATTGATTCGATTTTGAAATGGCTTCAAAGCGACATGCGCTTCGGCACTGATCACATTGAATACATATTTCTGGATTAATCTCCGCCTTTGGCAATCCATAATAGTCGGTGTGGACTGCCGGGCTCTTATGATGAGTAACCAGGTGCAGATTTGGTGCATCAACGTCACAATCTGCATATGCTTTTGCTTGTGAAAGTTCAATAAATGCACAGGCAACCGTGGTTTTTCCTGTGCCGCCCTTCCCACTAAGTATTAGAAGTTGCTTCATGCTCTACCTCCTTCACGATTGAGTTCAATAGTCCCGTGAAGATTTCACGATATCGCTGGCTTTCCCTTGCAGCAACTAGTCCAATAGCATTCATCGTTCCCAACTCTCGATCATGGGATATACGACCAATGATGTGTATTCCATGCTCTTTGCAGTATTCCTCTGATGGGTTTATGCCTTCTAAACATTTATTGAGAATTACGCCATGAGGTTTATGAAAAAGCCTGACCAATTCAACTACCAAGTTCAGATTATGGGCGCCAAATATGCTTGGCTCTGCAACCAGTATACAGTAATCCGCATCTTTGATGCTTTCCATCACCGTGCAAGCACTCCCGGGTGGGCAATCAATCATAACCATTTCATGATTCATACTATCGTTGTGGAGTAATTTCTTTATAATTGGTATCCCAGAAGCTTCTCCAATGTTCAAGATACCGGAAAGAACCGTAACATTGTCGGATGTTCCTTTTTTTACTTCCCCAATTACTTTTATTTTTTCGGTCAATGCTTTGTTGGGACAAATTGTGACGCATCCACCGCAAGAATGACAGATGTCCTCAAATATTACCAAGCTGTTGCCAATATACGCCAAAGCATTGAATTTACAAAAGTCTACACACTTGCGACATCCGGTGCACAAGGTCTCATCTACTTGTGGGATTGGAATGGATACCATTTCTGTTTTCAGGTTTTGTGGCTTGAAAAACAAATGTCCGTTGGGTTCTTCCACGTCACAATCCACATAAACCGCCTGGTCGGCAGTGGCTGCCAGATTCACAGACACCAGTGTTTTCCCGGTGCCTCCTTTCCCACTTAAAACGGCTATTTTCATTTCTGACCCTCGTGTTGACCATGAAATCCAGGATGTATTTCATCAAGGACTTCAAGGTTCCCGTTTTCATATGCAACCAGATTGTCTTGCACGTTTCCAGGGATAGTTTTGAATATTTTTATTTGTGCCTTTTTCAGCACCACTGCGGCATTTTCTCCACAACGGGGAGTTAATAATACATCCGTCCCTGCATCCACCAGGGTCTGGGCTGCCTTGATTCCAGCACCTCCCTGGCTGTCTGCTGCTTCATTATCAATGAATATGGTCTCTTTCGTTTCCCCGTTGATAATCATAAAATATGGTGCGCGTCCAAAAGAAATACACACATCGCTGGTATTTGTTTTTTGATCCACGGGTATTGCTATTTTCATTTGTTTTCCTCCTTACAAAGTTCATCTTGTGTCTCACTGTTTTGAGCACATCTGTTGCGGTGGCATCTGGCACAGCCATGGGTTCGTTCATTGTCATTGTACAATTGAAAGTCTCCACCCTCAATTTTCAGCAGTCTGCCGTTCACCAGAGATTCTGCCATTTTATTTCTTGCTGCTTTGTAGATATTTTGTACTGTGGCGCGGGCAACTTGCATCTTTTCGGCGCATTCCTCCTGGTTCAATCCTTCTTGATCTATGAGCCGAATGGTTTCATACTCCTCCACTGACATAATAATCAGTTCTTCATCATCCAGAAAACCATTTAAGGGGCCATAGAGGGTACTCCCCGGCATGCAACATACTTTTCGCCATTTTCTTGGTCTTGGCATTTTTCTACCTCTCCTATATCAATAAGCAACAGGCGTCCCTATTGCTTATCTGTTTCAAAATATACTGGATTTATTTGTCAATGGATTCCATTCGTTGCTTCAGTATCTCAATTTGCTTCATTAACAATTCTTTTTCAGTTTCTTTTGAATAAGGTGCGATAAATGATCCTGCAAGTCCTCTGCGGCATCCGTACCCCGGCTTCATTCCGGCGCCGACACCAAGTCCTCTGCCTGTCATTGCACCTAAGCCCATTGGGCCTGTTCCATCTCTTCCTGGCATAGCTTTCACCTCCTGTCGTTTTTGGCATATGCTATTTACAACTTCATTGTATACCTTTATTGGCATATGTCAATAATTATTTTTTATTTTTTTCGATTTGGTGAAATAAATCACAAATTCCTCTTGAATCGAGAGAGAATACATTGTATTATTCATATATACCATTATTCATATGTATTGTTTACCCCGAGAGGAGCCGAATATGTTTTATCGAACTGAACCTGAAGTCTTCATCAAAAATGCTGATGTACTAAAAGTAATCGCTCATCCCCAACGTTTATGTATAGTGAAGACATTATGTGAAAAAGATCATTCCACTGTAACAGATATGCAAGAGTGCTTAGGAGAAGTACAATCCACAGTCTCACAGCACTTGGCAAAGCTGAAATCCTATGGCATTATAACCGGAAAACGAGAGGGCACTTTCATGTATTACTCCATCGCCAGCGAGGAAATGCGACATAAGTTGCAAGGAATTATCAAAGAATTGTTTTAGTCGAAATCGTTATCGCACTTATCACACTTTTATCAAGAACATGGAGGACTAAGAATGAAGAATACTGATTTGCTCATCATCGGCGGAAGTGCCGGAGGCATATTGAGCGCAACCACTGCTAGAAAGGCTTATGGGGATTTGGACATCACCGTAATCCGAGAAACGCCGACGGTTATGGTTCCTTGTGGAATCCCCTATATCTTTGGTACGTTGAATGACAGTAGCAAAAATATCATACCTGATGCAATGCTATTGGACGCAAAAGTGAATTTGGTCATTGATAGCGCTTTAAAAATTGATCGGGAAAACAAAGTCGTTTCCACAGCCCAAAACGGAGAATTCTCTTACAAAAAGCTGATTATTGCAACCGGTTCGTTACCCATTGTCCCGGCATTTATCCCAGGGCATCAGTTGCAAAACGTATTCCCAGTTTATAAGAAACAGGCATACTTAAACGAAATACTTGAAAAATTGCAAGAGTGCAATAATGTGGCCGTCATCGGCGGCGGTTTCATCGGCGTAGAGTTCGCGGAACAGATTCGTATGCTAGGGAAAAATGTCACTTTGGTCGAAATGGCCGACGCTTGCCTATGGCAGGCATTCGACAAAAAATATACGGACGAATTGGAAACCTTGATGAAAGATAAGGGGATTTCGGTACGCACATCCACAAAGGTTAGTAAGATTATTGGAGAAGAAAAAGTAGAAGCCATTCAATTGGATGATGGCTCTTCCTTCCCGGCTGATATGGTTATCCTTGGTCTTGGAGTCACGCCCAACGGAAAACTTGGCGCAGAGGCAGGACTCAAAGTGAATGCCAAAGGCGCGATTGTCGTTGACCAATATACACGTACCAGTGACCCGGATATCTTTGCTGTGGGCGACTGTGCAGAGAAAAAATGCTTCTTTACAGGGCAAGATGCCCCGGTTCTCCTGGCCTCCACCGCGGCCATGGAAGCAAAAATTGCCGGATGCAATGCGTTTAATCTACGCCTGGTTCGAGCAAACAAAGGCACCATCAGCGCATTTTCTACAAAAGTATTCGGAAGAACTTTTGCCTCTGCAGGGCTGACAGAAACCCGTGCCATTCAGGAAGGTTTCCAGGTACAAGTAGGCGAGTTTGTCACCATGGACAGGCATCCCGGATCATTACCCGGTGCGCAAAAAATTGATATGAAGCTTATTTTTGCCGAATGTTCAGGCATCATCTTGGGTGCTCAAATCTCAGGTGGTGATACCATTTCGGAAATGATCAATGTTTTGAGTCTTGCCATTCAGCAAGACACCACGGCAACCGAGTTGAACACCTTCCAGGTTGCAACGCACCCGCTGATTTCACCATCTCCTATCGCCTACCCCATTAACGCAGCAGCCATGAGTGTGATTGCGAAAAATTGTTCGCATCTCAACAAATAATACCCTTATCCATTTACCAAACTACATTTAATACGGAAAATCAAAGGGCCATCAGAAATTTCTGATGGCCCTTTGACTCTATTTTTTAAGGTTTCTTATATCCAAACTATTCTTCTTTTACGCATATGCCCCGAGAATGGATTTCCTTACTTGTCTTGTAAATCAAGGTTAAGATAAGTATGCTTAAAAGAAACAACATGGCAAAGAACAAATAATAATATGTCTGTGCCCCTTGTATTTTGTACATCAAAGATGTGGCGACCACAAACGATGCAATGGGAAACGAATATGCCCATGCAGATAGATAGAATTTTGTCTTTGAAAATACACGTATCTGAAATGCAAGGAATATGACCAGAAACAATGCAAAATTATATAAAATCAAACCAAACTGATCCAACCCTCCTGTTAACTTGACATATGAGATGAATGCCAATGAAGGCGGTGCAATTAGGATAAAGAATGTGGGCAACAGCTTCTCGTGTAATGATTTATGAAACACAATTCTATACAAAAATATGGTGAACATCAAAATCCAAAATACAATTCCAATGCTAAAAAAGAACCACGAAACCCCTGAATAACCGTGAGCGGTTCCTGCGATCGGCACTAAAATGTTTCCTACAATCGGAATGAACCATGCGGGGCTAAAATGATGGATTTCGAACCTTGTTTGCCAAATCCATTGGGATAAAATGATGATGGTAGCCCCCAGATGAGCGGCAGCGCCAAGCGCCCAAAGGTAAAATGACAGTTGAGGTGTAAGTTCCAAGCTTGCTGTACTAAGAAGCAATATACTAATGGTTACAGTAGGGAAAAAGCTTAGCCGTACTGGGTTGTTGAATTCCTCTTTCACGGCATTAGGATACTTGATAAGCTTGGCGGAATACATTACAGCAATCAACAAGAAGACAACCGATGAGACAATCAATAAACCAGTACTGATTACTGATTCAACCTGCAAAACGGCTTCTGCCTTTTGAGTGGATAATGTTAAACCAACCAACCCCATCACCACAGAAAAATATGAGATTGGGAAATACTGTAGTCGCGATTCTTTCATTTTGTGACTTCCTTTTTCATTTGTCAGTGTTCTTTCTTGTTATGCACCTTCATTGTTCTTATATATATAACAAATCTCAAGTGTCTTCTGTAACCGGCTCACATAAGGACTTTTCCAGATTGTCTCTTTCCACCTGTGATGGTATGCTATAGTAAAGTAACAATCATTAGCACTGCATATCTAACAGTTTAGGAGCTTGTATGAACAGTATTATCGTAATCGGCACAGAACCTTCTTGTCCAAGATGTCAGTTATTAAAAAACATCATCAAAAGTAAATTGATCGAATTGGAAATCGAGGCAACCTATACCCATATGGCTTACTCCACTGACGAATCAGTAGCGTTGGCAAGCAAACACGGATTGCGTCCCGGAACGGCAAAGACGGTCGCAGAAATCCTAAATGAGCAGGTCGACTCTGATGCTTTCACATCCTTGCTCAACAGCTACACGCCAGATCCGGATAGCCCCTACGCTTGCTATAATGACTGTAGCTGGTCTATCCAAATGGATGAACTACTTCGTCCGTTGGAACTCCAGGCAAAAAAAGCCGGAATCATGATGACTCCGGTGCTTATTATCAATGGTGAAATTGTGCATCAGGGCAGCGTTCCTGAAA
The DNA here is from genome assembly GCA_041752735.1 of Anaerovoracaceae bacterium. Classification (GTDB taxonomy): domain Bacteria; phylum Bacillota; class Clostridia; order Peptostreptococcales; family Anaerovoracaceae; genus UBA1422. Next base: position 73,838 of record JBGSVW010000029.1, on the reverse strand, counting down.
TAGCATTAATCGATCAATGGCTTCTGGCCTTAAAGTAATCATCGCTAGTTCTCTACCCGTTTATTCCAATAACGCCCAAGTTCCATCGGAATATCCTCCGGATAGGCTTTTTACACTCCTGTACCCTTTCAATGACAAATACATCACTGCATATAGAGACTGCATGCCACCATTGCAATAAACTGCAACTTCTTTATTTTTATCCGGTAAAATCGTTTTATACTTTTGGGGAAGTTGACTTAAGAGGCATTGAATGGATCCGGGGATTCCATTTTTCTTAAAGACTTCCTCCCCTCTCAAATCAAGAAGCGCAAGATTGTCTTGCCAATTTCCCAACTGTATTTTTTCTTTCAGTAACTCTCGATTAATGAGATGAAAGCTGTTGTCCATGTTTTCGAGGAACAAGTCCTCCGCGCTATGATATCCGGGCAATCCATCCAAAGGCCGATGTTGTGTTACTCGATCTTTGACAAGCCATGTGGTAAAGTCCATGTTCAGTTGCTTCTGAATCATAATATCATGCCCCAGACAAAGCCCCATGAGTATGGTAAGCTCTGCGCCTGAACCATTGATTACATTGGCCTGCCCAATAGGGTTGCACGAGACCGCCTGACTTGTTTTTTCGGGATTGATGTCGGCCTCTGTTACACCGTCCACCGTGCATGAAATCATTGCAGTTTGAAATCCAGCATTTGATAGGTGGATTTGTAGAAGTTTCGCCTCTTTCTCTAATCCATAGCAATATGCAACGCCCAGCATTTGATAATTTCGGCTCTTTGCATATTCAACAATCTCTTCTAAACGGTTTAAAGACCCTGCCCTGCCATTGTCCACTAGCTCTGAGGCTGAGTGAACAATCATCCGATTGTCTTCCACTGCATATTTATGTAAGTATTCTTCGCTTCGATCAAAACAGGGTTGTGAATCTCTGCATCCTTTTGTAGTACATTTCGTACAATCCATATGTGCTTCCTCTTTTTCTTTTTTATCTAACTATATATTTAATTATATAGATAATCATACCGCTTCTCCGTAAGTTCATCACAAATTAAGTTTGTCGGGAAATGAATTGATTCTCATCAAACCCCACATTCGATCTATATAAGACAATGTATAATAGTTTTCGTAATAATGATAATAATAAATACCCTTTGAAGTCATCTGATAGGTTTCCCCTTTCTTAGTGATTAACCCCAACTTTCTAGCCAGGCTAAGTTCTAGCCCATAATAATCTTCCAGTTTTTTCCCAAAAGTGTTTTCAAAAGCAATGGAATCAACTTGGGTTGTATATGCAGTCCAAAAAAGGTAATAAATCATTCTTTGTCGCAGTGTAAACTTCAGTGTTAAAGCTGTAGGCAAATTATTTTTTTCTATGCGATCGATATAATCTGTCAAAGAAAAAGTGTTAATTTTGAAAGAATCTTTTAACAAGGTAGTTGCAGAACATCCAAATCCCAGGAAATTTTCTCGTGTCATTGAGGAATATTTTTTTGTGTTCTTTTTCGCAAAAGTCCAAATGGAATCTCTGACATAGCCACGGGATTCGCAATACTGCTGGATTTTCAGTAGCAGCTTTTTCTTATGCCATTCAGGCATTTTCGTGAAATTCCGTTCCGTATAGGTGAAATCAATAAATGGATAAATGGCAATATGATTGGCTCCATTTGAAAAAGCGGTTTCTATGTCGCTTGTCAGACTATCTATGGTCTGACCCGGCAAGGCAAAGATAAAGTCCATGGATACGGTCTCAAACTTAACCTGTCTCAATGCATCAAAAATCTTACGATTATCATATTCGCCGCGTCCCAAAACATCCAGATATTTCTTCTGAAAAGACTGAATGCCAATGCTGATTCGAGTTATGCCGGCTGCTTTAAGGGTTAATAGCTTTTCGGGTGTCACTTCGGAAGGATGAAGTTCTATACCGATTCCCTCAGTGATATCGAAATGTTGCTGCACTGTTTCCAATATGCCCTTTAGCTCAGTGGCAACCAACGCAGGCGAGCCGCCACCGAAGTATAGCGTCGTGACCTTCATACGCCCGGGCGTCATTGCACCAACCAATTGAATTTCTTTTTTTAACGCTTCCACATATGCTCTAGCTTCTTCCTCTTCATACACTTGCTTGCAGTACGGACAGAAACTACATATTTTCAAACAAAATGGAATATGGATATACAGGCCAAGGTTTTGGACATTTCCATAATCTAAATGTAAATCAAATTTGTTCGTGAAGTGAAATGATTTTAATGACCGAGTCAACCAAGCCCGGGTCAAAGATGTTAAAATACTCATAATTCTAATTCCCCATTTTAATGGTTTCGCTTTTTTTGTCTGATTGCGAAAAGGTGGATGATCTGCTATAAAAAAGTACCAGCGTCAGAAAAATTCCTCTCGCCGGTACTTTGTTTTATCAGCAGCAGGATCCTCCACTGCATCCACAGCTACACCCCGAAGTCGAATCGGTCTTTGCCTCTTCATCATTCAGCTGAAGCACTTTCATAACAGCTTGCCGAATGGCCTTCGCCGGGACGTCTTCGAATTCTTCTCCATTAAACATAATGGTTCTGCAGTACGTTTCACTGCCTACAAGATCCGAGCAAGAAGCGCAATAGTTTTCCTGTACTTGCAGCTCTATGATTTGTTCAATCAATAACCCATTTATCAGAATTTGATTGGACTCTTTCACATTCGCTTCATCCAGTTTTGTTTCAATCAATTGGATGGTGATTCCTTGTGGCTCCAGTTTCCTTTGTAATCTTTTAATTTCGGCATGAAGATTTTCTCCTGTATCATAACATCTGTCGCAGGTTTCACCGGCTGCATCGAGATGTTTCCACTCTATAACAAGAACCTCTTGCTTCCTTTTATCATTCGCCTCTTCCGTATGCTTGTTGTCCATCTTCTGCACTTCCTTTTACTTAATAATTGTTTGTTCTTTATGTCATTCTGCGTCTTTTCAATACCAATGTCAACTTTTCTATAGTGATTCTTCGGAATCAGCAAATCTTCCGGGAATCAGAATGTTATCGATTAGGCGAATTTCTCCTATGAAAACAGCCACAGCGATGAGGGTTTCTTCTTCAATAGAATTTACGTGAAGCAAGGTTTTGGCATCCACTATTTCAACATACTCCACTTTCATGCCAGCTTCTGCAAGTCCCTTACAAATCTTACCGTGTAATATTTTAGAATCTACGTTACCCGCAGCTGCTACATTTTCTGCCTCTTGCAGCAAACGATAGATCGATGCCGCCCTTGCTTTTTCATCTGCAGATAGCCCAGTATTCCTTGAGCTGCATGCAAGGCCACTTTCTTCCCGAACGGTAGGGCATGATACGACTTCAATTTCCATGTCTAGATCCCGAACCATTTGCTTCACAATGCAAACCTGTTGGTAGTCCTTTTGACCAAAATATGCTCTATTGGGCAGAACAATATTGAAAAGTTTCAACACAATGGTAGCCATTCCAAGAAAATGCCCCGGCCGTTTCTCACCACACAAGGGTTTGGCCAGCTCACGGACGTCTACTACGGTTTGAAATCCAGCAGGATACAGCTCATTTTCGTCGGGTGCGAAAATAATGGTAGCTCCTGCCTCTTGCGCAGCCAGGATATCAGCCTCCCTACATCTGGGATATTTTGCATAATCCTCCCGGCACGAAAACTGGGTTGGGTTCAGGAAAATGCTAAGTACGGTAATGTCATTCTCGGTGGCTGAGCGCTCAATCAAGGTACAGTGTCCCTGATGAAGACATCCCATGGTCGGAACGAATCCAATCCGGCGTCCCTCAGTGCGGTTCTTGTGAAGATACTGCCTAAATTCTGATATGGTTTCGACTACAATCATTTTGCGACTCCTTGCGTTGTTTGAAGTCTGCTTTGGTGCAACTTAAAGTGCCTTCCCGAAAAACAGAAAGGCACTACAAAAACAATTGAGATTTGGTGCTCTCTGTCTCTGTCCTAGGATCAAAGCAGAATTAGTGATAGTATGGCTTGTTCCCGCCCGCAGGCAGGAGTTTGTATGGCTCCCTTTGGATACCATCGTTTTGGCAATTATACCGCCTTCTCATCAGGAATGCAATATGATCTGACGGCCATTAAAAAAATGTTTTAGCTCTATATTCCTTCAGGTAGTTCTTGCAATGCTTGTCTTTACCAAAAAGCGCTTCGCTGGCATAAATCATAGACATTAGCCGTTTATCCAGCGGATCGATGATTGCGCCATCCAAACCTGCCTGGATTGCTGCTACCAAAAAAGCCTGATTAATCAATTTGCGGGATGGCAAGCTAAACGAGATGTTGCTCAACCCACATGCTATATGCGTCATGGGAAATTCTTCCCGCATTTGCCGTATTGTTTCCAACGTAATGTTACCGTTTTGTGTTCCTGTGCTAATGGGAAGCACGATTGGATCCAAATAGATGTCCTCTTGCCTGACCCCTTCTTTGCATAGATTGGAAACCAAAGTATCGGCAATCTGCATTCTCTCCAGAACCGTTTGGGGAATACCGTTTTCGCCCATGCATAGAGCAATGACACAGGTTTTATATTCTAGCACCAACGGCAACACCTCATCGAATCTTTTTGGCTCTGCAGTAATGGAATTGAGCAGCACTTTAGGATTTTTGTTCACCTCAAGCGCCCGCCTCATGGCAATTGGGCTAGGCGAGTCGATGGCCAGCGGCGCATCCACTGTTTCCTGTACCACTGTCGCAAGCCAAGCCAGCCGTTCCGGTTCCTCCTCGGCAAACATTCCGGCATTGATATCAATAAACATCGCACCGGCTTCGTATTGTTTTCTTGCCAGGTCAGAAATCACTTGTCTATCGTAATTTTCCATGGCCGGATAGATTGCTTTGATGGTACTATTTAATTTTTCTCCGATAATTATCATGGGTACCTCCTGTTTCCTTAATGGTTTGAAGGATATCCAGCACCATTTGTGTTCTGGAAAACGGAATAATCATATAGAAACCGTCCACGTCCGGGCGGATTTTTGCTGCAATTTCCAAAGCGATGCGAATCCCTTCCGCTTCCGCTTCCTCTCTCGTCATGCTAATGGAAAACCGGTTCACAATATTTTCCGGTATTTGAATTCCCGGAACTTCATTGTTCAAAAAGACTGCATTTTTATAGCTCACCAATGGCATGATGCCAGCGATGACTTTCACCCCGAACCGCTTTCTTACATCCTTTAGCGCAGCAACCCCACAATCGTCAAAAATGGGTTGCGTAAAAAACACTACGGTTCCCTTATCGGTCTTTTTTATCATGCGCAGGTATTCTTTTTCCAAATCGGTTGCATTTAAGTTCAACGCTGCTGCAATAGTTATATTACGATCCGGGCACATTTCCCGGTTCATCACTTGAATAAGATCAATTAGCCGATATGAATTGAGATTGAATACACTTTTGGTAGTTACTTTGTCCGCTTCCAAAATGGGATCTCCGGTCACTGCCAAAATGTTTCGAATTCCTTCAATGTGGCATGCCATCAAGCCTGATCGGATGGCATTGATATTCTTGTCCCTGCAACACAGGTGGGGCATGACCTCCATCCCGGTTTCCCGGTGCACAAGTGCCGCCGTCATCAGGGAATCCACCCTAGCAATACCACGGGGCGAGTCGGCGATGGTAATCAAATCAACTCCCGCAGCAGCGCAAAGCTTGGCATGGTCTATCATCCTGTCTATTTGGATGTCGAAAGGTGGGTCCATTTCCACTGCAGTAATAAATTCTCCCCGATCCAGCTTCGCCTGAAAAAGGCTGGTCTGCCGATGCAATTTGCGTTTCGGGGTGGCAGGGGCAGAATGCACAGGTTCCACAAGCTTTTTGATATGTCCCAATCTCTCCGCCAATGCACGAATATGTTCCGGGGTCGTACCACAGCAACCTCCGACGATTTGAGCACCCTGTGCCACCACATCTTCCATAACAGATGCAAAATATGGAGGGTTATTCACATAAACCGTACGCTCGTTGACCACTTCGGGAAAACTGGCGTTGGGCAACACCGATACAGGCTTGTCTTTTATGTCAATTTGACCCAGAAGTTTTCTCAGTTGAGAAGGTCCGGAGCCACAGTTTAATCCATAGGCATCAATTGATTTGCAACCCTCTATCTCATTAAATATCGTATGTAACCCATAGCCGTCTCGAGTCAGTCCATCGGAAGAAAATGCAAATTGAGTCAAGATAAAGGTATCCGGTGCCCATGCCTTGATAGCCTCAGAAACCTGCGGCAAAAAAGTAGCATCAGAGAAAGTCTCAAAGATAAAGTTCCTCGCACCTGCATCTACCAAGGTTTTGGACATGAATAAGAATTCTTCAAGCACATCCTGATCTTCTTCTTCGCCAGTTCTACGAATTGGTCCGATGCTTGCGGCAACCAATGCGTTGGTGCCTTTTGTGGCCTGGAAAGCTATGTTTAGACCCTCTGTCAAAATACGTGTTTGTTCTTCCCGGGTTACGTTTAGCGCATACCGGTTAGCAGCAAAGGTATTGGTTCGAATCAGCCCCGCACCGGCGTCCAAATATTCTTTATGAATTTTGAGAACGATTTCAGGATTATTCACATTGGCAAACTCGCAGAAGCCTCGGACATCTCCGGTCAATTCCGCATAATAGGTTCCCATAGCGCCATCCGTCAAAAGGATTTGTCGTTGTTGCTTTTTATCATTGTTAAGGAAATAATCATGTATTCTCATCAAAGAGCCTCCCGTTTTATTACGTTAGATGATACCCTTCTTGTTCCTTCTTTGCAAGTAAAATAAAAAGAGCCATCGAATTTTCAAAGGCCCTTTATGATTTTTCTATAACTATTGGGTTGAATACGTAAAATGTAAATTGGCACGTCTTAGTCTTGCCAGTTCCTTGTTTCTGTATAGTAGCTCCTTGCTCCCAAAGTATCCATTGTATAAAGCCTCCCAAAAAAAGACGTAGCCTCCGATGTATAAACCTTTCAAGGGCACATCATACCAGAGTTCATTGGGTAGGTCACTTGACAATAAGGAATATAGGAAAATGAAGGTGATACCAACAAGCGCTAGTAATGCTGAGCTTCTGAAGTTGCGATTGATTTTCCTTTTCTTTTGCTTAATGAAAAAACCATAGTAGTTCTCATAACTCTGAAGAATTTGTTCCTCCATTTGCTTGTCTTGCTTCTCTTTGCTAATCTCAATCCGTATTTCCAGTTCCTTTTTCATTGGGATTTCTTCAGAGCACAAATCCAGAAAACCGGTGAGCTCCGGATGCAAGTCTCTTCGTTTATAGGATGCATTATCCCATTCATGAAAGAATTCATTATAATTATTCAGCGCTAGTTCAATCACGGTGCGCCCGTTTTCTTTGTTCACTTTGTATGCTGACTCGTACATAACCACTCCTTCTTTTGCAAGTTTATTGCAACCTATACGTTTCATAACCTTTATATTGAATGACAGCAACGTTGCTATCTTGCTTGAGTCGATGAAAAAGTTCATCACCGTTTTCAATTCCTCTTGATTTTAAGAATCCGATTATCTCAAATTGATTCATGGGATGACGCTTAATTATACTCAAAATTGCTTCATAGTGATCTTCGATTTCACTATGAAAGCCTTCTGATTCCAACAAGTCGATGGAAATTCCGCCTAGCAAATCAACTGCAATGCTCATGTGATCATGGCTGACCGCCGACACACCGGCTTCTGCAGGGGGTCTTATGGGCGTATTAATATAGAGTCTATCATAATGAAGTTCTTTCAGTTGCTCAGCATATTTATTCAATGAGTTTTCATCATCATTGATTCCTTGCATCAACATCAGTTCAAGCCATAGCTGTCCCTGATACTCTTTGGAAAATGTCACTAGCCCATCATGAACCATATTAAAATTTATTTTCCCATGAGGTCGATTGATCCTTTTAAAAGATTCTTCATCAAATGCATCCAATGTGGGCAGTACGATATCGGCTTGGTATAATTCCCCACGCAACTTCGCATCACTGAGCAGTGCGCCATTTGTTATGACTGCAATCGGTTTGTCTGTTCTTTTTTTGATCTCCAAAATCAGTTGTCCCAGTCCCAAATATAATGTGGGTTCACCTTCCCCCACGATGGTTATCACATCAAATTGAATTTGATTTCCCAAGATTTCATCAAACTCGACCATTATTTCTTCCACAGTAAAGAACATCTGCCGTGTGTTCAACATATGATTCGTTCTGCCCAATTGACAGTAAATGCATGAATAGTTACATGTTTTTTTGGGGATTGGGCTAATACCAAGAGAGATCCCCAATCTCCTGGAGGGTACTGGGCCATAGACAAATTTCATTTCTTTCATAATGGACCCCTTCACTTAATATGTTTACAAAGATTTTGGAAAGGGGCAGCCATTGCCACCCCTTCATTACATTATTTTATCTTGAATTTCTCAATCTCTTCTTCTACTTCTTCAGCACCTTCTTGATAGAATTTTTCTTCTTCAGGATCTAGCTCCTTGAGTAATCTGAGAAACTCTCCGGCATGGACTCGCTCTTCATCAGCGATGTCCTTCAACACTTCGATGGCTAATTTATTATCTGTTGATTCTGCCAACTGCATATAAAGCTGTATCGCTTCATATTCAGCAGAAATCATGAATCTAATCGCCCGGATTAATTCCTGATCGCTGAGCTTGCGATCTTTCTTGAGTCCGGAAAACGGATGTCCAAATTCAGGCATTATTTTCTCCTCCCTGCTTTATTACAAAATAATAATCTACTAATACTTAATAAACCGACTTCCCGGTACGCCGCAGATGCTGCATTTTTCGGGAACCGACTTTTCGATATTTCCGCATACCGGACACAGATAGTAGAATACTTCTTCTTTCTGGCCGATGTTGTCCAGCGCTTCCTGATAGAGTCTTGCATGTACTTCTTCGGCTTTCATGGCGAAGGTGAATGACATCACTGCAGCTTGATTGCCTTCCGCTTCTGCAAGTTTCACAAAATCAGGATACATGTCTTTGTATTCATGGGTTTCGCCTGCAACCGCATCTTTTAGATTTTCAGTTGTTGATGCAATTTTACCTGCCACTTCAAAATGTTTTAAGGCATGTAATGTTTCTGCATCGGAAGCGGCCTTGAATAATTTGGCTGCGTTAAGATTTCCATCTTTTTCGGCTTTTTTTGAATATGCCAGGTACTTTCTGTTCGCCTGAGATTCACCGGCAAAAGCTTCCATTAAATTATCGATTGTTGTGTTTTGAATCATTTCTTTGTCCTCCATTTTTATATTATTATTTAGCATGATTAACAACTTTTCCACTGACTCTCTGGGGAAGTCTTCAGGCTGGTTTGTTACCAGTAAAGATTGCAGAAAGTCCAACACTGTCTGGCTTTGTGGCAACATGAATCCCGATTCGCGAATCAAGTCTTCAGCCATCAACCTATTTGATGTTCTTAGCACGACGGCAAGCTGCCGCATTATGGGATCCTTGGTGTTTTTCTCGATATTTGCTGCAATCTGTTCTTGCCGAACCTTACTTATGGTAAGGGTTCTCAAGGCTTCCTTCACATTCTTGTTTTTTTCTTGCTGTGCGGGGAAATCCTCTGGAATCAGTGAAATTGCATGAGAGGGGCAGGCGTCTACACAGACGCGGCACCCATCCAGACATTTGAGCCTATCAATTTGCCCAGTTTCGGTATCTGTTGCTCCCGTGGGGCAAACATAGAGGCATAGGCAATCTTTCGTGCATAAGTTAATGTTTCGAACTGCATACATTTTACTACCCCCTCTTCACTTCGATGATTTTACTGTTTGGTACTTTACAAACCGGGCAGATATCAGGAAGTTGATCTCCAACGTATACAAATCCACAAATATCGCATACATAAACATTGGTGTTTTCAATGAATGCATTGTGTTGTTTTTCGTATCTGCCAAGAATAGAGTTGAGCATTCTTGTGACTTTTTCTCCCCACACCAGTGCTCGCAACGCGCCACGATCTGCTGAATTGGTCGCGATTAAGCTTGCATCCGCATATCCCGATTCCAAATCAACATCCATTAGCGTTTGTAATTCTACTAACTCCCCTTGCATTTCTTCTTCACTTATGCCCTTGTAGTACGCCGCTAATTGATTTAGCAGTTCAGCCTCTTCAAATCGATATTGTTTAGTCAGCCCTTTCGCCAGGTTGGAGCATGTTGCGCTAATTTCGCCTGCAGAATGATCTCCCTTTACTGCATCTTTATTTCTCGTGCCGCTTTGCTGAGGAGTGGTTGATTTTTCTGTGGCTTCTTCTTCAAAGTCGCTTTTTTCTGCACCACATAAAGGGCAACTCCATTGGTCGGAAATGGATTCCCATGCAGTGCCTGGCGCAATGCCTCTTTCTACATCCCCAATGGCCTCTTCATATATATAACCACATACAGAACATTTATATTTTTTCAATCGACTTTCTCCTTTCCCGATCAATGAATGAATCGATTTTTCTTATGTCCAATTGATTCATTTCCTTCATCTCTTCCGCGCTGAATGTTTTCAGTAGCAAAATATGAGTCGTCACTGCCAAACCTACTATCACTAGGAGCACTTCAATGTAAATCTGCTGAATAACAGTAACAGAACCAGCCAAAGTCGCCCAAAGGAAAATCAAAATTCCTGTTTTGCTCCGTGCAGAGATGGCGCGATACGTCATATAACAATATATGTAGGAGCCAAAGACTTTATGGTTGATTAACCAGTTATGCATTCTCTTTGAGCTTCTCAGGTAAAGAAAGGATGCTATCAGCAAAAATGGTGTGGTAGGCAGTATGGGGATTACCACTCCAATCATTCCGATTCCTAGTGACAAAGTACCCAAAACCAAGAACGCATATTTTTTCATAAGGTGTTGGTTCATTCAGTCACCTTACTCTTAAGGTCAAAACGGTCTGCATTCATCACCTTATTCCAGGCCGCTACGAAATCATCCGTAAACTTGGTCCCGACATCATGACTTGCATAAACTTCCAAGATCGCCCTAAGCTGTGCATTGGATCCAAAGATCAAGTCTACTCTTGTTCCGGTCCACAGAAGTTTTCCAGTCTTGCGATTCCGCCCCTCAAAGACTTGTGATGATTCATCCATGGGTTTCCATGCAGTGTTCATGTCCAACAAATTCACAAAGAAATCGTTGGTCAGCGTTTCCGGTTTTTTTGTGAAAACCCCGTGAGGTGATTGACCGTAATTTGCATTCAACACACGCAAGCCTCCTAAAAGAACTGTCATCTCAGGGGCTGTTAAAGTTAGTAATTGTGCACGGTCAATTAGCATTTCTTCAGCTGCTACGTCATATTGTGCTTTCATATAGTTTCGGAAGCCATCTGCTTTGGGCTCCAGTACTGTGAACGATACAGCATCAGTCATTTCCGGTGTTGCATCAGTTCGACCAGGTGTAAAGGGAACCATAAGCTGGCGACCGGCATTAGCAGCTGCTTTTTCGATTGCAGCACATCCCCCCAGGACAATCAAATCTGACATGGAAACCTTTTTATTTCCATTTTTTTTCTGATTGAATTCTTGCTGTATTTTTTCCAATGACTGCAGAACCTTTTCCAGCAATTCCGGTTGATTGACCTCCCAATTTTTCTGTGGTTCCAGTCGAATTCTTCCGCCGTTTGCGCCACCCCGCTTATCGGAGCCACGGAATGTGGATGCTGAGGCCCACGCAATACTAACCAATTGCGAAATTGTCAAACCAGACGTCATGATTTTTTCTTTCAATTCTTCGACATCTCTTTCATCTATCAAGTCATGGTCAATATTAGGCAATGGATCCTGCCATATTAGATCCTCAGCGGGCACTTCCGGTCCCAGATATCGGATCTTCGGGCCCATATCTCTGTGGGTTAGTTTAAACCAAGCCCGTGCAAATGCTTCTGCAAATTCGTCTGGATGATCCCGGTATCGCAACGCGATTGGTCCATAAATTGGATCCATTCGAAGGGATAGATCTGCGGTTGTCATCATGGGTGCATGTCTCTTGCTCGGGTCATGGGCATCCTCAACAGTGGTTGCAGCGGCGGGATCAGTGGGAATCCATTGGAAGGCTCCTGCAGGGCTTTTCACCAAATCCCAATCATATCTGAACAAGGTATTCAAGTACCCCATATCCCATTTTGTGGGCATAGGTTTCCATGCGCCTTCAATGCCGCTACTTATGGTGTCACCGCCTTTACCCGTGCCATAACTACTTTTCCACCCTAATCCTTGTTCTTCCAAACCGGCTGCTTCAGGCTCCGGACCCACGTGTGTAGCCGAAGCAGCACCATGGCATTTCCCGAAAGTGTGCCCACCAGCAACGAGGGCTACAGTTTCATCATCATTCATTGCCATGCGGGCAAATGTTTCCCGAACATCACGCCCTGAACCTACTGCAGTGGGTTGCCCATTGGGGCCTTCAGGATTTACGTAAATCAATCCCATCTGAACTGCTGCCAGCGGATTTTCCAGCTTTCGGCCTTCGGCATAGCGCTTGTCACCTAACCATTCGCTTTCTGCCCCCCAATATACGTCTTCCTGGGGTTCCCAAACATCTTCCCGGCCACCGCCAAATCCAAAGGTCTTAAATCCCATGGACTCCAGTGCGCAATTTCCGGCTAAAATCATCAAATCAGCCCAGGAAATTTTCTTTCCATACTTTTGCTTGATAGGCCACAGCAAACGTCGTGCCTTATCCAGATTCACATTATCCGGCCAGCTATTCAAAGGTGCAAATCGTTGAGTGCCGTCAGATGCGCCTCCACGTCCATCCCCCATCCGATACGTTCCTGCACTATGCCATGCCATTCGGATAAAAAGTGGTCCGTAGTGTCCATAATCTGCAGGCCACCATTCCTGGGAATCCGTCATCAAATCATGTAAATCTTTTTTAAGTGCAATATAATCCAATTTTTCGAACTCTTTCGCATAGTTGAAATCAGAAGCCATAGGGTTACTAAGCGGTGCATTTTGGTGAAGCATTTTTAAGTTCAACTGATTGGGCCACCAGTCTTTGTTCGAAGTGCCACCACCTGCAACGGGTTTGCTTGTATGTCCAGTGATAGGACATTTTCTTTCTTCCATCTTCTTATCCTCCTTCTCTTAGTTTTATTCATTTGTTCCTTCTGAAATACATTTAGGACAGATTCCTTGAAAATATACGTTCTTGTCATTTACTTTGAATTGTTCCAGATCTTCGCTTTTTAATTGATTGAAATCAACTTTAAAATTATATATCGTGCCACATGATTCACATTTAAAATGTCCATGGTCATCCGCCTGAATGTCATATCTGGTCTCATTATCCTCAATTGTTAGTACGCGAACCAATCCCGCTTCTTCCAAAATTCGCAACGTATTATACACTGTCGTTTTGGATAAGGTAGGTATTTCCATATGAAGATCTTTGTAAATTGAGTCTACTGTTGGGTGACTGCGATTCCGTTTTAGATATTCAAGCACCCTCAATCTCTGATGGGTTAGCTGAATATTACTACTCTTTAATGCTTCTTGTACTTCCAAAAATGATGATTCCATGGGCTTACCCCCGATCGATTGTGAAATTGTCTGAATTTGTATTAATTCTAAAATTGTAATGATTACAATAAATTATACATCAAGAAAAACCTCATTTCAATAGTTTTTCCCAATTTACCCAGAAGACAGAGAATAAAAAATGCCGACAGATACTATGACCAACCGGCATTATATTTACTTATTCACTTGTCAATCCATTCATGGTTGGAATAATCCACCGGAAACCAAGGAGAAATATCCGATAACATCCCCATCCTTTAGCGTAGTATCAAATGGTTGCTTCTCACCATTCAGTCTGACCATCAATATTTTAGATACGACTATAGAAAGACCTAACCATTTGACGGCTTCGCCTAATGTAGTTCCTTCCACCACTTCAATCCAACCTCTCTCATCTACTTTTGCCTTGCACAATCCAAAGGGATCAAAAACCTTTATACGCATTACAAAGTGGCCTCCATAACAATAGCCTCCATGGGGCAATTCTTTGCGCAAATGGCGCACCCAGTACACTTGCTTTCATCAATTTTAGGGTAGAGGTTGTGAAATTTGTCCACTCCGTTGACACTCAAATCGATGCAGCTCACCGGGCATGCTTGCACGCAAATGCTACAGCTAATGCAGTGATCAAATAGAAATTTTGGGTTCTGCTTTGCCATGTTCACACCTCCAATTCCAACAAACGGTTGATGCCCAGCGATTCAATGGAATGTACTAGCGGCGCTCCTGTGTTTTTGTCCCAGCCGAATTTATCCCAATGCATTCGGATTTGCTCTTCCGATTCCGGAATCATTATCCCTTTTAGTGGTCCGTTTTTCAACGGTGGCTTCCCTAGCATACGGTTAGGGAGCTTCACATCGACAGGCTTGATCCCATGCTTGATATTAAACATTTGCCGCATGGTTTGTATTCGCCTGCCAATCTCCATATAGTCGTCACCGGTGCGATTCCAGCCACTGGCGGCGTTGAGATATTCGATCAATTTCCAATGATGCACACCCATCATTTCTGCGTAATAACATCCTCCTGCTCCATCAACCAACATGGTAAAACAAGCGTTGGCCATTGTGCTCAGTGCGATTTCTTCCGAGGCTACTAAATCAAGCCTTTTCTTGTGGGTTTTTAATGGCGGTGCCCAAGTGCATATATCCCATAAAGACATCAATCCATACATTTGTCCCATTCCTATGGTATGCTTCCCTGGGGCAGGCTCTGCCGTATAATGTACAACCAGTGGAATATCACAACGTGTGTCGTGCATCCCAGGCTCACTGCCTCCTACGTGCATTGCATATCGTTCAGATCCTTTTCCGATTTTTTCCGATGCTCTTTTGACTCCATCAGCCAGTACATCGCCGATACCCGTTCTACTTATCATCAACTTAACCAGAGAAATTACGGCTTCATGGTTTCCCCAACGAAGTTCAAGTCCGTTGGTATCCTCTTTCGTTAGAATTCCGTTTTCATAACATTCAATAGCGAAAGCAACCGTCCCACCAGCGGAGATGCTATCCATGCCAGCACGGTTTAAAATTTCATTGATATAAAAAATTGAGTTGAAATTACTCACTCCCAAAAGAGGGCCAAAGGCCTGTATCGTTTCATATTCAGGTTTGTGGGTGTGCTGGAATTCGCCCTCGTTTTTATCGCTGACATTCACAATACCCCCACAACCAAGGGGACAAGAATAGCAGTGGTATTTGGCGGTTTCGATTTTTTTCACTTTTTCTGGGTTGTATTCTTTGACCGCACCAGGTATGTCTTTGGGCCCTCCGGCCCAATTGAGTATTGGTCCATCACCACTTTCGATTGCCAATCCAGTATTTGCAGCGGTTCCCCATATTTTGAAAAGAGGCAAAGTCGATGCTCCATCCATGGGCATCGTCATGGCAAATTTGCCTAGCAGTTTACCCCCAAGAGCCAAATGACCGCCTTTAATTAGGTTAGGGAAATCAGCTTTTTTTACTTTGGTGCCACATTCTTTGCTTATTTTCTTCATTGTGTCCGGTTCCGCACAGCCGATTGTCTTATTCCCTGCCAGCACAATCGCTTTTAGGCGTTTGCTCCCCATAACGGCACCCAATCCCGACCTTGCAGCTATTCTACCCCCTTCATTGCAGATTCCGGAAATGCAAGAACGGTTTTCCCCTGCTTGTCCAATGACTGCCACTCTGGGTTTTTTCATTATCGTATTATCTTTGATCAGTCGTTCTTCTGCCTCTGTCGCATCCAAACCCCAGTAAGGTTCTGCATTACGAAGTTCCCAATTTTTGTTATCCATATAAAGATAAACCGGTTTTTCACTGATGCCTTTAAAGAAGATGGCATCCACCCCACATTGTTTGATGGCAGGTGAAAAAATACCACCGCAATTGGCATCACCCCAGCCGCCGGTCAATGGAGATTTGGCCACAGCCATCCATCTGCCACAAAACAGCGCGCCGGTCCCAGTAAGGGCACCGCTGATTATCCCAAGAATATTATCAGGTCCCAAAGGGTCCGCATCTTTAGGGATGTTCTTTAGAAGGTACCAAGCCCCAAGACCTTTCCCGGATAAGACGTCATGATATACTTCATCCGGCACTTTGGTCTTGACTATATTGCCATTGGATAAGTCTACTTCCAAAATATAGCCCATACAACTTTCCATTCTTGTACCTCCTTATCCGGCCTGAATCATCTTATATGCTTTTAGATTCTCTCGTATTTGTTCAGGGGTCTGTTTTTCCATGGGTACAGAAATCCAATCTTTCGCCTGGTCTGCTTCCGACAGCTCAGGAATCGGGAAAATATGGTCATCCCAAGCATCGAATGGAATTTCAACCATTTCGCCTGCTTTCAATACCTTGCGAACTACAAAATACTTCTTCACCATACCTGCCAAAAGACCTCCAATGCTTTCATTGTCAGGGGAAAGCATGGGAACCATCTTCCCACTTGCCTTTTGCATCAATGGAACAAACTCGCCCACGTTGCCGCAACCCGTTGCTCTAGCAGTACAAGCCTCTTCAGCGGTTTTCATGCAAGCACCACAACCGATGACGTTTTTGTATTCTTTTTTTAGTTCTCCAAGGGCTTCCAAGTCATAAGGTTTCCCATCAGGATCAAACCAATACCGCTTCCCGTCCACTTCGCATCCGTCACCAATGATTGCGGCGAAGCGAATAGGGCTTCGATCAAACTGTTTCTTGCCTTGCACAAGCATCTCCATGTACATGGACATGGTTGCCATACAACCACCTCTGCAGGACCCTTCCAGTTGATAAACCATTTCCGGGGTCACATTATTTATGTCAGTAACCACCGGGGTACGGCTATTGGTATAGCCGACAAACAGTCTGACGCCAGGCCAATTCTTTCGGAATCGAGGAGTAAGAAAAGAGCTTTCCGCTCGTCTGAATGGCACAACTCGCTCTGTACCGAAAATCTCAGTATTCGGGTCTCCAAACCCTCTCTTCTCTGCTTCCTTGGTCAACTCCAGCTCGTTTGGATCTATTCCCATAATTCGAGTAGTAACCCGATCCACTTCCACACTGTTGGTGCCGGAAACTATCATTCCGACTTTCACCGGATCCACCGGAGCAGGTGTGCCGCCTTCTCCCCCGATAATCCCGTCTATCACTGTCAGATTGGGTTTGAACAGATATAGCAGATCAACCAGTTTTTTCTCAATCTGCCAGCTATGGTTTCGATACCGCATATTGCCGGACAAGGTACCCATAGCATTCTTGAAACCGAGGGTCACTCCTGTATATAAGTTTGTCTTCATTTTGGGTACTGAGACATACAGGGCCTCGCCCCTGACAACCTCAGAAAAAATTCTGGGAATATAAACATCCTTTTGGACTTCTGCTTTAGGAACATAGTAGTGATCGATGGGTTGTTCTTCCACAGCTATCATATCACATCCGTATAACTTCGCCACTTTATCAAGCCCAACATCATAGAATAGTTGGGTTGTAGATATTCCTTTCCCGGTGCCTTCCACGATGGTTATTTTGCAGTCCAGGTCAGAGAGAACCGAGACGATTGCTTCGAAAACCCGCGGATCGGTAGATTGAGGCACGTCATCAAGCCGGTTGCCACTTTTGTGCATAACGGCAACAAGATTTGGCTTAATTAAAACTTTCCGGCCACGAAAAACATCTTTCCATCCTGTATGCCTGTCCAAGTTGTCCAGGTTTTTTTGAACCGTTTCACGGATTGCCTTCACGTCAGGTCGATTGAAATATTTTTCAGTTCCATAATAATAAGGTAGAATTACGAAATTATGCATATAATTGATGCGCGGTGCATCAGTAATGACAACAGCACTGTTCATGACATCACCTTCTCTCTCCAAGGTTCCAAACCATCTTCGATAAAATCAGCTTCAGATAGCTCATCTTCTTTCATTTTCCTTCGTATGGGAAGCCACCAAAGGTATCCGAAAAGCATGCAGAATAAAATCGAGCGGATGACCGATACGCCGAATTGTCTGCCAGTCCGATAACCGATGACAAGCAACTCGACAAAATGCAGAATCAGAAGTGCACCGAAAAGCCAGAATGTAACTCCAGCCGCCCATAGGATGATTGCGACAATCCATAGGATAACCGCGATGAAATATTGAATCAACTGTTTCATTTTTGGGCCTCCTTTTTACAATACAAGTGTATGCTTAATTATTTCATATGTATTACAATTTGTCAATCCTGTTTCATTGACCATACAGTTGTCAAACTAGTTTTCTTCTGATACAATGAACACCAGTTGAAAGGGAAACAAAGTGGAAAAAAACAACAGCAGAGCACAATTGATAGAGGCCGGAATGGATTTATTCCGTGCCAAGGGATTTCCAAATGTTACGGTTCATGATATCTGCAAAGCAGCAGGCGTGACCCGGAATGCATTTTATTATCATTTCCCCAACAAAGAAGATCTCCTTTGTTCCTACTTTGCCGAAGCCATTCCCTCCAGAGAGGACTTTTTTGCCCACATATTATCGTTCAGCGGGGATTGGGAAAAGCTATGGTGCCTTTTGGAAGCCCACATCAGCCTGATGGTAGAAGAAGGTGTTGCGATTACTCGGGCACTAATGAAGGCCAGCCTGGATGATCGTGAAACCATCGTCAAGAATTATGTATTGACCAACACCTGGTGCGTTCCCTTGATCAACAACTGCATCGAATCAGGTGTAATTGTCACCAAGCTTACTGCTGAGGAATTAAATTTTCTCATGACCAGAATCCTTCTTGGTTTGGTAGTTTCATGGTGCAACGATGATGGCGGATTTGACCTGACAGAGACTTTCCGGGAAGCCCTTTATAATCTCATGCAACCAAATCTTACAGAATAGCTGACCGGTTGCCACAACTTGTGAAAAACAAAAACCCATTGAGACATCATCGAATCTCACTGGGTTTTATTATTTTGTAAGAACTAACGGGTTTCACTATCTCATTCATTTGACAAGTTATTGTTTCACCCAGTCTCCATTTAAATATACATAGGTTCCTGCTCCACCCGACGTATAGGCTGCTTTGAACCCTTCTGTATTGTTGGAAAAGGCATTAGTACCAATGCTTGATACATTTTCACCAATGGTAATTCTCTTGATGTCGTTGCCGTCAAAGGCCTTTTGTTCAATGGTGTTCACACTTGTTGGCAAAGTGATTTCTGTCAAATTATTGTCCTTAAATGCCCAAAGATCAATTCTTTGCAGTCCTTCTGGTAACGCAACAGAACTTAACTCGTTGTTTTGGAAAGCTCTGGCATGAATTCGTACCAGGCCACTTCCCGCATCAAAAATAACCTGAGTCAGGCTTTTCCCTTTAAAAACATCCTGATATATTTCTTTGAGTGCAAATCCGTTCAACGAGGTCGGGATTCTGATATCCGTCTCTTCACCACTATATGGGCCCGTCATTCTGCCTAGTTTATCTTTGATATATACCCCGTCTTCTGTTGTAATCAAGTAGGAACCGTCCTCTAATTGTTCTATCTCCAGCACATTGGCAAAAGCATCGTACTTGTCTCCCAATCCGCTAGAGAGCAATCCCAACGAAGCAACCGAAACAATAGAAATCAGGCCAATAATCAGGGCGTATTCAACTAGCCCTTGACCATCTTCTTTTGTAAAATACTTTTTCATCTTCTCCTCCTCCAAACAGGATCTGCGATTTTATTAATCCAATGTGCTTAAATAAAAAAGCAGCTGCCTGAGTCCACAAGTGCCGCATGCTTCTCCAATCCACATTCGTTGGATTGGGCAACCGGCTGTCATTCCCGAAGGTTTAGACCCTGTGGCTTTGCGTCCATACTTTTCAGTATGTTTGCTAAATATATAGATGTCAATATTCTTACACAGTTTCCACAATTTGTCAATCTTTTTGCGAAAAATATTTAATAATGGCATTTTCTTGTAATTACTTTATGTGCTGTGCGATTTCATCAGTCGCTGGTTTAAGCAAAGCTTGAATATCACTTTCAAAACTCATGGGTGCTTTTGTTGGTGCATAACGTTTGATGATATTTCCCTGTGAATCTATAAGGAATTTAGTGAAATTCCATTTTACTTTTTTACCAAACATAGACTTAGTTTCTTCTGTTAAGAATTGAAATAGTGGGTGTGCACCGCTCCCATTTACTTCAATCTTCTGAAACATGGGAAATGTAACCCCATAATTCAGTTGGCAAAATTCAACGATTTCTTCGTTGCTTCCCGGGTCCTGATTAGCAAATTGATTGGATGGAAATCCTAATACAACAAAGCCTTGACCCTTGTATCTTTGGTACAGTTCTTCTAATTCTTTGAACTGTGGTGTAAAGCCACATTTGCTAGCTGTGTTTACAACCAACACAACCTTCCCCTTATATGCATTCATTCTAATCTCTTGCCCAGCCATGGAATTTGCTTTGAAATCATAGAAGTTCATTTTTTTACCTTTTCTTTTATACATATTACTATTTATGTATTAGCATTAATAATATATTTAATATACCACTTAAATATCACTTGAAGCATATACTTGACATTTGCATTCATACCTCATAAAATCATCATATTGTATATACATAAGAAATGCCATTGCTTTCTACGTGGACACTCATTGATTAGATAGATTATTAGGAGATTTGAAGATGGAAAAAACACAGCACAAACCGAATATGCCAATTTCTGTAGATTTGAAGAAAGGCGAAACGTATCATTGGTGCACCTGTGGCAAAACCTCAGATAAGCCTTTTTGCGACCAATCTCACGTCGGAACGGAGTTTGAACCATTGGAATTCTCGGTTGAGAGAGATAGAACCGCTTTTCTTTGCTCATGCAGGAAAACCAAAAACCCGCCTTTCTGTGACAGCTCGCATGAAGGCGATCATGCGTATATCATGAGTGAATTAGTTAAGTAAGGGCATTGAAGGAGTAGGATATACCTGCTCCTTTTTTATTTTTTCTTGATGGACGGGATGAACTTGGATGCAAACTTGCCTTTTCCCAGGCTTTTCACATAAAAGAATCCAATGATGCTAAATACAATGGCACCGATAAAGTTGACCCATGCGTCATGCATGGTGTCAATCAAGCCGATATCAATATATCCCCCAAAATCCCATGGTTGTCCGTTGATAACAATACTATTTATTGGAATTGTCACTGCCTGATTAGCGCCTTCCGGATTGAAAAGCACCGAGGATATGGCTGTGATGATTGTATCTTTTTGCATATCAGACTTGGTGAAGACATCCATGTAGTATTCAAAGAACTCCCAAATAATAGCAGTTGTCATGGAAAAACAGAATGCGAAAAAAGCGACAAAGAATGGTGTCAAAACAAAAGTGATTTTCTCGCTTTTGTTGAATATTTCAATGAGAGCAAACCCGATTGCCGCCATGATGAAGCCATTAGCCGTATGGAGCATATCATCCCATCGCTCATACTGAAGATAATACGAACTGACTTCCCCCAGTATTTCCGCTGCGAAAATAAATAATAGGATGATCACTTCAAGTGTGGTGGGTAAAGTGACATTCAGTTTCCGGTCCAAAAATGACGGAATCATAAAAAGCACTAAAGTAAGAATGCACATAAAAGCATTGTTCCAATTTTGGCCAAGTATACTGGCTACAAGCGCAACCAACACTAGTGCCCGCAGAACAAAATACCAAATTGCCCGTTTTTTGTTGCTCTTAATATACTCTTTGGATTCTGCAAGAAAACCTTTTTTCTTCATATCTGGCTCCTTTCTGAGATTATCTTTAAGAAATTAGTGATGATTTTGTCTGTACACTTTGATTCTGCTACGGTACAATTATATTATATAAAATTATTTGTGATTCTAAGGATATTGTATCAGTATTTTCTATCTGATTCAAGAATACACACCCATTAGTTGGAGCAGAGACTCAGGAGGATATAATGGAAACCGTGAAAGACTTCAAGTTTTTAGAAATTTTGGAATCGGATTATCCAGAGATACTTGCAGAACGAGCCCTACCTTTTAATGAGCTTATGATGTGCTATAAATGTGCTTTACGGGAATTGGAGACTAAACTTCAAATTCTGAACGACGAATTTTTAATATTGCAAAACCGAAATCCCATCGAAAGCATAAGAACTAGAGTGAAAAATCCCCTTAGTATTGTATCCAAGCTCAAGGAAAGGGGTATCCCTATTAGCATCGAAAATATGGGGAAAAACATTTTCGATATCGCCGGTGCACGGATTGTCTGCTCATTTCCTGAGGATATATATACAATAGCAAGCTTAATTGAGCAGCAAGATGATATCCGAATCCTAGTTGTAAAAGACTATATCAAAAGCCCAAAACCAAATGGTTATCGAAGCCTTCATATGATTCTTGAGATACCAATCTTCTTATCAAGTGAGAAAAAATGGATGGCTGTTGAGGTTCAGTTTCGAACAATTGCAATGGATTTTTGGGCCAGCCTGGAACATAAATTGAAATATAAAAAGAATATCAAAAACGAAGAGGAAATCTCAAAAGCACTATTAGAATGTGCCGATACCATCAGCGAAATGGATATTCGGATGCAAGAAATCAGAAATATGATTGACATGGAAAGTTGAGGTTTTAGATGAAAGAATTGGGGAATCACCTTTGGCAGATGTTTACTCGCCCGGTGTCTAAATTCTTGGAAGAAGGCATTCTTGGGGGGCTTCTTCTGATTGTCGGAACCCTTGTTGCGCTTTTTCTAGCAAATTCGCCTTTCCAAGAATCTTACGAATCGTTTCTCCACATGGATCTTCATTTTGGCGTCGACGGTTTTGGTTATGATGCAAGTCTCCAGCATTTCATCAACGATGGATTGATGGTGGTTTTTTTCTTTGTTGTGGGGCTGGAAATCAAGCGGGAGCTTTTGGTGGGAGAACTTTCAAACGTCAAGAAAGCCATATTGCCAGCCATCGCAGCCCTTGGTGGAATGATTGTCCCGGCATCCTTGTATTTCCTGCTGAATCTTGGTGGCGACTATGCAACTGGCTGGGGGATTCCAATGGCTACAGACATTGCGTTTGCTTTAGGAGTCATGGCGATTTTGGGAAATCGCGTACCATTTTCTTTGAAAGTATTCTTACTGGCACTTGCAATCTTTGATGATATGGGTGCTATTCTTGTCATCGCGGTTTTTTACGGAGAACCCTTGAATTGGGCCAGTTTGCTATTTGCTCTCATCATATTGCTAAGTTCCATTGCTTTAAATGTATTGGGCGTACGAAAAACACTACCGTATGCCATTTTGGGTTTGGCACTTTGGTTTGCTCTTCTAAACTCAGGGATTCACGCAACTATTGCCGGTGTGCTTCTAGCTATGACAATTCCTGCCAGGAGCAAAATGGATCAGAAGGTCTTCAAAAACAAAACGGGCGATCTTATTCGGGATTTTCCGGATACGCCTGTTGAGATTATGGTGGTGGATGAAAGCCAAAGAGAATTTATGAAAAAAATTCAATGCTCCGTCAATGATTTAGATTCTCCTTTACAGCGGTTGGAAGATTCACTACATGACGTCTCCAATTTTATTATCCTCCCTATCTTTGCCTTTGCAAATGCCGGTGTCCAGTTTATCGGCGGAGGAGAGAGTCTTTCTCTTCTACATCCGATTTCATTGGGTATTCTTGCAGGTCTAGTAATTGGTAAACCTTTAGGTATATTTTTGTCTGTCCTGCTGGCTAATGCATTGGGGATTACTCGTATGCCTGATGGGGTTTCGAAATTACAGTTACTTGGTGTCGGTTGTCTGGGTGGTATCGGGTTTACCATGTCAATTTTCATCACCAACCTGGCGTTTACGGAGTCCATCGCCCAAAGCCAGGCAAAGTTTACAATTCTTTTGGCTTCTTTATTGGCATCCGTACTTGGCATCGTATTGCTGTCCAAATCTGCGCATCGATAAAAAGCTTCGTCGCCCACCTCAATTTCACAGAAATCCAGACTCTCATGTTATGCCCAGATTTTTTGAATCCTCTCCATAGCTTCAATGGTATGTTCGCGATTGCCAAACGCGGTAAGCCGGAAGAATC
The DNA here is from genome assembly GCA_041752735.1 of Anaerovoracaceae bacterium. Lineage (GTDB taxonomy): Bacteria > Bacillota > Clostridia > Peptostreptococcales > Anaerovoracaceae > UBA1422. The sequence continues at coordinate 49,785 of JBGSVW010000029.1, read as the reverse complement.
CTTCTCCATTGGCACCAAAACCCACACCGGGGGTACCCACCAACCAGGCTTTTTCCAGAAGGAAATCAAAGAACTCCCATGAAGTCATCCCCCTTGGAGTTTTCAGCCAAATGTAAGGCGCGTTTTTTCCACCAGTATACCAAATCCCCAGTCCTTCCAATCCCTTTGCAATAATATCTGCATTCTGGCGGTAATAGGCCAGATTTTTTTGTATTTCCGATTGCCCTTCCTGGGTAAAAATGGCTGCTCCTGCTCGTTGGGTGATATAGGGTGCGCCATTGAATTTAGTGGATTGTCGACGCATCCAAAGTCTGTTTAGGCTGCTTTTGTATCGAATCAGTTCCTGGGGTACAATGGTGTAACCCAAACGGGTCCCTGTAAATCCTGCTGTCTTGGAAAACGAGTTTAACTCAATGGCGCAGGATTTTGAACCTGGGATTTCAAAAATGCTGCGTGGCAGATTGGGGTCGGTGATAAACGCCTCATAAGCAGCATCAAATAAGATGATGGCATCTTGTTCCAGCGCGTAATTTACCCATTTGGTCAGGTCTTCTGTTGAATAAACTGCACCAGTTGGATTGTTGGGGGAACATAGGTAAATGATGTCAGCCCGTTGGCCTTTCCTCGGTAGCGGGAGAAATCCGTTTTCCATATTTGCATCGATATAACCCACTTCCCGTCCAATCATGGTATTGGTGTCCAAATAAACCGGATACACTGGGTTTGGCAGCAGAACTTTGTTGTCCAAAGAGAATATATCCAATATGTTTGCTACATCACACTTTGCACCGTCGCTTACAAAGATTTCCGATGGATCAATAATGGTGCCACGTTGCCTGTAGTACCCGGCCACAGCTTCTCTGAGAAAGTCATAACCCTGCTCCGGTCCATATCCACGAAACGTATTCGCATCCCCCATTTCATCAACCGCATCATGAAGGCTTTTAATGACGGAGCCTGTCAAAGGCAATGTCACATCTCCAATGCCCAATCTGATTATGGAAGCTTGGGGGTTGGCAGCTTTGAAGTCTGTAATTTTTTTAGCGATGGTTGAAAACAAATAGCTTTCCTGTAGATTTAAATAATTTTCATTTATGTTCATCATGATTTCCTTCTGTTTTTATGAATATATTTTTGATCTTTATTCCTTAGATTTCGATTTCTCCGGAAAAAGCTTCCTCAGCATTTCCAGTCATATATACGGTTTCGCCCGTGACGCGAATGACAAGTGTGCCACCTAAAAGGCGGACAATCACGTCGATATTTTTGCTGCAATAGCCATTTAAGATAGCGGCCACCACAGCCGCACAAGCGCCTGTGCCGCAGGCCAATGTTTCACCGCTGCCTCTCTCCCATACCCGCATCTCAATTTCTTCCGGACTGATTACTCGTACAAATTCCGTGTTAATTTGCTGTGGGAAAATTGAATGCTTTTCGAATGCTGGACCAATTCTTAATAAATCCAACCCGGCCACTTCAGGAAGGAATACCACGCAATGGGGGTTTCCCATGGATACCGTAGTGATTTCCCAAGTCTTATCAAATACCTGTAGCGGAAAGTTTTTTAGGAAATTTCTCTGGCCCTCGGGGATGGTTATGTCATCTACCCCGAGCCCTGTTGCCTTACCCATATCTACTTTGGCTTGTGTCACCTTTCCCTCTTCAACAAAAACCTGAATATGCTTAATCCCGCTGAGGGTCTCTACGTCTATATGCTCCTTTGTGATGATGCCTCGGTCGTATATATATTTTGCAACACAACGAATGGCATTCCCACACATTTTCCCTTCGGAACCATCGGCATTGAACATCCGCATCTTCACATCAGCTACAGTGGATGGGCATATTAGTACTATTCCGTCGCCACCAATTGAGAAGTGTCGGTCGGAAAGACGTATGCTTAATTCGGCTGGGTTCTCAATATGTTGTTCCAGACAGTTGAAGTAGATATAATCATTTCCTGCCCCATGCATTTTGGTAAATTTCATCTGTTCCTCCTTGGGATTTGTGGTATTTTACCTCATTACTGCGCTAAAATCAAGTTTTTTATAGAATTTATACACCAACAAATTTCATCATTTGTATGACTATTTAACAAAAACCACAGAACATTCTGTGGCATTTTTGTTGTTAATAGCTAAAACCCAACGAGACTATGGAGTAAATACTTTATCAACACTTGGGGAATTGCACAAATTCATCAGAGATGTATAATCTACTTCAAATGAGATGATATCCCCAACATTGGTTTGCTTCGGTACAACTTCCGCATATTCTATGCCGATGATATGTTGACCGCCGATCCTGAAAATTCATTACATCACAGTCGTAATTATATTCGTGTCTGAAAGGTTTCAGTGTATGTCTCTCTGAAAGGAAGCTACCTTCGGGGCCGACTTTGCAAATGATGTCTTTAGCCGGGTTCTCAGCGCTCATGCTGATTCCCTTATGATAATGCTTAATCAGGCCAATCATTTCAGCATCCATTACCAGCTTATCGGGGCTCATCCCCGCAATTAGATTTGATCCACCGCACCACCGAGAATTGGTTTTGTGGAATGTTTTATTTCGGTCAGATAAATAAGCTGCAATCCCAGCTGTAAGGGTGCTTCCTCAGCCACCACCGAAGAGGAGACAAAATCGATTTGTGGCATAGCCTGCGCTACTTTTGTTATGGCTATCAAATCCATGGCGGTGGATGATCTTGAAGTCTGTCCGTCTCGATCCAGCACCAGTACGGAGCTGCTACCGGGATTGAATCTCGGTTGGCTGTCCCCAAACTCACAATAGAAATTCCCTTCCCTGTCCTACAAAGAAAAGGTTTCAGGTGCTTTTCCCACAGAATCTTCTATAAGTATTCTGGGAATTTTTACAACCATCGTTTCAAAATCTACTTGGCAACCGGCATCTTTGAGATACTCCAACGCCTTATGATATTCAAAGTGAATGCCCGTGGATTCTAGAATTTCCAGGGCATTCTCGTGTATTTCCCTTATCTGGTCATGATTGATGACTTGAAGTTGTGGCAAGTTGTCAAAAGAAAATTTGCTCATCTGTGTGCCTCCTTGAAGATGAATTCTATCGTCATTTGTCGTTCATGAATGAGATTCATGACGAATTGTTTTCCAAAAAATCATACCATTTGAGGCTTAATTTGTCATATGAAATTAGAGTTGTCTGCCGAATTTACCATTGACGCCAAGATATTCTTCCAGCCTTAACAGTTGATTGTATTTTGCCACCCGATCGGTTCTTGATGGCGCACCTGTCTTAATCTGTCCGGCATTCACACCAACTGCGATATCTGCTATGGTGACGTCTTCTGTTTCTCCGGAGCGATGAGACACAATGACCGCGTAACCGGCTTTTTTTGCCATGTCAATGGTGTACAGAGTTTCGGTCAATGTGCCGATTTGATTGACTTTAATCAGAATTGCATTGGCTACGTCTAATTCAATACCCTGCCCCAACCGTTTTGGATTGGTCGCAAAAAGATCGTCTCCCACCAATTGAATTTTGTTGCCCAGACGTTTGGTGAGCAGTTTCCATCCATCCCAATCGTCTTCCGACAAGCCATCTTCAATTGAGAAAATCGGATATTGTTCTGTAAGCATCTCATAATAATCAATCATCTCTGCGGTAGTTCTTGTGACACCTTCACCCAAGAAATCATAGGTTTTTGTTTTTGGGTTATAAAGTCCGGAGGAGGCCACATCGAGGGCCAGTACAATGTCCTGCCCAGGTTTATACCCTGCTCGTTTTATGGCTTCAATGATCAGTTCAATGGCCTCTTCATTAGAAGGCAAATGGGGTGCGAAGCCCCCTTCATCTCCCACCGAAGTATTCATTCCTTTTTCTTTCAATACCGCATGGAGGTTATGATAAGTTTCTGCACCCATCCTCAAACACTCCTTGAAGCTTCTTGCTCCAATGGGCATGATCATGAACTCTTGAATGTCCAGGTTGTTGTCCGCATGCTGTCCACCATTTAAGATATTCATCATGGGTACCGGAATCAACATTCCCTTTCCCTTTCCAATATATTGGAATAATGGAATGCCAAGATGTTTTGACGCCCCATGTGCAGCAGCGAGAGATGCTCCGAGAATTGCGTTGGCTCCCAACCTAGATTTGTTCTCTGTGCCGTCAAGATTACATAAAGCAGCATCAATCCCCGTTTGATCCAGCACGCTTCTGCCGATGATTTCGGTTGCGATTGGTCCGTTCACATTAGCTACCGCTTGCAGAACTCCTTTCCCTAAATACCTTCCCTTATCTCCATCCCTCAACTCCATAGCCTCATGAATCCCCGTTGATGCCCCGGAAGGGATGATTGCCCGCCCCATGCTTTTGTCCTCTAAAAACAAATCCACCTCCACGGTGGGATTTCCTCTGGAATCTAAAACTTCACGGGCAACTACTTTTTTAATCTTTGACATCTTTCTTCTCCTTTATTACTTAGCGCCTCTGATTATTTCTTGTAGTTGGGATAAATGTGTCAGCTTGTAATCTGCCAAACCCAAGGCGGTTGCTTCTCCGATTGCGGCAGCATCCATACCAGCGGCTTTTGCCGCCATGATTCCGGAAGTTGCATCCTCCACCACCAGACATGCCTTGGGTTCTACTCCCAATCTTTCAGCAGCGATTAGGAAAACTTCAGGGTTGGGTTTAGCATGGGAGACATCCGTGCCATCGGCAATAGCATCAAAGAATGTACCTAATCCCAATCGGTTTAGAATCAATTTTGTATTTTTGCTGGAAGAGCCTATCCCTATCTTCAACCCTCTTGTTCTTACTGCATCTAAGGTTTCTTTCACTTCAGGTTCAAGATTTTTAGGCGAAAGATTCTCCAAGAGGGTTTGATATATCTTGTTTTTTTTGTTGGCGAATTGTTCTTTCATTTCATAAGAATAGATCTTTTCACCGCCTTGAAGCAAAACCTCCAGGCTTGCCATCCGGTCTATGCCTCGCATTCGGTCATTGATTGCTCTACTGTACGGAATCTTAAGCTCATCAGCAATCTCTTTCCAGGCCATAAAATGATATTCGTCAGTATGGCAGATGACACCATCTAAATCAAATATTACTGCTTGATATTTCATGCTTCTCCTTCCGCTTCGACCTAGCAAGTCGTTTCACAGTCAATTTATCTATCAGCGTATAAGGTTTTCCATACACTTTGACTGTTTTGCTCTTTCCTTTTTCCAGTGTTAAAATACATTCCAGATCCGTTACGGTCACATCGATTCTGGAGTTTTCATACAAAACTTTAAAGCTGTATTTCTCCCATTTCACAGGCAAAATGGGCCAAAATGATATGCCTTGTTCCTTTAACCGGAAGCCCCCAAACCCATAAACGATGGTTAAGAAAGTACCTGCCATGTTAGCGGTGTGAATGCCGTCCTTGGTGTTATGATGAAGATCCCACAAATCCATCTTAGCGGAATCTCCGAAATATTGATAAGCCCTTTCCTCAAGCCCCAGTCTTGCAGCGACGATGCTGTATATCGGTGGTGAAAGGGAAGAATCATGTGTTGTGATTTTTTCATAATAGCGGAACGAGTTCCGCATGGTCTCAATACTTTGCGTATCTTCCAACATGAAATAAGCCAACACAGTGTCTGCCTGTTTACAAATCTGATGCCGGTATAAATGGAGGGGGTGGTAATGTAATAACAATGGGAAATTTTCTTTTGGGATGCTTGCCAAATCCCATGCTTTCTTTTGGAGAAAGGAGTCATCCTGCGGATTGATCCTACGGTCTTTGTCGTATGGCAAATACATTGCCTCTGCGGCCTTAATGAACTGTCTGATTTCTGTCATCTTTAACTTTATTTTTTTTGCCACGGGATCCAGCAACCCCGCTTCTTTGAGTATGGTGTAAAACTTCACTGCCCATCTCATATGGTACTGCGCCAACGCATTTGTATAGTAATTGTTGTTCACGATACAGGTGTACTCGTCCGGGCCGGTCACATCATTTATATGGAATTCCCCATGATAAAAGTTCCCCGTGTCAATCCAAAGACGCGCCGTTTCGAATAGAATTTCAGCCCCTTTTTCTGCGACGAAATTAATGTCTTTTGTTGCAAGAAAATAGGCGATGATGGAGTAAGCTACCGCTCCGTTAATGTGATACTGGGCGGAGCCGGCAGGAAAGTATCCGGAACACTCTTGGCCGGTTATGGTCCGCCATGGATAGAGCGCTCCTTTTTTATGTCCCATAATCATGGCATTTACTCTGGCATGCTCTAGTTGAAGATATCGGGATTCTATCAGTGTTCTGGAATCGGCAGGATTTGTTATAGTGAAAAACGGCTGTATGTAGGTTTCTGAGTCCCAAAAATATTGGCCTTCATATCCGTCACCGCTTAAACCCTTTGGTGCAATGTTTCCAAAGCTATCCTTGCTTACAGATTGATTAAGCTGGTACATATTGTACAACACTGCCACTTCCAGCTCATCGTCACCTTCAATGTTGATAAAGCAGTTCTGCCAGTAGCTGTGAAGGTGTCCCTGATGCTTATGGTGCAACCTGTCTATTGGCTGTGAAATGGCAAGGTTCATTTCCTCCAATGCTTGGAGCCTGCAATCTTCGTATCGAATTGAATCACAAAACACGGCATATTTTGTTAATTTGATTTCTTTGCCCTGTTCAGCATTGGTCTTCATGACACATACGGCTCGATTGTTTTCTATTATAAATTCGCTTTGATTGTGTTGAGACAATACGTTTTTTACACTGCTGCATATTTCCAGTCCGGAGGAAGATGTGCGTGAAGTGATATAGGAAGCCCCGTCCTTCAATTCACAGCTGATTGGTGTTAGATATTCAGCGCAAATCGCCGGAGTTCTGGGGTCCTTCTCGTCGGCATAGTTGGAAACATTTCCGTTATGGGCAGATTGTATGATGATTTCACCCGAAAAATTCAGGGGCTTCACTTGATACTCAATGAGAAAAAGTGGCAATTGATGAAGCGACGCCATTCTGGTTATTTTAATATGCGCTTCTTTTCCCCTAGGTGAACGCCACTTCACTTCCCTGATTGTGACGCCATGATCCATGTCTAAGGTCAACTTGTAATCAAGAAGCGTTCCGCTATACATAGAAAACTGTTCACCCTCTAGAAAAAGCCTGATTTCTTGGGTATTAGCCACATTAAGCATGACTTGTTTGGTGTCTGGAAATCCGAAAAGTTTTTCTGCCTGAGGCATGTCTGCATAGTCATAAAATCCATTGATATACTGGCTACGGGTAATCTGGTAACTGTCTGGGTATCCTTCCTCAAAATCATATCGTACACCAATATAACCATTGGCATTGTGAAAAATGGCCTCATTTAAAACCACACGCTGATTATCCAAGGAAAAATCCTTTAGCCTGTATATTTTTCTGTCTTTCATCCAATTGCCTCCCTGGCCGCTCTCATAAATACTATTCGCTCTTTTCAGTTTCCACAAATTTTTTAAGCACTTTGCGCATTGTCTGCCATGATTTTGTCCTATACCTGGCCGCAGTTCTACCTAGTCCAACCTTCACGGAAATAGCGTTTTGTGGGAGTGCGCGGAAGACATCTTCGTCTGTCAAATCGTCACCTGCACCAAACAGAAAATCAAACCCATTATGGTCAATCATCATAGATGTTGCAATGCCTTTGTTGACCCTACTATCTTTCAGCTCCAGAACTTTGCTCCCTTCCTGAACGACAAGGGAAGAAGACTTGGTCATAGAAACCAGAGTCTGTTTTAATTCATTTAGTTTCGCAACCACCATGTCTGGATTACATCGTCTGTAATGCAATGAAAGTGCAAATTCCTTTTCCTCCACAATTGCGCCCGGCATCCGATCCGCATAGAGTTCAAAAATTGGTCTGACCGCCTCTTTCCATTCATTGTCTAGAGATGCCGTCATGATCCATTTTTGTTCCGGATGCTTCAGCCACAACCCATGAGAGGCAACAAGACTAAGGCCTTTAACATCAGCAAACCAATTGTCGAGAATTTTCCTGTCACGACCTGAAATCATCACTACGGTATTTTTGGTATCGCCAATCAACGTGCGCAGCAAATCTTTGAGCTCTGGATCCGGCGTAGCCTGCTCCGGAATTGCTTTAAAGCCAACCAGCGTACCATCATAGTCCAGAAATAGTATCCTTTTCTTTGCATCCCGATATCCTTTTTCGATATGGTCTTTGCTTGTTTCGATGGGTTTTGGTAGTGCTACTACTTCGGCATCTTCGCAAGTACTCTTCAGCTGTTTGAGAAAATCTTCTGCCCATACTTCAACCGTGTAGCGTTGCAAACGTTGATGCATGATCCTGTTTCGTGCTATTTTTTCTTCTTGTGGCATTTCTAAAGCAGTCTTTATGCCCAATGCCACAGAATCAGCATCATTGGCATTGACAATCACCGCTTCAGCCAATTCGCTGGCTGCACCTGCTGTCTCACTGAGTACCAGCATACCACCAAAATCTGTCCTTGCAGCCACATATTCCTTGGCAATCAAATTCATGCCATCTCGAAGAGGGGTCACCAATAGCACATCCGAGTTTCGATAAAGCGCAATCAGCTCTTCCTGGGAGAAGGTTTTAAAGAGAAACCAAATCGGCATCCAATTCATTGTACCGAATGTGCCATTTGTCTCACTGACCATTTCACGAATCTCTTTAAGTAATAGTTCATAATTTTCAATCTCGGTTCGTGATGGTGCTACAATCAGATTCAGCCGAATCTTCCCGATATATTTAGGATATTTAATCAGAAAGTTGTTAAATGCCCTAATTCGAGCCGGGATTCCCTTCGTGTAATCCAGCCTGTCGATGGATAATATAATTTTTTTAGTTTCTTTTATTTTCTTAATTTCCAATACTTCCGGTGACAGATTGGTTTCGTCATATGGTCCGTTAAACCGCTTATAGTCAATTCCCATGGGGAAAGAATCGACTTTCACATATCTATCTTCATAATTGATAACATTCAACACATCATCAAGCCCTAACAATCTTCTTGTGCAACTGAGAAAATGCCGCACATAATCGTAGGTGTGGAAGCCAATCAAGTCGGCACCTAAAAGTCCTCGCAGAATCTCTTCACGCCAAACCAATAGTCTAAACAATTCAGCTGAAGGGAACGGGATATGGAGAAAGAATCCAACTTGAACATTAGGATGGTGCCGTTTAATGATTTCCGGCAATAGCATCAATTGATAATCATGGACCCAAATCGTATCTTTTTTGCCAATGGCGCTTTTGACCCGATCATAGAATTTTTGATTGACCTCAACATAAGCATCCCAGGTGGTAATATCGTATTGTGTCTGGGATGAAAAATAATGAAATAACGGCCAAATTGTGTTGTTACAAAAGCCAAAGTAGTACTTATTGACTTCATCCTGCGTGAGAAAGACAGGAAGGCAATTGTATTTTTCCTTCAAGGTTTTTTCGATGTTTCTTTTCTCTCTGGCGGTAAGATCCTCATCGGCGATGCCGGGCCATCCCACCCAAACGGAATCTGCCTCTTCATGGTATTTTTTTAGGCCTGTACTGAGGCCTCCGATACTATCGATATACTCTAAATGCTTTCCGCTTTTTTTTACTGTGACCGGAAGCCTGTTGGAAATGATTATGATACGACTCATGAAAATCCCTCCTTACAGCTAGTCCGGGATTTGCTTACGAATAAACAAAAACCGACCTTGTGGATCGGTTCGCGTGTCAGTGTATTCATGGGCAACGTTTAAATGCGAACTCGCATTTCCGATCCCTTCGGTAATACTTTTATTGCTTTAGTATATACCAATTCGCGTTTTAGCGCAAATGTATTATATCCCTTAGTTGTTATTGCCTCTATACTTCGCCTTTTCATTGTGGTTCGCTATTTAAGGCAAGTTCAATGGATTTTAAAATCACCTTGCTGCTGTTGGTAGCGCCTGATACGGCATCCACATTCAGGGATTGGGATTCAATGACCTGCGGTATAATTGCTTCAGCCGGGGATCCTTTTCCGTTGTCATGTTGCACCAACTCAATATGACATATGCTATGATCCTTCACTTCAACAAGTACTTTTACCTTAATGAGGTCGGCATCATATGATCCTTCATACGTGCCATCCGGCACATTGGTTAAGTCTATTGTATTAATCTGCATGGCTGCTATTTCATTCTGATAGCTTTGTACCTCCATTAGCAATTTTATACCAATTGCCAGTCCAATCAGCAATAAGACTGCAACTATTATGAGCGCCTTTTTCTTTGCTTTCACTTTTCTTTCCTCTCCTAACTTTCGCTATTCATTTTAGCTGTGAGTTTAAGTATATTTTCGGGCATTTTGGCAACTTCAGTTTTCCCTTGATCAGAAGCCACTTTCTTCATGAGTCCCGATATGAGCTTGTCTGTGCCTTTCATCTTGTCTGTTCGAAGCTCACCGACAAAGCATTCCATTAGGATTGCTCTTTCCCTCAGTTCGGCTGGAAAAGCACCGGTGACGCTCTGCTGAAAATTTTCAGGAAGGCCGCAGCATAAAAATAAACCCACCCGCTTATTCATCAAAATGTTCATATTCTTCTCGCAAAATGCTTTTAATTTCTTTTGGATTTGGCCCATGTAGATTGAGCCTCCGATGATAACGTTATCAAACCCGTCGATGCTGGAAATTGTTTCGGTCAAAATGTTAACCGTTAAAACATCTCCCCGAAGTTGTCTTTTCATTTCTTCCACACAGTCTTGGGTGTATCCGTACTTTGTGGCATATACAATTATTGTTTTCATTGGTTTTGTTCTTTCTCCTTTTTATTTTGTTCCATTTTCGCGAGATTTGACATCATACGTTGAAGCACAAGCCTTGCCTTTGTCATGTCCTCTTCATCAATTCCCGCAAATAATACTGATGTAAATGTTGTGGCTTTTTCTTGAATAATCTCTGATAGTTTATAGCTTTCTTCCGTCAGCCTAATTCGTTTTGCTCTGGAATCTTTCTTGTCCTTTTCGAAAGCGATATATCCCTTCTCTTCCAGAATGGAAGCTATCTTTTTGACATTCTGATGGGAACTTCCCATAACCAAGGCGGTTTCCCCGATGGTGGGAGGTGTTTCAAACGAGTTTTGTATAACTACCATCATAAACCATTGCTTGAAAGTGATTCCAAACTCTTTGAGTTCTCTCTCTAGTAGTGTTTCTTTTTTATTTGATACGATATGTATTGAGCCGAAGACAAACTTTTGATCCTTTATTAAATCCAATTTACTCATAGTCTATTCTCCCTAACACATTTTATGTAATACGTTACTTATATATGTAATATATTACCTTGTTCTAATTTTGTCAATGGTATTTATTTAATTTGCAAAATTAAATTACCAGCATCTTTGATTCCAATAAAAGAGAACCCATAAAATGAGCTCTTTTAGGCTATGTAGAATTGTGGCTGTTTTGTGGAAATCTTTGACCCGAATGGGCTACTCAAACACTAATATACTCCCAACCCCAAGTTCTCCAACAGAAAATCTGTTACGAAGATAAGCCCTGCTGGCTTCGTCTGTGCAATGGCATGGGTATATGCGCTTTGGCTCAAATTTTTTGAGTTCTTCCGCCATATCGTTCAGCCATTCCTGATCTTTTGCCAGCATATGAAAGCCACCAATTACTGCCGCCATCGGTTTATCAGGGAATTGTTCTTTAACATAGCTCATTATATTAATCAATCCACTGTGCGCACAGCCATTAATCAGCACCAAACCGTCTTTTCCGTCATATACTAATGCTGAGTCATCCAGGACATAATCGGGTACCAACTGATTTTCTGGGTTGGCTATCAGCCCAATTGGTTCGTTTGCGGACGCATAGTTGCGGGGAATATGGCCGAGGAAATATAGTGAATCCCCAATTCTCGTTGGTTGCACGGCTGTCTTGATATCATAATATCGTTCTATTTCTTGACGGTCCCCGGGCATCCCTATCGCTTCCAAATCACCATCTTTGTTTTGCCACCATTTCTTTTCTAAACAGCCCGGATGCAATATGATAGGAACACGTTTCCTTTTACGATGGAGGAGTTTCCCTAATGCAGGCAGGCCATTGGTATGATCGTTATGACCATGAGAGATGACTACTGCATCGATGGTTGTCATGTCAATGCCCATCTTCCTGGCATTGGAGAGAAAAAGCGGAGAAAATCCGGTGTCAAACACCACCTTGTCATCCTCCGTTTCAATCAAAAAGCTCAACCCTGATTCGCCGAGATATGGCGTATCTAAAATGGTGGTATTATCCATCAAAACAGTCAACTTCATATTGTTGCTCCTCTTACATATTGCTACAGTTCTGGTACAAACATACCACAGTTTGATGAAGGTGTCAGCCACTTTTATTTATTCTCTTCTTAAATATTCTTATTCTTTTTTGATCCCCAATTTGTCCATTCTGAACTTCAAAGTCTGCCGAGGCATATCTAGTATTTCAGCAGCCCAAGTAATATTGCCTTTGCAATGAGCCAATATTTTTATGATGTGTTCTTTTTCGGTGCTTTCAAGTAAAAATTTCAGTGGAATCTGTGAGGTTTCGAAAAAATCACTGATTGGTTCATCGTCATCCTGCGATATCATCGAATTAAGATGTTCTCTTAAATATATTGGCAAGTTATTGTTGGTCAGCTCATTGGTATTCGCTAGATTAACCATGGATTCCACCACATGCTTCAGCTCTCTGACGTTTCCGGGCCATGAATATTTCATGAGTGTTTGTTTCAGATTTGGTGCAAGTCCTTTGATGTTTTTTCCGAATTTGGCATTAAACTGTTTCAGGAAACATTCAATATAAACCGGGATGTCTTCTTTCCTTTCCCGCAAGGGACTTAGATAGAGCATCCTTCCGCTTAAGCGGTAAAACAAATCTTCTCTTAGTAAGTTTTCTTGGATTAGCTGTGATGGGCTTTTATTGATTGCTACAATCACTTTAACGTTAACGTTTTTTTCGACGGAGCTACCAACCGGACGGATTTTGCCATCTTGAATGATACGTAACAACTTCGCTTGCATATGAAGTGGCATGGAATTCAATTCATCAAGAAATAAAAATCCATTGTTAGCCAATTCAAACAAACCGACTTTGTTTTCTGCCCCGGTAAATGCTCCTTTTGTTGTCCCAAAAAGCAATGATTCAAACAGGTTCTCCGGTATAGCGGCGCAATTTTGTGTGATAAATCTATGGCGTCGTTGTGGATTCGCCTGTACAATGGCCTCTGCAAATAATTCCTTGCCTGTTCCGGTTTCTCCATATATCAGTACCGGTTCATCATTTAACGCATATACCTTGATTTTTTTAATGTTCTCAATCATTTCATGATTGATTGTAATAATGCAATCCACTGAAGGTAGCGTATTTGCTTGTAGGGGAATTTCAGGTGGATACTTGTATATATTAATATTCTTCTCGATCATTTCTATATCACCAATAGATGTAATAGTATGCGACAATTCCAGTGCAGCAACGATTTCCCCAAATCGTATGATTGGAATTGTGATGCTTTTCGCATTGTAAACATTGCCGTAGACATCTATATAGGTTTGTCCTTCGCACACGATCAGTTCACCTGTCATGAGGCATTTCATCATCGTACTCTTTTGTGGATTTAATTTTGGATACACTTCAAAGTACTTATGGCCTAGATAGCTGCTATATACTTTGTCAAACCCATCGCTAAATTTTTGATTAAGTCGATTGATATAAATTACAATAAGATTTTTGTCTACTACCATCATCGAATCAATTAAATTTAGCATTCGTATCCCCTATGCCTTGAATCATCGTATTATATCATCCCATATATGATGTATCCGGCATTGAATATTATACAATATTCAAGCACACAATATTCAAAAGAATTGCGATATGGAACGTTTTTGTTTTAATCAAACGGTTCCATATCGCAAACAATTCCAACACCACCGTATCATCCGGCATCCGAAGGCCATAACTAAATCTATAATCGCACTTGGTGGGGAACCAAACAGGACGTAATGAGTTGTGTTTCTTTCGGATTCAATTCATTACGGTGGAGTATTGGCCTATCGGTTGGTCTTAGAACCAAATCTTACTCCTGCCATAACAGTCAAGCTCAGCAGTAATACGAATAAGCAAACTGGAAAGAGCAACCCACCATCTCCAGTGTCCGGCGGTGTAACGCCCGCTGCTACAGTTCGCTGGTTGTTGGAAACCTCAATGCCATCGCTAAAGATGTCATACATTGCAGCATTCACTTTATCACCTGCTTTGAGTTGGTAGTCTTTGGGAAGCTGTATCGACCATTTCCTGTCCGATGCAACTTTTGTTTCTACTTTAGTACCGTTGGGAAGTGTAACCACAACAGAAAATCCTGGTTGGCCTATCCCGCTAACGGTATGGTCTGTTGACAAAATGCTGTTAATCATAACATGAGGATTCCATTTTGCGAACAGTGTCAAATCTTCAATAATTGGACCGTTTATGGAAAATCTTTGGCTGAAAATGCTGTCGGTATACCAATCGCTAAAGGTATACCCAGGTCTAAGTGTTTCTGCCGGTGTCGTTAATTTTTCTCCGTATACAACCACTTGATCTTGCACAACGGATCCACCATTCTCCTCAAATGAAACATCATAGGAGTATTGTTCATCCCCAAGGTTAATAAAATGAACCATAAGACCATCTTGCTCACCTTTTGATGTGCTCAGGATATCGCCAGTTTGGGAAGATGTCGAGGTTCCTACGGCAACAGAACGCCCGCTTGCATTGACGGACAATCCATAAAAAGTATCTAATCCATCACCACCGACATGGATTGATCCTACCAGGTTTCCGGCACTGGTAAGTTTCGCTACGAATCCATCAACGATGGTTGCGTCTCCATTGTCAAAGTTACCAACCGTCAGAATACTGCCATCCGGTTCTTCTACAACACTTCTTAGGGTTGTATACCCGCCTCCAGTAAAGGCTCTGTTCCATAGGGCAGCACCCGCACTATTGAACTTGGCAACAAGCGAGGTCGTTCCGTTGGTAACCGCCCCTGTTGTAATATCTCCATCCAAACCAGCGGTTCTTCCGACTACCAGAAATCCGCCATCCGCGGTGCCTGTAATGTCATAAATATCATCGTATGAAGCGCTGCCAAATAAATTATTCCAAACCGGGGTGCCGGATGCATTAAATTTCACCAATAACCCGTCATGAAACATTAACCCACTTGGCGGAGTGTCAGTGATTTCTCCACCTGTGTTTGTTGCGTTCACATTGACAGCCACCGCTGTACCCACTGCAACGTACCCGCCATCAGCAGTTTGAATCACACTATAGAAAAAATCAGCTTCAGAGCTTCCGAATAAATTGTCCCACTGTCGGTTTCCTGCAGCATCAAATTTGACGATGTAACCATCGTATGTTGAAGTCCCATTGTTGGAATCGGATATTTCTCCACTTGTTAAGGACCTTGAGGACCCTACAGCAAGAAATCCTCCATCTGTGGTTGGGATGATATCATTGAATCCATCATCTCGAGTTCCTCCGACTTGCTTATCCCATATCTTGACTCCGCTGGCGCTGAATTTAACCAACAGGCCATCGCTCTGGCCGTTGTTGGGATCGGTGATATCTCTGCCGATTGGAGAATTGGAAGATCCAACGGCAATCAGTGATCCATCGCTCATTTCGGCAACTGCTTTAAACCCTTCAGATCTACTGCCTCCAATAGTTTTTTGCCAAATCGTCGCGCCTCGGATACTTGTTTTTTGAATCAAACCGTCACCATTTGATGAACCAACTGAAACAAAATTTCCATCCATTGTTGAAATCGTTCCATTTAAGTCATCGGTTCCGCTGCTGCCAACCAGTCGATCCCAACTCTTGATTGGCATATCGGTTTCTGCTGCCAGGACAGATGTGCTGCCAAGGCTTCCAAAAACAAGTAAAGCCATAACAACAAGTGCCATTGCTCGTTTTGAATGATCATGTTTCTTTTTTTTCATTTCCAGTACCTCCATAATTGTAAATAATGCGTTTATCGAGGCATCCCCCTGTCATTGTTAATCTCTAAAAAAGACTTGCCAGTGTGTTTTTTGATAACTCCTGGCCAACAACCGAATTAATACGGCTCATTTCATCCCGAATCCCATATAAATCAAAGTACTCACTAAGGCTCTCGCAGGGAATAGAGTTGCTTAAGAAGTTGTTTACGTTCTTTTGACCATGTAATGCTTTTACGAGGTCATAAATCGTAGTCGTGTCCAAATCCATAATCAATGTATATCCCCCGCATACATCTCCCCGCCCCCGTGACGACTTAATATATCCGGCTCTTCTGAGTTGCCGAAGCACTTTGAGCAACATCGGCTGCGGAATAGCCACCATCTTGACGATCTCTGTTGAATTTAGAAATCGATTTTCGTTGTGGTACATTGCCTGAAGTATCATTAAGCTATATCCCGTAAGTTTGGAAAACTGAAACATTTGTTGGCTCCTTTCTTCTTTGTTATTTTACCAGCCAAGCTTGGATTGGTATTCCAGTCCTGATGATAATCAATTAGTATCCTGCCCCTTTTTTAGCATGACTGATTACAACTTATATAGAGCAATTATCGTGCCAACAGTTTTTAAATAATTTATCGTTGGAATTTCAATCATTTGTTGGTTTATGTTTGATAGCCCTCTGGGGTTATCAAGCGTATTAGGGCAGAACGACGATATCTTGTCGGCATTTTTTTGATAACGCCAACATCTTGTCGCTCTGTTTCACCCATCGATTATTAGTTTGTTTATTAGGTCGTTTGTATAGATTGAATAGAAATTTCGGAAATAAAAAAGCACCTGTGACTTCGATCAAAGATCTTATCCTGCAAGTGCTTATGTGTACCTTACCGGCATGCCGGCACTATCTTTCTAACATTCCAATCCACCTAAATGCATCCAGATATTTGACGGCGCTCCGTCTGATTTCGGTTTGAACCTCATAGGATTCTCCATGCTCCGTACTAAATACAAGAACCTTAGGGCCGTGGATTGACATACCATTTATTTCATGCCAGGGGAATACAAGTTGATTTCCACTGGCTTCTAACAATTCAATTCGGTCTGCATAGACCTTCAGCACACCCTTTCCCACAAGCTTTTGATTAGCTGCGCGTTCCACCAGATACAGCTCCTGAGATGCGTCCTGGAAGAAAGGATCAAGGTCACCCCTTACTATGTAATCCTGCAGTTTTAATTTCATGCTTCCTTCTTGCCATTGAAACCACTCTAAAACGTTGGCAAAAGGTGGGAGGGACCCATCGTGCATTTCAAACATTCCATAGGCATTATAACGTAAGTTCAACCCGCAGCTGCATGAAAATGTATCTCCTTTGCTTTCCAATATACCGATGCTTCCACAGTGGGGGCAAAGATAAAGTGCCAACTCCAAATCCTCTGCAAGATTCTTCCCTCGATAGGCTACAGGGTTTCGCTGCTGGTCCTCGTAGGCATTGACGTATAGATCCTGTCTGATTGCCTCCCCCAGTTCGTCTGCGCTCATCTTACCAATCTGCTCACTGTTATAAACGGAGACTACGTCACCTGTGAGTTTTCCACGTCTGTAATATCTGGACCAACGGGGTTTGGTCAGATATCCTCCTTGAATATGATAAGTCACCAAGGTGACCCCTGCCTTCTTCACCAATTTTCCTACGGAATCAGGAATATCAACCGTTTCGCCGCTCCAGGTACGATTCCCCTCCGGGAATATACATACACTGTCTCCGCCCCGGAGTTTCTGGAGTATGCGTTTGGTAGCTGCCACTTCAGTGGTCGATTTGAGTCGGGGAATGGGATCACCCAATGCAATAAGCAGGCGACTCACAAGGCCTTTGCGAAAAATGTGGTCGCTTGCAAGGTAATGAAGTAGCATGGGAAAGCTGGTTCCAAGAATCATCGGGTCATAATTGGTGGTATGATTTGACAAAACCAGGCATGGGGTGTCTAACTGGCCCACAGGATGTGTTTTCACGTTGAATCGCCAAGGAAGAAATATCTTGAAAAATCCAATGAAGACCAGGAAGAGGGGTCGACGATGCAAAAGTGCCCGCATCACTATGCACGTTCCTTTTTTACGAATAGAAGTAAGCACAGCCCTACAACCAGAAATAACATGACGGAACCGATGGCCCACAAAAGACCTAATTGTTCCGCTTGTAAGCTTCCGTACCCATGGTTCACATACCAATTATGGGCGCGGAAGGAAATGGTGCCAAACACGAGAGGGCCAACGAAAGTAGAAGTCCTACCGGCGACAGAAAGGAATCCATAAAACTCCGCAGTCTTTCCGACGGGAGCCAATTGGCTAACCATGGCCCTGCTAATCGCCTGGGCTCCGGTGAGGAAAAATCCAACAGCAATACCTACCACATAAAACTGTACAATTCCATCGATGAAATACAAACAAGAAACTGCGGCGATGAGTAAAAGCAAAGAGATTGCGATGGCATCCCTGCTGTTTTTTCGGTCTGAAAATAAACCAAAAAGTAATGCGCCAAAAGTTCCGGAGATATGAATGATAATAACAAATACAATCAACTCTACTTGCCCCATCCCATAAAGGGTGGCCCCGATGATTGCGGCAAAATCCATCAGCATCATGATGCCATCGTTATACACCAGATAAGCAATCATGTATTTTATAAATTCTTTGTATTTTTTTACGGCCCGGAAGGTGCCAAGTAGGTTATGAAATGCCAGGCGAATTAAATTTGTGCCAGGCTCTATTGCAGCTCCCTGTCTATGCTCCACAGTCCAAAGGTATGCCGGAACCGAAGCAACGAGGTAAATGCCTGCTGTCATCAAGAAAGCATAGGGCACCACCTGATTACCGATAAGCTGAATAGGCAGGAGAACAAGAACCAGCGCAACTACGCCACCAATCATTCCAATCGCCCAGCCCTTTCCAGACACAGATCCAATGGTTTTGGGAGTTGATACATCCACCAGCAGAGCATCATAAAACACCTGTGCCCCACGATAGCCGATTTCTGCCAGGATAAAGAACAGCATACCTTGAAAAACATCCCCCTCACCTACAAAAAATAAAGCTGCGGTGAAGACAATGGCCAGCAGGCTGAAACCGGTAAGAAATTTCTTCTTTGATTGGGTAAAGTCCGCGACGGTTCCAAGAACAGGTGAGATGACAGCAACAATAATGGCTGCAATTGCAATTGAGATTCCCCACAGACGGGTTCCCTCTGCCCCACCTACGACAACGTTTTTAAAAAAAGCGGAGTAGACGGCAAGTAGTACCACCGATGCATAGGCGGAATTGCCGAAATCATAGGCATACCAGGACCACCTGGATTTTCTGGAAACAGCGCTGCCTGTTGCTGCTTCCGAATGCAGTTGTTTTTTCATAACTTCCTTTTTCTTATTCATAATAAAAAAATAAAAAATAAATAAAGCGCTTCGAAGCATAAAAAAATAATGAATCATATGCTCCGATTGATATTCTATTCCATTGGTAGTCTATTTTCAAGAAGAAGAATATAGATTTTATGCTTTGATTGCCCATCGCAATTTGGCTGAACGGGCACGGCCATTTTGGTTGCGTTCTTCGGCAGTGGCCCTGATAGGTTCGTCCGCGATTTCGCTGTAAACGCCGTCGCGAAATAGTCGTTGGAAGGATTTTTTGACGAGACGGTCTTCCCCTGAATGGAAGGATAGAATTGCAACACGCCCCCCCGCTCCAAGGGCATTCGGAAGCTTTTCAAGAAATTCATTTAGCACGCCGAGTTCATTATTAGCATCTATTCGTAGGGCTTGAAAACATCGCTGACAGGTCTTTTTCACTTCATCGTCACCATTGCTTCCTTGGATTGACTTCACCGTATTCTTGATGATTTGCCGAAGTTGGGTTGTTGTGGCAATTTCAGCCCCTCTCCTAATTTCGGAAACGATTGCGCCGGCAATTGCTTTGGCGTTTGGCTCGTCGGCATTTTCTCTTAGAAGATCTTCTAGTTCATGTTGGGAAATGGTTTTTAAGCGTTCTGCGGCAGAATTTCCTTTTTTTGGATTTAATCTTAAATCCAATGGGCCTTCAGTCTTAAACGAGAAACCTCTGTGGGGGTTATCAATTTGCATGGAAGAGACGCCTAGGTCTGCAAGGATGAAGTTCAATGGACCGGACTGCGCAATGATTTGATTAATGCCGGAAAAATTCATTTGGCGAATTGATAAAATTTCAGGGCCATAGCCCAAAAGCTCCAGGCGTGCCTGAGTTTTCGGTAATTCAATAGGATCCACGTCGATTGCATATAGATGCCCTCTCGAGTCCAAACATTTCAGCATCTCCAGGGTATGCCCGCCATAACCCAGCGTGGCATCCAATCCGATTTGTCCGGGAGTAATCTGCAGAAATTCCAATATCTCATCAACACAAATAGGGCGATGCATGCCGGCAGGTGTACTGCCCTTTTGCATCACCTTTTCTACTGTAGCAGCGTATTTGTCTGGCTCTAGTTCCTTATACTTTTCTTGATAGGTTTTGGGATGGGTGCCGGTATATCGCACTCGCCGCTGATGATTGTTGTCTTGATCGTCCATGGCATCCTCACTCCGATTCTTCCACTTTATTTAGATTTTGTATGAATACGTTGACAATGTCGGGATCAAATTGAGTTCCGGAGCAACGGAGGAGCTCTTGGATTGCCTCTGCTTTCGTGAATACCCTTCCGTAACTACGTTCTCCTGTCATGGCATCGAAGGAATCCGCCACCGCGATGATTCGAGCTTCTTGAGAAATTTCATGAGCCTTCAGACCTCTGGGATATCCGGTTCCATCCCACCTTTCCTGATGTTCTAGAACAAAGTTGGCTATTTCCGAGAATTCCGGAACAGAGCTCAAAATCCGATATCCAATCTCTGAGTGTTTTTTGATTTCAGCCCATTCGTCTTCGTTGAGTGGTTCCTTTTTATTTAGGATGCTGTCCTCAACGCCTATTTTACCGATATCATGCATTAACCCTGCAGTTTTCATTTGGTTCACATCATCAATGTCATACCCCATGCATGTTGCTATGGTGGCTGACAAGGCTCCTACCCTTTGAGAATGCAGCAGCTCTCGATGATTTTTTGCATACAAGGCATTGATAATCAATTCAACTGTTTTGCTCCTCGCACCTGTGCTTTCATTCAGTTTATGTCGGTACATATGGTCTTCTGCTTCTTTCAGTGTCTCAGCCAAACTTTCTCCTTCTTGTATTTTTGTCGCTTGCCCAAATGAAACCGAAAGATGTATCCCCTCAATATTTACTTCGTTCAAATCGTCTTGCACGCGCTTAATCAACCCGGCCGCAGATTCTTCCCCCGTATTGGGCAACAAGACAACAAACTCATCGCCTCCCAGCCGAGCTACAATATCATCCCCTCTACATGATTTGGCAATGAGCTCTGACGTCTTTTTTAGAATCTCATCTCCTATGCTGTGGCCAAAGGAGTCATTGACAAGTTTCAGCCCATTGACATCTCCCATGACGATGGAGATTGGGAAATTCCTTGATACATCATATCGCTTAAGTTCTTCCTCAAAGTATCTTCTGTTATATAACCCGGTTAGGTAGTCATGATAACTTAAGAATTCAATTTCTTCCATTCTTTTTCTCTTTTCAGAGAAATCACTAAACACGATGACAACACCTATCATTTCACCATTTTCCAAGATAATTGGTGCCGCACAGTCTTCAATAGGTCTTTAGTTTTCTTGCTTTGAAATTAAGACCGTATGATTTGCAAGACCTACGATACTACCAGTCTCAAACACCAGCTGGGTGATGCTTTCGCGTTTTTCTCCTGTTAATTCATTATATATATTAAATATTTCTTCAATCGGCTGACCCATTGCCTCTGCTTGTTTCCAGCCTGTAAGTCTTTCTGCAACAGGGTTTATGAATTGAACTTTGCCCTTAATATCACAAGAGATGACGCCGTCACCAACGGAAATCAAAGTAGCCTGCATTAACTCGCGGCTTTCGGCCAGGCTCCTGGACAATTCTTTTTCAACTGTAATGTCTTTCAATATACAGTAAGTTTGCTTGAATGCGCCATCCTGGGCATATCCAATTTTCCCGTCAAAAGCAATACACATTCTTTCACCGGATTTTTCCAGCATGTCAAATTCGCTGTGGATATATCCTTGTGCCTTAAAAATTGGGAATCGCTTCTTGAAGGCATCCCGATATTCTGGTACAAGAAAGTCACCGAACCACTTTCCAATGACTTCTTCTTTTTCGTATCCAAAAATATCCAGCCACTTTTGGTTCACATCTACAAAATTTCCATCAAAATCTAGGGATTGATAGCCCAGAGGGGCCTTATCAAAAAGCATCTGAAATCTTTCTTCGCTTTCACGAAGTTGCATTTCAGTCTGCCTTCTCTCTGTAATATCCTGAGCTGCTCCCCAGATACTGACAATCTTGCCAGCAGTATCTTTGGTAGCCTCACCCCGAACCCACATCCATCTATTTGTACCGCTAACGGTTACCATTTCCAATTCAAGCTCGTAAGGGATCCCTGAATTTCGTGTCTTCTCAAGAGATGTAGATAAGAGGTCCCAACTTTCCTGCGTGAATAATTTCATGTGTTCTGTATAGGGGGGTGGAGGCAGGGTTGAGTCAAATCCATACATTTTGTATAGCTCTTTTGACCACACAACCTGGTCTGTCTCTAGATCCAATCTCCAAGTTCCTACGTGGGCAATCTTTTGAGATTCCAGTAAATCTTTCATATTCTGCTTAAGAGAGGCTTGGTTCTGCTTCAAGGCTTCTTCACTCTTTTTCAGTGCCTCATTCAGCTCTATTTGCTCTATTTTTTCATAAGTGATCTCAGCGATTATCTGGGTAATCGTAAGCAAGAAGTCCATGTTGGCTTTCACAGCTTCGTCTGACAAAATTGGCACTTTAGCAAGCGCCTCAAGGTATGATTTTTCATCGTATCCATATTTCTTGGCTTGATTAATGAAGAAGGCAACATCAGGTTCTTCAAAGAAGAATTGACCGGAAAAAAGATTGGCAACATGTTCTCCCTTAATCACGATGGGCAAAACAACATCTGTCAATCCGTTTTTGCATTTATAAAAATGATGTTTCTCACTTCCTGACATACTGTTTGCAAGAATGGTATCGCTAATCATGCAATTTTCCGCCGATTGTGTATTTTTTCTGTGGAATTCCGTACAGATTTGTCTCCATCCCGACTTATAAATGACGTTGCCATCAAGGTCAAGTATGGCCGTCACAAACCCTGTAGATTTGTTAAACCCCTCAAGTAAAAGATTTACTCTGTCATAATCAATGGCTTCAAAGAATTTTCTTTTCACGATACAGTCCCTCCTTACGGGTCCGATACAAATTATTCTTTGTTGGTATACCCTTTTCTCGCGGCTCGGATTATTGTATCCCTCGTGTGCTGCCTTTCAGCGTTTTTCTTTATATATAACATTTTTTCAGCATCATTAAGTAAGGCTTCAAGGCTTTGATCAGCTGATGTTTTAGTGGCGAAACCAAGTGAAATGCTTGTATAAAATATTTTACGATCTATTCTGTTCACATAGTTTTTACATGCTTCATCAATTCGATTGCATAGTTTATTTACGGCTTCCTCATCCGTGTCAGCTAGCAAAATAACGAACTCATCTCCTCCAATGCGAGCGATGACATCTTCTGCCCTGCAGGTCTCAGTTAAGATGGTTCCAACTTCTCGAAGAAGAATATCCCCAACCTCGTGACCAAAGGTATCATTAATCATCTTAAGTCCATTGACATCTCCCATAATCAATGAAATAGGAAGCTTTCTTTTCACTTCAAACCGCTTCTTTTCTTCTTCAAAGAAAGTCCTGTTATACAGCCCTGTTAAACTATCATGGTAGCTGAGATATATAATCTCATCTTCTTTTTTCTTGCTGTCTGTGATGTCCTGAATCATACAAAGATGCATATCTCTAATTGATTCAGCTTTAAATGGCACAATCATCATATTCGCCCAGACAATAGTACCGTCGGGTTTAATGAATCTTTTACGCATGGTGAAGCTGTCTATTTCCTTTTGTTTTAGCCTTTTTAGTTTATCTAAATTATGTTGAATTTCTTCCGGGTGGGAATATGCTCTCCAGTCAAGTGCTCTGAGTTCTTCTATTTTTCTGCCTACAATTTTTTCAAATGTCGGATTTAACTCTTCAACAAACCCAGAATCCGTATGGAATATCCCAATACCGATTGGTGCTTTCTCAAATATGGTTCTGAATCGGTCTTCGCTTTCATCAAGCTCAGTGATCATCCGTTTCGTCTGTGTGATATCGATAATCAGCCCTTCTCGCTCTGTGTAGTTTCCGTCTTTGTCCTGTACCGGTACCGATTGCTCCCATACCCATTTTTCTTTACCGGATTTGGTGATGATAACGTACTCGTCATTGGTTTTTCGGTTTTCTAAAGCATCTTGCTCCCATTTGTCATAGTTGCTTTCTCTGTATTTTGGACTGATTAGTTCATTGTATGAGATGACTTTATTCCCCAACAGTTCTTCCGGGCGATACCCTGTCAAGTCAAAGCACCCGTCAGACAAAAAAGTCATGGTCCAGTCTTTGTCATTGATGCACCGGAATGCCACCCCCGGTAAATTGGAAATCAAAGTACCCTTGCTTCTTTCACTCTCTTTTAGTGCGGCTTCCATGATTTTACGGCTTGTAATGTAACGAGAATAGCCCACCGTGCCGATTGCGTTACCCGATTCATCCAACACTAAATTTTTAAATTCTTCTTTCCATTCATCACCGACTACGGATTCAAAATAGACTTGAGTACTTCCATTTAAAATAGCTTGATCGCTTGCGGCATAGATTTTGGCCTCCGCCTCTGTAAATATGTCGAAATCAGTTTTCCCAATAATATTTTCTTCTTTTAACCCGGTATAATCCACAAAGGCTTTGTTGACCGCTATGTATTTCCCTTCTAAGTCTTTCAACCACACGAAAAAAGGAAGGCTATCTAACATTATTTGCCTAGTCGACTTAGTATTCATCGAATCAGCCTTCTCAGTCTGCGTAATTTCGCAGAGGCTACTCAAACTCCTCGGGTCCATTTTTTCTCCTTATTCGGTGACTTGCTGAAGCATTTCAACAAATTTCAAGGCGTATTCAGGATCAAACTGGCTTCCTGCTTTATCCTTGATTTCAAACATAGCATGCTCAGGTAGCAGTGATTTTTTGTATGGCCTGAGTCTGGTCATGGCATCATAAGCATCCGCTATTGCAATGATTCTAGCAAATTTGTCAATATCGCTTCCCATAATGCAGTTTGGATATCCCCCACCATCCCATCTCTCATGATGCTGTAAAATTGTATCGGCAAGGTCTGCCATCTCAGGGCTTCCGCTTAGTATTCGGTATCCTGTTTCGGGGTGCTTTTTTATAAAGCCCCACTCAGTTTCGTCCAGGTTTCCCGGCTTTTCAAGAACATAATCCGGCACCACTATTTTTCCTATATCATGGAGTAATCCTGCCGTTTTGACTCGATTCACATCGGCATCAGAAAAATTTAGTGATGTTGCGAGCATTGCGCTTAAATCGCTTACCCTCTTCGAATGTTCCTCCTCGCGGGAATTTTTTTCATATAGTGTCTTTACAATCGTGTTGATGGTCGCACTTCTTACACTAGGGCTATCCATCATTTTCATCTTGTACATGTTATCTTCCGCACACTTAAGTATATCCCATATGCTCTGGTTTTCCAATGTCTTTGCTTCCCACCCGAAAGAAATAGACAGAATACCTTTTTCCATTTCAATATCTTTTAATTTGTCTTGAAAACGTCTAACAATGACCTCTGCTGTCTTTACGTCTGTGCAAGGTAGAATCATCACAAATTCATCCCCACCAAATCGGCAAATAATATCCTCTTGCCGAAAGCATTTTTTTAGCATTTCCGCGGTTTTTTTCAGAAGTTCATCACCAGCTGCATGTCCAAACGCATCATTTGCCATTTTCAAACCGTTTAAATCACCCATTACAAGGGTTAATGGGAAGCTTCTTGAGGTATCGAGTCTTCTCAACTCTTCTTCGAAAAATCTTCTGTTGAATAGCCCAGTAAGCTGATCGTGGTAACTCAAATACTCAATTTCATTGATATGGTTCTTCTCTCTTGTCACGTCTCGGAACACCAATACCGCACCGACGATTTCCCCTTCATTATCGAATATCGGCGCAGCACTATCCGCAATAGGTCTTTCTATCCCATCTTTTGATATTAAAATTGTATGATTGGCAAGTCCGATAATTTTCCCAGTACGAAGTACCCTCTCCATAGGATCAAAATCCAGTTTTCTTGTGGCTTCATTGACAATGTTGAAAACAGTTTTGAAAGGCTTGCCAATGGCACTGTCACCATACCAACCCGTCATCCCCATTGCAATCTCATTCATCATGGTTACCTGGGATTCATTATCGCAACAGATAACACCATCTCCAATGGACATTAAAGTAATTTTCAAAAGTTCTTTTTCTATTTCGAGTTTACGATTTGTTTCATGCAACCTTTTGTTGAGTCCGGCAATTTCAAGCTGGTTTTTTATTCTGGAAAGGACTTCACCTTCATCAAAAGGTTTACATATAAAGTCTGATCCTCCCACATTGAATCCATCTACCTTGCTATTCGTATCCCCCAAGGCCGTGATAAATATGACTGGGATATTGCGCGTAGTCAAGTCGTTCTTCAGTTTGGAACAAACCTCAAATCCATTCATGCCAGGCATTCGCACGTCAAGTAACACAATATCCGGCTGCTTAAGTCGAATTGATTCAATTGCCAATGCGCCGCTATCCGCTGCACGGACCAAAAATCCATGTTCTTGCAGAAGTCTGGTTAGCAATATAAGGCTGGCACTTGAATCGTCAATCAGCATTATTTCCGGTATGTAGTTTGTGCTTTCAAAAGTGCTTGTCATCGCTTACTCCTCCACGTTATTAGTCACTTCAAGTATAATATTGTGCAACTCGGTTAAATGCATTGCTTCGATTTCATTCTTAATTATTGAGGCATTTTCAGGCTCTCTTTCTGATAACCTTTCAAGAATTTGTAGAAGTTCGTCAATGTTAAGATATAATAACGCACTGCGAAATTCTTCAAGCTCTGTAGGGGGAAATGATTCAACAGCGCTTTTAATGATTCCTCTAACGTTTATATTATCACAGAACTCATACTCAAGATGTTTCTTTAGCATATTTACAATATCGTTTTGAGAAAACGGTTTACAGATAAAATCATCGCAACCGGCAGCAAGTATTTCGGTTCGTTCTTCTGAAAACACATGAGCCGATACCGCAATAATCTTGATGCTCCTGTTAGCATCCGAAACTTTTATCCTACGCGTTGCTTCAAGGCCATCCATAACCGGCATCCGAATATCCATCCATATCACATTAGGTTGTTGCGTAAGCGCAACCTCAATCGCCTGCTGGCCATCCACTGCTTCATAGGTTAAAAATCCCATGGACTTGAGCATACCTAATATGAGTTCTCTGCTCTCAGGGGAGTCATCAACAACCAACATTTTAGGCGCTGGGTTGGCACCCATATATTTAATATCAAGATTTTCAAATGCAAGTTTATTCATGCTTGTTTCCCCTGCATCCACCGGTAGAGCAATTGTAAAATAAAAGTTGCTTCCAGTTTCTGGATGACTGTCGACGCGTATCTCACCTTTCATCAATCTTATATACTCTTGGCTAATAGCTAGGCCCAGTCCCGTCCCGACAGATTGTTTTTTTCCGCTTTCGGTTTGCGAGAATTGCTTGAAGAGCTTTTTAATGTCCTCATCAGATATTCCACTGCCCGAATCAATCACTTTCACAGCGAAAACCAACTCGTCTTTCATAAGTATGCTTCCCGAGAGGTCAATAATAACGCCACCTTTTTCAGTAAACTTGATTGCATTGCCAATCTGGTTGATCAAAACGACTCTCATTTTCATTGAGTCACCGCTGACATTGATATTGACTTTGTCTTTGCCGCGCACTTCTAGTTGGATATTTTTTTTATCACATTCTAGCGCAAACATTTCCTCGATTTCACTTAGCATCTCAAACACATTAAATGTCTGAATCTGCAAAACACTCTTTTGGGATTCAATCTTCGTGATTTCCAAAATATCGTTAATGAGCGACAGAAGATGATTTCCGCTTTTGTTGATGATCTGCAAATCTCTGTGCCCTTCATCGCTGAGAGATTTATCTTTCAGCATTAAGGCAGAATACCCCAAAATTGCATTCAATGGGGTTCTAAGTTCATGACTCATGTTTGCCAAGAATCTGCTTTTAGCTTCATTGGCACTTTTAAGTTCCCATGTTTGTCTTCTTACCTGTCTTCTAACAATAAGGTTGGAA
Organism: Anaerovoracaceae bacterium; assembly: GCA_041752735.1. Lineage (GTDB taxonomy): Bacteria > Bacillota > Clostridia > Peptostreptococcales > Anaerovoracaceae > UBA1422. Next base: position 21,376 of record JBGSVW010000029.1, on the reverse strand, counting down.
AAAATCAATACAGCAAAGCCCAGTGGGATAAGAATCAACGCCAGATATTTAGCGATTTCCTTAAAGGAGGGGGTGTTATCAATCAAGAATGGGAACCATTTCTCATATAGTTTATTATAAGTGCCATTTACTGAGATAACGGCAAGCCCCTCGTTAAGTTTCGCCAAAAGCTCCTTATCTCCTTCTTTGACTGCAAAACAAAATTTTTGTTCGAAGCCGGTCAAGGTTACTTTTATTCTAGATACCCCGTCATCAGCCAGCTTGTTTAAGGCCACTATCTTCTTCAGCCCCATATCGCTGATTATTTTTTCACCAACCAGACTTTGTGCAAGAACTGCATCGCACTGCCCATCTGCCAAAAGTTGAAATGCCTCTTGAAATGTTGCAGTTAAAATGAGTTCCTCTGAAAACCCTTTGCTTACAGCATAATCATGAGCTGTATCTCCATCCATAACAGCGATGCGTTTTCCTTCCAAGTCGTCTTCACTTTTTATATCAGTGTTGCTTTCTTTTAGAAAAATATTTCCGTACATGACGATATAAGGAACAGAAAAATCATAATATTGATCACGTTCCTCGGAATAGCTAACCAGCGGCAAAACGTCAAGCTGCCCGTTTCTTAATTCTTCCTTAATCACCGCCCACTGGTCAATTTTGAAACTCACTTGTATTCCTGTTTCCTGTGCAACAGCCTTGAGGAGCTCGACAGAAAATCCATCAGCTTTCCCACTGCTGGTTACAGAAAATGGGGGATAGTCAAATTCAGTTGCGCTCTTGTAAACAACCTCATCCGAATCACTATCCTTCGTAGGCTCAGTTTCAGAAAGAACTGCACTTGGAATAAAGTACAACGCCAAGAAAAAAAATGCAAGAATAAATACAATCAGTTTGGACATACAGTTCTCCTAATCTCCAAGGTTCTTGAATACTTTCTCCACGAAGACCCCGACAATCTGGGGGTCAAATTGTTTTCCGGCGCATTTCTTGATCTCTTCAACTGCTAGTAATGGACTGATTTTGTCACGATATGTTCTTTCAACGGTCATGGCATCATAGGCATCGGCTATGGCAATCATTCTCGCTTGTATGGGGATTTCTTCCCCTTTCAAGGCCTGAGGATAACCGGTTCCATCCCAACGTTCTTGATGTGCTAAAACATATTCCGCGATTTCCGAAAACTCACTGACCGAACTTAGAATTCGATGACCTGCCTCTGAATGCTTTTGTATTTCCATATATTCGTCATTTGTTAAAGGTCCATCTTTATCCAGAATTGAATTGCCGATTCCTATTTTGCCTATGTCATGCACGAGGCCGGCCAGCTTGATTTGCCTGACTTCCGCTTGGGAAAAATACATATGCGAGGCAATCAATTCGCAGATATCTGCGACACGTTTTGAATGATGCATCTCCCGATTGTTTTTTTCATACAATGAGTTCATGATCAAATCGATGGATTTGCTACGCATGCTTAGTCTTTCAGCTAGCTTATGTCGATACATATCGTCTTCGGCACTTTTAAAAATATCATTCATACGCTCTTGCGTGTTGACTTTGACCGCATATCCTAAAGAAAGAGACATGATGCTGTTTTTTTCGCGTCTTTTTTCAACAGCGGAATGGATTCTGTCTATGAGTAATTTTGCTTCGTCCTCATTGGTTTTTGGCAATAAAATAATGAATTCATCACCGCCAATTCGTGAAACAATTTCATCGCTTCGGCATTTATCCTTAATTATTTTTGCAATCATCTGAAGAAGTCGGTCTCCCTTTTCATGCCCGAATGCATCATTTACAAGTTTAAGACCATTTACATCAGCCATAATCAAAGTAATCGGCAGATTTCTTTCAACATCCAGTCGTGCCAACTCTTCTTCATAAAATCTTCTGTTATATAACTTCGTTAACGGGTCATGGTAACTGAGGTATAGCATCTCTTCTTCCGACTGCTTAATTGCCGTGATATCGGTATGGGTTCCGCTTGTTAGGAGAGGTTTCCCATCCGAGGTCCAAGAATTCACCTTTCCCCGCCCAATGATCCAAACCCAGCTTCCGTTCTTGTGCCTCATCCTAAATTCGATGGTATAGTGTCCATACCCCTTTTCATATCCTTGTTTCAGTTTCGGTTGAATTCTTTCCCAGTCATCAGGATGCATTTTGTCACGCCATGTTTCCACGCTGATTGGTGAGAGTTCCTCAATGGTATATCCGATCATTTCAGCCCAACGCTCATTGATAATCTCTTCGCCTGTTGGGACATTCAACTCCCAAATCCCCAGATTTGAGCCTTCAATGACATTTTCATAGGTTTTTAATAACTGTGCATGCTCTAATGACTTTATTGTTTCTTCAGTAATATCTATTGCCCAGGTGACAATAAATGACTTCTCCGGGGAAGAAATTCTTACTTTATAATATTTATTTTCATCTGTAGAATGTAGGACAAATTCTTGCTCCATTTCCCCTTGCGCTACCTCTGCATAATGGGTTGTCCAATTAAAATCAATCTCTTCTGTGCCGGAGATCTCTTTCAATAGTTTTAAATCAAAAGACTTCGAATCGGTTTCCTGAATCAAACGTTTAAAAACGTCGTTCATTTCGATACATTCATAACCGGACGGCACCCCCAGATGGTCATACAATACTCTGTGATAGGCGAATCCATAGGGTGATTCTATTAGCATTTTTTTGTATAAGTTGTCCATTCTCTCTTCCTATCGATGCTGACTCAAAAATTAGAAAAAACCTCGGAATCCATTATTCGGTGTTTGACGTTTCTAGCATTGACATACGTTGGAAATACTCGTTATACACAAATATGATGAGGTTTTTACTTCTAAATTACACTAATATTGTATCTTATTGTCCGAATATTTGCAAAATATATTTTGGGCTAGTTTTACCACTTCATAGGCGCCATCATACACGCCTGCCTGATTTGCTTTTATGATATGTACGTTCATGGATTCCAATATTTCGGGTTCTGTCAACATCAGGTCCAGCATCTGCAAAGTTCGTTCCACCGTCTCACATTCAATGGTTCCGTCCCCCAACTCTGCGGCACGGATAGCTCCCCAGGCTTCATGGCCTCCCAGCCGCTTCAGCATGAGTTTCGGAACCGGATAAAAGGCCAGCTCACTGGGCTTTGTAACCATGAAATCGCATGGCCTCATCAATAGGTTGGTGGAATATACCGCTGCAAAAATGTCCTGATGATAAAACACATGAATGCCCTGAACTTCTTCAACAAGAGCCTTATTGGCAAAGGCACAAGTCTCATCCCATGCATCAAAATAAGTAACGGCTTCCTTTGCAATATCGGGAAGCTCCCGGGTTAATTGATTCCATACATCTATATGGTCACCCACGTTAATGAGCAAAGTGACTTTCTTTTCCCGAACTCTAGGCAACAGATGACGTATGATATTGGCATACATTTCCCCTTGCGCCCCGGCTCCACCCACGGTGAGCAAAATCCGAAGAGTCTTGTCTGCTTTGATGCGTTCTACTCGACTTTTGCAATCCGTCTCCAGATTTGTCACAAGTTCGTGGTCCACATAATGGCCTGTTTCAAAGAGTTCTCCTCTGGGGATGGGTTTGAGAATTCGTTCTCCACTCATCCCTTTTAGTGTCTTGTATCCCAGAAACGCGGATGGCGTTTGAACTGTGTGAATGGCTCCCTCCGCCAGATGAAGTCCCATGGGCCAGTTATCCGGTATGGCATTGACCACTTTGGTAAAACCGGCATGGATAGCAGCCTGCGCCGGCCAGACGTGGGTTGCGATAAATGGCATATCCTTTGGCAAGGTGCTACAGGCCGGAATCATCAGCTCCGAGACTTTCTGATCTACGGCATTATAAGAAAGTTTTTTGAAACCTTTGGCGCTGATGGGTTCCCAGAAAAGTTGATTGAACAATGGATACTTCTGTGACCACCTGGACCCCATGGAATAAAGTTTATTCAGATGGGCGATGACTTTGCCTCCGGAGGTCTCCTGGTAAGCATGGAGGTCGAACCAATAGGGGGTATACCCCATGGCATGGGCGGCGGATGCCATGGCCATAGAAATCCTATAGTGGCCGAATCCCATACGAATGTTTCCAATCAGTATCCCTTTTTCTCGGTCCAGTGTTTCTCCACTTACACCATCTTCGCTATGATTGCCAACTTGGATGTTTCGTACTCCAAAAAAAGGCCCCAGAATTTCATTGTCTTCCAGTTGGTATCCGTAGCTGCAGTTGGTATCATCTCCGAATTTCTTAATGTACTTCTTCTTGGCCCGTTCCGCTTTTCGTATTGTTCCACGGGAAACCGGGTTTGAAAAAATTGTTTTCCATCGTTCCATATAGGCTCCTCTTCTCTAAAACAGTTGTTTCGTTACACCTTGTTCCATTAGTTTATTAATCAAATCCAGCAACTGGTCTTTGGGCAGTTTGTCTTCTTGGAGGAACCAGTAGCTCATAATGCCTATCATGGCTGATAAGGTATATTCCAAGATATAATCCATCTCCAAATGGCTGCATTGAAGTTTGTTTTTAAATTCCTTCAAAATCAGTGGTTTCAATGAGTTCTTTAGTCTGCTGGCAAATCTGGGATCGCCCTGATCTCCAAGTAATATAGCATAATATTTCTTATTCATTTGAAAGAGTTGAATGAATGATTCCATTGGCATGCCGTGCATTTTGTTTTGTATTGAAATCGGAGGAATTTCATCCAAAGTTGGAATGATGCTGTCCTCAATTTGCTCCAAAACATCATAAACATCCTTGAAATACTCATAGAATGTGCTCCGATTGTAACCCGCCTTTGTGGTTATGTCCTTGACTGAAATTTTTTCAATTCTTTTTTCGCAATAAAAACCCCAAAATGCATCTATGAGGTTCTGCTTCGTCTGCTTCGTAATGTCTGTTCTATTGCTCATAAGCCCTCCATCTCCAAATCCGACATGGGCGTCCACATTGTTGGTTGCTACCCGTACTGGCTCATTTTATACTGTAATCATACAACAAGATGTTGGATTTAAAAAGAGGGTTATGAAATGATTACAATATTATGTTCCGGTTCCCGAGGAGATTTGCAACCGTATATTGCTCTTGCTCAGGAACTAAAAAAATCGGGAAAGTCAGTTCGCATTGTTGGAGGGGAAAGTTTCGATTCATTCATAAAAAGCTATGGTATTGACGTGTATCCCCTCTCGGCAGATTATCTGTCAACGGATTTGGATCCGCAGTTTCTTCAAGATGCGCTTTCTTCCGACAATCCTCTGAAAATGCTATTAACTTTTAATAAAATGAAGAAATACACCATTGGATTAACTGAAGAAATGTTTCAAGCATGTAAGGGAAGTGAGCTTATCCTATACCATCCCGGCTGCACCATTGGCTATTTCGCAGGGACACAGCTGGGTATTCCCTCGGTTTTGGCTTCTCCTTTTCCGATGCACAAAACAAAAGAAATCGCTTCGGTCATTGCTTATGGGAAAACTAAAATGCCCATCTCTTTCAGCTATCGTCTATTGCAAGGCATGCTTTGGATGGCAGGAAAAACGGGCATCAAGGCCTTTTATAAATGGTCATTTGGAGAACTTCCCACAAATTTTGGGATTCCTTTCGAAAGGGTGGATCAGGAACATCCTGCTTTGGTTTCTTGTAGTAACTTTGTGTTTCCCAGACCAACAGACTGGAATAGCAACATACATCAGTATGGCTATTGGTTTGTTAAAGAAGAGGTCGAATACGCTCCTTCCAAGGAGTTGTCAGATTTCCTGGCAAAGGGAGAGAAGCCTATTTATATCGGTTTTGGAAGTGTTTTTGACAGCAAGCATAAGGACGAAACTGTTCGCTTAATTACAGCGGCCCTTCTTCAAACAGGAAAAAGAGGCATCCTTTGTGGTTTAGGTGCGCTGGATAATCTGCCGGATACTATTTTTGCAGTTGACAGTTTGCCTCACAGTTGGCTGTTCCAACAGGTTTCCCTAGTTTGCCACCACGGCGGCGCCGGGACGACTGCAGCAGGTTTTCGCGCTGGGGTGCCATCGATTATTATTCCCTTTTCAAATGATCAATTTGCTTGGGCCCACAGAGCCTATGATATCGGTGTTGGCGCTGCCCCCATCTACCGAAAAAAATTAACTGTTGAAAAGCTTGTGGCCGCCATCAATTTTGCGCTTCAGGACGATATCGTCATGAATGCAAAAGATTTGGGTGCGCGTATCGCTGAAGAAAATGGGGCTCGAGATAGTGCAAAAATCATTGACAGTCTTCTAACGTAGATATCATTAATACCCAACTACTTAGATAGTTCCCCGCGCAGGTTGGTCTCCATCAATTGTTTAATTTCAGAAAGTCCGCATCCAAGACTCAATAAATAATATAGCTTTGTTACAGCGGCTTCTACCATCATGTCATATCCGCTTACCGCGCCAGCATTGGCAAAGCTTAAGCTGGTTTCGTACTCTCCAATGGAGGCTGAACCTCGTAGGCACTGGGTGCAGACTACAATAATTGTTCCGTTTTCATTGGCTTTATCTAGAAATCTCTTTAGCGCATTGTCAGAGTCCGGAATGTTGCCGGCGCCATAGGCTTCGAAGACGATTCCTTTCAAGTTGGGCGTTAATATGTTTTCAAATGCTTGATATTGTATTCCGGGGAAAATTTTGAGCACCGCGATCTGATGAGACTCAAACAAAGATAGTTTTAATTGGGTTCCCGGCCTTCTAATGGCCATATCATTGAGGTGAATCCGCACACCCGCATCCGCAAGGGGTGGGTAGTTGGGAGAATCAAATGCGATAAGGTCGTCAGAGCTGACTTTGGTTACACGGTTTCCTCGAAATAACCGATTTCCAAAAAATAGGCAGACCTCCGGGACTTGATAAAATGCCGCAAGCATCAGGGAAGTGATGAAATTGTCGTTTCCATCGCTCCTGATTTCACATAGTGGGATTTGTGATCCAGTCAAAATCACCGGTTTGGCAAGTCCTTCCAGCATATACGATAGTGCTGCCGCGGTGTACGCCATGGTATCCGTACCATGCAGGATAACAAACCCATCATAATTATTGTACCTGTCTTTGATATCGCTTGCCATCTTCACCCATTGCTCCACTGCAATATTTGAAGAGTCCAACAGTGGTTCATACTCGACCAAATCAAAGAGAGGCAGCTCCTCTGAGTCCAGTTCTTTCATCTGAGAAAGAATGGATTCTAGATAACCTGCCTTGGGTGCATATCCATTTTGGGTCTTTGCCATACCGATTGTTCCACCGGTATGGATTACACAGACCTTTTTCATTGTTTCCCCCAATTCGTTTACTTGCCTTACTTGTATGCTATCTCTTGCTTTTGCCGGAGATCTCATCTATGCTAATCTTTACAATGCTTGCCAGAGGGCCGGCATTTTTAATATACTCTTCCCCTTCCGCTAGAAATGTCGGGCTATATTTGGGCAGGAATGCTCTAAGTGCCGCAAGTCGTTCTGTTTCATCTTCCACCATAGTAGCTTCGCCAAAGACGATTGCACTTTCATAGAGGGTCCCAAATTGGTCAGGTTGCACCTTGGTGTCTCCCACCACTGTAAAACTGACCTTTTTGTTCTTTGTGAAGTTATCAACCTTATACCCGCCGGCATTGGTTGCATGGAAAAATATAAAACCATCCAATACCACATAACTGACGGGGACACCGTATGGTTGGCCATAGGCATCAACGGTTGCAAGAATTCCATATTCGCCCTTTTTCAACACTTCCATGGATTCTTCCTGGGATAGCAATCTGTCTTTTCTTCTCATCTCTCTCATGTTGGTTCCTTTCTTCGCAATAAATTCAATGACTTTCTCGTTATATGATCTTATGATTCGCTGATCCATATGGCAACCAGCATTGCTGCTGCGCCAATGGCCATTTTTAAAGTAAACACATCCCCAAGCAAAGCCAAAGACAAGAGGCAGCCAAAAACGGCTTCCATGCTAAGAATCAAGGATGTTACAGAGGTCTTTACGTATTTTTGGCAAACCGTTTGAAGATAATATGCTATGGAAGAACCGAACACAGCCAGATAAATGATTGCTAAAATACCCCAGTTCCATTCAAGGGTTGGCGGCGGGCTAAAAAGCATCCCTAAAACCAACGCCATAACGCCCCCCACTGCAAATTGGATGGTTGTAAAAATAGCGGCATTTTGCTTTTGGGCATAGTATCCGGTTACAACAATATGTCCACCATACATCCCAGAGCTAATTAGCGTAATACTGTCTCCAATGCCAATGGTCAGCGACTCTGTTAAGGTAATCATTCCGATGCCCCAGAAGCATATGACGGCTCCGATGTAAGCTTTAATGGATGGGCTTTTTTTAAACACAATCCATGTTAAAAATGGTACGACGATGACATAAGCGCCGGCCAAAAATGATTGCTTCCCTGCAGAGGTGAATTGAAGACCATAAATCTGGCTTGCATATCCAAGGCCTAAGAACAAACCTGCAAGAACTCCACCTTTTAAATCTTTGATGCGGATAGTAAGGATATCTTTGCGGAAAATTACAGCCATTACAGCAAATGCAATCAGGAATCGAAAAGCCATTAAGTAAAATGGGCTCATGTACTCCAAAGCATATTTGCCGGCTGGAAAGGTTGATCCCCAAATCAAAGCGGTAATCATAAGCCCTAACATGGCCAATCTTTTTGTTTTTAGACTTTGTTTTGATGCTTTATCTAGTTGGCCGTTCTCCATTGTGGATGCTCCTCTACAGCGTTGGGGTTTATCAACTCTAAGCCGTCTTTCTCTTCTTTCCATATAGAATTGCGATGAATAACGAACAAATTCCTAATACCATAAACGGAACAGTAGTTGTGTAGTCTCTTGTATCCGGGTTGGTTTCATTATCTCCCGTAACAATTAGTGCCTTGTCATATCCGATGCCATACGTTGAAAAGTTTCGAACATACAAGGTGATGTTTTGGGCATCAATCGTACAATACTCGCCATCAATGGCGTTTTCCTTTCCAATCGGTATCATCGCCGCAATTCCGTTATGCACGCGGTATAGAGCAATTCCGGCTTTGCCTTTGATGCTGTCTGGAATAGGAAGTGTAACGGTCAACAAATCGTTGGTATGATGAATCTTTGTGACATCTTCACCGGATTCACCAAATAAGGTCACGGTCTTAAAAAGGGATATGTCAAAATACAAACCTATGATTTTATCAAGTGCCAGATTTTCTATCATCGTCTTGTCATCTGTCAAATCAGTTTTGATTAGCACGAACAAATCGATACTTACCTGCCCGCCGAATTCTTCAATCCGACTGTCTTCCTTGGTATAAATTTCTTCGTCATTATAAAGGTCATCTAAGCCGTCTGCTGTTACCTGAAGACCCTGTCCTGCGCCACTCACAACTCCGGTAGTCTTTTCGAAAATCGCAAAATCTTTGGTGACAGTTTCGGAATAATTGGCTTTCCCGGTTATGGTCACTGTCGCTAGCCCAATATCAGTATTGTGGGAATATCCTACTGTATAGTCACTATCCTTCACAAGCGTAATCGAGCCGTATGTAACCTCCGGCAAAGGTGTTAGCGGTTGTCCTGAATATTCAGCAGATAGTATCATCGAAACCATATCTGAAGTAATGGCTTTTGTATTGATGACTGCCGTCTTCTTTTCGCTTATCCATGGATTATAACCGTTTCGTTCTACCTTGACATAAACAGGATAATCCCCTATGTTGGTACCCGTTGGGCACATTGATGAGAAGTCAGTACCATTGGTGCTGTACGTAACAACGTCCCCGGAAAGTGCTCCAGAAACAGCTACCGCACTATGGGCCGAGCCGTCAAAGGTTCCTGAATAGGGTGTGATGGTTACTGGTGAAGTTTCATGATTCATGTAGATTTTAATCATTAGCACATCGCTGACATTCCCCCCAGAATCTTTCACCTTGATGTAAATATCTTTGGCTCCAGCCGTCAACCCTACCGGGTTGGTAATCACATTTTCTCCCGCGATGCAAGATGTTCCGGTACCGTTGGTATCAATCGCCGGTTCGGTTGCACCGTCCGCGACAACTGCATAATAATAAGCTCCGGCCCGATCGGATGAGAATTTCACTGTCCCTGCTGTATCGGTGGTGCGGAGAACCGCACCCGCGGTCAGAGTGGGACCCCGTGAAAGTTCAGCGCTATCTGTTGCAAACGTGGAGCTTCCGCTACCACTATCTCCAATTGATTCATTTCCGTATTCTACAAAGTAGCCCTTGGCATCCCATGATCCAGTACCTGCTGTGGTATATAACTTGTCGTTCCATGAAAAGGTCGTTCCCTGTTTGCCAGTATTGTTGGTAATTCTTAGGGTGGTTAGGCAGGTTTCAAAAGCCGAATCAGTTGAAGACAAACCACTGATGTTAGTTCTATTATTCGGTTCGTAAGATAAAGTCCCCCGTGCCCAGTTGTAATAGGTTGTGCTGTTATCTGCATCCGCAGCAGCTGCACCGGATGAATTTGCTCCGTATCCAGCTTCGAGCAAGGTGTTAACCGTGTAAAAAACGTTTCCGATTTCAGGTCCACAGGCCCAATACCACCCATCCCTCACAGATGTTGTATCAAGCGAAGAATAATACTGTCCATCCTCACTGGGAATGCCACTGGAATTCACCTTCGTGCCACTGTTGCTTAAGATTGTTCCTCCCAACCAGCCTGTCTTTCCCCCTGATATTTCATTGAGAAAGGTGTCCTCCGCCTTGGAGGTAATAGTTGCCAGATAACCTGCTCTACCCATAAATGACATCCCTTTTGCTGAATTGTAAGCAGTTGTCCAGTAGCTTGAAGTGTCTGGCACGTATTGGTAATAGTGCTGTGTGTCGCTGTTATAATATGTTTCGACGTTCATGTTTTCGGTTGTAACTATGATGCTCACGGTCTGTGATGGGCTAACAACCGTGAAGGCAACGCCACGCAAATAATCTTGTAGCGCACTGGTTGAAATGGTGGCATCAACAACAATTCGTTTGTAATAATAACTGTTGGTAGATATGATTGTATATCCTCCCGGTGTGGGCGGCAAGTCGATTCTGTCGCCAGTTGTAACATTATCTGAGAAGCTAATCAGAATGGTTCTGATTCCCTCACCGGAAAGGGTTAGGTTTGAAAAATAGAGCTTTCCAGCAGAATATGTGGCTTTGCCTGTTTCAATGGTTGGGTTTGTGTCGGCCATCGCAGGTAGGCTAAGAGATGAGAGCAATAGCACCGCAATCATCAACATAGCAAGGTTTTTTTTCATTTTCATAGCATCCCTTCCTATTCTCCCAATCATACAAATAAAAACCCCGTGGTCAATGGTCTTACTACATATATATCAATAATCATACCTTATTCTCTTGAAAATGCAATACAGCTACTTCAAATAGTGGGTTTCGGGGCATCCATTTACAGAAATTAAAAACCGGCTAACTTGTTGGTTGGCCGGTCTTCTTGCTCTTTATGGTCTAGTTTTTTTATTCTCAGTCAAGTTGTCTTTCAAATGCGGCCAAATGGTTTTCAGAAGCATTCATTAGATTCGTAAAAGTATCTTCTACGTCTTGCGGGAGATCCTGTTTCAGAAATTCTTCATAGATGGCAATGTTCTTTATTTCTGCATCTACACCAGCCTGAAATGCTGCATCAAGTGTGCTTGGTATCACTACGAACTCAGCGCCATTATCTTCCGGCACGGGCAGTCCATAGGCTGCAAATAACACTTCCAATGCATCAATATGGCTTGCCTCCGCCTTAATAATGTTGGTAATAGGCTTCACTGCACCGAATTCATTAATCAGTGCGTCATACTCTGCCTGTGCCTTATATTCATCTTCAATTGCGGCGATTAACATTGCCTCCAGTTCAGGAGATGCTTCCTCCGGCAGGGTTTGTGTTCCAGTTGTATCGTCAGCATCGTCTTCCAAAAGCGCAGAATCTTCTGTTGTGCATTCAGCACTTGTGCCTCTCTGTGAGTTTTTTTGATTTCCCTGTTCATTTGTCGGTTGTGTCGCAGCCAGTACAATGCCTGTACTCATCAGTAGGACTAATACAACTGCTGCAATGATCATTTTTTTGTTTTTCATTTTATTTACATCCTTTCATCTTTCATTATTATTCCTGCACAGTGTGCAGCTCTAAATATTGTTGTTGTTCTATGGTTAGGGTTCCTTTATCTACAAGCATTTGTACCCCTTGCTCAAGGAGATTGGCATCCCCTGTCAAGTCATATTCTTCGCCTAGGTAAAATGCTACAAACAGGCGTACCGAACCGGTTCCTATCTCCTGATCAGGATAAATGTCGGTTAGGCTACCGGGGGTAACGGTATCCGTATCCTGATCAGTAATCCCAAATGCATCAAGCATATCTTCTTCGGGAATTCCATATTCACTACTAATCTGCGCAAACGTGCTGGAACCTCGTATTCCATTTCCTTCCCCTGTTCCGTCCCCATCTCCTGTTCCATTTCCGTTGGATGAGTTGGTTGCCCAAGCTCCAGAGAATGCAGCATATCCAACGCCGGCTGCAAGAATGACCAATACAATCGCAATAACAATCTGTGGTTTAACTTTCATTTTTTGTTCCTCCTTTTCCCAGCGCTATAATTACAGTATCCTCAATTGGACATTGGTCATCGCTGGTGCATTGATAGCAGCTGATACATTGATGGCTGCGTACGGTTTTAGCTTTTGAAACCTGAATATTCATAGGACAAGCTTTATCACATAAGCCGCAACTGATACAAGTTTCTTCTTTTCTTCGGATTTTGAAAATCCGGAAAGTGTTGAATATACCCAGGACTGCCCCATACGGACAAGCATACTTGCACCATGGGCGTTCCATAAATAGGGATAGCGTCAGTGTTATAAAGAGTATTGCATAAGCAGTAGTGGCAACTTCATTTGTAAAGAAGTTAAAGAGTGCGAAATACGGATCATAATCCTGAAACACCAGTTTCACGGAAATTGCCGTCTGGTATATAACCAGTGCTAATACCACATATCTGAGATACCTTAGAATCCGATCGACTTTCTGTGGAATGAACCGGTTATATCTGTGGGGGAAAATGCGTTTCCCGATTTTGCCCACCCATTCCTGAATGCTTCCAAACGGACAGATATATCCACAGAAGACTGCTCCAAACAGAATGGCTGAAGTGAATACCAGAATCATCAGAATCCAGGATGAATCTTGTACCTTATGCACCAAGCCACCTGTCATAATCATTTCGTATATGGATACCACGCCACCAAAGGGGCATATGGCGTGTAGGGATACATTGAAGAAATTCAATACATCATTCCCCGTCTCAGCCAGATATTTGCTTAATGCCACCAGCGCGATTAACACAAATGCACTAATTTGCACTGCAAGCCGTATGGCATTTTGATTCTTTCTTTTTTTCATTGGGATAGTCCCTCCTTTGCTTTGTCTCTATCCTAAACAAAAATGATGGCAAAATTTTGTCTTTTCAGGCACAAAGTAATGTTTTTTTTAATAAAAATGACACACTTTTGACACTTCTGCTTTTTCCACTATGCTATACTTGTATTATATTTGGAGGTGCGTATGGCCAAGATTTTGATTGCAGATGACAATGTACAAATTACATCTATATTAAGTGAATATGCCGGAAAGGAAGGCCACGAAATTTCAACCGCTTACAGTGGTACTGAAGCATTGGCGCGTTTTTATACGTTCCAGCCGGATCTTGTCCTGCTGGATGTTATGATGCCTGGGATGGACGGGTTTGAAGTCTGCCGAGAAATTAGAAAAACTCATATGACACCGGTTATGATGGTGACTGCCCGTGGAGAGGACTTTGAAAGAATTATGGGCCTTGATATTGGCGCAGATGATTATATATTGAAGCCTTTTTCGCCAAGCGAAGTAATGGCACGGATTAGGGCGGTGCTTCGAAGGGTCGACAGACCAAAAGATGTTGATGCACAGCATTTTAGCTTTTCAAATCTACTCATTCAACTTGATGCATACCAGGTAACCATAGACGGCAAAGAGATTCCTCTTACAAAAAAGGAAGTGGAAATCCTATGGACCCTTGCATCCAACAAGAATAAGGCGTTTTCCAGAGACAATTTGTTAAACAGTCTATGGGGATATGAATACTTCGGTGACACAAGGACAGTGGATTCGCACATGAAACGGCTTCGATCAAAACTGGAGGCCTATCCCCATCCATCCTGGGAAATCAAAACAATCTGGGGCGTAGGATATAAATTCGAGGTAATAACAAATGAAAAACAGTAAAATCTTACATCGGTTACTCATATACTTTGCGGCGGCATTGCTGCTTTTCTCACTGGTTGCCGGTGTGATTTTCATACCACTGCTACAAGCCCAAACCGTGAAGGACTATAAAACCTATATGGAATCACAGGCGGTTACCATTGCATCCGCCATGACACAATTTATGACCGGCACCGCAGCAGAAAGTAGCAAAAACGTAACCGGCACCGGTTCCGGCGGACTTGGTGTATATCTTCGTTTTGTCGACGACATTACTATGGCAGACGTGTGGATTATTGATAACGACATGAATTTAGTTACAGGTAATAATCAAGATGCTGAAGTCCTGTACAAGGATCTTCCTCCCAATGCAGACCAAGTTGTTCAACAGGCTTTTCTTGGCACCACAACTTTTAGTGAGGAGTTTAGCAGCGTATTGGAGGCACCAACATTAACTGTTGGCACACCAATTCTATCGGGAGAAACCACACTTGGCGTTGTACTTCTCCATGCTCCGGTTTCGGGCATGCAAGACGCCACATGGCAAAGCGTTAAGCTTCTTGCTATCAGCACAATTGTGGCCTTGGTATTTTCCGCACTTCTGGCTACTTATCTGGCGTTATCCATTACCAAACCTCTGGGTAGAATAAAAGATACCGCCTTACAGCTATCTGAGGGCGATTATCAGGCAAGAGCAGACTTGAAGATGGCCGGAGAAATTGGCGAACTGGGTGATGTGTTAGACATCCTGGGAGATCGGTTGGAGAAAGCCAGCGAGGAAAGTACCAGGCTTGGCAAACTAAGGCAGGACTTTGTTGCCAACATATCCCATGAGTTAAATACCCCCGTCACCGTGATTCGAGGTTCCTTGGAAGCAATACGAGATGGCGTGATTACAAGCCCATTGCAAATTCGTGAATACCATAACAATATGCTTAAAGAAAGCATCTCCCTGCAGCGGCTTGTCAAGGATTTGTTGGAGCTTTCACGCCTTCAAAATACTGATTTTTCAATCGATATGCAAGAATTGAATCTTTGTGAAACATTGAATGATGCCATGAAAAGCGTAACGCAACTTGCAGAAGAGAAAAACATTTCTCTCCAACTTCAAGCTGATACAGATGTTTTTCTGATCAAAGGGGATTATGGCCGCTTAAGGCAGATGTTTATTATTATACTGGATAATGCCATCAAGTTCTCACACACGGATTGTGCTGTTGATGTGACCCTATCGGAAGGCGTCGTTACAATTTGTGATACAGGCTTTGGAATCCCCGCGGCAGATCTTCCCTATATCTTTGATCGTTTTTATCGGGCGAAATCCCCAGAGAATACCAAGGGTTCTGGATTGGGTTTGGCCATAGCGAAACAGATTGCCGACAGGCATGGTATCCCAGTTTCTGTGGAGAGCACAATTGATCAAGGATCTTGTTTCGAATTCAACTTCACAGATTGATGTGATTCTGTATATCTCGTTTCCAACCCCACCGTTGCATCGAATTCATCATAAGCAAAAAAAGAGCCCGAAGGCTCTTTTTTAGTGTTTCAGTTGATTTCGTTTTACGGTTTATACATTGGTGCGACGACGTACAAGGATCGTCATGCCCATAAGCGACATGAATGCTGCCAATGCCATCATTCCATATATTCCTTCGTCTCCGGTATCAGGTAGTGCGAATTCTTCCGCAACATTGTAATAGAACGCAGCTTGATATGTTACACGCCCATCAGTATATGTTATCTGTACCGGGTATCTGCCACCCTGTACAACTGCGGTTCCATCAGGAACGCTCAATGCAAATTCCTCCAGAGGTAAGGTCATACCATTTTCATAAACCATATTGACTGTCAACCCAGCGAAGTTCAACGCTTCTCCGACATTGTAGTTCAACTTGAGCGGCGGGGTTGCCACTGCAATGCCCGTCAGTTGTGGCATGACAACAGTAAAGTCCTTCACAACAGACTGGGAAATAGCCCCATCGCTGTCTTCGGCGAATACTGTTACTTTATGTGCGCCAAGGAAACTTTGTGTCGAAGGCAAATCCAGCGTATAGTTGAAGGCTCCGGGGATGTCTGCAAAGGTGTGGAACAGCACGGGTGTTCCTTCATCCAGTACATAATATAATTTCGTTCCAGTGGAGTTTTCAGTGTCAGTTACGGTTCCACCAAGGCTGAGGTCTTCAGATAGTTTGATTTCAGAGGGAACTGTCCCCAAAGCCACAGTTGGTGCATAGTTCACCGGTCCGACGCCGAAAAGTACCGCCATGGTTTTGGTTTCACCAGGCGCAATCACAATGTCTTTCCATGAATATGCCAGCCCAGAATCCGTGCCACTTAATGATGTAGGTCCATTATTAAAGATATTGGTGATTTGCCCAGAATAGTGGCCAATCCAAAAGGTGGATACATCTGTAACCCCATATGCATTTCGACCCACGATATTAAATTGGGCTGTGCCACCATCTCTCATAACCAATGTTGAATTGTCAATTATCTCAAGGGGTGCATAATCATTACCGCCAATTTGGGTGTCAGAACAGGTACCCAATGAGAAAGTTTGTTGCTGAGCAGTAAGATTTCGAACTAAATATTGTACTTTGACATAATATCCACTGGAAACAAACTCCAGCTTCATTGTCACACCAAAATTACCGTAAACGGCTTCTACACCATTCTGGACCGCGGTGAGATAATAGTACGTTCCTCCATCATTGAGAACTGTATTATACCCACCATCTCCATAGGTGGTCTGATATAGGGAAGGCCCCACATATCCTTTGATGTTAAATGCGCTACCAATGTCTGTTTTATACCACATTTTGCCATTGTCTCCCTGATTAGGAAGAGCCTCCGTATCAGCGCTTGCCGTAAATGGAAAGCACCCCAAGGCAATGAGTAAAGCTGCTACAATTGGAAGCCAACGATGTTTTGACTTTTTCACGTGATTCACTCCTTTCAATAGGTGGCGATTGGATTATCGTCTCCTTACCAACTTAACGCATAAAAAAACTGCCCGTTTTACTTCCATGGCAGCTGGCTATCTTGTTTTGTGTTTTCACACGTTTCAAGACCCTATAGTTTTGCGACACATTCTCGCGAATGCTTTGCCCCATTCACTTCTGTACTTTTAATGAATATACACCCTTTGGTCCCATTATGTCAATATTGAACAAAAAAAGGCTTTGTAGGCACCCTGCCGTCTAATTTTGCACACAAGAAAAAAGAGAGACGATTCGCCTCTCTTTTTTTATTATAGCCTGTTATTTAAATCCTGCAAAATCATCAGGTCCGTCTTCAGTTCTTCTGCTTTCGACTTTCCATCAACATATCCGATTAATACCCCCAACGCTGTGGCTATTGCCACAATGATAATCTGAAGCGTTGTGCCATCCACCATGCAACCCGTGTAAGCTATCGCAAAAACATAGCCTGCAAGAGCGCCAATGATTCCCGTAACCCCAATGCTTTCTGGCATGATCCGGTTCAATCTTTTTTCTTTTTTTTCGATAACTTGAATTAGAAAATTCTTATCGCTCATATTGTTTCTCCTTCTGGAATCCATTCTGACACTTCCTGGAATTTCCGCACATGCAAATATTGGTTCACTTCCACCACTACAATAGCAGTATCTAAGGAATCTAGAAAATCCCGGAGATACGGAAGCTTGTTTGCCAGCAGGTTACCCCAATGGTTCTTTTCTTCTTGGGTAGACAAAATTTTTCCCTTCCCTGTGATTGTCAATGCACTAAGATCATTGACGCTATCAGGCTGGCTGGAACGGTTGTCAATAAGGAGCGCAACCTGGTTGTTTTTCTCCAAATACGCGTACTTTCTGGTCTGCTTTGGGGTTGCAAACACAAGGTGGGTTAAGTCCTCGCTTGTTGCAAATCCAATGAGGGAAGTGTATGGTTGGCCACTACCCTGCGTTGCCAGTACTGCAAAGGATTCGCCCTCACACATCTCTCGAATTGCTTTTTCCAACGTTTTTTCTTTATTCAACGCTTCGATCTCCCTTCAACTCTTTTTTCAGGCTTAATTTTGTTGTCATCTGACTAAAAAAGATGCATTTCTTGATTCATTTCCAGCAGCCATTTTGTTTTCTAAAAACAAAGACCATTGATTTTTCAACGGTCCTTGTTGTATCAATATGAATTAATTTTTGTTATCACTCATCGTATTGATTCAATCGGGCGTTAATTTGTTTACGCCAACTTCAGTTGTTGAACCAACTTTCAATCCGGGCCTCAAAACGAGTATTTAAACCTTCGGGTACTGTAGTCACGAGTACCTGTTCATCGTCGAGCATAATGATTAGTGACTTACCGCCCATGTGCTTCGTATACCCCTTGCTTAGCGTGACAATACCGTATTGGCTATCAAGTGTGTGACTACCCTTCAGCATGACCATCACAGTGTCTCTTGTGCGCCTTAATCTTCGGACTGTCCGCAGTGCTGTTCCACTTGACCCGGTGTACATAGTTACCTTCACATTACGCCAGAAGAGCAGTAACAATAGCAGCGCAAGCCCGGCAAGAGCTAATAGATACCAGACAATACTGCCCGGTGTCAAATCCGGCTTCCATTGTCCATTTGCGATATGTTCGTCGGTGATAGTAATCTCAAACGTTGTAATGTTACCATCTTCATCCATGACCTCAATTAGGAACAGACCTTCCTCCAAGCCTTTCAATGTCAAGATATCCATCCATTCGCCACCTGGTATGCGTACCTTAACAGCGCCTTTCAAGATCTTCGCAACATCCTCTACGTCAACAGTGACCTCTCTTCCAGTCTCTTCATCTGTGTCTGGGTTTTGTACTGTCGCCGTTATGGTGAACGTTTGCACATTTCCCGCTGTATCGTAAAGCTTGAACGCATAGTCCCCGGACTTGTCTGCTGTCCAGCTTGCGCCTGTCGTTGCTGCCACTCTTGATCCATCCGGCATAATGAAATAACTGTTTCCACTGCCACCGGGATCGCGCATTAGCGTGAAAATCAATACTGCTTTCCCATCCGAGAGAGAGATACTCGCATCAGGTATGGCAGGTGCCTGCTTGTCAACCCGTGCAAGGTATCCGCCAAACACACTGGCATTTCCAAATTCGTCCGTGGCAATGATCATTACTGTATGTACACCTGATGTTACTATGTAGCTACCCGCACTTGCGTAAACATTGTCTTCAATCGCGTAGCTGAACACAACTTTAGAAGCGTCCTCAACTGATACCGCTGTTACTGTCACACTCTGGTTGGTCCAGGTGCCTGCTATGTAAATCTTGCCATCCGCAGTTCTCATGGTCACTAGGATGTTTTTCGGAACATCCTTATCCACCGAGACCTTACCGGAATAACCATATTCGCTGGTGAACTCTGCGTCACTTGCGTTAACACGGAACTGAAGGTTCGTGATGCTGGTAAGCGTTGCAGGTATTACAAAGTCATATTCAGTAGCCAATATAACAGATTGCACAACGCGCCATGTGGAGCCATCGTAGTACTCAAGTCTGTAACTCAATACATCGCCATCGATGTCAAATCCGCTCCATGTGATGTACACTGTGGAATTTCCACCGTATTTTTCTACACCCACAGGTGCATGCACTACAGGAGTTGCCGGTGGGTCATTGATGCTATCTACTGTCACTTTAACTGTTGCAGTCGCAGTGCCGCCGTGTCCATCAGAAATGGTGTATGTGAAGCTATCCTCCCCTGCGAACCTGTCGTTCGGTGTATAGTCAATCTTTCCATTTTTTATGACTGCGGTACCGTTGGCCGGTTCGCTGACGCCAGTGATGGTGAAGTCTTCCTTGCTGTCCGGCTCTGCGTTTAGCGAGGCGTCTGTATCCACATCGTTGTCATTGCCCAGCACGTCGATTGTCACAACTTCTTCGTCATTTGTCGTCGCAGTGTCATTTGATGCAATCGGGTCGTCGTTTACCTGGGTAATCGTGACAGTTACTGTGCCTGTAACGAAAGCTGTACCGTCGCTAACTGTGTATGTAAAGCTATCCATACCATTGAAGTCAGCATCCGGCGTGTACAAGATTTTACCGTCCTTAATTTCCGCTGTGCCGTGAGAGGGCAAACCCACGCCGCTGATTGTGACCGCTACCTGGGTCTCTGCGTTCAGGTTTGTATCCATATCAATATCTGTATCACCGTTTAGTACATCGATGGTTACCGCTGTATCCTCGTCTGTTGTAGCACTGTCATCGTCCGCTACCGGGGCATCGTTTACCTGAGTGATTGTCACGGTAACAAGACCCTTGTCCTGGGCTTCGCCGTCTGTGACGAAGTATTCGAAGGAATCCGTTCCGTTGTAGTTCGCATTGGGCGTGTAGACAATCTTGCCATCCACGATTGCGATGCTGCCATGGTCAGGTGCATCAAGTTCGCCGGTTATGGAGATGCTTAGCACCTCGGCTTCCGGTGTCGCATTCAGACCCACGGTCTGGTCAATATCCGTATCGCCATTTAGTACGTCGATGGTTACCGCTGTATCTTCTGCTGTTGTGTCACTGTCATCGTCAGCTACCGGAGCATCGTTGACCTGATTCACTGTCACAGTAATTGTCCCTGTATCTGTCGCTTCTGCATCATCCGTCACTGTGTACACAAAGCTGTCCACACCGTTCCAGTTGGCATCCGGTGTGTATATGATGTTGTTTCCGCTTACTACAGCTGTGCCGTGAAGTGCCTGTGTCGTAATTGTCACACCGATGCTATCGGCATTGGTGGCAATATCCACATCACTTGTAAGTCCCGTCCACGCTACCGTGTAGCTACTGTCCTCGTTGATTGTGCCGGAGGTGTCGTTGCCCACTGGTGCGTCGTTGACTGCCGCTACGGTTACGGTGAAGGTATCTTCACGGTATCCGCCGTTGCCATCGGTGACACGAAGCGTAATAATTGCTGTGCCATTTTGGTTGTTCTTCGGATTCACCGTCACTGTACGTGCGCCGCCCTCACCCTTGGTGATGGTCACATCGCTTGTGGCCACCAGCGTGGTGTTGCTGCTGCTGATTACCGTTACGCTAAGGTCGCTTCCCGCCGTTTCAACATCACCCACGGTGAAGTTGCTGCTGCCGTCGGCAAGATCTTCCGTCAGCTCCATGTCCGCC
>JBGSVW010000028.1:0-9778 GCA_041752735.1 Anaerovoracaceae bacterium | reverse complement strand
ATGATGTGGTGGAAGACACCTCCTACTCAGATGAAGATCTAGCAAAGGATTTTGGCGAAGAAGTACGGGTTCTGGTTGACGGTGTGACTAAACTAGGCACATTGGCATTCGACAATAAAGAAGAAAAACAAGCCGAAAATCTTCGCAAGATGTTTTTAGCTATGTCCAAAGACATCAGAGTTTTGATCATCAAATTGGCAGATACCCTACACAATCTCCGTACAATCAATTACTTGTCGCCTGAAAAAGTAAAAGAAAAATCCAGGGATACCCTCGAAATATATGCGCCACTTGCCAGCAGACTTGGCATGTATGCACTGAAATTTGAATTGGAAGACATCGCGCTGGAGAATCTTTACCCTGAGGCTCATGACAAACTGGTGACCAGTTTGGCGGCAAAAAAAGAAGAGCGCCAACAGGCGTTAGATCACATTGTACAAGATATTATTGAATCGTTGGATGACCTGAATATCCGTTACGAAATATCAGGACGGACCAAAAATCTTTACAGCATCTACAAAAAAATGGAATATCAGCATAAGTCACTGGATGAAATTTTCGACTTAATGGCAGTTCGTATCATTGTTGAATCCGTAAAAGATTGTTATGCTGTTTTGGGAATCGTACATACACTTTGGACGCCAATTCCCGGACGATTCAAAGACTATATTGCTATGCCAAAGCAAAATCTCTATCAATCCATTCATACGACTGTTATTGGCGATAGTGGCAGACCTTTTGAGATTCAAATTAGAACATATGAAATGCATCGTGTTGCTGAATATGGTATTGCAGCCCATTGGAAATATAAAGAGGGCATTGCCAGCGATAATGAGGAAGTTAAACTAGCTTGGCTCAGACAAAGCTTAGAATGGCAGAAAGATATGGATGATCCCAAGGAATTCATGGAATCTCTTAAGGTCGATTTGTTTGAAAACCAAGTATTTGTGTTCACTCCCAAAGGAGACGTGCTGGAGCTACCCGCCGGCTCTACGCCGCTGGACTTCGCATTTAAAATTCACTCAGGAATTGGAGAGAAGTGTGTTGGGGCTAAAGTGAACGGCAAGATGGTTCCAATCGATCACCAACTTGAAAACGGCACCATTGTTGAAATTGTCACTTCACCGAATTCCAGAGGCCCAAGTATTGACTGGCTAAAAATAGCCAAGAGCAGCACAGCAAGAAATAAAATCCGTCAATTCCTCAGACGGGAAAATAAATCAGGCGATATCGAAAAAGGCAAAGACACCATCGATAAGTATGTCCGAAAAAAGGGCTATGAGCCACGATTGGTGCTTCGAAATATGTATATCATTCGATACGTCAAAGAGAACAAATTAAGCGGCACGGATGAACTGTATTCTCAAATTGCAAATGGCGGATCTTATGTGGGCAAAGTGGCTACCGCCTTATTTAAATATTATAATGAAGACAAAAAAGAAGACATCAAAAAAGAAACCAACGACGTCGAAATATTAGTAGATGAGAAAGCAAAAAAAGACAAATCTTCGGCCAAAGATAAAGTTGGGGTCACTGTAAAAGGCATTGATAATCTTATGATTCGTGTTTCCAGATGCTGTAATCCCGTACCTGGAGATGAAATTATTGGATTCATAACAAAGGGCAGGGGAATATCGGTTCATCGAAAAGACTGCACCAATATCACCTCCTTGCCGGAAGAAGAGCAAAGACGCTTTATTGAAGTTGAATGGGATACCACAGAAGAAAAATCATACAATGCAGATATTACTGTTATTTCGGATGACCGGAAAGGCCTATTTTCAGACATTTCAAAAGCCTGTGAGAATATGGATGTTCACATTTCCGGTGTGAATGCCAAGAGCTCAAAAGAAAAGACCATTCATATTGTCTTAACTTTGTCCATATCCAATACAGCTCAAATGAAAAAAATACTACGGACACTCCATGGAGTAACCGGTGTATCAGAAGTATATCGGGCTAAAAGTTAATCATCACAAGAAAGGTGGTTCCATGATAATCAAAAATATGCCAAGCGGACCGTTGATGGTGAACACTTATTTGGTCTATGGAGAACATGATAAAAAAGGGTTTATCGTCGACCCCGGCGGTTACAACAGACAATTGACACAGGAAGTAATTGACAAGGGAGTAGATGTGGAATATATCATCCTGACTCATGGCCACAGTGACCATATTGGAGGAGTTAA
Source organism: Anaerovoracaceae bacterium (assembly GCA_041752735.1). Lineage (GTDB taxonomy): Bacteria > Bacillota > Clostridia > Peptostreptococcales > Anaerovoracaceae > UBA1422. The sequence goes on along the minus strand of JBGSVW010000028.1, from coordinate 7,589 downwards.
CGAGCATTTAGAGGACTTCCCCAACGCAAAGGTTGTGATATCCACTTCCGACCAAAAAATGGTACAAGATCCAAAACTGAATATGTCACCGATGGTTTTTGCAAAAGAAATCATTTTAACTCCGGACATCAACGTAAAACAAGGGGATACATTGACAGTGGGTACTATGAACTTGAAGTTTCTAATGACACCTGGACATACTCCTGGTGGAATGTGTATTCTCGTTGATGATGTTTTGTTCAGTGGTGATACTTTATTTTATGGCTCCATTGGAAGAACTGATTTTCCGGGAAGCTCTTTTGAGCAACTGTCGGAAGCAATTCATCAGCAATTGTTCAATCTACCAGATGAAACGAAGGTATATCCGGGTCATATGGGAACAACCACTATCGGTTTCGAAAAAAGGAATAACCCATTTGTTTAAGATATTGATCCTTGGCACCGAAAAAACCCATGAATATGAGGAATTGATTAAATCATTTCTCCGATCAGACGACTACCGGTTGCTCTCGGCAAATGACAGTGCCACCCCGGATGGAATATTTACTTTCACAGGGGATAAAAATCGTTTAAAATTTGAACTTTATCAATATTTAAGCCGAGAAACAGGCATCAGGCCGCCATGGGGTATTGTTACTGGAATCAGACCCGTCAAATTGACTGGAGATTTATTGCGAGACTGTAAAGACCCAGAAATTGCAAAGGGAATTTTAGTCAAAGATTATCTGGTTTCAGATACAAAGGCGACGCAGGCAGTCGAAATGGTTTTACACCAGCGAAAGACTGTTGGTAGCCCGCCAAAAGGTAGTGTGGGCATTTATGTGGGGATTCCATTTTGCCCCAGCAGATGTGCTTATTGTTCATTTACTTCGGTTCAGTCAACAGAATCAGAAATGGAACGTTACTTAAATTCTTTGCTGGAAGAAATCAAATATGTTTCGGAAGCAATCAAGAAATTGGACTGGTCGGCAGAGACCATCTATATCGGGGGCGGTACACCAACAACGCTAAATTTGAATCAATTAAACAAATTATTTACTGCCATAAAGGCCGCATTCCATAGCCACAAGCTTAAAGAGTTTACCATGGAAGCCGGAAGACCCGATACCATTACAAAAGAAAACATGTCGCTGGCCGTAGAGGCGGGCGTAACCCGAATAAGCATTAATCCTCAATCCATGCAGGACAAAACACTTCAGCGCATTGGACGGAATCATAATCGGCAGCAAGTTATTGAGGCCTTTGATATTGCACGGAATGCCGGAATCGGAATCATAAACACCGACTTAATCGCTGGCTTGCCGGGCGAAACATTAACGGATTTTGCCACAACACTGGATGAAATAATTGTTCTCAATCCACATAACATTACTGTGCACTCCCTTGCCATGAAGCGGACTTCCCGGCTAACAGAAGAAAACAAGAATTTTCATTTTGAACAAGGGGATGTAGTGACCAAAATGCTTGCCCACGGTGAAAACATACTGCATAACAATTGCTATACACCATATTATTTATATCGCCAAAAACAAATGGCAGGAAGCCTTGAGAATATTGGATATTGCCAGGCAGGAACAGAAAGTATTTACAATGTACGCATTATGGAAGAAAATCAGACCATCATTGCCATGGGGGCTGGAGGCATATCAAAGACTTATTACCCCTCGGAAAACAGACTTGAGCGGATTGCAAATGTATCAAATTATGAAGTTTATATAGAAAGACTGGACGAAATGATATTACGAAAAGAAAACGATTTATTTAGGAGGTTTAAAACATGCTGACCAATGCACCTAGGGGAACCAAAGACATGCTGCCCGCAGAAGCCCACAAATGGCATTATATTGAAGATGCATTCCGGGCACTTTGTTCACGTTATGGCTTCAAAGAAATGCGAACCCCAGTGTTTGAACATACAGAATTATTTACCAGAGGCGTGGGAGATACCACAGATATTGTGCAGAAGGAAATGTATACTTGGACTCAGGCGGAAAGAAGTCTGACTCTTCGGCCTGAAGGAACATCACCGGTGGTACGTGCTTTCGTTGAACATAAACTGTATGCGGATCCACAACCCTCTAAATTTTATTATGACATATCCTGCTTCCGCTATGAAAAACCGCAATCAGGAAGGCTACGTGAATTCCATCAGTTCGGAGCCGAGGTTTTTGGAACCAATAACATGATGGCTGATAGCGAAGTTATTGCGTTGGCATATGACTTCATAAATGAACTTGGCATTTCGGATGTTGAACTTCAAATCAACAGCATCGGATGCCCGGTTTGTCGGGACAATTATAGAAAGGCACTTCGTGCATTTTTAGAACCAAAATATGATCAATTGTGTGAAACATGCAAAGATCGCTATGAAAGAAACCCCATGCGTATTTTGGATTGTAAGTCACCGGCAGACCAAGAACTGGTAAAAGGTGCGCCTGTCATGCTTGATTATCTTTGTGAAGAATGCGAAACAGCATTTAATGACTTAAAAACAAATCTGGATGCCATGGAAATGACATATGTGGTGAATCCCGGAATCGTCCGTGGCTTAGACTACTACACAAAAACTGCCTTCGAGTTTGTAACCAATAGCATTGGAGCACAAGGGACGGTTTGCGGTGGGGGTCGTTATGATCATCTCAGTGAAGAATTGGGGGGTCCACCGATCCCAGGAGTGGGCTTTGGCATGGGGAAAGAACGTCTCCTATTGCTTATGGATGCCAACGGAATTGAGATACCACAACCCCAGGGACCTGATGCATTTATCGCAGTTATGGGTGAGGCCGCAAAGGCATTTGGACTGAAACTCATGGGCACCCTCCGCAAAGAGGGTTTAAATGTTGAAATGGATTGTATGGCCAGAAATCTTAAAGGTCAGTTTAAGTATGCTGATCGTTTGAATGTGAAGAATACAATCATCATTGGCGAAGATGAATTAAAAAATGGTGTTGTTGCCATACGAAATATGGAAGAATCGGAGCAACGTCTGGTGCCAATTGCAGATATTATTGGAGAGCTAACAAAATAGGAGAGAAATATGACAAATGTATATAAACGGACTTCTATGTGTGGAAGCCTGAATATGAACAATCTTGGGGAACACGTAGTACTAAACGGATGGATTCAAAAGAGAAGAACACTAGGTGGCCTGATATTTTGTGACCTTAGGGACAAAACCGGCCTAGTTCAGGTTGTTTTTGACGACAAAATTCCCACAGAATTGTTTCAACGTGCCGACAGCCTGCGAAGCGAATATGTAGTTGGAGTCAAAGGGTTGGTAAAAGAAAGAACGGCTAAAAATATTGATCTAGCAACCGGTGATATCGAAGTATTTGCAGACGATTTAGTCATATACTCGGAAGCGGAAACACCCCCAATCTACATCAAAGATGATGACAATGTAGATGAAAATCTGCGTCTGAAATATCGATATTTAGATTTAAGAAAACAACATATGCAGGACAATCTCTTGTTTCGACACAAAATTTGTCAGGTTACCAGAGAATATTTCAGTCATGAAGGGTTCACAGAAGTAGAAACGCCTATGCTGATTAAACCTACCCCAGAAGGTGCAAGGGACTATTTGGTGCCTAGCCGTGTCACAAAAGGCTCATTTTATGCTTTGCCTCAGTCGCCACAGATGTTCAAGCAACTTTTGATGGTTGCCGGAACTGACAGATATTTCCAAATAGTAAAGTGCTTTCGGGATGAGGACTTACGTGCAGACCGTCAGCCAGAATTCACTCAAATTGACCTGGAGATGTCTTTTGTTGGAGTAGACCAGGTATTGGAGATTCAAGAGGGCTTTTTAAAGAAAATCTTCAAAGAAATTATGGGCACAGATATTGTCACGCCGCTCCCCAGGTTGACTTACGATGAAGCGATGGAACGGTATGGAAGTGATAAGCCGGATACTCGTTTTGGTTTCGAGTTGAAAAGATTGAATGACAAGGTTATGGGAACCGAATTTAAGATATTTAATGACGCACTTGAAAGTGATGGGGATGTAAGAGGTATTTGTATAGACGGCGGAGGTGCACCATATACTAGGAAGGCCATCGATAAACTGACTGAGACCATCCGAAGTTACGGCGCAACTAGCTTGATTTGGATCAAACCGGAAGCTGATCAAATTGCTTCTTCTATCAACAAATTTTTCTCTCAAGAGAAGCTTCAGGAACTTGTAGATGTGTTTAATGCAAAAGCGGGTGACTTAATCCTCATTGTAGCAGGAAAGCCTCAGGTGGTATTCGATAGTTTAGGCTTCCTCCGAAGACAAATCGCAGGTGAGCTGGGACTTCGGGATGATAAGCAGTTTAATCTACTTTGGGTAGTGGATTTCCCCTTATATGAATACGATGAAGATGATCAACGATATGTTGCAAAACATCACCCATTCACATCCCCTCGGATGGAGGATTTGGATATCCTAGAAAGCGATCCGGTTCATGTAAAAGCACAGGCTTATGATATTGTCCTCAACGGCGTTGAAATTGGTGGGGGAAGCATAAGAATCCACGACCGTAACCTACAACAAAGAATGTTCAAGGTTTTAGGTCTCTCAGAACAGGAAACCAAAGATAAATTCGGATTTTTGATTGAGGCATTCAAATATGGCGCACCACCTCACGGTGGAATTGCATATGGTTTAGACCGTCTCACCATGTTGCTTACAGGGGAAAACAGTATCCGGGAAGTCATCGCATTCCCCAAGAACCAGGCAGCAGTATGTCTAGTCAGTGAAGCGCCTTCTGTGACGTCAAAGGAGCAACTGGATGAATTAGGCATTGAACTAAAACAATAAGGAGATAATAAATGATTGAAAAGGTATGTCAGTCCTGTGGGATGCCAATGGGTACGACCGAGGACCTTTATGGGACTGAAGCAAATGGAAGTTTAAGCAAAGATTACTGCAAATTCTGCTACGAAGACGGTAATTTTGTTGATGATTGCACCATGGAGCAGATGATGAAAGTATGCATTGACCTTAATCTAGCATACAATGAATTCTTTGACCCTACTGAAGCAACAAAATTGGTGGAGGGTTTTTTCCCTTCCCTAAAGAGATGGAACAAATAACATGAAAAAAATCGGCGTATTGGGTGGGTCATTTGATCCGGTTCATCTGGGACATTTGTCACTTGCAAAAGATGCTTTGACTCAGGGTTCTTTGGACCAGGTAATTTTCATGCCGGTTCATAGACAACCATTCAAGCTGGATGCGCGATTGTCTTCTGATAAAGCCAGATTTGAAATGCTAGAGGAAGCCATCAAAGATTCCCCCGGACTAACCATATCTGACTGGGAAATCAAAAACAAAGGGGTTTCATATACTTATCTGACACTTCGAGCACTCAAAGAGCAGTATAAAGATGCAACAATCTATTTTATAACCGGAACAGACACCTTTCTAAAAATCGGCATCTGGAAAAATGCAGCAGAGTTATTGGAGGAGAACAACTTCATTGTTGGTCATAGACCCGGATACCGAGAGCAGGAGTTGTTTCAAAGGGTCGATGAACTAAAACAGAAATTTGATGCTGAAATTAATGTTATCAATAATACAAGACTTGATATTTCAGCAACAGAAATAAGGGACATCGTTGCCAAGGGAGGAGACATCTCACATCTGGTGCCACCCGGCGTAGAAAGGTACATCAAAAAGAATGGACTCTATTTATGATTATATCGAAAAAAATAGTTCTGAAAGTAGGAAAACACATATTGATGGAGTTGTAATAACAGCGGATATTTTGGCATTACATTATGGTGCTGATCGACAAAAAACAAAAATTGCAGCCTTATGCCATGATTTATACAGAGGCATCAAAGATGAAGCGCTGAATATATATGTCAAACAACTGGGGTTACAAAAGAAATATTTGAACAATGGAAATCTGGCTCACGGGAAGATCGCTGCTGAGATGATAAAAAAAGACTTTGGCATTGAAGATGAAGACATACTTAATGCCGTAAGGTTTCATACAACCGGAAGGGCAGGGATGTCTACCCTAGAAAAAGTAATTTTCTTGGCTGACAGCATCGAACCTGGCAGAAGTTACCCCGGGGTAGAGGAGATTCGGCAGATTGCAAAGACTGATTTGGATCTTGCCTGCCTCATGTGCCTGGAGAGAACCATTGAATACATAAACAAGAAAGGCTATTTTTTGGATTCGGATACACTGGATGCCAAAGAATGGTTTCTAAAGAAGGAGAATATACATGGATAGCAGACAACTGGCTGTATTGGCAGCAAAGACAATGGACGACAAAAAAGCGGAAGATATTATCATTTTACACATCGAGGAGAAAGCGTCCTTTGCGGACTATTTTGTTCTTGCATCAGGAAAATCTGAACGTCAGATTGGCGCACTTGCCGACGATGTGGAAGATGCTTATGCAAAAGAAGGATTCATTGCAAAAAATATCGAAGGTAAAAAAGAATCCGGCTGGATTCTAATGGATTTTGGCGATGTCATTGTCAATGTTCTGACAGAAGAGATGAGGAGCCGGTATAATATTGAAAAAGTGTGGGCGGATTGCGAGGTAATCACAGAATGAAAGAAAGATATGACTTTAAAAACATAGAAACAAAATGGCAAAATCATTGGGAAAAAACCAATGCATTTCAGACAATTGAAGACGAAAACAAAGAAAAATATTATGTGCTGGAAATGTTTCCTTACCCATCAGGCAAATTGCATATGGGTCATGTGCGGAACTACTCCATAGGCGATGTGGTTGCCCGTTTTAAGACGATGAACGGCTTTAATGTGCTTCATCCCATGGGGTGGGATTCCTTTGGTCTGCCCGCTGAAAATGCTGCAATCAAAAACGGCGTGGAGCCCAGCATTTGGACTTGGAATAATATAGATGAAATGCGACGACAACTTCAGGAACTGGGATTATCTTATGATTGGAATAGAGAAGTTGCGACTTGCGATCCTTCTTACTACAAATGGATGCAATGGATTTTTATCCAATTTTATAATAAAGGCCTTGCATACAAAAAAGAAAACCCTGTCAACTGGTGTCCAAGCTGTCAGACGGTATTAGCCAACGAACAAGTCGTGGATGGTGGTTGTGAGCGATGCGGAACTGAAGTTGGAAAAAAAGAACTATCTCAGTGGTATCTTAAGATTACTGATTACGCAGACCGCCTGTTGAACAATCTTGACGATCTACCCGGATGGCCAAATAAAGTTAAAATCATGCAAAAAAACTGGATTGGTCGCAGTGAAGGGGCTGAAGTCACTTTTGAAATCGAAAGATTCCAAAAACCATTGGACATTTTTACCACCAGACCGGACACGTTATTTGGCGTTACCTACATGGTGCTAGCCCCCGAACATCCCTATATCAAAGAACTTGTTGAAGGAACGGAATACGAAGAGGCTGTAAACGAATATATTCATCGGGTTTCACACTTGTCAGATATTGAACGTACATCAGCGGTAGGTGAAAAAACCGGTGTGTTTATAGGTAGATACAGTATCAATCCCATGAATGGAAACCGTGTGCCGATTTATATTTCGGATTATGTATTGATGGGCTATGGTACAGGCGCCATTATGGCTGTACCTGCACAC
>JBGSVW010000027.1:0-18611 GCA_041752735.1 Anaerovoracaceae bacterium | reverse complement strand
CTGTGAAACACTGGCTACCAAAGGCATGGTGGTCAGCACCAAAAACGAAAAAGTAAAACAACTTCGTGCGGTTGCCCTGGAATTAATTCTGGCAAGCCATCCAAAGGACTGCACATCATGCGACAAATATTTGAATTGCGAGCTACAGGCTCTGATGCAATACATGGGCGTTGCCCATTCCCGTATGCGTGAAATCGACAAAGAAAACACAAGAATCCAGATTTCGGATTCTTTAATCCAAAAGGAAATGTTCCGTTGCATCCAGTGTGGCAGATGCGTACGCGCCTGTCAGGAGTTGCGAGGTGTTGGTGCCCTAAGCTACAACAAGAGGAACGGTGAAACTTATGTGGGAACCCAGGGAGACCGGCCCCTAGCCGATACAGACTGTCGGTTTTGCGGCGCCTGCGTTGAGGTTTGCCCCACAGGTGCCATCCAGGATGTGAAAGGGGTTTTCCCAAAAGACGTTCCAAGACAAATGGCGTTGATTCCATGCAAGGATAAATGCCCGGCCCATACAGATATCCCGACTTATGTAAGACTTGTCAAAGAAGGCAAGTACAGTGATGCTGTATCGGTTTTTCGTGAAAAGCTGACATTCCCATTATCCCTGGGATATGTTTGCACTCATGCTTGCGAATCGGCATGCAAAAGAAATTATTTGAACGAAGCCGTCTCCATCCGGGATCTGAAGCGGTTCGCAGTTGAAAACGATCAAACCCAAAGCTGGAAAGAAAAAGCCTTTCATTGTCCACCCACCGGCAAAAAAGTGTCTATCATCGGCGGGGGCCCTTCCGGAATGACGGCAGCATACTTCTTAGCAAAAAAAGGCCACGAAGTCACTGTTTGGGAACGCCAGCCATTAGCAGGCGGAATGCTGTCCTACGGAATTCCCAAGTACAGGCTTTCACAGGATATCGTAAACGGTGAGTTGGATACACTGCTGGAAACTGGCATCAAGCTGAAAACCGGCAAAACTATCCATTCAGTAAAAGAGATTAAAGAGACCGGTTGCGATGCTGCTGTGGTGGCAGTCGGAACCCAAAAGGGCAAACGGCCACCCGTTTATAGCAAACAATGGAACAACGCCTACGATGCAGTAGACTTTTGCCGGATGTCCAATGAAAAAAGTCTTCCGAATCTGGGAGAGAGTCTGACCGTTTACGGCGGGGGCAACGTGGCATTCGATTGTGCAAGAAATGCAAAAAAAGCAGGCATTCCCATCGTACGGGTTGTTTGTCTGGAGCCGAGGGACAAAATGCTTGCAGACGAAGAAGAAGTCGCTGCAGCCCTAGTAGAAGGCATCCAGGTGCTAAACAGCAGATCTATGCTGGGGGTTCTGGATGAAAACGGCTTGGTCAAGGGCATAGACCTAATTAACGTCCTAAGTTTTTCTTTCGGAGAAAAGGGTTTGGAAATGGAAACAGAGGTTGGTTCAGAAGCCACCTACAAAACAGATTCATTGGTCTTCGCCACCGGACAGCAGCCAGACCTGACTGAATCGTTTGGCATCGACTTGTTCCGTGGAAGTTTTATCAACACGAAAGACGGTTATCAAACCAGCGAAGCTGGGATCTTTGCCACAGGCGACGCTGTATATGGCACCAAGTCAGTGGTGGAAGCCATTGCTTCCGGCAGAAAGGCAGCAGAACGAATTGATTTGTATTTGGGTGGAGATGGCAAGATGGAAGAGCAACTTTATGATCGCACACTTCTTTCGTCCAGTATCGGAATCGTCACCAATTTTTCCAAATTGGAGCGGGTTGAGAAATTATGTGGCAGCTGTGATGCTGAAAATGAAGCCACCCGTTGCCTTCAGTGCGATCTACGACTAGAGATTGATAAAGTGAAGTACTGGGTGGATCCTCATTACAAACAGGTAAGAGAGGTGCAAAAATGATTTGCGAAACTAAAGGAATTTTGCTTCCGGAGTGGAACGACAGGGTCCGTGAAAAAGCCTGCGTGGTGCACTTCTGCAAATCCATGATGGATATAGCGAGACAAGAATCCTGTGGAAAATGTGTGTTGTGTCGGGAAGGAACCTGGCAAGCATATGAATTGATATCAGACATCACCACCGGAAAAGCGAACCGGGATGATGAGGAATTGCTCCGTGAAATTCTCGGATTAATCAAAGCCAATGCCGCATGTGAAATGTCGGTGACCGCGGCAACCAGATGTGTTGAATTGATGGAGGAGTATGCTGACGATTGGAATCAGCATCTAACGAGGAAACGGTGCTCCAAAGGAATCTGCAATCTTCCGAACAACCCCCCCAAAGTTAGTACCGCTGACGGGAAAGTGTCCCATGCCCAGAATCCGGACGGAAGCAGCTCTGCTGAAACCGAAGAAGGAACTATCATGAGACGTCGACGCCGAGGCGAGTAAATAAACGAACATAGAAGGAGTTTATGATGAGTACGAAAAAAATGGAAGCAGATGTTGTCGTAATCGGCGGTGGTGCATCCGGAATCACCGCAGCCGTTGCAGCCGCAGAAAAAGACGCCAGCGTTATCGTAGTTGAAAAAGGAAGCACCACAGGTGGCGCAGCCAACATGGGCATGGGTATTTTTGCGGTTGAATCCAAATATCAAAAGGCACAGTTAGTCGACTTCACCAAAGAAGATGCGTTTAACCTGCTGATGAATTACACCCACTGGCGCGTGGATGCCAGACTGGTCAGAAAGTATATCGAACAGACCGCCGACACCATTGATTGGATAGAAACCATGGGTGTCGAGTTCCTTGGTGCATATAAGTATTTTGATAAATCCACACAAACATGGCATGTGGTTAAGACTGCTGGCAGCAATTTGCCTGCCGAACGTGCCGCCTCAAACATGTTCCACGCACTGACTGAGCGGGGAGAAGAGTTGGGCGTAAAGGTGCTTTATCAGACCAAGGCAACCAAAATAAACACAACGGATGGATATGTTTCCGGTGTTGAAATTATCGGTGCAGATGGCGAGATCGTGATAATCGAATGTAACGCAGTCATCGTCGCCACCGGCGGTTTTGGAGATAGTCCCAAGATGATCCACGATTATCTTGGTTACGAATGGGGAAAGGATTTGCATTCTTTCCGGATTCCAGGCGTGGAAGGCGAAGGTCTGAATATGCTTTGGAACACCGGCGCAGGTAAGACACAACCTGTTATGGAGCTTACCTATACCACCCCCGGGGTGACTGACGTATTCAAAACACTGAGTGAAACCATGCGCCAACCTAACCTAATGGTCAATTTGGATGGCCAACGGTTTATCAACGAAGAAATTATGAACAATACCGTATACTGTGGAAATTCCATTGCCCTTCAGAGGGAAAGAATGGGATTCACCATCGTAGACGACAGTATTATTGATAGCTACCGAAAAACTGGTCTGGATTATGTGACTGTTCATCACAACATCAAGAACGTGGACAAATGGGACAAAGAGTTGAAGACATATTTTAGCGGCGAAGCTACGGAAGCTTCCGGGCTCTCCATGCTTCACAACGAAGATCAAAAGACACAGATAAACTTATTTGAAGCAGACTCGTTAGATGAACTAGCCGAAAAGACAGGGATTAATCTGAAGAACCTGCAAAAAACCGTAGAAGAATACAATGCGGCTTGCAGCTCGGAAGATAGTTTCTTCTTTAAAAAACACAAATTCCTGAAACCACTCCGTGGCAAGAAGTTTTATGCTGCAAGACACTTCCCTGCAGGATACGGCAGCTTGGGCGGCGTGAAAACTAACGACAACATGGAAGTCCTGACACAGGAAGGGCTCAAAATCCCCGGACTTTATGCCTGTGGTACAGATGCCTGCAACATCTATGGAGACAGCTATTGCTTCTTCCTTCCCGGCAACACCATGAGCTTTGCCGTGAACAGCGGAAGAATGGCCGGCTACAATGCCATGGACTATATGGACTCTGACGAGTTCAAATAAAAATAGTATTGTTTGTGCGACTTGCACTATCAATAATTCGTACGTTATATTATTATTAGTTTTATGGAGGATTGGAAATGTTAAAAAACAAAAAGTATGCAGGGTATGCTATGATGCTCATGCTGCTCGGAGTACTCTACATGTTTTTCTATTCCGGGCTACAAAACGACCACATCAATATCCTGACCCCTTATCTAGCTCAGACTTACGGCTGGGATGATCTAAAAATCACCAACCCGGTTACCGTTGGCGCTATCGTTGTCATCTTGCTGTACCTGGTAATTGGTGCCTTATTTGTAAAATTTGGCGTCAAGAAAGTCTTGGTTCCCAGCATTATGCTGCTGGCTCTAGGTTGCTTTGGGATCGCCCTTGCAAAAGACAACTATACTATTTATTTCATCAGCTTGTTTATTGTCAGAACTATGGTTGTGCCCCTACAAATGGGTGGATTCATGCTGGCTGCCAACTGGTTTATTAAATACAGAGGCCGTGCACTTGGCGTGATTACCGCCGGTAGCCCCCTGTTCTCAATTTTTGGCATTGGTGCGTTGACCGCAATCGCCAACAGCGTAGGCCTGACCACCGCTTACATGATTATTGCAGGAGTCGTTGTTCTGATGGGGTTGATGACAGCTTTCTTAATCAAGGATACTCCGGAAGAAGCCGGACTTTATCCAGATGGCGCAGAGCATTCCCCCAACTCGGAAGCCAATGATACTTCAGTTACCATCACTGTAAAAGAGCTGCTATCCGAATCAAGAGCTTGGAAATTAATCATTTCCTACGGAATTTTGCAATTTGTCATCGTCGCTATGATGGCTTATATGGCTATTAGATTCATCACTTTGGGCACACCTGAAGACGTACCCAACCTGTTTGTTTCGAGAGCATTGTTCTGGTTGTCTGTTGGCGCAGCAGCCGGCATCCCCATGAGTTATGTGCTGGGTTGGATTGATGACAAACTTGGATCAATCAAAGCCTCTTTGGTACTGATTGTCCTATACTTTTTCGCAGTCATTCCGCTGGCAATTATGCCTGTAGGCGGAAGTGCACCGCTGATGGCTGTTTGGGCTTTTGGTGTTGCTTGTATGACAGGCGGAATGCCCACAATGCATCCCTGCGTTACTTCTTATGTTTACGGACGTAAAAAGTACATGGCTGCCAACAAATGGATTATGATGATTCAAGCAATTCCCATGGCATTCGCAATTGCCTTCATGGGTTTCTTCAACCAAATGGGTCAATTGACAAATGCGTACTACGTCCTAATGGGACTTTTGGTTGTAGCATTTATTACCGTTTTGACCATGAGAAACATTCCGGATGCAAACAAGGAAGACAGAGAATACGGAATGAAATAAATTAGTTTTGGGTGAAAAATAACTAACTCAATGGACGAATTTTGCCCGGACTTCTGTCCGGGCTATTTTTTAGAGAGGATGACATAAAATGAAAATTGCTATCATCGGCGGTTCCGGCCGCGTGGGCAAAAGAATAGTAAAATATGCTCTGGAACGGGGCCATGAGGTCAGGACCTTCAACAGGCGGGGAGAGCGCTCAAAAATGATGAATCCAGGCATCTCAGAAGCCATAAGCGGAAACTATATCGACTACCCTGCACTTTCAGCTTTCGTGAAGGGTGCTGATGTTGTCGTGGATGCTACAATTCATGTCAGGACCAATCCGGAATGGTTGGTGCCGGGGCGGTTTAATGTGCTGAAAGCATGCAAAGAAAACGGCATTAAAAGGGTGTTGTTTGTGGGGCAGCATTGTACTCTGACCTATCAGGGAAAGCTATTGGAGGTTTTGTATGCCCAACCGCTTCCTTTTGCCAAGTTCATTCCCCTTCATATTGAAGCATTCAACACCATCAGGAAGAATGAATTTGACCTGGATTGGACCTATATCACACCTGCAGCAAAAATGCTGCCGTATGGGAAAATCACCGATAAATATTGCGAATCCACAGACAATGAGTTTTATGTGCCTGATCCGGAACTGGGGTTGGCATCTTCAGGGATTTCAATGGAAGATTATGCGAATTTTTTCGTCAATGAAATCGAGAAGCCAAGATATATCAGACAAAGGGTTGCCATTTGTAACCCATGGGAAGGGGTGTGCAAAGAATGAGAGTTGTTATTGTAGGTGCCGGTGGGCGAATCGGTTCTCGGACCGCGAAAGAATTAATCATAAGAGGTCATACGGTGGTGGGGATTGACCCCATTTCCGGGGTTTCCCTTGATGGTGTAGAAATGCATCAATGCGCAATCGAAGAGTTCGACCGGATGGTTGAGATTTTCATAGGAGCGGATGCAGTTTTTAATGCTATCGCAGCCAGCATGGATCATCCCGAAAAGTACGGTCCTAGCATCCAGTTGATTATTGATGAATGCAAGACTGCCAAGATACCAAAACTCCTTTCTATAATCGGCTCGTCATCAGCCCTTTGTCCCAACGGAACCAAACTGATTGAATCCGATTATTTTGAAGAGGCCAATCGAATCTTCTACGAGAACATATGCAAATCGGAAGAAGTGTATGAACACGAGAAAGTCTTAAACTGGGGTTGCATAACGCCGGCGGCATTCATGGAGTTACCTGAACCGGTTTTGAGCACTTATCGAATCGGTGATGATTACCTTATGATTATGGACGAACCGGGTATTGATAAGACAAGCGAGGCATATTTTGATATCAGTAAAATCTCACTAACGGATTTTGCGTTTGCTTGCACAGATGAACTAGAAAATGATATGATTCATCAAAGACGCTGCTGCGTTGGATATTAAATTATAAAGGAGAACCATGGAAACCCGAAAGGATTACAAAAGTGAAATATACGAAAAAACTGAAATGATACGGTTGGTTACTGATTTCATGTTGCAGGGCAAAATTTCCCTGCAAGAAGCCAGAGCTCAGTTGTCAAATTTAGTGGAAGCCTCAAGACCCATGGTGCAAAAGGCCGAAAAAGAAGAGATGGCAGCCAGGTTGAAAAAATCTGAGCCATGGGCGGAACAATTCAGATTGCAAAGCCTGTATTGTGGGTTTTTACCCATGCCTTATAATCAGACGTATCTGAATGCACCTATGAAGGCCATCATAGCTGTTTATCAAACTGCGAAGAGCCAGCTTCTGGAACTAGATCTTTTGGAGGAAGACAATCCTTCCGTGGAGGACTGGCATTGCCAATACCAGGTGCTAGAACAAACTCTTTTGATGCTTCAGAAACTAATAAATCCAGCACTTCCTTTTCTAGTGGTACTGGATATTCCGGCTGCCATAGGTCAGGATCAAGCAGTACAAAGAGCAGAAGGCAGTAACCATGAGAATATCCAAAACCTCCTTTCCATTTTGACAAATGGGGAACCGTATGAATTCTTAGTCGCCCACCGTCAATGGATGCAAAAGGAATCTGCCTATCTGGATTATGTAGAAAACGTATTATTGCCCATGATGTTGGTGAACATCACCGGACAAACGCAATACATGGAAGAAGCAAGAGTGGAAACTCCGATGGAATGCCCGGAAAAGCCGGCTCATCTATCCACGAAAGCGATTTTTGGCGACAGCAAAATTATGGATCTGATTTCCGCCAATCAGAAACTAGGTGAAGGGTTTTTCAAAATGGATCCGCAACTGGAAGGACTCAAAGGATCGTTGGGAATGGAGATGCTGAAAGAAGCCACGGTTGAAATGCTGGCCAAAAGCCTGGGCATCGCTACTGAGGAACTCATTGAACGAATCCAAAAAACAATAACCGCATAATATAGTGATTTCTAAAATGTAACACAAAAGGGAGCGACCATATGGTCACTCCCTTTTGTGTGTACTTTTAAACTATCATATTATTTTTTAGGAGAGTCAATCCAGAAATAATCGTTGTGTTATCGGATTTTGCCTTTTAAAGGAGGATCGATTTTGCCTTCCAGGCCCAAATAATCAATCATGGAAATCAGGTTGGAGTGAAGTTCATCTGCACAGAACATACCAAACATTTCTGTTCCGAATGCGCAGTCCAAATCATCTACGATTCTCTTCTTCCAAGGGCGTCTAACCACCTGGGTAGCTAGACGACGTGCAATACGATTCTGAGCCATGAGAATGTCAGCAATTTCATAAGCGCGATCCATAAGTTTTTCTCGGGGTACGATTTCTGAGACCAGTCCATACTGCAGGATTTGCTCTGCGGTCATTTTGTCCCCAGTCATCAGATACCACACAGCTTGCCTGGTGGGCATCAGCTCTAGGAAGCAACTTTGGATGCCATCTCCAGGAACGTTGTTTGTACCTGGCAGCATATGGGGATCTAATACGTTGATGTCGTCTGCGGCGATACAAAAGTCGCACATGCAAGCCAATTCGATGTGACCGCCAGAACCGCTGAGTACGCCCAGTGTAGGAACTTCGGTATCTTGAATCATGGTGATGATCATTCTACGTCCATCTACAAACATATGGTTATATCTGGTTTCTCCAGCGTTGTCACCTTCTGGCGCCCAGCTGGCAGCTTCAAAGTCGGTAACCCAGATGTTTCCAGTACCAGTGAAGATAATCATTTCGGTGCTTCTGTCAGTGCCGAGCAGTCTCCACATTTTGCCTATGGCGTCATGCATCTCCATGGACCAGATCAGTGGACCTCCTTTGCAGTGCATGCGCACGGTAACGACGCCGTCAGCCCGTCTGTCCATGATAAAGTGTTCCTTGAACATTTCTTGAATTTCCTCGAAACTTGGCCACTTTACATAGCTGGCGTTGGTTTCTCTTGTTGCCATTGTATTTCCTCCTTTTTGTGTAGGATAATTCCTTTTACTGTTACATTGTACCTCATATTATGGCTCCCGTATAATTCATATTATGCATAACTCAAGACCGTATATATGTTTAAAATACATTGATTTTTTGGTATAATTAACATAAATAAATCAGGCGAAGTGCGACCTGAAATCCAAAAAAAGGCGGCATACCAATTGAATAAGCAAACTGGATTTTTATCCATCGAAAGCAAAAATATATTTACCATTTTGAAGAAATGGCTTTATGCGGAGCAGGATATTGTCTTCCGTGAATTGCTCTCCAACGCATCGGACGCCATCGAAAAAAGAGCGACGCTCTCGAAAGCGGCTACGGAATCAGACGAAGTCAAACCTGAACAGGAATCCCCTGCCGGAAATATTTTGGTCACGCTGGACAGCGAAGGAGGAAGACTGATAATATCGGACAACGGGATAGGTATGACCGCGGATGAAGTGGATCAGTATATCAATCAAATTGCATTTTCGGGTGCCACAGATTTCATCAATCAACATCAGAATGATACGACTGACACAATCATCGGACATTTTGGTGTAGGGTTTTATTCAGCATTTATGCTGACAGACCATGTAACCATTGAAACCAAATCCATAAACGAAGATGCACCGCCGGTTCGTTGGGACTGTAAATCGGACTTGTCGTTTGATATGAAGACGGGAAGTCGGACGGAACCGGGAACGGATGTTATCCTCTATTTGGATTCGCTAAGCCCATACCTTCAAAAGCCTGACCAAGTTTTCGCAATCATCCGGAAATATTTTGCTTACTTAAAAACAGGCATCTTCCTCCAGGCACCAGGATATAACCATACCTCTATCAATGACACAGATCCCATCTGGAAGAGACCTACCGAGGCAGTGAATCGAGCGGATATGATGGCCTTTTATAAGGATACCTTCAATGACATTTCCGATCCGCTCTTTTGGATTCAATTCGAAAGCGCTGATATTGGGCTTCGAGGGGTTCTGTTCTTTCGGGACCTAAAAAATGGGACAGAGGAACTAGATGGTACAATCAAAGTGTTCAATCGAGGTGTATATATTGGCGATAACCTCCTAGACATCATTCCTAAATATGTCAACCTTCAAAGCGGCATTATCGATTGCACAGACCTGCCCCTTATTGTATCCCGATCGAATATTCGAAATGGCAGCCAGCAGAATGGACAGTTAGACGAACGGCTGGCATTGATTTCTGAAACTTTAACGCAGGAAGTGACTATCGCCCTCAATGATATGTTTGAAAATAACCGGACGGACTATGAGCGATTTTGGCCAAACTTGAATGCGTTTGTGAAATATGGGATACTCAACGACAAAATCTTCGCTTCTGTTATGACCCGTAAAGTGATTTTTCAGGACATTTATGGACAATACAGAACCATTCAAGAGTATGTAGCCCAAGAAGGCGCGAAAAGCAAGGACTTGGTACTTTATGTTTCCGATTCCGTGGAACAAGCCCATTACATAACGATCTTCAAACGCGGCCACCTCAACGCATTGCTCTTTGATCATGTGATTGATCAGCCCTTCATGCGTCGGCAGGAGTTGGTACATCCAAGCGTACGATTTGCAAGAGTGGACTCCTGTTTCGAAGCGTTTGAAGCCAAGATAACCGCCGCCTACGACCAAAGCCAAATCGAAGCCTTGACCACAAAAATTAAATTGGTCCTAGGTGACCGGATTAATAACATGGACCTAAAAATAGCCCCACTTGAAGAAGAAAGCATTACTGCACTGATTGTTCATGACGAAAAATCCCGTCGCATGGCGGACATGCTAGAAATTTACGGCGTGATAAAGGGCTCTGATCAGTCTGCTAAGGAGTTACAGTCAAAGAGCACCTTCCTTGTGAATCTGAACAATGAAATCCTTCGTTTTGTTATCGAAACGGAAGATCAAGCGCAAACAGAAATGATATTGCGACAGCTTTTTGACCTGGCGTTGATGGGGCAAGGAGCCATGAGTTTGGAGGATGTGGAGTCATTTATCGCAAGAAGTGAATCTTTGATCCTTCAGTATATCAAAGGTTAAAAGCAAAATAAAACGTGCCATGATACCAACAAAGTTGGGCGACTGACACGTTTTTTTATTGTTGCTCTCCGGAAAAATCGACGTCTTTATCTTGACGTTCCTAGTACAAGGATGTGCCGTGATCGACGTACAAAATTTGTCCTGTGATGGCTTTAGACACATCACTGGCAAAAAACAGGATTGCTTCTGCTTGATCTTCAGCCTCTGCTACCGGCAGGGAGATATCAAGATGTTTCGCGCAAGCGTCGGCAAAATCCATGTTGAAGGATTTCATGGCCTCCGTTGAATTCAGCGCGGTTGGTGTCGGCCCCGGTGCCACAGCATTACATCGGATTGGCGTAGGTGAGTACTGCAGGGCAATATTTTTAGTCATGCCATTGACGGCAGCTTTGGCCGCGCTATATGAAATGCCGGCGACGCCCTGGCTTCCGATGGATGAAATATTGACAATGGATCCTTGTCCTTCCTTAGACATATGAACTAAGACATATTTGCATAGATAATATACGGAATATTGGTCGATTTTGCAAACATAGTCGAACCACTCTTCCGTGCATTGGTCCACTGGCATATGCTTGTCGGCAATGCCTGCATTATTGACCAGGATGTCAATCCTGCCATACTTATTGATGGTCTGGTCAACAATTCGTTGACAGTCTTCTTTGGAAGCTACATCAGCGGTGACTTCCATGATCTCGCCTCCGGCTGCAGTAATTTGTTCGACAGCAAGTCGGTTCATTTCGCTGCGACGCCCTGAAATGACAACTTTCGCACCTTCTTTACAGAATAATGCAGCAGTCGCCAAGCCGATTCCTGAGTTGCCCCCTGTGACGATGGCAATTTTGTTTTCTAGTCTACCCATTTCGATTTCCTCATTTCTGTAAATTGATTATTTAATTTTTCCTTGTAAAGGCGGATCGATTTTTCCGGTCATGCCAAGATAATCAATCATGGAAGTCAGATCGGAGTGAAGCTCATTTGCACAGAACATACCAAACATTTCGGTTCCGAAGGCGCAATCAAGATCGTCAACAATCCTTTGTTTCCAGGGACGTCTTACCACCTGGGTAGCCAGTCGTCTTGCGATTCTGTTTTGAGCCATGAGAATATCCGCTATTTCATAAGCCCGTTCCATCAATCTTTCTCTGGGAACGATTTCTGAAACCATTCCATACTGTACCAACTGTTCCGCAGTCATTTTGTCTCCGGTCATCAAATACCAAACAGCCTGCCTAGTTGGCATTAACTCCATGAAGCAACTTTGGATGCCATCTCCAGGAACGTTATTGATGCCGGGTAGCATATGCGGATCCAAAACGGTAATGTCATCGGCTGCGATTGCGAAGTCGCACATACAGGCTAGCTCTATGTGTCCGCCGGAACCGCTGAGTACGCCTAACGTGGGGACTTCTGTATCTTGAATCATGGTGATGATCATTCGTCTTCCGTCTACAAACATATGGTTGTAACGAGTTTCGCCGGCATTGTCGCCTTCTGGAGCCCAGCTGGCCGCCTCAAAATCTGTGACCCAGAGGTTGCCGGTCCCAGTAAAAATGATCATTTCAGTGCTACGGTCTGTTCCGAGCATGCGCCACATTTTCCCGATGGCATCATGCATTTCCATGGACCAGATTAGGGGACCACCCTTGCAGTGCATGCGCACTGTAACGACGCCATCTTCCCGCCTGTCCATAATGAAATGTTCTTTGAACATCTCTTTAATTTCTTCAAAAGTAGGCCATTTTACATAACCTGCATTTGTCTCACGAATTGCCATGTGTATTTCCTCCTAAAAGTGATGGATAAAACTTCTTACATCAATAGTACCCCATTCGTTTCTCATAGTGAAATACCGATTCTGCATAAAGTAATGCACAATTGAAGTATATTTCTTGACCAATTTGGTAAGTTTCTTTTGTAACCCCACATGAAATTTGTTATGATTAACCCAAAATATTTGATTTTGCAAAAGGAGGCCTAATGTGTCAGTAATGAAACCATTCCCAATATTCACCTCCTTGTTTACGGCACGGTTGCTACTTAAAGACCTGACGGTTGCCGATGCGGAAGCTCTCTTTCAGTATCGGTCACTTCCTGAAACCACCCGTTTTCAGGGCTTTGCACCTTTATCTGTGCAAGACGCCCTCGGATTTATTGAAAAAGAAATTTGTCATGAGATGAATCAACCGGATACCTGGTTCCAATTTGGAATTTTCCACCGAGAAGAACAGACACTAATCGGTGATCTGGGGATTCATTTTTTTGCGGGAGAAAATACGGCTGAAATCGGAGTAACAATAGCTCCCCAGTTTCAGGGCAGAGGGTATGCTTCTGAGGCGGTGGGGTGTGTGGTAGATTTTATCTTCGAAACGCTGCATAAAGACAAAGTCATTGCTTCGGTTGATCCAAAGAACCACAAATCCATGGCATTGATGCGCCGAGTCGGATTTCAAATGGAGGGAATCTACATAAACGCAGTCTTATTCCGCGGTGAATGGGCAGATGACGCGGTATTCGAAATTACACCTCAACAATGGCGGAGCAGACCATAATCCAACCCGTAATCTATTGCAATTACTTACTACTTCCGATATAATTATTTTCGTGAATGCCTTTGACATTCCAACGCTGGGAGGGTAAGATGCTTCGAATAAACAAAATGACGAATTATGCAATACGTGTGGTTCGGGCCATATATATAGATCCTGACAAAGTAGTGACGTCTGTCGTCATATCTGAGCGGGAGAATGTCCCACTTCCTATTTTATTCAAGGTACTACGGGTGCTAAACGCTGCAGGAATTATCGCTTCCAGACGAGGTCGCGGTGATAAGGTGGGTGGATATGAGTTGGTAGCTGATCCTGCAAAAATCACGTTGCTGGATATAATAAGCGTTGTACAAGGTGACGTCTATTTAAGCGAGTGCTTGCAAGACGAAGATATTTGTTTCCACCGCAACTACTGTGGCATACATATGGAAATACAACGGATTAATGATGTTCTCCGCAAAGAATGTGCCGCCAAGTCCATTAAAGAGTTGGTAGATTTCGATCTGGTTTGCGACAGTGCAGGTACAAAAAAATAGTTCTGGAGCAACTGTAATAAGTAGCGATAAATAAAAAATGAGCCGGACCAATGAAATGGGCCGGTTTTTTTATACGCTTTGCTCCACGATGCTACCCGAATTCTGTTTATCCATCACAAAAAGTGATATAATAATATGGCACATATTTCGCAGGTCGATTGGCTACGATATTGAAAGGGAAGGCTTGATGAACATAGGATATGCCTGCCTTGCGGTGGGAGTTTTAGAGACACAAATCAAGGGATGCACCATTGCAAATGCAACCGATACCCGGATAGCTGAATTGATTGAATATAACCTTGAAGCTGTGGGAAGAATGTTGGAATATAATGGTCAAATGGGAATCCGTTTGTTTCGAATGAGCTCCGATATTATCCCATTTGCGGGCAATCCGGTGAACACCCTGGATTGGCCCCGGCTCTTTGCCTTGCAGCTTGCCGCATTAGGCGACAAAGCAAGGTCTTTGGGTATCCGACTATCCATGCATCCAGGCCAATACTCTGTGCTCAATTCTCCACGAAGTGATGTGGTGGCAGCAACCATCCGTGATCTTGAATACCATACTTCATTCATGGATGCCATGGGGCTTGGCAGTGAAAATAAAATCATCCTTCATGTTGGTGGTGGTTACGGAAACCATCGGGAAGCACTGGAACGGTTTGTGCTCCATGCAAAAGACCTTTCACCCCAAATAATGAACCGTTTGGTGTTGGAAAATGACGAAAGGATTTTCAATATCCAAGAAGTCCTGGAACTGTCGGAACTGGTCAAGCTTCCTGTTGTGTTTGATATTCTCCACCATCAGGCTAATCCAATGGCGCCTGGAGGTTCTATAAAAGTCTGGATTGAGGCAGCCGCAAAAACCTGGGGGCCGTTGGATGGACCTCCCAAACTCCATTACTCCCAGCAGGACAAAGGGAAAAAAACCGGGGCACATTCTGTTACCATTTCTCTGGATGAATTTATGGATTTTATTGAAATGGTCAAACCATACAATCCGGATGTGATGCTGGAAGTAAAAGACAAAAACCTTTCGGCAGTGAAATGCAACAACGCGTTGGCGGAGGATAAAAAAATAGGCAGACTGGAGCAAGAATGGGGCCGATACAAATATAACGTACTGGAACACGCACCAAATAGCTACAATTACATTAGGCAAATGCTAAAAGAAAAATCCACTTACCCGGTCAAAGATTTTTATGGAAAAATCCAAGAGGCATTAGGCACGACCGTGACAACCGGCAATGCAAGGAATGCCGCGGAGCATGTCTGGGGATATTTTAAAAGCCAGGCAGAACCCACAGAAAAGTTAAGATTTGAACGTTTGCTGTCCGGTTTTGGAACCGGAACGAACGCGGCCCGCTCCATGAAGACATTTTTGTTGAAATTACAGGAAAAATATAAGGATGAATATCTGAAACAATCTCTATATTTCTATTTGCCATAAACAGACGAAATGCAAAAATAGTATGGAATAGAGCCGTTTCCTGTGATATATTATCCTTTAAGCACAAAATCCCAATTACCACCGAAAAGAAAGGAACGATATGGGCAACCAGAGGGAATTGATTGAGCAGATCAATCAACTAAAAAACGAAAAAAACGCCATTATTCTGGCGCATTATTATCAAAATGATGAAATACAAGAAGTGGCGGATTATATTGGAGACTCACTGGAACTTAGCAAAAAAGCTGCCAATACCGATGCGGATGTCATCTTATTTTGTGGAGTTCGCTTTATGGCTGAGACAGCCAAAAGTTTATCCCCGGACAAAACCGTACTACTACCCGCAGAGGATGCCGGTTGTCCCATGGCAGATATGATTTTACCGGAAGATGTGTTGGCAATGAAAGCAGAGCATCCCGATGCAGCAGTGATTTGCTATGTGAATACAACCACGGATATCAAGGCGGTCAGCGACTATTGTGTCACTTCCTCCAATGCGGTAAAAGTGGCCCAAAATGTTCCTGAAAAAGAAATTATCTTTGTTCCGGACATGAACCTAGGAAAATATGTAGCAGAGCGGGTACCCGAAAAGACCTTCTATTTCTTTGAAGGATTTTGTCCCACCCACCACCGTATCCGTCCGGAAGATGTGTTAGCTATGCGTTCACAGGAACCTGATGGCGTAATCATGGCACATCCGGAATGTCAGCCGGAAGTGCTGAAACTGGTTGACTTTGTAGGAAGCACAGGGCAGATGATTCAATATGCCAAAGACACGCCAAACAAAAAGATTATTGTATGCACCGAGAAAGGCATTTTATACAAACTTCGCAAGGATAATCCACACAAAGAGTTTATTTTGCTGTCGCCCAATCTAATCTGTCAGAATATGAAAAAAATTGACTTGAATATTCTCCTGGAATCCCTAAAGAAGATGCAGCATCAAATTGAAGTGGATGAAGAACTGCGGCTAAAGGCACTAGTTGCCTTGGACCGTATGTTGAATTTCGCATGAGCATGAAAACAGAGGTAACTAAGAAGTGAATTATGATGTAATCATCGTCGGTGGAGGAATTGCAGGATGTTATGCTGCATTGTCTTTTGATCCGACTGTCAAGGTTTTGATATTGACCAAAGAAAACTTTGAAGAATCCAATACCTATTTGGCTCAGGGCGGTATTGCGGCAGTCATCGACAAAGATGACAAAACCAGCTATCATGTCCAAGATACTCTTGTTGCAGGCGCGGGGATTAATGATATCTCAGCAGTTCGAACCATTGTGGAAGAGGCCGAAAACAATATTCACATTCTTCATGAACTGGGCGTCAATTTTGATGAGGAATCAGGTGAATATGCCTTGACCCGTGAAGGAGGCCACAGCCACGATCGGATATTGCATATCGACGGCGATGCCACAGGGGCAGGACTCATAAGGGCGCTTGTACCTGAGCTACGGCTACGCAAGAATATATTTATCAAAAAAAGCTTTTGTCTGGATTTGATTGTTGAAGATTATAAATGTAAAGGCATTCGGGTTTTAGATGAAGACCAGTATGTTGTGGAACTCTATGCCCAGGCAGTAATCCTGGCCACAGGAGGAGTGGGAATGGTTTATGGTGTGACCACCAATGCTGCCACCTCAACCGGCGACGGGATTGCAGTTGCTTCACGTGCAGGCGCGGAAGTAATTGACATGGAGTTCATACAGTTTCATCCAACGGTATATTATTCTGAAGAACGCCAACGTTTCTTGATCTCGGAAGCGGTCAGGGGAGAAGGTGCGCTACTTCGCAATATTAACAACGAGCGATTCATGCCACTATATGACGAGCGTGCGGAGCTGGCGCCTCGGGATGTGGTTTCCAGAGCAATTCTCGAAGAAATGGAAAAGACCAATTCGAAGTTTGTCTACCTGGATGCCACTGTGATTCCAAAAGCACATTTGTTGAAACGATTCCCAACCATCAACCGCAAGTGTCTGGAATACGGTGTTGATATCACAAAGGACTTTATTCCGGTTGCACCCTCTCAGCATTATTGCATCGGAGGGATTAAGACCGACACATACGGCCATACCAATATGGAAGGGTTATACTCCTGTGGCGAAACGGCGTGCACAGGGCTTCATGGCGCAAACCGACTGGCCTCAAACTCCCTACTTGAAGGAGTGGTTGTAGGCAAACGGACGGCAGAATCAATTCAGGCAAGCTTAAAACCTGCAGAATATGAAGAAGAAAAACAAATCTGTAAAAAGCAGAATGATGCCGGAAATTTTGACGATGCCAGAGTTCGGATTCAGAATATCATGCTGAAATATGCAGGCATCATCAGAACAGAAGAAGGTCTTAGGGAAGCAAAAAAGCAGCTTTCAAAAGTCAACAACGAACTGACAGCCCGGGCCACTTTTAGCAGGGCATACTTCGAAACAATGAATATATTACTGGTTGCCGGATTAATTATCAATCATGCGCTGAAACGAAAAGACAGCATTGGCACCCACTACATGCTCAAATAACAAGGAGAAACATCATGGAATGGTATCTTTTGGACGAAAAAATCAAAGGTTGGCTGGCGGAAGATCTACCGTATGGCGACGTGACCTCTGACCCTCTTTTCTCTGATGAGCACACCAGCAGCGGCACCTTTGTTGCCAAAGAGGACGGCTGCATCGCAGGATTATTGGTTGCAGAAAGAGTTTTCCGAGTTTTGTCGGAGGACGTGGTCATGACAATTTTGGTAGAAGAGGGTAGTCTTGTTACCAGAGGAACGCCTATTGCTAAAATTAGTGGTTTGACCCGGGACATCCTCAAAGGGGAACGACTGGCATTAAACCTGATGCAACGTATTTCAGGCATTGCTACCATGACGCGAAAATATGCTGACCAATTGGAAGGAACCCATACCAGAATCGTTGATACCCGAAAAACAACACCGGGACTTCGAGAATTAGAAAAGTATGCAGTTCGCGTTGGGGGAGGATACAACCATCGATTCAATCTTTCCGACGGCGTGATGCTCAAGGACAACCATATCGAAGCGGCAGGAGGCATCACCAACGCAGTGAAACAGGTGCGGTCAACCCTTTCCCATATGACTAAAATTGAAGTGGAAGTCGAAAACTTGACCCAGTTCGAAGAGGCCATGGCTGCCGGCGCAGAAGTTATTTTATTGGACAATATGGATACCAATACTATGGCTGAAGCCGTTAAGCTTAAAAAAGGAAATGTAATTTTGGAAGCCTCAGGAAATATCACATTGGAAAGACTGAAAGAAATCGCCGTCACGGGTGTGGACATTATTT
>JBGSVW010000026.1:0-76085 GCA_041752735.1 Anaerovoracaceae bacterium | reverse complement strand
GTGTTTATTCCGCATAGCATAATTAGAAATAGAAGCAAAAAAGCCAGTTTGTTTTTCATAAAGTAGTTTCTCCAACGTAAAGTAAAATACTGCTATATTATAACATTTTTGGCATTACTCTATCCATCAGATGACGAAACTCGTCGTTTAAATATCTAAAATAACAAAAAGAGCACCTAATCGATGCTCTTTTGAATTGTTTTAAATGTTTATATATGAGTTATTTTATTGGTGGGGTGCCTTCTTCGTTTCCAAGCACGACATCGATTTGGATCAATGCACCGTTCATGATTTCTGATACGCCAACGGTTCTTCGAGCGGGCGTTCCGCTTGGGAAGAAAGTTGTGTAAACTTCATCAACCGCTTCCATATCCCCGATATTCTTGAGGAAAATGTTAACCTTGACGACATCTTCCAGCTTGTGGTCGATGCTTTCAACGATTGCTTTGATGTGCTCCAGGCACTTTGCAGCCTGCTCTTTCACGCCACCTGCAACCAATTGTCCGGTTTTCGCATCAATCGGCAATTGGGCGGAAAGGTGGTTGTAATGTGAGAAAGCAACGGTTTGTGTGGAAAGTGCACTCTTTGGTGCCTTATCTGTATTGTTCGCTTCGATGATCAGGCCATGTCTATCTTCAATGGCTTGGGGCGGTGTGCCGTCTCCATGGGAAACGACGGCCTCAATCTGTACCAAAGCATCCATCGGCAATGCTTTTGCTGCAATGACCGTCCGGGCAGGGACATAGGCTACAGCTCTGGCGATTGCCGAGTCAGGGAAAAATGTTGTATATGCTTGGTTTACAGCGTCGATGTCAGACAAGTTCTTCAGGAAAATATTAATCTTGACGATATCGTCAAAAGGCACATCGATGCTTTCCAGGATTGCTTTGATGTTTTTCAGGCACTGTACCGCCTGATCCTTTACATCGCCTACAACCAATCTACCTGTTCTTGGGTCGATGGGCAGTTGTGCTGAAAGGTTGTTATAATGTGAGAAGGACACAGTCTGTGTGGACAGCGGGTTTACCGGTGCATTGGCTGTATTGTTTGTAAGCTTAATCAAGTCTCCGGATTGGGGTGCATTTGGAATAGAACCTTCTCCATTGGAAATCAGGGCTTCCACTTGAACCAGCGCATCCATGGGCAGTGCTGCTACTGCAACAGTTGTCCGGGTAGGTACATAGGTTGGGAAGAACTCTTTATAAACCTCATCCACCGCGTCAACATCCTTGATGTTGGTGACAAAAACGGTGATCCGAACCACGTCGCTCATCACATGTCCGATGCTTTCAATCACTGCTTCGAGGTTGTTGAAGCACTGGAAAGCCTGCTCATCAATTCCGCCTTCAACCATCATTCCTGTTTCAGGGTCGATGGGCAACTGGGCTGAAAGATTATTATAATGAGAGAAAGCGACTGTATGTGAATATGGGCCGATACTTTTGGGTGCATTTTCCGTATTTCTTGCTAATACTGCGTTATAACCGCTCATTTTTGTTTTCTCCTTTTAACATTAACACTTGGTAAATTAGGTCCAACCATTCATAAATCTTCATAGTTGTATCATCATAATACCCTTAAATAATGAAAAGAAAAGTGCCAGTAAGCATGTTTTTGCATGTGCCAGTATTCCCGCAGGTTGTCAAGCCCCACCAAAGACACGTATTTGCAATGAAAAAGCACCATAAATGGTGCTTTTTGACGACTTATATATCTATGAGAATCTATTCGATTTCTTTGGATTTAGAGTTATTTGCAGCTGCAATTTTTTTTCGACGTTTGCGGAAATATTTGCTTCCTACAATTCCGGCTAGGATTCCCAGTGGAAACAGGGTGAGCCCAATGCCAATCAGGTATAAAATCGTGTCATCCCTGCTTGCTGAGGGCTGTTTGGCTGTGTTGCCGGAGGAAACCGCATCATCAAGTGTCGCAGTTGTAACCAGGAAATCTCCCCCTTCGTCATAAGCAAACGCTACCGTGCCACCGCTGACAGCCACATTTTTGGCGATGGTGAGGAACTGGTCGTCTTTGACATCATACCGATAAATATTCACATCTGTTCCGGTCAGAAATGTAGTATCAATGGCATATTCCACATTTCCGGGCCAAGCGCCCTGATGGTGCGTGGAGAAAACAAAGCTTTCGGCATCAGATACCAAAGACAGCATTGCTTCCCTGTATTGTGAAGATGGATTGATTGTGAAATCATAAAACCCATCCTTTATTTTTCCCTTTAGGTCACTACCTTTGATTGTCACTCTGGCACCGGCCCCTATGACAATCAGCTGCCGATCCGGATTTTCCTTAAGGGCAGTCATGATACTGGAAGCTACCACCTGAATAGGCGCGGAGGACATGTCCATGATGACTGGCCTCGTCTGCTGGGTGATTTGATTGATGATATCAGTCACATATGCTTCTTCCAGATACAGCGGGTAGACCGCGCTACGGCGGACTGTGATGGTATAGATTTTCGTGGTTTTGTTGTCCTCGGCCATGACAACCGCATAAAACACATTATCCACACCCGGCTTCAGGGTAGTGGTGCCAAGAACATTCACTTTCGCTCTAATAAAGGATGTCTGCGCAGTGAAGGACATCTCTGTTCTTTCATACGGGACATCGATAGCATAATGATAAATATTGCTGTCAAATGCAGGGGATAGCGCACCATAACTTGGCGTGATAATGGTCAGCTGGGCGTCATCCGAGGCCACATAGTCACCGGGCAGTTCCCGGGTTACCTGAATGGTGTAGGTCTTTGTCGACCCGTTCTCAGCCGTCACCACAACATTGACCGGGGTGGTCTCTCCCTGGATTAATGTATAGGCCCCAATGGAAACACTGGCCTTGGCGAAGTTTTGTACGGCATTTATGGTAATCTTTTCTGTTTCAGGAGACACAGACAGGCTGTACGCCGTGGTCCCTGCTGCAAAAGCCGGGGTTAGTGCGCCTTCAGCGACAGAAAGAGATTTTAGAGTTGCATCGGAGTTAAGCACCACCGGGGTGGCAGGTTTATTGATGGTGATGGTCTTGCTGGCATACGTGGTTCCAGCCGGATCGACTATGACTTGAAGGGCCTCAATTTTGGTAGTTCCCGATGCACCGCTTAGGGCCTTAAATTTAAGGGTTAGTATGGTGCCCGAACCTGTAAGTCCATCGTTTCGATATGCTGAAAATCTCTTTGTACCTGACGCATACGTCGCATTCCAACCGGAGCCGGCTGAGGATGATACAAAGGAAAGTTTGCTGGTATCAAATTTGATGGTTCCTTCTGCTCCGGAGCAGGTTCCCACCACAATGCTGATGGAAATTGTAGATCCTGCCGTGACACTGGACGAACCGCCCAAATAAAGAGACGCCGCATATACAGGTGTTGTAAATGCTGAAATAGTGAATGTCACCAATATGGCATAGATTAGCAGTTTAATATTTTTCATTTAAGCCTCCAAATGTTTAATATGGTGTGATGGAATCCAGACCCAGCAAAACTCTGTTTAGTTTCACAAGATCCGATATGGTGACTGTTGCGCTGTTATTTAGGTCTGAAGCTTTCAGTCCGGCGCCGGTTATTGTCTGCAGTCCAAGAAGGTGACGGTTGATTAAGACCAAATCAGAGATGGATGCACTTCCGTCCCCGTTTACATCTCCTGTAACAACAGCCGTATAGACTGCCAGAAGATTCCCATCTATGTCATATGCTTCAACTTTCATCCCCGTCTTCATCGCCTCGGATGTTGCTTCTACACTGCCCTTATATACGCGAACGGTGCCATTGGCAAAGCCAGCTTTGAAAGTGGCAACCGTTGTGTTTCTTGGTATTTTGGAAATGAATTTTGTGGTGTTATTGATTGTGTAAACCTGGCTGGTAACCCCGGAAGTGCCTGATGCCAAATTGTTTCGCACCAAGGTGATGCAGTCCTTTTTGACATATGCGACAGATACGGCATGATCATAGTTCCACACGTTGCAGGCATAGATTGTTCCATCGGTGTATGCCTTCAGTGGCATGTCTGAGATGATTTGGTAGTAATCACCGGTTTGGCTCAGAATTGTCACCGCCATGCCCACAGGGTAATCTGAAGCGTGATTTGTTGATTTGGATGCGATTTTGTACAAAACGTTTGAGGTAGTGTTGGGTTGGGCGTAGGCATAGGTGGTTTTGTTGGTAATCCCAATGGAATACCGATCATAGTCCTTCATTCCCAGTCTGGAATCAATGCCGTACATGATCCCGGCAATTTTCTCTCCATGGGAAGGATCGGATGCGTAGCGAACGTTGACACCGGATTTTTTATTGCCCATGTAAGACCCAAAGTATTTGGAATCTCCTTGATAACTACCTCCTGTGTACCAGGTGCCATCACGTGTATCTCCGGCAACATCATAGAAACTTGCGGGCAATGATGTGTTGATGTAGGCAAAGCCGTCAAAGTATGCTCTGTTTAGAACATAGTTGGTATGATATTCAATGCAGGCGGCGACGCTGGCAAAGTAATCGGCTTCATCTGGATTGGAGTCCACCGCATTAATACCAAAAAGATTGAACCGGGTGGTTGCATATGTGCTTGTGCCATATCCACTTTCTAGGTTGGCGAAGGACATTTCCATGGCCCCGTTCACTCCATAAATGTTCTGATAGGTCAAGAAATCGTTTGCCTTGCCGTAATAGACACTATTGGTTTTGCCGATTAAAGCCATATAACTATCCAATTCTGTGGCAGTATACGAAGTCTTGGTGCGGTAAGAAATCAGTTGGTAATAGATTGCATGAATCCCGGCATAGCTGCTGGCGGCTGTGTTGTTTGCAGCAGCATCGTATGGATTTGTATAGTAATGCAGGCCATCCGAAGAATAATACGGCACATTCGTTGTCATAAAGGCAGGTGCTTTATCTACAGTAATCGTCGCGTAATCCGTATTGAGGGCGGTATCGCTGTACCGACGTAATACATGAATCAAATTCCCTGTGCTGTCTTTGGTGTAGTAATCAAATTTATATTTGGTAGACGTGGTCGTTCCCCCAAATGCGCCAGCAGGATCATAAATAAATGCGCCTGGAATCAGCCAAAGCTGTGAAACGTCGCAAGACCCGGTAAATCCAAATATGGGAAAGGTTACCGTATTGCCATCTGCACTGGTGTTGTTATAAAACGTTACTATGTTTTTTGTTACATAAGGAGAATACCCGCTTGGAAAAGCTGGTGAAAGGGTCAAAGTAGCAGCCGTTGGACGAGTGATTACCATCCCCCGTTTCATTGCAAGCACCTTGTTGGTTGCATCCAGAATGACGGCGTTTTGGGACGCATTCTGGTTAAAAGCAGTATATGCTTCCGCATATGTCTGGACTGTTATTTGCGTCGTATATGTCATGTTTGTGTTGGCAATGGCAACGCTATAAGGTGCTGTACCCGCTGCATGAGAAGTCAACAAAAAGCCCTGCCCTACCGGAGAGAGCAAAGATGCTAGGATAAGTATAGAGGCGGTGATAGCCATGGTAACAGCTACACTGCGTATAGTATGCCGGCGTGTTCGTATTGTCATTGTGCTGCTCCTTGTCTAATTACGTTGCCATTATAACATTTTTATGCCTTACAGGAAACAGAAATGACCCAGATTTTTCATGTCACCATACAAAAAACACATACCATATCTGGTGAACCCCGATTGTCTTCAGGGTGAAGTTCATAGTTTTTTCTTAAGGTTTAGACTTCCACCATTTTGGCTTTGATTCCATCTAATTTATTCAACTCATCGACCATTGATTCCGCTTTCGGATCATCGGGAACAAGTTGAAGAATAATCAATCCTTCATCAGAGCACTCAGTGCCTGCTTCATGTAGTCCAAGCCGTGCTTTAACTTCACATCCATGCTCTGTAAGTAACTTCTGAAGCTTGTCAGCTTCCTCTCTTCGATGTTTTACTCCGATTACAATTACCTTTTGACCCATAAATTTACCTCTTTTCATGATAAGTGATGTGATTTGCTTGATTATACTTCTTTTTCAAAAATATCCAAAAACAAATTTACCAGTTCCGGATCAAAGTGAGAGCCAGATTCCTCTGTGATAATTTCAACGGCTCGTTCATGGGAAAATGCCGGCTTATAGGGTCTCTTGCTGACCAATGCGTCATAAACATCCGCAATCGCCATGATTCGTGCAGAAAGGGGTATGGCCCTTTCCTTCAAACCTTCCGGATATCCCGTGCCATCCCAGCGCTCGTGGTGGGATTGGGTGATTTGTATTCCCAACTTTACAAAAAAATTGTTTGGATACTGTGTATGTAAGCTGGCAAGCGTCCCGCTACCAATTTGGGAATGGGTACGCATAATATCGAATTCTGCCTCTGTTAAAGGTCCTGGCTTGTTCAATATGGCATCTGATATAGCCACCTTGCCAATATCATGTAGCACACTGGCATAGTGGATGGTGTCGCAAAATTCTCTCTTATCATTCTCGGAATTAAAGTAGTCCATGGGCAAGGCTTCAGCAATCATATAGCATAATCCGCCGACCCGCTCAATATGCTCTCCGGTTTCTTGATCTCTTGATTCAGCCAGTTTGGCAAGTGCGATAATCGTTGATATCTGAGTTGTTAATACCTCTTGAATTTTTTCCTCAACCATTTGATTGAGTTGAATTTGTTCTTTACTCATATTATGAATGTTCAAGAATTCGTTACGTCTAAATCTTTCGATTTGATACGCTCCTAAAGCACCTATTCCATTTTCAGCAAAGAGAAATAGGAATGCATTCAGGGCCACAATAGAGAACCCGTCAGTTGCGAAAACGCCACCGGCAAAAAACCCAAGGATGATAAGCCCCCCAAGGTTGCATTTTTGAAATTCAGGTTTAGCATGAAATAGCCCGCAGTGAAAACTAGAAATAATCCACCGTAATAGATAATATTTAGCGGTTCCACCACAAGCATGATTGCAATGCCGCCTCCCGATACTACAAAGTTGAAAAGCAAAAGGAGTTGCTTAAACCTATAATATAAGGAATGAAAAGTGAAAGCGATGGTAAAAATCAGAACGGGAACCACTACATAGAATCGAATGGCAAAAAATAAAGGAAACCACTGGGGAACAAGAATATAATCAGACCAACTAAATATCGCATACAAACAAGCAAAAAATATAAACGCAATTCGGATATATTTTTTATCCCTATTAGAAATATATATTTTATATTTCTCTTCAATTTCAGGCTCGAACTTCAAGCTAGGAATACCCCGTAATTTATCCATAGAACCCTCTTTTTTTGTCTGCAAAAAATTCTATTTTAATTGTATCACTATTATACCCGTGAGTAAACATAAGTGAACGGTTATCTGGCGCTTCTCCTACGCTCCAACTCTTTTAATACTTTTTTTCTTAATCTCACATCATTTGGAACAATTTCTACCAGTTCATCATTGTTAATGAATTCCAGTGCTTCTTCCAATGTGAAAATCCTTGGAGGCGGTACTCTGACGGAATCATCATTTCCGGACGATCTCATATTACTGACTTTCTTTGCTTTGCAGGGATTGACTACCATGTCTTCATTTCGGCTGTTCATACCGATGATCATTCCTTCATAAACCTTTGTCCCCGCTTCAATAAAGAGAATTCCTCTTTCACTGATATTAAAAAGCGCATAGGGAGTTGCGATGCCTTCTTCTTGAGAAATAAGTGCACCGTTTGTCCTTTGTGGGATGTCCCCTTTATGCTCCTCAAAGCATTCAAAACGTCTTACTAGCGTTCCTTCTCCTCTGGTATCATTGATGAATTCTGTTCGATATCCAAGAAGACCTCTTGTTGGCACCAAGTATTCTAACGTTGAGTATCCTTCTTTTCCTGTCATGCCTACCATCAATCCTTTTCGGATATTCAACTTTGAAATAACCGAACCGGAATATTCATCCGGCACACTGATGATCACCTGCTCGATTGGTTCTAGTTTTTTCCCATTTTTGGCCCTGTGCATGATGACTTCCGGCTTTGATACAGCCAATTCATACCCTTCCCGTCTCATATTTTCAATTAAGATGGAAAGGTGAAGCTCGCCTCTACCTGAAACCTTAAATCCTTCGATCCCCTCGGATGGCTCAACCAATAGGCCTACGTTGACTTCTAGTTCCTTTTCTAATCTTTCTTTTATGTGCCTTGTGGTAACGAATTTACCAACTTTGCCTGCAAAAGGTGATTTATTAACCATGAACTTCATGGAAAGGGTGGGATCTTCAATGTGAATCATTTCCATTGGTAAAGGATTCCCCGCGTCACAAATGGTTTCTCCGATAGAGATATCTGCAATCCCTGAAAGTAAAACGATATCTCCGCTTTCTGCTTTCTCAACGGGAGTACGCTTTAATCCGATGTATACAAATAGCTGATTAATTTTTTTCTGTACAATGCTACCGTCGGCTTTGCAAACAGATACCGTTTGTCCTGTTTTTATCCTGCCTTTTGTAATTCTGCCAATTCCAAGTCTACCAATATAATCGTCGTATGCCAGTGTGGAAACTTGCAGCTGTAATGGCTCTTTATTATAATTTGGATAAGGCGCGACGTGGTTTGTAATCGTATCAAACAAAGGTGTCAGATCCGTGCTCTCATCTTCCATCTCGTATTTTGCAATTCCTTGCTTTGCCACGCCATAAAGGATTGGAAAATCAAGTTGCTTGTCGGTCGCATCAAGCTCCATAAAGAGCTCGTAAACCATGTCTACAACTTCCTTGGCACGTTCATCTCTCTTGTCTATTTTATTAATGAGAAGGATCGGATCAAGCCCCATCTCCAAAGACTTTTGAAGTACAAATCTAGTTTGAGGCATTGGTCCTTCACTAGAGTCAACTAATAAAATAACCGTATCCACTGTTTTTATAATACGTTCAACTTCTGAAGAGAAATCCGCATGGCCAGGTGTATCGACGATATTAATCTTAATACCGTTATGCATGACGGAGCAATTCTTAGAATAAATTGTAATCCCGCGTTCTCTCTCAATATCATTACTGTCCATAACGCAATCAACCACTTCTTCATTATCTCTAAAAACTCCACTTTGAGATAAGAATGCATCTACTAAAGTTGACTTCCCTGCATCTACGTGGGCAATGACTGCTATATTAATTATTTTCTGTTTTGTGTTCATTGGTGAGGTTCCTGCTTTCTGTTGGGTTTGGTTTGTTTGCCGGCAATAAAAAAAGTTCGATGTACTCGAACAAATCCGACTTGACTTTGTATTATACCATATTCCTTTGTCCTTGTACTTGTATTTGGTAAAAAAACATGACCGGCACCAGGTGGCGGTCATGTTTATGGTCTTTAGATGAATTATTTGAGCCAGTGCACGTTGCGTGTTTTAACTGCCCATTTGCTTTTTGAAAACTTTTTGGCATAGGTCAGAAGGACTTGTTTGGTGTTGTCACGGGGTCTTCGATGGACCACGTCTGTGAGCATAAGCAACATCTCGTCCACTTTGGGTCCCTTGACAATTCCGGCTTGAATCAGGTCTTCACCATTGATTGCCAAATCTTCTATATATATGGGATTCCCACTATATAATAGCTCCTTCAACACTTCATTTCGTGCGATGATTCTGGCATCTGTCAAATCATATGTTATACGCTGCGCTTTGGATAGATTGTGTAGGTATTCGTACCTTTCCATTCCGTTCTTGGCCAAGAATTTTTTAAATGTAGCAAAGGTCCTTACAAAATAGATGTCGTCAAGCAAGGTAAGGGCATCTGTCAAGTGCTGAAGGGTTTTATTGTTATAAGGTAGCCTCAGAATGGCTTTGAGACCCTTTTTTTTGCCGAAACAAAGGTAGAACAGTCCCAAACGGCGTTCAGTCACAGCCATAGTCTTGTGGATGTTATCGCAAAGGGTATGGAACTCCCCAATCTGTGAGCGATTCAATGACATGGCTTCTTTCCCCACAATAGCTTCCATCAGATTGCCGGCTTCAAGCATTCTAAGCCCCTTTCCAGCGTAAGCCCCGGAAATGAGACTGCAAAACTCATCTCGGATCTGATCCGGCGCTGACTTGGATAGAGTGGGTCCCAACTGAGCCATGGCCTCATAAGTGGCCTTATGTAAATCAAAATTATACTCTGCCGCAATCCGTACACCCCTTAACATTCGTATGGGGTTTTCAGCAAACCGTGTTGAAGGGTCTCCAATGGTTCGAATCAATCTTGCCTTCAAATCAGCACGGCCATCATAAGGATCCACAATGCTACCGGAAGGGTTGTCAGCAATGGCGTTGATGGTGAAGTCTCTGTCTTTCAAATCTTCTTCGATGGTATCCGCAAAAACGACTTCGTCTTGACGTTTGCCGTCCAAATAACCGCCTCCCTTGCAGAAAGTGGCAATATCTATTATGATTCCGTCTTGATCCTCTTCGCCGTCTGTATAATCCATGCGAATTACGCTATATTTCTCACTAATAACCTGACCATTGGGAAATGCTTTTTTTAAGTCTTCCAGTCTTGCGTTGGTGGCCAGGTCCCAGTCTGAAGGCGAAAGCCCCATCAGTGAATCCCTGACGCACCCGCCCACTGCATATACCTTGAACTGTTTACTCTCCAGAACCTTCATAATATGATTGACTTCCTTTGGCAATTTGATCATTGATCTGTTCCCTTTCTTCTGTATCATCTTCTCTTGTGAAGAGTCCATACCCTGCCACGCGGAATTAAAATACCTATTTTTACATTTTAACATTTGTTTCATCCCCTTTCAACGGTGATTCGTAATAAACCCTCTAATAGCTGACAGGCAACACAGCAGGAACAAGAAAAGAGACAGGCCAGGCCTGTCTCTTTTGAGTTATAGTCGTTTAATGCTTGTATTTCGTTGTATTGAAGTCTATGCCTTCAATGCTTCCATAGAAGCTTCCTTTGCAAGGGCTCTCTTGTGGAGAATCTCAGCATACTGCTCTTCGGTAATCTTTGTCATGGAAATGCCGGTGAATCCATAGAATGCCGATACAATCGGATTCATAAGGTTCAAGAAGGCAAACGGAGCATATCCGCCTGCGCCCCACTGATTTACGCCTAAGACACTCTTCATATAAGCGCCGCAAGTGTTCCAGGGAACTAGGTTAGAAGTCATTGTACCTGAGTCTTCCAGTACTCTGGAAAGATTCTTGTTGGCAAGTCTTCTATCTTCATAAGCTTCTTTGTACATTCTACCAGGCATAATAATGGCCAGGTACTGGTCGCAAGCAACAACGTTCATGAAGATGCAAGTGAAAATGGTAACCAGAACCAGAGAACCGGTTCCCTTAGCAACTCTCAAAAGACCGTGCGCGATAGAATCCAACATGCCGGAAGCATCCAGGATGCCACCAAACATCATAGCGCACAGAATCAGTGAGATCGCCCACATCATATTCTGCATGCCACCCTGATTCAACAGGTCAGCAACGGCTTGGACTTCGCTGGATGAAGAGTAACCATAGTTCAATGTTGCCATCCAGGTTTTGGGGTCAACGCCCTGAACCGCCATGCAGACAACACCCAGCAAGGTGCCGCCAATGAGTCCGGGCAGTGCAGGTGCTTTGATGATAACCATTCCGATAACCACAACGGGAGGAATCAACAGAACCGGATTAATCCAGAATTCTGCTTTCAGGGCTGTTTGCATTTCAGTAACGCCGGAAAGATCAGCAGAACCACCGGAGTTGTTAACGAAGCCCAGAATAAGGAATCCGATCAATGCGATAATCAAGGAAGGAGTGACTGTCCATACCATGTGTCTGATATGCTCAAACAAAGTGGAACCGGCTACTGCAGGTGCCAGGTTGGTGGTGTCGGACAGAGGTGACATTTTGTCTCCGAAATATGCACCGGATACGATTGCACCAGCGGTCATTGCGGGAGAAATGTCAAGCGCGGTAGCGATGCCCATCAGTGCGATACCAACGGTGGCTGCTGTGGTCCATGATGAACCGGTAGCCAGTGATACAACGCAACAGAGTAGACAGCCAGCAAACAAAAAGATCCCCGGACTTAAAATGGACAGACCATAATAAATCATTGCGGGGATAACGCCTCCGGCTACCCATGCACCAACTAGCAGACCGACGACCATCAAAATCAAGACTGCTTGCATGGAACGGTCGATAGTAGTCAAAATACCCTTTTCAAGATACTTCCACTTCCATCCATTTGCGGTTGCGACGATTGCGGCAACGATGCCTGAAGCAATCAGCGCGATGTGGCCTTCACCGTCGCCAGCGACGATGACTTCCCAGAACAAGCCTGCGAGCATAAATAATACTACGATCAGGACTTGCCACATTGGAATTTTTTTACCCATAATAGGTCCTCCTTAAAATATTAGAATGAATCAACGGATGTGGGATTGTAAATATGAAGAATCCCACACATGCACTAATTATATATATTTTTCTGAAAACTGTCAACGGCGCAAATTAAGATAACTTCATCAGATATAATTCCAACTCGTCCAAATATTTTCTGTAATCTGACCAATTGCCTTCTTGCAAAGCAGCCTGTGCATTTTCGTAGGCATCTACTGCCTTTTGGATTATCTCGGTTTGTGTTAGATTTGAATCATCCGGATCTGTAGGATTATCCGTTCCATTGCCGGTTCCATCGCCAAACAAAGAATCTAAAGCTTCTGCAAGTGTTGCCTCATACGCGATTTTGTTGTTATATGCTACAATGACTCTTTTTACCTCTGGAATGCTAGAGTTGGTAGCTTCCAGATAAACAGGCTCCACATAGAGCAATGAGTCTTCTATGGGAATGATAAACAGGTTGCCTCGGCTATAACTGGATCCCGAAGAGTTCCACAGAGAAAACTCTTTGGAAATCTCTGGTGTCTGGTCAATTTGTGCTTCAATCTGCATCGGTCCATAGACAATTTTACTCTTGGGCATTTGGAATAGTACCAGTTTGCCATAATTGTTCTTGTCGTTTCTAGCCATCAGAAGACCTGTCATATTCTTTTTGTCTTTTGGTGTGTACGGAATAGAATTGACAAACTCTACCGTGGATTCGCCAGGCAAGCTTAGAATATAATAATTGGGGGTCATAAGTTGCTCTTCTGTTCCATAAATTTCATTTGCAATCTGCCAAAGGTCTTCATCTTGATAGAATACATTCACATTAGTCATATGGTACCTCTGGTAAATTTCAGCCTGTATCTGGAATATGGTGTTGGGATATCTCAAGTGTGACTTAAGATATTCAGGCATTTCAGATAATCCCTTGAACAGTTTGGGATAGATGGATTGGAACGTCAATGCAATGGGATCATTTTCATCCACAATATAGAAGTCTACATTTCCGTTGTAGGCATCCACCACAACCTTAACAGAGTTTCTGATGTAGTTCACCGATGAATCGGCGGTGTATGGCTCTGAATACGGATACTTGTCGCTTGTTGTATAGGCATCAATGATCCAGTATAGTTTGCCATCGCCAACCACCACATAGGGATCGTTGTCATACTCAAGATATGGCATAATTTTCTGGACTCTGGCCTTTATATTACGATTAACAATAATGCTAGACTCACTGTCAATGTTGGACGAAACTAGAAGTTTCAAGCTTCGCTCCCGTATCGAAAACAATGCCTTGTTAAACAGGTTAAGTTTGATTCCTGCAACACCTTCATACTGAGCATATTTGTTGGTATCTCCATCCGGGTAATCAAATTCATCTTCATCTGTATTCACTACAACATAGCTATTGGTTAGTTCCCCAAAATAAATTTCAGGTCGTGTGATTTTGATTTCTTCCACCTTTGATACTGGTGGGATGCTTTCAATCAACATATCCGGTTGTCCGCTGGCTGTTACCTTGTCTACCCTAGATAACGTAATCCCATAACCATGAGTATACTTTAAGTGGGTATTTAGCCATGTTGTGCTAATTTTTGTTTCGTCAATTTCTCTGGCAGAGAGGAATGTCTGAGTATATTCTCCATTGATCATATAACGATCTACATCCACATCATTAAAGTTATAATACTTACGCAGACTCTGGGTCTGATTGTAGAATTTTTCGGCTGGGAGATAGTCGTTGATTCGGATATTTGAGATGGTAGCTTCGTTATTCTTAATGTCTTCAGAACTCAGATTGTCGCTGGCTTGGAAACTCCGAATATCCACTTGGTCCAAGCCATAAGCATACTGAGTGTATTCGATATTGCGTTCCAGGTACTGGCTCTCTTTGCTGATTTCATCTGGAGACACTATAAAATTCTGAACGACCATACCGGCACCACCACCGATCAACCCGACTAAAATCATTAGAGCCGGAACAGCGAGAATAATCTTGAATCTTTTTTTCGCAATGCCGGCAATGAATACCAACGCGCCAAGCACTGCCAGGCCCATTAGGATGCGATACATCCAAAGGGTTATATTAACATCCGTGAATCCGGCACCATATACCACCCCAGTCGATCCGAAAAGTAGGCTATACTGCTTAAGATAAAAATGAGCTGCAAGCATCAGAAACAAGATGACGCCAACCACAATGAGTTGCTTGGAAGCGATGGTCATCAGTTCTATAAAGTTGTCATCGTCAAATTGTTTTTTCTTTTTTGGCTGGCTGGTATTCTTGCCAAAGGATTTGCCAAACGTCTCAAAGATTTGTGCGAAAGGCCCAAATGCTTGCTCACTTTTGAAGCCACCCTTTCCGCTGCTGTACTGGCTACCATCAAACCGATCTTCATCAAAGGTGTCTTCTTCCTTGACAGTATCAAACACTCTGGGAGGTCTGGAGGAAATGAGGGTTACATAATACACCATTGTAACAATTAAGAATGCGGCCAGAACGCCAATGAGCATGCCATTGACCTGGGTGATAAATTCCAATTTAAAAGTGTAGAATGACAGGTCCATATGAAACAATGGATCTTTAATGCCAAAATCTGTGCTGTTGGCAAAACGAAGAGCATTGAACCACAATGCAGTGACAGCCATATATGTTACAATCGCACCCATCATCAGAGATAAAGCCCAAGTAATGAGATTCAGCGGTCGGACTTCAGTGCCCACATCGGATTCCACATGCTTATAGTAACCCCTCTTCAACAACTTTAAATAACCAAATGTTGCCAAAGTCACAATGAGAAAAGTCGGGGTTCCGATTTCTAATTGGGTCACTAATTTTTTGAAAAACACACTGACATATCCAATCTCTTGAAACCAAAGGAAATCGGTAATAAAACCTACTAAACTGAAAAGCAACAAAATGGCCAATAATATCACGACCAGGATTGCTTTCATACCAAACTTACTTTTTTTCTTTTCCAAAATAGTTCTCTCCTTATACGTCGAATTCTGAATCGACTATCATTGACTTGAATTGCAGCGAATAATCCAAAATGAGAACTGCATTAAGCCAGTTACTTCTTTTTCTTGGGAGTTATTGGCATTTCTCAATTTTTTGAAAGCCATAATGGCAAAGACCAACCTAATGGCAACCAACGGAATCACCCAACCAATATATAACGCGCCCCGTTCTGCAATTGCCGCAAGAATGGAAAAAACAAAAGCATGTCCAAAGATATGGTGGTGTGTCGTGCCCAATCTGTGATGGTGAAGATCCAATTGTTTCCTAATTTTTTTATTTATAGTATACCATTTTTGGAGTTTTGAGCAAAGGACAAAATGGAATAAATGGGCAAACAAAACCGGTGGAACTCTTTTCCACCGGTTTACTGATCCTGTTGTAAAACACAATCTTATTTTCTTTGGTTTCTACTCATATCCATGTGCTTCTTTCAAAATCATATCCTTAACTTTCATGAGACGCGTGATGTTTCCCCGCTCATTTTCTTCTAGCTTCATTGAGATATAGCGGATTTTTTCTGTCATATCCGGAATCATAATATATTCCAACGCGCTTACTCTACGTCTTGTTTTTTCGATTTCCTCTGCTAGTAGCTGGGAAGTTTTCTCTACCTCCGCCAACTTCAACATATCTGCGAAAACCCGGGACAGGGCTGCGACGGCTGTGTCGAGTTCTCCGGATGTCATGGCAAAGCCGTAAGGATAAATCTCACCGGGATCCTCACTGCTTGTCTCGAATTCATAGACGGGCACATTGACACTCATGATATTCTGGTAACCCACCTTCAGTGACAGTCTCTGTTTTGGAAAAAGTAGGGCCTGCTCCAGCATGCTGGGCGACATCAATGCGGCCGCCACCGTAAAAGATGCATGGGCCTGCATTAATGATTCTTCCACACGCACACGAAGTTCCCGATTCAAGCGGACGACATCGAGGAATTGTTTCATGAGTTCATCCCGCTTGTCTTTGAGAAGTTTGTGGCCCCTTCTGGCTGTTTTTAAGCGGTTTTTGAGACGCGTAAGTTCCATGCGGGTCATATTGGTTATCGCCGATGATGTAGCCATCCTTTATCACTCCCCATCAATTATTTTTTTTGGCATATATTTTTCTATCATCTCAGGGCTGATTCTCTTGAGTTCGGAAGTGGGCAGCATAGAAAGCAATGACCAACCCAGATCCAGCGTTTCCTCGATGGATCGGTTTTCATCTGTGGACTGCGCCACGTACCGCCGTTCAAATTCATCTGCAAACCGAGCGAATATCAAATCTGTTTCGCTAAGTGCTGCTTCTCCCAAGATTGCCATCAGTTCTTTCATTTCTTTGCCTGTGGCATAAGCGGCAAAAAGTTGGTTCATCGTCCCTGAATGATCTTCTCTGGTTTTGCCAGCGCCAATTCCCTTGTCCTTGAGTCTGGAAAGGGACGGCATGACATCAACAGGGGGTCGAATTCCTTTTCTGAACAATTCCCGCGACAGGATAATTTGTCCTTCTGTAATATATCCGGTCAAGTCGGGTATGGGATGGGTCTTATCATCTTCCGGCATGGTTAGAATTGGAATCATAGTGATGGATCCCTCATAGCCCAGCC
Organism: Anaerovoracaceae bacterium; assembly: GCA_041752735.1. GTDB lineage: Bacteria > Bacillota > Clostridia > Peptostreptococcales > Anaerovoracaceae > UBA1422. The sequence goes on along the minus strand of JBGSVW010000026.1, from coordinate 59,167 downwards.
GGCGACCGGCACGTTCGTACATGGTAGCCAGGTCTGTATATAGATACCCAGGGTAACCACGTCGCCCAGGGACCTCTTTTCGTGCTGCGGATACTTCACGCAGCGCTTCTGCATAGTTGGTGATGTCAGTGAGTATGACCAAAACATGCATACCTTTATCAAAGGCAAGATACTCAGCAGCCGTAAGTGCCATACGCGGGGTGGAAATCCGCTCTACTGCCGGGTCATTGGCCAGGTTCGTAAATAAAACAGTACGATCAATGGCACCTGTGCGGCGGAACTCTTGGACAAAGAAATTCGACTCCTCAAAGGTAATCCCGATTGCCGCAAACACTACAGCAAAATTAGCCGAATTACCCAACACTTTGGCCTGACGGGCAATCTGGGCCGCCAGGTCTGCGTGAGGCAAGCCAGAACCAGAAAAAATAGGGAGTTTCTGCCCTCTTACAAGGGTGTTCAATCCATCAATTGTAGAAATTCCAGTCTGGATAAATTCCGATGGATAGTCGCGAGCGGCAGGGTTCATGGGAAGCCCGTTGATGTCTTGTTGCTTTTCGGGAAGGATTTCAGGTCCTCCATCGATGGGGACACCCATCCCACTGAAAACACGACCCAGCATATCCCCTGAAACTCCAAGCTTCAGGCTGTGCCCAAGGAAACGAACCTTAGACTGGGCTAGATTGATGCCTGCGGAACTTTCAAAGAGCTGTACAACCGCCTTGTCTTCATGGACTTCCAACACCTTGCACCGGCGAATCTGGCCATTGGGAAGCTCGATTTCTGCCAGTTCATCGTAGGTTACGTCCTGAACCTTCCGTACAATCATCAGTGGTCCAGATATTTCATGTATTGTGCGATATTCCTTAATCACGAGACTGGCCTCCTTCCGCAAATATGGCGTCAATTTCTATTTCCATCTGCTTCTCAATCTCTTGGTAGACCTTTACGTATTCCTCCTGGGGCACACCTTTTGCACGACCGATTCTTTCCCTAGAAGGAATTTTGAAGAGTTCCTGAATATTGGTACATGCGTTCAATGCCCCTCTTGCCAGCTTATCATAGCGGAGAATCAAGTGCATAAGCCTAGCTTGGCGGTCATAGGAAGAATAGCTATCTACATCCACAAAGGCATTCTGTTGAAGGAAGTCTTCGCGAATCATCTTTGCAGTCTCCAGTGTCAGCTGGTCCTCTGGAGAAAGAGAATCCTTGCCAACCAGCTGTACAATTTCGTTTAGGGTGGCTTCTTCCTGTAGAATAAGTAATGCTTTTGCCCTATTGAGGAAATATTCCTTACCCAGGTTTTCATCAAACCATGGTTTCAGTGCATCTAGGTACAAAGAATAGGAGGTCAGCCAGTTGATGGCTGGGAAATGGCGCCTATACGCTAAGCTGGCATCCAGACCCCAGAATACTTTTACAATCCGCATGGTTCCCTGGGACACCGGTTCAGATATGTCCCCGCCCGGAGGAGAAACCGCTCCTATTGCAGTCAGGGATCCCCGTCGGTCTTCTGACCCGATACAGGAGACTGTGCCAGCGCGCTCATAGAACTGGGCTAGGCGGGAGCTCAGATAGGCAGGATAGCCTTCTTCACCCGGCATTTCTTCAAGACGCCCAGACATTTCCCTTAGGGCTTCCGCCCAACGGGATGTTGAATCAGCAATGACGGCCACGGCATATCCCATGTCTCTGAAATATTCTGCAATTGTAATCCCAGTATATATTGATGCCTCCCGCGCAGCGACAGGCATGTCGGAAGTGTTGGCAATCATGATGGTTCTCTTCATCAGAGATTCCCCAGTTCTCGGGTCATTTAGCTCAGGAAACTCCCGGAGTACATCCGTCATTTCATTTCCACGTTCACCGCATCCGATATATACCACTACATCCACATCCGACCACTTTGCCAGCTGCTGCTGCACAACGGTTTTTCCGGAGCCGAATGGTCCGGGAACGGCGGCCGTTCCTCCCTTGGCAATCGGAAAGAGTGTATCGATGACCCTCTGACCACTTGCAAGTGGCTCAGAGGGTGGAAATTTCTGTTTGTATGGCCTGCCAACCCGTACCGGCCACTTTTGCATCATGGTAACGTCTTTGGCACTGCCATCCTGTGTTTTTATTGTGGCGATGATATCAGTTACTGTAAAGCTACCACTTTTTATAGATGCCAAAGTCCCGGAATCACCTGGCGGCAACATGATTTTGTGGGAAATGAAAGGCCCCTCTTCTACGATTCCAAGGGTATCCCCTCCTATCAGCTCGTCGCCGATCTTCGCAGTGGCTGTGAATTCCCATTTAGTTTCACGTTTCAACGAGGGAACATCCACTCCTCTTGTGATTGTCGGGCCAGTCAGTTTGATGATTTCTTCCAACGGCCGTTGGATACCATCATAGATGGTTCCTATCAATCCTGGGCCTAATTCTACAGCCATTGGGGCGCCGGTGGTTTCCACGGGCATGCCCGGACCCAATCCGGAAGTTTCTTCATACACCTGAATATATGCACTGTCCCCGGTCATATTCAATATTTCGCCAATCAGCCGTTGTTCGCCAACTCGGACGACATCTGCCATATTCGCATCGCCCAATCCCGTTGCAACCACCAAAGGACCGGAGACTTTGATTATTCTACCTTTGCTCATTTCTTTGTTCCCTTCTAAAAGTGATCCTGACTCCAAACAAATGGGTTTGCGTTATAACTTGCATGCATTCGGGTCTTCCAAATCTTTGAAGATATCCACACCCACCGCACGCTCAACAGAGCGTTTGAGTGAATTCATACTGATGCCCATACTGCCTTTTTTACCAGGGATCAGTATTATGGCGGGCATGATTTCATCCTTGTACTGGGCGATATCCTGGGGTATTTCAGTAGCTAGGGTTTCGGTGATGTATATGATTGCGTAATTCTTCCTAGCTAGTGTATGGATTTGTTGCGACGCATCTTCTTTGTTTTCGGTAAAAAAAACTTCCAAACCCAGTGCTTTGAAGCCCAGCACGCTATCGCGGTCGCCCAAAACTGCTACTTTATACATAGATTTCACGTAACCTTTCCTTGATAATCTCTTTTTCGAGTCCAGCCATCAGTCCAGACATGATAATACGCACTGCGGTAAACTCTGTTTCCTTGGAAGCCAGATAGGATATCACCGCTTGCTCTCCAAAAGGAACATATCGCGCCGTAGACAAGTATTGGCTGACCGCATCATCACACAGCTTTTCAAAGAGTGTCAGTTCACCATGTTGCAATGCTTGAGATCCTGCCGCGGCGGCCTCCTTGAGCAAAGAGGTGCTGTAAAAATCGTCTAGAGAAGCGCCTCCAGCCGAAACATCTAGAATCCTCTCAATGCTGATATTTCCCCCGGAAATAAGTTTTGAACGAAGAAAATCCAGAGCTTTTCCCATTCGTGAAGTCCGAACCAGAGACCGCAAATTGGCAGCATCGATGGAAATACGCACATAACTCACCAAAAATGGGCTTTTTGCTTTACTGGCTATATCGAACATGTCTTCATAATAGTACCGATCCAATAAGGTATCCGCTAGTTGTGGGTCTTTTGTGGCCGACAAGACCTCCCGTGCTTCAACAACTGCTTGCTTGAGCTTTGTGGGGATACTAGTCAATTCATTCTGAAGAATCGCCTTTTGAATCATCAAGAAAGGGATCTTCCCCGAATCCATCAGCAAATCTGTGCCATCTATGCCTTGAACCATGGATTTCAGTAAAACCTTGACATTGTGATAATCATATTTAATCCTAAAAACATCCAAAATCCGAGGGTCTGGTATAAACGATGCGATCTCTAAGAACGTCCTACTTCGTTCGGCTGCAAGACTCTGCTCTAGGCGATCCATTGATATTGATGAGATCTCCCCATATCCACTGTCCTGTAAAATACGGGTCGCCTCTTCTGTATTGCCGGATTCCAGAATCATCTCCATGCGCTCACGGTTAATCATATTGTTTTCAAGAGAACGCACCCGGGTTGTCAGAAATAGATACTCAGTTTTATCTATTTTTCCCATTTTGTATCTCCTTTGCGCAGGCTGTTCATTGAAAAAGAATCCCGGCCAACTCAGTGGCCATCTCACTCTTTGCACCGCGGATTAGACTTTCAAAGGTGCAGTTGATTTCGATATCCCCCTCTCGGAGGATCAGTCCGCTCTGGTTTTTAAGCCCGTCCGCCGCAAGAGACAACTTCCCTCCTCCAGGAACCAAAAGGTTGGTCTGTCGGATAATCTCATCCCCGACGCGAAACCGATCCTCTTCAGCTAAAAGGATTTCTTCGGTTCCGGTCTTGGAAGCTTTCGCTGCAATGCTGGCAAGCAGGTTCACATACTCCCGCTCTGGCAGGTTCCGCAGTTGCTCTAATGCCATGTCAAATGCACGGTTGACCATCTCCTGTTTCATTGAGAGCTTGAGCTTCTTGGTTTCCAGCATAGCTACTCCGGCAAGTCTCGCTAGCCGCTCCTCAGCGGCCATCATGCCTCGGTTGCGGCGTTCCGCCCATTCCTTGCTGGTTTCTTCTGCATAGGATGCACTGATTTCGTCCACTTTGGCTTGTGCCTCTTTGTTAATTTCAGAAATCTCTTGCTCAATATTTTGAATAATTCGTACAGTTATTTTATCTATTCCATTCATGTAATCCATGCCGTCCTTTCGATGTGCATTGCTGCGGCATCGTTCCGTAAACCCAACGCACCTGCTATAGACTGTTCAGCATAAGGAAGGATGCCAGCAGACACAGGATTGCATAAAACTCCACCATAATTGCTAAAATAATTCCTTTGGACAACTCCTCGGGGCGCTTGGAACACATCGCTGCGCCTGCCGCTGCGCATTTGCCTTGAGCAATAGCAGACATCAGCCCCCCTATTGCCATTGGCACACATGCGGCAAAGAACATGATGCCCACCTGTATTTCCAAAGCTCGTAGTTCGCCAGCGAAGAAGCCCAGTTTCATCAATGCAAAAAACCATGTGACAAGTCCATATAACCCCTGGGTGCCCGGCAAAATTTGTAAAATCAAAATTTGGGAAAACTTGCCCGGATCTTCTGTCAGAACCCCTGCGCCGATTTCGCCGACGCTTCCTACACCAATCGCCGATCCTGCGCAACACAGAGCCACAGCTAGCGATGCCCCAAGCAGGGCAATTGCTGTACCGCCAAAACCAATCCATTCCATCTTTAATGCCTCCTTAAAAATAAACAACATATATTGTTAACTTACGGCTGGTCAGTAAAATCTGATACCGGCCCGCTTTTTTAGAAACTGTTAAGCATGAGAAATGTAGCCAGCAATGCCAGAATTGCATAGAACTCCACCATGATGGCTAGAATAATGCTTTTTGACAATTCATTGGGCCGTTTGGTCATCAGTGAAAGCCCACCAGCCCCTAATCTACCTTGTATGATACCGAAAACAAACCCGCCGATGGCGACCGGCATACAGGCACCAAAAAATGAAAACCCTTCCCTTAGCGTGAGGTTTATCAATTCAAAGTCAAAAAACCCCAGCTTCATCAGTGCCAAAAACCAGACAACCAGACCATAGAGTCCTTGGGTTCCAGGAAGAATTTGAAGAATTAAAACCCTAGAGAATTTTCCCGGGTCAACCGAAAGCACTCCAGCTCCGGCTCTTCCAACCGTGCCCACACCTTTGGCAGAACCGGAACAAGGCAATCCTACCGCCAATGCTGCTCCAAGAAATGCTATCGCAGTCCCTGCATACTCTACCCAATTCAAATTTTCGGATCCCCTTTCTTGATGATATCAACATATTTTGTGTTGTATTGTAACGGTCTGAACGGCCGTCCACCGGATTTATAGAATTTGCTAAAATACTCAAGATACTGAAGCCTCGCAGTATGTACATAGCTTCCTATCACATTAATGCCAATGTTAAAGATATGCCCAAATACAAAGATAACAACAAAAGCTATCAGGTTTCCTGGCAAGGATCCAAGAATATTCACAACACTGGCAATGACGGTCGTTGCAAGCATCAAAGCCATCAACCTGGTGTAGGACAAGATATCCCCCAGCCATGCTGTGATATTGTAAAGGCTAGCCACACCGCCAAAAAGCTTAGATATCCAACCGCTCTTATGCCGACCCTGTGTCAGAATGAGCGCAGCAATGCCCGCATAGATTACTACAGGTGTGCCCTTCAGGACAAAAATTGCGATGCCCGCAAACAATAGCCACCAGCTCCCTACATCGTAGAGCGCATCCAATGGCCGACCGTTCCGGAAACACAAGTAGATTTGGATGCACATCCCTGCAATCAGTTGCACCGCACCCATGATGATTGCCAGATATAAAATCTTAAGGGGATCCACAAGAGGATCCAAAAGAGGGACATACAAGATAAAATCTTTGACGCCAAAGAATTGTTCAGCAATTACCGTTACAGCATTTCCGAACAGAGCTCCGCTCAAAAATCCCCAGATTGCCGTGGACACGCCACAGATGGTCGCCAGTTTTAGAATATTGCCAAAAGTACCCTTTGGCTTGTATTTTTTAATGATGAGCTGCGAAACCACAATCAAAATGATTCCGTAGGCAACATCTCCAAGCATCATTCCATAAAATATGACAAAGAACGGAAAAATCAAGGGATTGGGATCAATACCGGTATAATGAGGGAGACTATACATTTCAGTAACCATATTCATGGAGCTGACAATCTTCCCATTGGATAATTTAGTCGGAGGTGTTTCATTCCCGGACGGTTCTGTAATCGAAATTGCGCAATCGAAATCAGAAAAGGCTGCCTCCAGCCGCTTCGTCTCAACAGCAGGAATCCATCCTCTGAGATACATTAAGGTCCCGGTTGTTGCCATCCGGCTTTGAGACTCCTCTTTGGCAAGCTCCTGAACCATTTGGTCTGCACACACTTGTAGGTCTTTTTGGGCTTCTACATACGATGCAATCTCTTTTTCCAGCGCTTCGATTTTTTTGTCCAATTCCGTAATGTTTTCATCTAGTGCTTTGATATTGTCTTCGGCGATGCCATCGACATCTTTGAGGGATGCTTGATTGAAGAAAAATGGGCGAAGAGCTTCCATAGTTGCATCTGCTTCCTCCTTGGAACAAACAAGAAGCAAGTAATGTTGTTCTCGATCAGATGATGCATGGAAAAACTCGGCCGCCAGTTGGTTTTCCTCAAGGCATTGGTAAAGGTCATCCAGATTGGTCGCGGCAGGACATACGCCAAATACGATTCGGGCAAACTCCGTTTCCTTGAGACTGAGATCAACACCAAGACCCTGCCATGGAATCAAACCTAATTTCTGGCTACCCAAACGATTTTTTAGAGAGTTTGCCTGGCTAATCCGACGCGTACAGTCATTGATTTTTAAGGCAATCTCCATCACAGATTCCCGGTACACTGGGTCCAGGAAATCTTCTTCTGGAATTTCTCTGCGCAAGATAAATAGGCTAGCTTTTTTAGTAGCATATTTCTTGATTGCATCCAGTGCTGCATCAACACTTGTAATTTTTGATTTTGCGCTTGCGACGGTGGTCTTTTCCTTTTGGATCAAAGATGTCCACTCTGGGTCTGCCATCTCCGCATCCAGCTCGGTTAGCTCAACGCAGCCCGCCCGTTGCAGAATATGGAGTAGCTTCTCTTTGTCTTCTGAAAGCGCCAGCATGTCAATGCGTTGCATTTTTACGATAGCCATCAGCCACTTACAATCCTTTCCACAATGATATCTGCCACCATTTTTAGGCGTTGCTCTGCTTCGCTTCTGAGTTTCTCACACTGCGCTTCCGACTCTTTGATCATTGCTCTGGCGCGGACCTCTGCCTCTGCTTCTGCCTCATCGAGGAGCACTCGAGCTTCTGCTTCGGCTTGCAGCCTTGCTCTTTCCAATTGGTTTTTTCCGTCCTGTTCTGCATTGCTTACCAATTTATGAGCAGCCGTCTGTGCCTCTTGTTTCTTATTCATATAGGACTGCTCTATGTCAGTAATTTTTTTGATGGCTTCTAAAGACATAATATCAACCTTCCAATCATACTTCAAAAAAGCTGCACAGGCAAAATTCTCATTTTTGCAATCGTGTCGCGAAATTAATATCATTTTATCATGACTGGGAATAATCACAAGCAAAAATATTGGTTCTGCTGAAATATAATTGTGAACTTTCTCGCAACCACCACGATTGTCATGATTGTGCTACTATCAGATGATGTTAGAAACATCCGTTTTCCTGAAGAATTCTTTCTTACAAGCTGAAAGCACATTGTAAGGGCAAATGCGGCTGCAGGATTTTTTTCTGGGTGTCTGTTCGCTCAGGCAACTCATAGGATTCAATACGTTCATTTATGATCTTCTGGGAAATGTAAGCCAAATCGGATTTTTCAGGATTTTCCGCCTGTCCAATTCCCCATTTGTTGAACACTTGGGTCATATAATTGTCCCGATGGTAGGTTTTCATTCTTCCGAGTCCAAGAAAATTTCCGGCAATCATACCGGCAGAAAGGGTTTCCGGCAGCTTGTGGTCTATGGTCATGACTGCTCCTTGTAGCATCCGGTTCGTCACCCTCATCATTTCTTCATCTAATATAATCTTCTGAAAGCTCCCGCAGGCAAACCCTGCCAGGATTCCGGGGTAGCACCAAACTTCCTGGATCTCCGTAAGGTGAAACGGTAGCATCGCCGTCATTGTGGCCTCCATGCCCGCCTGATAGTCCACTTTGGTTCCATCTCCATAGCCTCCTGAAATGGAGCAGGGAAGGCCCAAAGATTTGCATAGCTCATAAAAAATCAGCTGCAAATACACGCTTTCTACGCTACCATAGTTGGGTTGCAATGTTCGAATTTGTCCGATAGTTGAAAACTCGGAAAAAGAGGTTTCATGACCCGGTGATTTTAACTGAATCAACACCAACCCGGCTAAGGCTAATGCAAAGTCATGGATTACAACACCCATGATGGTTTCAGGTGCGGTCATAAACCCAACCGAACATGGAGAAAGAGAAATTGACTGCTTTTCATCTATAGCCGCACAAAGATTATCCAAACACTCCCGGTCATAGGCAAGTGGCGAGTCTGGACATATACCCTGGGTCATAACGGGATGGTCCCAAATGTCATAAAATTCCCGTACCATTCGGAAAGCCTTTCGTGCACTTTTGTAGACGTCTCCATCAAGCGCAGTGCTTCGGGTTGCTCTTAATCCAATACTCGGGTACTTGTTGGAGTACTTCAGTGACATTGCAATCTGAGACACGAATTGATCCGGCGCGTTGTTGTTCTGTGGATCAGCGCATCCCGGATTGACACATTCGTAAAGCGCTGAAGTTTCATTAATCTGATAAAATTTAATTGCATCTTCAATGGTGCAGCGATGCAACACACCTGTATCGTCATCCATAATAAATGGTGCACTACTAAATGGCGTTGCTGCCACAATTCTTCTTTTGTCGGTCATTTCTTCAATTTGCTTGGGTGTGGTCTCTATGGCTTCCTCCACCAAAAGGCGAGGGATGCGCACCTTGTCTCCATCAATTTGTGCACCATGTTCTTGAAATAGTTGTCTAACTTCTTCGCAAGCAAATCTGACTCCCACAGATTCCAAAATCTCCAGGGATTGAGCATAAGCCTCGTTTATAGTTGCCTCTGCGACAAACTGTCTCATTGTATATTCCTCCGGTTTTTATTGTAATATTATTGCTCCACTATCATTTACCTGAGTGATAGTATTCTTCTTGCTTCATTTGGAGTTGCAATATCCCGGTTAAAGATGTCCGCAAATTCGACCACTCTTTTGACCAATTCACCATTTGATTTTGCTAATACCCCTTTTTTTAGATATATATTATCTTCAAGTCCAACCCTTACATGACCTCCCATTACAATTGCCCCAACAGCAACAATATCCGCATATTTACCAATCCCGGAAGCTGTCCAGGTGCTGCCCGCCGGAATGCTATCCGTCATAAATACCAGATCCCTTAACGTGCCTGACATTTGAACACCAAGAACAAAGTTAAAGTGTAATGGTTCCTTGAGTAAGCCTTTTTCCCATATTTTCATCGCAATATCAATCATGCCCTTATCAAACACTTCAAGCTCTGGCTTTATTTTGTTCTCATTCATAAACTTTGCAAAATTCATAATAGTCTTGTGAGTATTGACAAATACTTCATCCGGTCCGAAGTTTAAAGAGCCACAATCTAATGTGGCAAATTCCGGCGTAGGCGTTACCTTGCATGCATCAAGTCTTTCCAAATCAGTCATTCCCACAGCCCCTCCCGTAGAAGGTTGGATGATAACGTCTTTGCATTCAGTTCTAATCGCATCCATGCAGATTTGAAAACGTTCACGATTTTGTGTTGGCGTCCCGTCATCCTCTCTCACGTGCAAATGTATTATACTTGCACCGGCATCATATGCGGATTTTGCCTCTCTAATCATTTCATCTACCGAGTATGGAACTGCTGGGTTGTTTTCTTTAGTTACTTCTGCACCACAAATAGCAGCAGTAATGATCAACTTTTCCATTTTTTCTCCTTGAATATTGCAATAACTCTCGTTATTTCTCTTGCTAACTCTAGCTAAATATCTTTATTGTTCTCACAACCACAACGACATTTATTATTGTACCATTATTGCTCCATGTAAGAAACAAAAATGACATAAAGCTTAGTCAAATTGGCGTCAGGACGTAAAAAACCCTCGACATCTTTGAAATATCGAGGGTTATTTGCAAAATCACATCAGTCATTTTTTACGGTAACCAATGTTTTGATGTCAATTTCATTCTCCGGGGCTATTTTGTGATAATACCATTTCTTGTTTGCATCATTATATGTCAAATTCCAATTATATGACGCATTCAAAACTTTTTTGCTTCCGTCTATACCGTTAACAATAAATGAATAACCGTTTTCTGGGCTGATACTTAAATTCGCTCCACCAGGTTTATAGAAAATATGATCAATCGGGTTTTTCCAATCAGCCGGATCAAGTCCTAAATCAGTAAAAGCATAATCACCCCATGTACGCCCGTACTTCCCACTGATTTCAAACTTTTCAATGATTTTATCGATCATACTCATAGAAATCTCAGTGAAATCATCGCCCAAAGGCGTTAACGGAGATTCTTCTTCAGTATTGAGGACATTGCCAAACTCCGCAAACTTATCTGTAAGTCCGCCTGAAAAGAATGTGAGTGATGAAACCGAGATGATGGCAACCAAGCTAATAATCAATCCATATTCCACAAGCCCCTGGCCATCCTCTTTGGCAAAATATTTCTTCATAATACGACCCTCATATATCCGCTGCAGTTCATTTATTCTCAAATCCTTAGTAAACAAAAAGCAGCTCTGTACCACCACAGATGCCGCTTGTTTTCCAACCAAAACTATAATCATTGATTGGGCAACCGGCTGTCATTCCCGTAGGATTAGACCCTGTGGTTTTGCGTCCATGTCTTTCGGCATGTTTGCCAATATATTTATGTGTCTAAATTATACGCTTTTTCCACAAAATGTCAATAGCGTATTTATCAGGTCAAATATTGGGTTCTTTTGGATAAAAATGATGGCAGCTTTTAGCTTATTCTACGAGACTGATTGAAGTAGAGCCGGCATATGGGAAACTGTCTGAAACATCTGAAGCCACAAATGTTTTATTTGAGCCACTTATATCCACAACTCTACCAACGACACTACCATTAAAAGTATAATCTGAACCAGTAACTAAAATTGATCCATTAGGTGCATAAAGTATGCCGTTAAAATTTTTGCCAGAACCGCTAAAATCAATGGCAGCATCCGCCTTATATTTTGATTTATATCCAGAATATATACATATACTACTGTTTGAACCATAACTGGTGCCGCTACCAGTAATAGAAATTTTGCCTCCTGCATAGATGCATCCATCACCACTGAATGAGATGCCAGTTAAATTGGCCGTTCCTTCCACATAAACTGGTTGGGTAACATTTAATGAACTAGCATTTGCACTAGAAAAATTTCCAGAATAATACTGATTGGCAGCTACTGCTGCTGCCTTAATTGTTGGGAGTACAGAAGAAAAATCTGGCACTTCGACATACGGAGCTCCGGGGCTTTTGGTTGTAATCTTAGTACCCGTTACTGTGCCTACCGCCTCCGCGACCCCTTTAATTTGGGCAGTATTTGTATCGATATTATAATTACCATGGATATTTCCATTCACTACATTTGTTAATCCGGTTACAACTAATTTATTTGATGATACCACACTAAAACTATTCGTATCCGGCACTTTGTTTCCCGAGAAAATTGCATAACCAAATGCAGGACCTAATCCTCCACCCGATTTTGTAGCAACCGCGCGAGCTGAAACATTTTTATCTTTAAAGCCTATAATCTGCGCAAACGTGTAATCTATTTTTCTTGTTACTACAACCTCTATCTTTGTTGCATCTCCCGCATAAGGTGTAGTTACTACTATAGTATCTCCATCTTTGGTGACACTATTTTGTGTTGCCAATAGCCCATTTTGATCTGCATAGGTTATTGCGCTGCATGTGGAAGCACTTGCACTAGGTAAATCCTGCGCACCAGCCAAGGCCGATGCATCGGCAATATTTTGCAATTTTGATTTCTGTACGGTGGCTCTGCCAATATCTATTGAAAAAGCGCCAACTCCCATAATTAAAACTAGAAATAAAGCAACCATAACCATTGCTTGTCCACATTCGTTATTTAAAAATTTTTTCATTTTTTTTACCTCAGAAATCATTTCATAGTAATAGGTGAATGTCTGTTCTCATATTCCATTTGTTTCAAACGTCTAGTCCCTCTCATGAGATTTCTTGGTTATATCAATAGATGCCCTGTGATTTTGCTTCTATACCTTTTGATATATTTGCTAATACATTTATGCAATTAAATTATACGCTTTTTTTACAAAATAACAATAGTGCTTTTATTCTATCCAATATTCCAATGCCATGTCTGCTTCCATAAATTTCTTGTTTTTCGGCTCAACAATGATAAATCCCATTTTTTTATATAATGCTAACGCATTGGCAAGCTGGCTGTTGGTGTAGAGCGTCAACTTCCTTGTTCCTTTAATCTTGGCGGTTTCTATACATTTTTCCAATAACATTCTACCAATTTTCTGTCCCTGCATTTTCTCCGATACGGCAAAATTTTCGAGTTCCATACAGCCAGCTTCAATTGGGACGGCGGAAATTGTTCCGACAATGATTCCTTCTGTTTCGGCAAGTAAAATGAACCCACCCTTGTTGAGTATCATCTCTCTTGGATAATCCAGGTATTCATCATCCATCGGTTCCAGAAGGTTATACTTCAAAAGCCATTCGTAATTCAATTCCTTCACGTTTTGCTGATATCGATCTTCATAATCAATAATATTTATTGATGCCATAGAGATCCCTCCATTTTCGTTTATTCGTTCTATGTCTTGTTGAAGGTTCATTTTCCTGATAATATAATAGCATTCTTAATGCTTAAACGGAAGGAAAAACACATGCTCAAAGAGAAACTGCTTGGCACCTGGAAGCTTCAATCTTTCACAGGGACTGACAAAAACAGTGAGACCATTCATATCATGGGTGAAGGCGCAACAGGATTTATCTGTTATTCACAAGACGGGTGGATTTCGGTGGAGATTTTACGTGCCGGGAGGCCTCGATATGATATCCCGGATACGGAGCTGGGCTCTGATGAGCAGACACTCGCTGCTGCCCGCGGCATGTTTGCCTATGCGGGTCGCTTTACTATTGATGAGGAAAATCAGATAGTTTACCACGATCTGGAATTCAGTCTTATCCCCAACTGGATTGGTAGCCGACAAAAGCGCTATTTTAATTTCAAGGACGATGACAATACACTCATATTGACATCCGATCCCGCCCGCATCGGAAAAGACGGGAAACTTCTCAACATCACGCTGGTTTGGGTACGGGAATAGCTAACACACAGCATTTCTGCTTATTTCGTCAAAAAATATCTTACCAGCACTGCGCCGAATACCATAATAATGCCGATATAAATATTCAGGAGAAATAACTCCATTTTTGCGGAAACACTACTATCTGGATTGCTTTTGTTTGCGATTTCATATTGTGCTGTAATGTCATTGCCAGACGCATTATATAATGATGCTGACCTGATGCGATACTTGAGTGATTCTTCGTCGTATCCTCCTATCGCTTTTTCATCAAGCTCTTCAGTTCGATACATTTCCAAAAACTGTGGTTTTTCCACAGCTAACTGCAGCGTCTTCGTCTTCTGTTCCTCTGATTTATCATCTGTACTGTAAAAATCATAGTAATTCAGACCATAAAATGCAATTTCTTTGGAAAGATTATATCCGCTCACCGCATAATAACTCTTATTGTTTATATCGAGTTGATATACTTGCACAACCGATGAGTAATCGGCTGGTCTCCTTTGGGTTCTTATTATCCTATATCTATTGTTAAGTCCTTTTACAAATACTGCAATGCCATAGTTGTTTTCATCAATTTGATTCTTGAAGAAGGCAACCAGTGTACAGCCTACTTTGTTCGTCTCAAGCACCTTGTATTTGGACTCCGGCTTATACGGCCATAGGAAATCATTGACTGCAGTTGTAAGCATCTCCTTGTCATCTGAGTAATGATATTCCGAGGCATAAAGCATATAAGAAAGAACTGATTAAAGATGCGGTTCCGGCATCTGGTATCAATCTGCAAGCAGATTATCTAGGGTGATGAGATTACAGCCCCTGCTTTCATAATACTGTAGCATCTCATCAATTTTTCTCTTATCGTAACTTGTGATGCAATCCGAGAGGACAATAACACCGTAACCAGCTTTACACATATTGAAGCAGGTAGATTTCACACAAGCGACAGCATCCGCCCCAGCAATATAGAAATCCGCAATCACGTTCTTTGCGACAAAGTCAGCGAAGGCCTCACTGGTCAGCGCGTTTCCCTTAGATTTTGTGAAGATATTCTCGGATACAATTTTCATTTCAGACACAAGTTCAGCCCCGTGTGTATCCGGCTTAAACGTTCTCGTACCTGCTGACAAATTATTGTGTTTGATATAAACCACAAGAATTTCGTGCTCAACAGCCCAATCAATAGCCCTGTTGATGTTATCGATGATTTCCTTGTAGTTTTTTGTGATGTCGTTCTGAATGTCGATGATAACTAACGCTTTCTTCTGCATGGTGTTTCCTCTCCCTTATTTCAATCAATATCCATGGTCAACGTGTTTCCATTCACCGCCATTGGTTCTTACCAAAATCCACATCCAATTGTCATATGTGCTGTTAGGATTTAAGGAACCGTCTCCACCTGATCCATCAACATCAAAGGAAGATAATAAAACCATGGTTTCATCTGCATCATATCTTTCTGCCCACTCTTGATGGTCCGTGGAAATCTCGTCACCAGCATAATAGATTTCTGGGTTCTGTTACAAAAAATCTCTGCTGCTTTCTCGCAAACGCCACGACTGTTATCATTGTACCATTATTGCTCCCCAGACACATAATGCACCTTGATGAATTCAACATTGCCGTCCGTTTCTTCTACCCAAAACAATGTTGTCTCAACGACATCGGGAAACTGGTTCAGATAGTCCAAAAAATCGTTTCTATCAACGGCCATTGGTGTGGGTCCGGTTTCCAAATCAATAATAAAGTATTTGGTTTGATCTGTAAGTCTAAGAGGCATCGCCTCAATGGTAGGATTATAGATATAAAACCCGCTTGGGAAATCATCATACTGATTAAGATTCAAGGCTTTAATCCGATCGGCATTGGACGAATCAATCCATTCGATGGGATCCATGGTGAACTCTTGTGCATTAGGATTATTAAAGCCAGAAAAATAGCCCAGGTAATCATAAGTGATTGGATCTTCACCGGGAACAATGAAACTATATTCCACCCAGGCATTGCCATAATATATCCAAACGCCATAGAGACTCCCCCGCTCAACATCAAAACTTATATCAGTTTTTTCCCAATGAGTCTTCCATGAACTGACAACATCCACACCTTGGGAATGGCTGGCATCAGAATCGTCTGGTGTCCATTCTGACAATGGCCATCTTTTGATAATGATATTGTTTGGAGGCTCAAGCCACACTAGTTGCATAGTAATTTCCATGTCACCCGGAAGAATCTGATTCACTCCATTCTTCCTGAAAAAAAAGTTGCTCTGATCTGTACTATCCCACATTTTTTCCCCGGATGCTGGGTCTTTCACTTGCCAATGGTATCCACTGAGATACAGGTCTTCTGTCTTCTTACTTTTGTCCTGATCAACGTATTGCAGACTGCCACTTGGCATGGACTCTGGATCTATCTTTGTGAAAGGGATATTGCTAATCAGAACAGCTAACCCAATGGCAAGTGTTACTGATGCAAGGACGATAATAGCTACTTTACGACTCATCTTCCAACCCTCCATGTTATCGAATATTAAATGAAAGTTATGCTAAAATCATATCACAAAGTAAACCTCTTTTTCACAAGATGGTGAAACTCGTATGTCTAAAAGGTGAAACTCATGGGTTTTTGATTTTATTGGTGGTTATACACGGCCCTTCCACCATAATGGCGATACCAAGCGGGTTACTTGTGGGTGGAATATAGAATTATTTGCAACACTGCTATTTTTTCGACTCATACCAAAATTAAAGGCTTCACAAATCCCTTGCTGGAATGCCGGAATCAGGGCAACAGTGACTGTAGAAAACAGTTCATTATTGGTAAAACTTGACTTTAGTAAATATAGGCATAGAATTAGGGTGTATTCATTAATTTATTCACAACAAGGCCTATGGCCAAAAGGAGTGTTTTTTATGGAAGAATCCGTTTTAAAAGCAACTATAAGAACTGACAAGCTCAATAAAGTCCGAAATGCAGGTTTTATTCCAGGCGTTCTTAACAGGACTGGTGGAGCTTCTACCTCCGTACAATTCGAAAGCATAGCTTTGAATAAAGTTATCTCCAAACATGGATCCAAAGCCAAAATATGGATAGAATTCGGTACTGATAAGAACTTTGGCTTCATTAAAGAAGTTCAGAGATTTCCCATTGACGGGAAATTAATGCACATTACTATGCAATTGGTAACCAAAGATCAAGCGGTAAAAATGCAATTTCCTGTTTCCTATCATGGGCAAGATGAATTGGGACATAGCTTTCTACGAGTGCACGTGTTCAAATCAGAAATCGAAGTCTTTGGAAACGCCGAACTGATGCCTGATGCGGTAGTTATCGACATCTCCAAAAAAGTATTAGGTGACAATATCACTGCCAGTGATTTTAATTTACCTAAAGGGTTGAAAATACTTGATACGGAAAATGAAATATATGCCAGCATCAAAGCTATGAAGGAAGCAGAAGCAGAAGCGGAAGAGCCTGTAGTTGTTGCTCCTGAAGAGGCAGTCACAGAAGACTAGCATCACAAAACTAACTAAAAGTACATTGCATATAAAAGTAGCCAATCAGGTTTGTAGTACTGATTGGCTGCTCTTTTGCAGCAGAACCCACTTTATCCAATCGATGGAAAACCGGCTAACTTATTCAATTAGCCGGCTTAGTTCTATGCATATGAAATTGTTGTTTAAGCAGTGTTCATTTTTCGACGCATATCAATCTAAACCCTAATCTCATAAATCCTCCAAACCTATAAATCTGATATCAGTTTAATCGATTTATTTCAGTTCCGCAAGTTCATCTTCATCACAGTTGTGATTGGAATTATTTGCAACACTTCCTTTCAACTATACATTTATGCTGTGTTGTGACCACCTTCGTAGCATGAATGTTCAAAGGAGACGCCTGATAGGACCGTTTGCTCGGTGCAATTCGGCCCTCGAAACTTAATTTTATTCGACCATACTCGAATAAAATTCATTTTTTTGATTTTATTCGACTATACTCGAAAAACTTGTTGAAATATTTTGAGTATGGTTTATAATCTAATCAGAGGTGAAACCAATGAAAAAGCGAGACTATTATCTGGATCAGCTTGTATCCTACAAAGACAAGCCATTTATAAAAGTAATAACCGGTATGCGACGGTGTGGCAAATCATCCCTGCTATCACTGTTTGAAGATCACCTGATTTCTTCTGGTGTGAAGAAAGATCACATCATCCGAATGAACTTTGAAAGCATGGCCAATGACCATATACAAGAATACCATGCACTTTATGATACGATAACTCAGCAAATGCCATTAAAGAAGACTCGCTATTACCTACTCCTGGATGAAATCCAGCTTGTGGAATCCTGGGAGAAGGCAGTCAACTCACTACTTGTGGATGCCAATGTGGACATATATCTCACAGGCTCCAATGCTTTTCTGTTGTCCTCTGAGCTATCAACGCTACTTTCCGGTAGATATGTAGAAATCAAAATGCTCCCACTATCATTTAAAGAATACCTGGATTTTATTGATGCGCCAAAGACATCAAAGCCAGCTGATTACTTCCCAAACTATCTGCTTTATGGTGGGCTTCCCAACATTCCAATGCTAATAGCCAATCCCGAAACCATCACCGCATTCCTTACCGGAATTTACAACACCGTCATCATGAAGGATGTCGTTCAGCGCAACTTGGTACGCGATGCGGCCTTGCTTGACAATGTGCTCCGGTTTTTGGCTGCCAACTTCGGCAACATCGTGTCGACCAAAAAAATCAGTGACTATTTAACCAGTAGCGGGCGAAAAACCACCAGCGATACGATTGATAACTATATCCGAATGCTTGAAAGTGCCTTTATCATTTATCGAGTAAACCGCTTTGATATTAAAGGAAAGCAATATCTGAAAACCCAAGAAAAATTCTACATGGTTGATTCTGGTATTCGATACTCCCTTACTGGCCAAAGGAATACTGACTATGGACACGTTTTGGAAAACGTCGTTTACCTTGAGCTTTTGCGTAGGGGCTATGAAGTGTCTATTGGTAAGGTGGGCACTCTTGAAATTGATTTTGTTGCCACCAAATCGGATGAGAAGATTTATTATCAGGTCTGTGCAACCATCTTAGATTCGGTTACACGGGATCGGGAGTTAGCACCACTTCAAGCTATCAAGGACAACTATGCAAAAATCATCCTGACTATGGACAAACCAATATTTACGGATTATGAAGGAATCACAAGTGTAAATATCATAGATTTTTTGCTCTCGTAGCACAATACGCGTCTCACCTATGTTTGTTACAAAGTCCCGCCCACCCACCCCTGAGAAAGAGTTAAAGTACAAGATTGCAATCTACATCGCCCTCTTCGCTGGTCTCCGCAAAAGCGAGATTTTGGGCCTTGACTGGGAGCATTTTAATCCGGTGAAGCAGAGTTTGAGGATTGAGCAGACGAGGCTTATAGGAAGGGCCGTAGGCGTGTATACCGATTCCACCAAAACCCTCAAATCTGTCCGTACCATTACCATCCCAGTAGAACTTTCCAATATGCTAAGCACCCTAAAAGCCCAGCAGGAAAAGACTGCAGAGCTTCTAGGCGACGAATGGGATCACTCCCCTGCTATCATGCGGGGTGACTTCGGTCGCTCGTTATATCCCCAGGTTCTGACCCGCTGGTTTACCAGATTTCAAAAGCAACATGGGTTACGGTACGTTGGGCTCCATGGACTACGGCATACCCACACTTCTATGCTGGCTTATCTGAACACCGATAAGATGCTGATAAGCAAACGACTCGGCCACTCTCAGTTATCTACCACCCTCAACATCTACACCCACCTATTCGACGAGGTGGACAATACAGCGGCTGCGTTATCCAGTGAGTTTTTGCCGAAGAAGGATGTAGTATCCGCGCAGAACTGAATTTAGAATAATCTCTGCAAACAAAAAGCACCTCTTGGGTTGAATAAACAACTTTCGGGGTGCTGATTTTGTGGGTTTATGGGGCGAGGTTGAAATGATTTGCAACACTACCGTATTAATTGTTAGCTGGTATTAAAGATATCTTCTTGTTTATATAAGATATCTTGTACAAAATGCTCCCTTTTGCAAGCTCAAATTCAACAAAGCTAGTGATCTTAATATCCGCAGAGAAGACGCACAAATTGTTATCTCTATCAGTTGACAATTCAACATCCTTATCCATAATGCTATCTTCAAAGATAATCACTTCATATCTTGCCGGATCAAAATATCCAACTTGAGAACGATGAATACCTGAACCATAAGAAAAAGTGAAATATAATTCTTGTTTGCCATCGTCATTGATATCGGCAAGCGCCAGGCTTGTTAGGCCGTATCCGCCAAAGCCAGTCCCTAATGCATAAATGCGATTTTCATACATTAAAAATGACTCGCACGATTGGTTATATTTATAAATCATATAGTCAGAATTATCGGCAATATACGCAGGCGTGATATTATAACATTTATCGTCTTTATAGCTTGATTTAAATATATTTTGTAATTTAATGAAATCTGCAACTCCGTCCTCGTGCGGAGTAATTACAAAATTGGAATCTTGAACTCTTGTTCCTTCTGTGAAAGATTCAGGCAATTTGCCTTGTGCCATCGCTTGAAGGGCTGCCTGATATTGTAAGGCTTCCTGCTCGGATAATGATTGCGGGACGTGAAGGAGCACCTTTTCGACTTGGAGATAGTACTTATTAGCAGGGAAGAAACTCGATATTGTAACTTCCCAATCTCTACGCGTCTTGGAAAGAGTTTCAGTTTCGTAGACCTCTATTGTCCCACCGCCTGGCCCTAATTCAGGATCATCAGGGATTTTCCATTGCACAGCACTAGTACAGCCATCAAGGTTCCAAGGATATACTCCCGGATCTCCCTTCTCATTGAACTCAACTTTTGTTACCATGGGATAGCCTTGCTCAGTCAGCACATTTAGAATCTCCCCAGCGGTCATTTTTTCAAGATTTATTTTGTCCCCATTCTGCTGTGCGCATCCGAACAAAAGAATTCCTACTAAACACAGACAGCAAAGAAGAAATAGTTTTTTCATGGGGATACCTCCTTTGCACTGATTATTCAACAACCATATATAATGCAACGACATATGCATTGTCTTCTAATGAACTCCTATTCGCTAGCCAATCTGCCTCGGTTTCATAAAACATATCAGAGGTTACGATAGCCGCCTCTTCCCCTGCCACCCAGAACGTTATTACTCTCGTTCCGGAATTTGATATTGGAATTGATTGATCCGATATACCAGATGCCCAAGTCCACGATTCCTGATATCCGACCAAGGGTCTTTGTGCTGTATGTGATCCACCATCCGCTTCATATAAGCCGACCTCTGCGGTTCCACCATTTACAGCTAAGGATATTAATCCTAACTGGCTTTCTCCATTGGTGATGATTGGATAGGATGACCATTTCGTGCCATCAAACATGTATAGACCGATGGAAGATAGTTTTTTATCATCGTGGAGCCGATAGGCCAAATATGTTTTCCCGATGATTGCGCCGTTAGCAAAATTAGTTAGAGCGTGCTCCTCATCCGTCATATCTGCCATTCCAATGGAGTTCATCGGATTTCTTTCCACGATTCCTTTCAGTGGGTTCTCCGGCTCCTGATTGAAACCGAAGCCCAAACTGTTTAACACCAGTATGCTCAAAACAAAAATCCCAAGCAGTGCAGCCGGAATCAAACGATAGTTCTTCTTTATTCGTTTTATTGTCCTAGTGGCATATTCGATAAGCGCTTTATTGGATTCATTGTCTTTTCCATTGATAATATCGGCACTTCTTCTCCCCGATAAGAGTTCGTCAATGGTGACCCCTAATGCTTCACTGAGCGGAATCAACATACCCATATCCGGAAGACCTTTACCTGTTTCCCACTTCGAAATGGCCTTATCGCTAACACCAAGTTGGGACGCCAATTCCTTTTGGGTCCATCCCTTGTCTTTCCTTAAGTTTGCGACGAACGCACCAATATTTTCTTGTTTCATTGCTTCACCCCCAAAGGAAGCGTATCACGTCTGAACGTATTTGTAACTCTCCTTGTCGTGGAGTTGCTATTATTTTGTTTAATTTATGTACTTAATCGAGTAAAAGTATCAGTCCTCCCACCATAATGGCGATGCCAGGCGGTTGCTTGTGGGTGGGTGAGTTAAGGATTATTTGCACCACTAATTAGTTGTTTTTACTAATGCAATTGCCAATATATATTGTGCAGCACACAATCACACCCGCTAGTAAAGATATCGCCATTACCGCATACCCTATCTCACTGTTGCCGCCTCCAATCACACTGCCTAATAAAAATGATGAGATATCCATAAAGAAACTTACAAAAATAAAAGCAATAAAGTAAAATGCAATCTTCATAATTTTTCCTTTCTAAATATTATCTATAATTACAAAAAATCTAATACTAGGGAATTACCATCCTAATGACGATTCCAGGCAGGGTGCTTGGTTGTTTCCCTTTAAAGATGGTTAGCAGGCATAACAGATATGATAATCAATGCCGGAATATTGAAGAATACCCCAAGCCAGAAAAACGTCTTTTTATCATACCCTTTGCTCTCGGCAATTCTACTGCAAAATCTTCCAAACAGATACATGAACACAGGCAGTATCAGCAGCGGCACAAATGTAACTAATTGATCCATGAAAATCCCCTCCTATAAAGCATATAGCTCACCAAATTCTTATATTATGAAGGACATGGGTCTACAAAAAAAGCACACCAAGAGTGCACTTTCAAAAATCGCTTATTCTGTTACAGTATCTAAACCCTAATCTCATAAATCCCCCATTACCAATACTTCTGCTCTAATGATAATCGGTTTTTCACCCCAAAGCAACCATAAGATTACCCCAAAAAACATTGTGAAAAAAATAATTACGTCAAAATGTTGTCAAAAAAGGAAATAACCCCTGAAAACGTTGAAATTTCAAGGGTTTTTTGGCTAATCACTCACCTTTTGATACAATCGGCGATATTCTGAATTACGCCTACTGGTTATGGAATTACGCCTGCGGGTGCAACCACTCAAATCATAAATTCCATGTTGTGATTTCGCAGTTACAAATCCGCTTGCGCTACCCTTTCCGGAATCGAGGTCATGCACATGATCCACAAAGGGCAAGCCGGGAAACCAGATGTGATTTCAGAAATTAAGCTGATTAATCGGCTGTTTGGTGTTGCATATAATTAGGCTGCGATTTGGGTAGGTTTATGCGCTGATCTTGAATTGAGAATTATTTGCAACACTACCGTCCGCAGTTTCCCAGTGTTGTTTTAGGGGCGTATGCCACTATCATATGCACGCTTAATTTTTTCATAATCAGACTTAAAAAAGGTGCACTCCTTGATACACACGGAGCAACCATTTTGTTTTGTGAATGGCACAATGCATTTTTTATAATCGAGATGCTGTTCGCTATGATCAGGAAGGTTGATTGGTTTCTCATAAATTGCGCTAGCCGGGCATTTTTTGACGCACATGTTGCATTGGTCGCAGAAATCTTGAATCCATTCATGTTTCAAATCTTGGTTCATAGGCAGGTTTTCAATATCTGTTAAAACAGCTGCCAACCGTACACTTGGTCCAAACTCTTTCGTGATAATTAGACCATTTTTCCCAAAACCGCCAAGCCCTGCATCTCTTGCTAACACAGCTAAATTCAGATTGCTTCCAATTGCAGGTATCGGCTGTGCATTGAATCCCATTTCTCTCAGGAATTCGGAAATCAGATTCACTGCCTTTCCAAGTTCATAGTAAGTTCTAAAAACCTCTTGAATGGTTCTAATAGAAGGGGCCAACTTAATCTCTGATTTTTTCATTTCCATGGTGAATACCATTGCATTATCAAATAATATAATGGATTCTTTGAACATATGAGTCTCTTTCACTTTTGTGAAACCAATAGATGAAATCCCAAGGGATTTTGCGTACTTTTCTATTTCTTCCATTTCATCTGGCATCAAATGGGTTTTATTTAAATATGGGTTTCTTTCGATTGATTTCACTGTTTTTCCAATCTCTCGCAAAGCTCCAAATAAATATTTTCTATAAAATGGCATCGTTTTTATTTTCGAAGACAAGCTCCCGTATTTGATGCTAATCTCCGGAACGGATAATCCCTCTTTGAAGTGTGGTTCACCAAAGCGGACACGGTCCACAGATCTTATATGTTTATACTCTCTTGGCATAGGAAATCTCATTTAATCAACTCCAATCTATAGCTGGGCATCATCCATTAGATGTTTTGAATTTTGTAACAATAACGACAAACTCTTATATAGTAATTCTATGTCATTTTCCGTAAAATCTCGAAATAGCACGCTCTCTGCATCAGCCTTTACTTTCAGCAAATCCCCCGCCACCGTTTCGCCTTTCGCCGTAATATAGCATAAAGTGTTTCTTCTATCATTTTCGTCAATTTCTCTTCGAATTAATCCCCCTGCTTCCAGGAGTTTAAGTGCCTTTGTTACGCTAGCTTTTCCAACTGCTTTTAACTGGGCTAATTCAAGCTGGTTGATACCAGGACTAGAACTAATTAATAGAAAATACTCGAACTGCCCTTGCTTGATGCCATATTTCTCTATTTTTGAACCGATATACTGATTTGCGTTCAAGGTTATGGCACGTATTACTTTCCCGAAATCTCTGTTTTCCATTGGATTACCTTTCTTTAAAGCCCGCATTTTTTTATCGTTTACCGGCGAACCGTTTTGTTTATTGTAGCGTATTTTAGTATACCAGTCAACTAATTTATTGCGTTATATGACTACGTTAACTGCGTCGAGATGTAAACACTTTTGCTCACAAATACTAAAATGTACCCTATGAAATGGATGAAACAAAAGCCGGCTAACTGATTAAATTAGCCGGCTTAGTTCTATGCATATGAAATTACATTTACCCACTGCTATTTTCTCGGAGCAGTCCACCAAAAATCGTTGAAATTTCATGGCTTTCTTTTGCGGAGGACATGGTTCAGATTTCGGCAAAAGGTTTTGTATGGCAAAACGTATCCCTCCATAAGAGGTGTCAGATTCTTTTCGTATGTGTCTTCGCCCAACTGCTCCAGGTTTTTGATATCCAGAAGGTTTTCGACCCTTTCCCGGTTAAATCTTTCACCGTAAGGTGTGGCCAGCGGACTTTTTAGATGTCTTCCGTTCCACGGGCATGCGTTTTGGCAGATGTCACATTCAAAGAAATACTGGTCTGTATCTGCCTCGGGTGGAATGTCGTCTCCACTGATATATTGATCCATAATGTTGGACAGGCATTTGTCAATATTGATGACCTGAGGTGTTTCGATTGCCTTCGTGGGGCAGACATCCATACATCGGTGGCACCCATCGCAACGGTTTTTTTCGATGGGGTATTGGGTGCCCAGGTCTGCGTCTGTCACGATGCCTCCCAATGCTAGAAATGTACCATACTTGGGATGAATCAGGATGGAATGTTTTCCGATCCATCCCAATCCGGCTTTGACAGCCGTTCCCTTCAACGGAATCTGTTCATCGTCATTTTCGCCGTCAAACAGCAACGCCTGGTATCCTCTTTTTATCAGTTCCTCTCGCAGGGCTTCCATTGGCTTTACGATATTGGCGTAGTAACCGGACAATACAAGCCGGCTCATACGGCCGTGATTGGTATCAGACGCTGTGACAAAATTGCCAATATAGATTGCAGCCAAAACAATGGATTTAGCTCCGGGCATAATGACCTTGGGTTGCCTACTTGAGAACTTTTGGGGATCTCCCACATGGGCCTCCGTTAAGTCTTCTGTATCGATAAAACGAATTTCATCAATCAGATGCTCTTTGGCAATCTCTGTCAACCTGGCTTCCAGCTGGGCTCTTTCCTCTTTTTTATCCATCTTTGCTTCCTTCTTTTTAATCATTTGGTTTATTTTGATAACTCCATAGCTGGGCAGCGTTGATATTTGCGCAGCATGTTTGGGCAGTCATAATCATTCCTGATTTTTTTACATTCATACCACTTATTCTGGCACGCCATCCTGACATGGAACTTTTGTTTGGCACAAACCACAGCCTGAAATATAACTGGAATGTTTTAAATAATCCGGCCCTATTTCATTCTTAATTTTTTGCAGATATGCACTGCAAATATCCTTGTCATGGCCTTGTTTCGTTATTGCCTGTACAGGACATCTATAAATACAAGCGCCGCAGCTTCCATCACGATAAAATTTACAGTACTCCTGATGGCTTTTATAAGGCCTAACCGTTGGCTCAAATACCCGATTAACGATTAGAGTAGTAAAGCGCATTGCTTTGCCTTTTTTGGTAATTAGGCCATCTGAAAGCCCAAAGGTACCTATTCCCGCAACAAACGCAGTATGCCGGTGTGACCAGTTGGAAGCTATTCCGAACTTTTCCGAATTATGCCTTGAAAATTCTTTTATCTCGTCTATCGCTACAGCTTCAATGCCATCTTTAGCCAATTCAGCAATTATGTTCGCAACGATTTTATCAATCATTGGTTCCCACTCACCTCTCGTCCTAAGCCATCTTTCACTTGGCATGTCTTTAGATTTTTTTTGGTCGTTTTTTGTATTGTCTGTTTGTGGAAAGCCTATGCTAATTACCGTAAGCTGATTGTCTTTTGCCAGCGAATTACTAAATTTAAGTTTATAGGCTTCGTTCGGTAACCAGTAAAAATCGCCTATTTCCTCTTTGAACTTTTTAAAGTACTGGTCATCTCCAGCAGCAAAACCGATTATAGGTTTTTGCCACATCGGCTCCTCCGGCAAATTCATCGAGCTGAAATTGTTATAGGGTGAAGTAAGTACTGAAGTTTCAATTATGGCTGTTATTTTCTCTTTATTAAGCATATCTTCCTCTTATTCTCTTCCTTATTGGCAACATAGATTCTATTGTCATAACTCTCTGCTCTTTCTCGAAATTGTAACATTATTAATCCTGAAATGAAACAAAAATGGCTGAAAGTTTAATTTAAGGGAAACATTTCTAATCCGATATTATTCTGCGTTACGTCACGTGGTATCTGTTGTCTCCACTTATCTTGACAGGCTAGTATGGAGTTGCAAACCCAGTGATTGTATTTCGACGCAATCCACTTTTGCAACGGAGCTTAAAGATGCACAAATGCCGTTTACAATCATGCAGGAATTGCTTGGCCATTCAACTGGAAGTATCACTGATATCTACCTTCATTAAACGAAAAATCCCTTGATTTGGCACGTCGATTATTGGACGAACATCGCAATGTAACGGCTACGCAAAAGTGCTCAAATCCTTTCAATAGAAAATGACATTACTATTACACACTGTTATTTATCGACGTAGCCCCAAAGTCAAAGGGTAGCGTTTCTGCTACCCTCGAAGACCTTTATACCAATTCTAACTACACAAGAATGCTATAACTATTACTCGTTTGATGACTATTTCTCCGGGAACGCCTCGTCAAACGTTTTTTCATCGCTGCTTATTACAAGTGGCGCCCTTTCATGCTTCAGCTTTTTACTGATATATCTAATCAGCATTGGAATGACAAACGCACTGATTGCAATTAAGAATAGTGAGATGTTCTCAAGTTCTGCAATCAAATACCCAAGTCCGGTTAGCAATAACGCAAGTGCGATTATAGTGATTGGAAGATGCTTGACTCTTGATTTGAGAACATCAGCTGGAACATATCCACGTTTCTTGAGTTTTAGTCTGAAGATCAGCATGGATGATAAAATGCCTACCCAGCAGATGGAACCCGCAAAACCAGTTGCAACAAACAAGTATGCATAGGCTGAAGACTCGCCTGCAAAGGATGCGACAAGCAACACTATCCAAACAAAAGCTAAAGATACATACACCGCATTTTTCGGTGTGTGGTTCTTGTTGAGTTTACTCAAGAATCTTGGGGCCAACCCAGACTGTGACAATGCATACATGTCTCTGACCGTAGCATAGAAACAAGCATTGCTGCAACTAAATGCTGCAATAAAAATGATGACGGAGAAGATGCCTGCCAAACTGTCAAGCCCATACTTTGTAAGAATCGTTGCATAAATAGAACCGTCAATTCCCGCTTCCGCAGTTGGAAGAAGCAGGCAAATCAAAATCAATGGCACAATATATACAATTACGACACGGTACACGATGCTTCTACAGGCTTTGGGAATTGCCTTTTCTGGGTTTTGCGCTTCTGCCGCAGTCATTCCTACAATCTCAACACCACCGACGGAAGAAAAAACCATCGTCATAAAGACAAACACAGCGATCGCTCCATAAGGGAATAGTTGTTCATATATCGACAATGAAGGATCCGGTAATATTACTGAAGTCCCTATGAATTCAGTGCTGTTCCCAAACACACCAAGCCAGATTCCAAGAGCTGCTATGATAAAAACGACGATTGCGCCAAGTTTTAATACTGCATTGACCGATTCAACTCGAGCAAAAAACTTTACTTCTGCCAAATTGATAACTGTGACTAATGTCAAAATGATAACAGCATAAAGAAACACATTGCCCGGTATCAATTTGTCCAGCACGATGCCTCCTGCAATCGCTTCTGAGGGTATATACGCTCCCCAGGCCAACCAATACGACCAACCGATGCCGGATGCAACAGAGTCACCAAGGAATTCCTGTGCATAGGATACGAAAGTGCCCTTCCGTGGCAGGTTAACAAGTAGTTCTGCAAAAGCAGTCATGATGCCAAATAATATAAATCCAACGATGGCATACGCAAATATGGCGCTAGGTCCCATTTCTTGCACAATAAGACCAATGCCCAGAAAATATGCAGATCCAATTATGCCGCCTAGCGCTATAAAGGTAACCTGCCATCCAGCAATGCCCCGTTTTAACGTTTGCCCCTCTTCGTTTACAGTGTGAACTGCCACTTTTCCCTTTTGGGATTCAACTGCGTTTGCAGTTGTTTGGTTCTTGTCTTTCATTCTTACTGTTCCTTTCTACACTTTTTATGCGGATTCCCGCAATCGGTCACAAAGGCGAATATTTTAAAGCTCTTTTTCTGCTTCAAGTATAATTTCACGAATTCTCTTTGCTGCTTCTTCCGGGAGAGGCGCTGGTACATGGGTTTTAAGAATGTCTTTTGCGGCCTCGTTTGCCCTAGTCGCGATATCCTTTGCACCATCAGATTCCCAGGCTTGTCTCATTCGACGATCCATTAGACCCCCTACGGATAGTTCTTTCTTCATATGTTTCAGCGTATGTCTTTGCGCCAGATAATTTCCTGCGGGTCCTACCGCTTCAATTACATCCAGTGCCAGTGACTCCTCGTCAACAATGATTCCTTGTGAAATGCGTTTGATTTTTTTCACGATATCCGCATCAATGAGAATTTGCTCATAACTCATAGTCATTCCCATATCAATCATCCCCATACCATAGATGATATTGCTCCCTGCCAATGCCGGTAACACACCTGTAAGCGTCTTTTCATGACCGATTTGTGCATCGATCAATTTGCTATCTGCCTATGTGCCCCCAACATACGTTGGAATTCCATAATAGTGCCCAAGCTGCCCCACTGCAGCACCAAACATCGCATGTTCAGGTGCCCCAACCGGGGAAGTCGCTCGCTGCATATCCATAATTGTTGTTGAACTCCCATAGATGACTGGGGTTTGCTTGTTGACAATTTGAGTCAGTACAACTCCAGCCAGAATTTCCGCGTTCGTCACAACCAACGTTCCCGCGATGGTGGCAGGTGTTGTTCCACCGGCAAGACCCATAGACAAAACGAGCATGGGGACACCCGCTAGGCTGGCCTCAATGATAACATCTGCTGCCCATTCATGAATCTCCAATGGGCTATTTGGACAAATGCACAAACTCAAAATCGGCTTCTCCCGAAGTTCTTCGGGGCCTCCAACGATTGCGGCTGCCATCTCAATCACACGAGCAGCATTCTTACCGCCATCCGTGTCATGAAGAAAGTGTTTTGTGGTGTTGTGAAACGTTGCCTCAGCTTCATACAAATCCTTTACTTGAGAAGGGGCATCTTGCGCCGCAACTGCAATCGTAAAAAGATCCACTTCCTCTACCGCATCGATAAAGCGTGCAATCGTGCCTGCATCTTCGATGGTTGACATCTTTCGCTTACCTGTATCCAAATCGACCAGCTCGATGCCTGTGCCAAAATTAGTATAGGTGACTTGCTTTCCTCCGATTGGAATATCATGAAGTCCGTTTCGACTGTATGCAATAAACTCCGACGGGGCTGAGTCAATCGCCTCGTTTACAACCTCCCTGGGAAATTGAACCAAACCGGTTTCAGCGTCGACAATGCAGCCTGCCTTCCTAAGATACGCATGCGCCCTATCTCCTAACACTCGAACACCATATTCGCTCATCAACTTCAGCGTTGTCTCATGGATGTCCTCCAAACCCTTTTTATCAAGAAGATAAAAGCCTGGCGCAACATCTGCATATTGTCTTTTCATACAATCCCTCCCACCGGTAATATCCATCCATTCAGTATTTGTTATTTCAAACCCGAACGTTTTTTCATCCACTCTACTGAGTTGATCTTGATATCAAGCACTTGAGAGATTTTGTTTTTTGCTTCTACGCCGACGGCATCGTCAATCTTTGGTTGTTGTACCCCGAGTCCAAGATCTGTTCTAATGTCAGCCATGAATGTGGAATCACACAACTCCTCGATGGTAATTCCCAATTTTCCAGCTACATATTTCTTGGCTTCTCCGATTCTCATTTTGTGGTTCAGTTCCATCCGCAGCACCATGTCTCCAGCGGAATGTATTCCTCCCATGCAGTTTGAAACATTCTGCACGACGGATCCAAAATTTTCTCCTTCGCCTATCTACAATCCGTCTACATTGCAGATTTCAATCAAGGCTTTGCCCACTCTTGTCACTGCATCAACCGGCAGCACTTCGGTCATGGGTACTCCGCATACACCCATCCCCACATTTGGATGAATGGGTATCGTAGCCACATCTGAACAGGCTTTGATAAAGGTACATGTTCTTGCCAAATTCCAAGCAAGGGATTTGTTGGTATTTGTGTTTACGACAGGTCCAAAAATCGAAACGCCTGCCGCTTCTGCAATCTTTACCTGCTTATGTGGATATAGGCCAGCAAGCCTGGTGCCCTCATATTCAAGCTTTCCATGCATGCCAAGCACAAACTCTCCTGCCATCCCAATTTCGATCCCCAGTTCCGGCCAATTGGTGCTGATTGTTTTGGCAGCCTTTAGCGCTGCTAAAAAGTCGGCATCGCCTGCCGCTCCAGCGGTGTCTATGTTGATGCCATCGATTCCAGCTTCACGCATGACTTTAGCAACATAGACAATGTCATGTACCGCATAATCAACAGCATCTTCTTGCGCTTTTAAGGCTTCCTCGACTCTCCCTGCCGGAAGGAGCTCCGCCCAGTTGTCAACAGGACCATCTGGTTTAGTATAATAACCAAGGTTTGGCATGCCACCATATAAAATCGGCATTACCAGGTAGTTTAGCATTGACTTACCAAGGGTGACTTCTTCCACAACCACAGCTTTTGCGGTTTTGAAGTTGTAGTCAGTTTGTCCCATGTCCACAGAATCCGCACCTAAGAATCTTTCGTAGATAATCATCTGAGTCATTCTGTCGATTGGTGAATCCTTCACCTTGCAGAAACTTCCATCATCCGAAGTTGATACGACTTGTCTGCCATGTTCCACGCCAACAACAGTGCACGGCATTGTAATGATTTCACAAATCCGTTCTGCATCCTCTTCTGAAAGTGGAGCAATCTTGCCACGCTTTGCTGCATCGGCTATGCCTTCTGCAATATCTGCACGTATTTCCTCCTTTGTCATGTAGACGATGGATCCGTCTCCCATTCTAGAAAAATACTTTTTATCCATACTCTTTCTCCTTATTGCTATTTCATACAAATGCTATTAATGTATTTGATTGTATCGGATGCATCCTCGCAGTATGCATCAGCACCTATCTTTTCCGCCCACCTTTTGGTAACTGGCGCACCGCCCACAAAGGTTTTAAAATTGCCTCTAATCCCCTCCGCGTTCAACAACTCTTCTATTCTCTTTTGCTCCGTCATCGTTGTAGTAAGCAGCGCACTGCTACCAATAAAATCCGCATTATATTCTTTGGCTTTTGCGACAAATACTTCTGCAGGAACTTCACGGCCTAGATCGTAGACAACAACACCATTAGTCTTGACAAGTGATGCAACAATTCCTTTTCCAATATCGTGTACATCCCCTGCAACCGTACCAATTACCATTACGCCTTTGTTTGTTGTTTCTGATGGATCTAGATATTTTTCCACTTCAGTCGTTACGTTCTTCATCACTTCACTGGCGAAAATCAGTTCCGGCAAAAAAACTTCTCCGGCGCTAAACCGATCGCCCAGTTCTCGCATACCGGCGGCGAATCCTTTTGATAGAAGTTCTACCATGCTTACGCCTTCGGCTCTCGCCATTTCTACAGTTTCTTGGGCAGCATCTTCATCAATATCAATGATTGCATCAAATGCCTTTTGAAAGATTTCTTCTTTGCTCATTTTCTCTCCCTCTTATTCGATAGAATTCGTTATTGTGTCAGACACAGTCTATAATAAGCATGATTTGTGCCAAGATTCCTATGTTCTGAAAATAAAAAGAAAAGCTCATAAAAAATGGCTTTTCTATTCATACATATCGTTCAAATGTTCCTGTCAACCGGAAATTCTCTCCTCGGCTTAAGTAGTTGGTGTAACCCGTCGGGCAAAATACTGTTTACTTTATGTTACCTGTGTGTAACCTTTTGTCACACATTACATCAAATCATCTAAGCCATATTTTTTTATCCTTGCATACACGCTCTTTCGGGACAAATTAAGTTTTCGTGCAGCCATACTGATATTGAATTCGCAAACTGATAAGGTTTCAACAAGGAGTTCACGTTCAGCATCTTCCATTAACTGTTTGTATTTGTCCCGCTGCCGTAGCCCGCGTATCGGCTTTTCTGAAATGGGTTCTCGCGCCACGTTATGCAACTCGTTACGCATTATTTTACGGATGGTATCTTCTGAATCCCCAAAAATGTGCTCAAGCAAATAATCCAACGTGACTAACCCTTTATCATCTGAATCTGTCATGTACATCATTCTCTCCATAATGTTCTGAAGTTCCCTCACATTCCCGGGCCAGGGGTATTCATGAAATTTTGCCAGAACTTCGTTGCTCACCTTGATCTTGTCTGTTCCGTGTATCTGATGATTCACATTGATAAAATGATTCATTAATAACGGGATGTCCTTTTGTCTCTCCCGCAGCGGTGGAATTCGCAGATGGATTACATCAAGTCGATAATATAAATCTTCTCTGAATTTGCCATTTTGCATCTGTCGATACAGATTTTTATTCGTTGCACATATCACTCTGGTATCGATGGGGATTTCCCGATCATCCCCTATTCGCATCAACTTACGCTCTTGAATAACACGAAGCAAAGAAGTTTGTTGCGCTAAGGGCATGTCGCCAATTTCGTCAAGAAAAATCGTTCCGCCCGTTGCCAATTCGAACTTACCTGGTTTTCCGCCTCTCTTCGCACCCGTGAACGAGCCTTCCGAATATCCAAATAACTCGCTTCCGATTAATTCCCCAGGAATCGCACCACAGTTGACCGCAATAAACGGCCCTTTGCTACGAGTGCTGGCATTGTGTATCGCTTGGGCGAACATTTCCTTTCCCGTCCCACTCTCACCTTCTATCATTATATTGGATGGGTTTGCAGAAATGGACTTAGCGTAACCAATCACGTCTTGCATGCTCTCGGAACAAGTTAATATATCCTCAAAACGGAATCTTGCTTGAAATCCGCTGAATCTGCTGACTAGCTGACGCACCTCACTGATTGGACGTATAATCAAGATGCAACGTTTGCTATCGCTAGTTTCGGGGTCGAGAGGACTCCCAGATACCAGGCAATGAATATTTTTACCATTTGCGGGAACCAACATCTCCTGATCAGCAAAGGCGGCTCCCTCATGAAAAACGTTTCCCCAAAATGTGTCCTTTTCCGAAACAAGCATTTGACCTAGCGCTTCTGTAATCTCAGACAACTGCTTGCCCCAGTTTTTTTCCAGCGCATCATTAACCGTTAGCAACTGTCCTTGTTGGTTAAAGACTGCGACACCTTCAGAAATATTTTGAAGAATATTGTGCAGATAATTACTAAACGATGTTAATTGTACATTGGCTTGCGTAAGTTCTTTGGTTTTCTCTGCCACAAGATTTTCTAACTCCAATTTTTTATTGGCAAGCATAAGTTCCTTGTTCTTTGTAACTGTGATGTCTCTGGCCACTTCTTGGCACTCAATGAGTTTTCCAGATTCATCGAAAAACCCTTTTCCGGTAGCCTCAACCCATACGATACTTCCATCAGCCCTTTTCACTCTGCAATCAAGTCGATAGTCCGGGTTTTGAGGCGTAAGCTCGTGGATTTGTCCATAAAGATACCTGTCATCAGGGACTACTACCTCCAAGCCATCTCTGCCGATTGCTTCCTCTCTTGTTAGACCGTAGTATCGACAGAACGCATCATTGGCATAGATGATTTTCCGCTGAGGATCTTCAATGGTTACTTCTTCATCCATGTTATCGAGAAGTCCTTTATATTGTGCTTCTCTGATTTTATACATTTCATTCATATCATTGTAGTGCGTGCTATCGTAAGCCGACATCACAAACCAATTTTTCATGTCATGTCGTACAAATTTTTGGATTGTAAGATTAATGTATTTATGACCGGATGTGGGACTTTTTATTTTTATTTCAAGGTTAAGAGGCTCGCGATTACTCCCCGCATCCTTTTCCGGACATGCTTCAAGCGCATTTAAGAGCAGTTCTTTTGAGTCCTCTTCTATATAATCCAAAAAAGGCTTACCCATTGCATCCTTGCAATCCACTTCCAGCAAAGAAAAAAATGCATTGTTGCCTTCTTTGATTTTGCCTTCTTTGATGGCAAATATTGGGGTTGAAATAAAGTCAAAATCCATGCAGCACCTCCGGTATTTGTTGCGACAAGCAGGTGTGGTTCTGTTTCAAATCACGCTAATATTACTAGTCCGCTTCGAATGATATAATTGTAACATTAATATGTTTGAGAAGATACAAAAAGGCAAGCCGGCATATCAGGTCTGATTTCAAAAATCAAGCTGACAGGCCGGCTATTTAGTATCGGATAAAGTTAGGTTGTGATTTTTATAGATTCATGGGTATTTGTATTGTTAAAAATCATTTGCACCTCTACACAAATCTCTACACTTCACAAACCCATTCCAATCCCAGTCGCTTAATAGTCTCTGGGGTTGGGTTTCCGGTCTTAATATCCCAGCCTGCAAACCCATAATAAGCATCCAGGGCGGTTTCAAACTCTTCCGGTGTCAGTTGAGCAACCTCTCCTTCGCCATATTCAATGGCAATATAGGCTTTCCTCGGGGCTATGTCGTCCTTGCGGCCAAATCCCAACTTTTGGTTGAACAAC
This sequence comes from Anaerovoracaceae bacterium, assembly GCA_041752735.1. Classification (GTDB taxonomy): domain Bacteria; phylum Bacillota; class Clostridia; order Peptostreptococcales; family Anaerovoracaceae; genus UBA1422. The sequence goes on along the minus strand of JBGSVW010000026.1, from coordinate 23,698 downwards.
CGCATCATGACGATTCGGCGTTCACCAATCTCCTGGAGTTCTTCAATCGAAGTATCCCAGTCAATGGCGTATTTGCAGTATTCCACCAGTTCCATGGGACCATATAGCTGCCAGGCAGGACCCCATGCAAACTGGCATAGGCACAGTGTATCCATCATGGCATAAAACTTCTGGGTCTCCCAAGAAAATTTGGATTTGTTTGCATCCAGCACACCGTATCTGTCACAATCGTCGAACTCTCCCAGCATTGCAGGCCACAACCAGTTCTGGTCGTCTTTTGGTACCATTAACGCCGGGTCATGTTCAACTGACTGATGATCTCCTCCATATGGATTGACAGAATAGTGGACCATCAGGTTCGGTTTGAACTGGACCATATGGGCAGGCCATTCCTGGCCCTTGGTGGCAACAACCAAATCTTCGGAACCTTTTCCGATTTCTTTGGCTGCTGCAGCGCTTCCTTTGGCAAGAAGTGCACCGATGCCCGGTTCTTTGACAGCAATCTTTTTGATTAATACTTCAAAGGCTGCTCCGTTTCCATATTTCAGTTCGATGCCATCGGTATCTGCTGTGGTGAGAATGCCTTTTTCGAAGCAGTCCATGGCCCAGGCGATGGTGGCGCCACAGGAAATGGTGTCAATACCATACATATTGCAAAGCTGATTGGCATGGCAAATGTCTCCCAAATCTGTGTTTCCACAATAGGAGCCAAATGTCGCGCATGTCTCATATTCCGGACCGCCGTAGGAAGGATCCGCCTTGCCGGGGATGTCCACAACGCCTTTGCAGCGGATGGCGCAACCAAAACAGGTTTCTCTTTCTTTAAGTACGGTATTGGTAATGGTGATACCGGATGTATTGATCCAGTCATCCATGATTCCTTTGTCCCAGTTGAAAGAAGGAAGGAATCCTTCTGCCGCATGGGCATCCACACAGATTGCGGAACCGTGTTTTGCAGTGTCGACGATGACCGGATTGGCGGCCATACGTTCTTTCACATTCAAGGTCAAAGTTTTCATACCGGTCTGATCCACCGCTTTTGTTGGCGGTGTTTTTTGGACCACCAGGGCTTTTAGGTTTTTGGATCCCATGACTGCGCCCACACCGTTTCGGCCGTTGGCACGGCTTCTTCTGTGCATAATCGCCGCATAGGTTACCAGGTTTTCTCCACCGGGTCCGATGATGGAGGATTCAGTCTTATCGGTTCCCAGATCTGCTGCAATCCATTCTTCAGCATCCCCGGTAATCATCCCCCACATGCCAGTAGCATCTTTGAGTTCCACGGTGTTTTCACCAAGGTACAGGTACACTGGTTTGGGAGACTTTCCTTTTAATATGATAGCATCATATCCATGGCCTGCTAAGGCTGCCGGAATATATCCGCCCACCTGAGAGTCCCCAGCCAGTCCGGTCAACGGACTTTTGGTTGCCACATTCATTCTACTTTGTCCACTGATGGGAATGCCCGTAAGTGGGGAAATTGAGAATACCATAATATTCTCAGGGGACAATGGATCTACGGCAGGGTCCATCTCTTTTAAGAGAATGTACATCCCCAGCGCCGAGCCTCCCGGATATTTCCGGTAGGTTTCCCCGTCCAGTGATTCCACTTTGGTCGTCCCGTCAGTTAAATTAACATATAATAGTCGTGCATCTTTCATCATGTGATATCTCCAACCTTTCCACTAGTCCAACTATATTATATATATGCCTTTAAGGACCGCTTCTGCCAAAATGTGTCCTTCCATTTTTTTTCTTAATTCGTTGTAAAAAAAGCCTTGTTTCAGGCCTAGATATATATCCAAGGCATAAATACTAACCTCATACTCATGAGTTCTCTCAGGTGCTGGACCTCCATAGTGCTCTAGCATGTCTTGTGGCAGCCCATAATTTCCCATCGGGCATATCCAGCTATTAGTTCCTTGTACGAGTGTATTATTGGCTCGACTTGCATTCTGCTCTAATTCATTTATTGATGATGGGATGTCACAAATTAGCCAATGTATCCAGCAGACTCCCTCATCGGGAATATTGTCATAATCTTGGAAAACAATAGCATAGGACACGGTTTCATTTGGTGCTCCCTCCCAGTGCAAAGGAAGCGACAGTTGTGGTATATCCAAAGTACAGATATCTGATTTAATTCCATATTTATCGAGAATCTCACCTTGACTAAATCCCGCACTTTTCAAAGTAAACAATTGATTCTTTTCCTTCCTCATAATCTGTATTAATTATTCAGAGCCCTAACTGTGCTTTCAGTCTTGATCGAACTGTCATCACAGCTAAGGCCCTAAAGATAATTATTTGATTCACCTAACGTGTTTGTTTATGTAAGTTGTAGCTTAGTTTTTTTCTTGTATCGCATTTCTGTCTTGCATAAGATAACGGTTGAAAACTGGCACTTTGCTAATGGCATAATACAAGATGCCAGTTGCTATGAAAGCTGTTCCGCTAGCGGTCAGGTAATAAAACGCCTCGTTTTTAACCATGGCTGTTAATGGATCGTATACCAACAAAGCAATTGCTGTTCCTATTACAACACAGGATAATCCAATAAGATTAAATCCCTTGTGATAGTTATATGCTTTATGGCCCGACAGACCATAAGCATCTCTAAAGGAAAGCCTACCTTTTCGCACGAACAAATAATCTACAAATAGTAGTGCCATAATCGGACCATAGATGTAGGATGAAAGTGAAATGAAAGCGCCAAAGAACTCAATAACTCTTCCCCAGAATGCTAATCCACCAACATAAATCATTAGCAAAATAGCAAATGTCTTATAGGAAACTCTGGGAAATGATGATTTCAACACGATTGAATAGATGTATGTGCCTACTGTTTGAGAACCAATATTGGCAAATGCAACCAGCATCAATGAGAGTAAAGCTAAAACTGGGCCACCTAATTTAGCCAGCATGATTGAAGGATCCTCAGTCATTACACCAAATTTGATATACATAACAATCGCCATCACTCCACCTGCAATAATAAAGAAGGGTGCTACGAAGCCATAAGCCAAAGTGGTTCCCCAATAAGCGTGACTTTCTTTCTTGCACAATCTTGGGATAACTGCCAATGCGCAAGTCCAAGATAATGCAAATGCAATATTGCCTTCGACGGAGATCATGTAGGCTGCTCGGGGATTTGCCAAAGCTGATGTGTCTGGTTTATATGCCCAAACTTCTGCCATTGGTACTGAGGTCAACGCAATATACACTACAATGCCCCCTACAATAAGCAGTAATGTTACTAATATCCTTGATGACCATTTGATAGCTCCAGGACCTGCAAGTGCTACAATAGTGCCAAGCACAACACAGAATACTGCCAACCACGGTGTTGCTCCTGCGGGCAAAGTGATACCAAATCCGGAGATCATATTTGTCATAGATGTTGCAAATATTTGAGCACTCACGGCATACCACGGGAAATTTATAAATATAATTACAACAATAATTACCTTAATGCCCACTTGTCCAAATATTGCGCGGAACCAAACCCATACATCAATCCCATATCTGACCGCAAATAGCATAGGTAATGCCATTAGTGCAATCACGATGGTGTTTGCACCAAAAGAGCTTGTCAGTAATTGTTTGAAATCCAGGAAGGTAACCAGATAGGCTCCCTGAGTATAACACCATGTTGCAACTGCATATCCGCTAATTACAAGAAAAGTATCCCAAAAGCCATATTGCCTTTCGGAGTGTAACATCGGCACGATGCCATACATTGCTTCGCGTTCGATATGTTTGTTCATATTTTTTTCCATATTTTCCTCCTAATATTTTTTGGCAACTATATTAATTCGCACCGATTGCAATCAGAATTATACTAAAAATAATTACAGCAATCGCACTTATCCAGTTTGCTCTGCTAAATTTTTCGCCAAAGTTATAGCCGGGCTCTTCCATAATCTGCAAGCGTCTTTCAATCTCTTGATCCATTTCGATTTCAAATTCTGTTTTTTTGGTTTCGCTCATCATTCTCACTCCTTGATAAATTAACAACATCCTCTGATTTGTCGGAATCTATCTTGTTCTCCTTCCTATCAATTTTTGTAATATATATACTAGCTAAACATAGTTCTATAATGTTGTCATAATCATAAACCTACAGTCTATCTTTCGCATTATACAACATGTCACATAATAAGCTGTTTTCACTTTACACTATTTTTTCAATAATCTGTCATTTGTTTTTCGTTCCATATTGGCAGTATGATGCAAGCAAGATGCTCATCAAAATCATCTATGTTGAGCTAAAAAAAGAGTAAGTCAGTTTGGTAGACCGGCTTACCCTTCTTTCGGATTTTTTAATTTTTTTCTGCTATGAACTCGTTGACTAAACGAATACCCTCTGCAGCGGACTCTCCGAAGCCATCAGCCCCTATTTTGCTTTGCCACCTTAATGTAACTGGCGCGCCGCCTACGATCGTTTTTATTTTACCTTTCATGCCTTTTTCTTCAAGCAGGTCTTCAATCTCCTGTTGATGTACCATTGTCGTTGTAAGTAAAGCGCTGCTTCCGATAACATCCGCGCCCATTTCGATGGCGGTTTCAACAATTTTTTCACTTGAAACATCTCTTCCAAGATCAATTACTTCAAAGCCATTGGCGACCATCAGCGAAGCCACGATCCCTTTCCCGATATCATGTAGATCACCTTCAACGGTTGCAAGTACTATTTTTGCAGTAATGCTCCGTTTTGTACCATTGGCTTCCATTGCTTTATTCAGGACTTCTACCGCGTACTTTATTGCATCGGCGCACATCATGATTTCAGGCAAAAAGATTTCTCCTGCTTCAAAGAGGTCTCCCACTTCCATAATTCCCGGTATAAATCCTTTTTCTATGAATTCAGCCGGATCCACACCTGCGTCCAAGCCCTGTTGCGCGATACTCACCGCAAGTTCTTCATCTCCATCCAAAATAGATTCTTTTGCCGCTTTTAATAATTGCTCATCTATCATTACAATTCTCCTTTATTTGAAATTCATTCCAGTTTTTTTCTTGAATTTTTCAACACAATTTATCTCTAAATCAAGCAACTTAGAAATGTTCGCCTTTGCTTCAATTCCTCTGCTTGCGGCTCCATAACCCATGAAAACAGTTGCAATGTCCAGATCCTCTCTGATTTCTCGCATAACCACTTCATCTGTTAAATCCCGCAAACTGACTCCAAGTTTATCAGCCACAAATTTTTTGGCGTCGTTCAGTCTCATGCTTTTGCTTAGCTGCATCCTCGCAACTAAGTCACCAGCTGTTCTGATTCCGCCCATACCTGATGCTTGGCTATGCACAATAGCCATTCCCGATGGATCGCCATAGCCTACCTACAACCCGTCGAGCTTACCTATCTCAGCCATAGCTGTGGAGGCTCTAGATACACAGTCGATTGGAGGCGTCATTTGCATTGGCACACCTCCCACACCCATTCCAACGTTGGCATGAACAGGGATTGGTGAGACTTCTGCTGCATATTTGCACATAGTCAAAGCTCTTGCAAGATTCCACGGGAAGCTTTTCCTTGTATTTGTATTGACAACCGCTCCGACAACGTTCCCCCCAGCTTCAGCAACCATACGACACTGATCGTGAGGATACATTCCTGCAAGTCTTTCATTCTTATACTGCAAGGATCCATGAAAGCCAAGTATAAACTCTCCTGACATTCCCACTTCAATGTTCATTTTGGGGAATTGGCCTCTGAGTTTTTCCACCGATCGCAAGACTGCATAGAACTCCGCGTCACCACCGGATGCCGTTGTATCAAAGTCCATTCCATCTGCGCCTGCATTATACATTGCTTTACCAAGTGTAAACAAATCGGATTCAAGCATTGCTGCTGCTTCTAGCTGGGCTTCAAGCGCTTCTTTGATCAAACCCTTCGGCATAAGTTCTGCTGCATTTTCACAAGGGCCATCAGGCTTCGTATACGTTGGCATATTGGGCATCACGCCATACAGCAATGTTGGTGTCGTCACAAGAAGCGCTTCTGCCACGGCATATTGCTCTTCTGGTATAATCGACTTAACCGGCTTTGGGCTGTAGTGAACGTACGCCATTTCCAAGGTGTCTGCCATTAAGGCTCTTTCATACGTTTGTAAAATTTGCGGCATTGCAATGGGCAATCCCAAACGTGTAAACTTCAGCGGTTGCGAGTCATATGTGAGCACAAGTTCATTTCCACGCTCTACGCTGACGAATTTTCTTGGCTCGCATATGATTTTCATTAACTTTTCAATATCATCATCCGTTAACGGTGGACATTTCGCTTTTTTCGCTGCCTCTTGCACACCAGCTTCGATTTCTTTTCTTACTTCGGCTTCAGACATCTCAACAAATGTGCCGTCACCCATTCTTGTTAAAACCAAAATGATTCCTCCTTATTAGTTGTTTCCTAAGTTTCTTTTGATTAGCTTAAGTATACCGAACAATGATAAGGAGTACATTATGCAGTCTGTACATTTATTTAGACGATATTTAATCAAAGTGTAAAAACATCTTCATGGCTACGCGCTTTTAAGTAGTAATACGCATGGACTGCAAATTCAACAGCGAATCTTTTTTCTCCCTTGTCAAAATCTACCCCAATGATTTCTGCAATTTTTTGTAGTCTGAAGTACAGTGTTTGCCGCACTACAAATAATTTTTCTGCCGTTTTCTGTTTGGAACAGTTGCACTCAAGATATACCATGAGTGTACCTAATAGCTCTTGATTTTTTGGGCTTAATAGATCCCCTAGATAATCACTGATATAATCTCTCAGAACGTAATTGTCCTCTATGGCTAACATGATGCGGTTGATATAAAGATAATCAAAAACAATCGTTACCCCTGGTAAATTGTCTGGCCGGCTTATTAATTTCACTGCTGTGTCGCAACTTCTACCTACGTCAGCATATCTTCCCACTTTCTTCCCAATAGTAAAGGTAGCATTGCTATAATCCATAAATTGGTTTTTACACTCACGAAGCTTTTTTATGCCAAACTCAATCTTCTCGCACATGCCTTCCCCGGCCGGGGTGTTCATAACAATAAAATATATGGTTTCATTTTCCATGAAGCCTAGTGTTTGAAATCCTTCTTTTTCAAATATATTTCTGATTGTAATTGTTGAGTGCATCAAGAAGTCTTCATAATATTTTCGGGTGCTTGCTTCTTTTTCTTCAAAATCATGCGGATCTTTTCCCTGATGATATTGCGTACAACATACTACAAACTCAGAAAAGTTTGCATGAAATCCCGATGCTTGCAATCTTTTCTTGACCTCCGCTTCTGATATACTTCCATCGAGCCACTTCTTGATCCAATCATTGTTAGAATATAAGCGTTTTTCATTGGCTATGGTATTTGCATATATATCATCTTTGATCTTACTTGAAAGTCTACTTAATACTAGTATTTCATAATCCGATAAATCTCGCTTCCTGCTGCTAAATATTAAATGCCCCCAAGTTTTTCCCAAGAAATCAATCCGTTTCACTGCATAGTTTCCCTTTACAAAAGTACCGTCATCTGACAAGGTCTTTTTCAATGCATCAATTTTTAATGTAACAGAGTTCTTTAATTCGATCGAAATTCCCTGGGTATTCATTTTTTCCGGGATATATGCAACGTCAATATCCAAATACTCTTCAGTATATTTGATTCCATCAGCAAGAGTTCCCTTACTACTGATGTCGTTTAAGTGGCTATCATAATTGTCGGTGTTATTGTATAGTTGTGATTCATTGTTGATCAGTAACGTATTCAAGCCTTTTGAAATATCCAGAAATCTTGAAATTTCAGAGATTTCAATTAATGGAAACCCCTTACGATTCGCTAGCTCAATCACTTCATCATCTACTTTATGATAATAGAGTGCAGTTTCAATACACAAGGCGGATACATGCTGGTCAATTAACTCCTGCACAAATTGCAAAGCAACTTCCTTTGATGTGAATCCAATTCCTGTTGTAAGTACTAGTTCGTTTCCGTTTACGCTTTGTTTAACCACATCTCTTATTTCTAAAACATGAACCCATCGTACCTTATTCGATAACCCCGCGTCACCGGCGATAACTTTTGCAATATCTTTTAGAAATTTCGTGCCAAGTAATTCTTGCACGCTCATTCCAAAATCCATAGGACTTCACCTCATTTCAGTTTTGTAATGCATGTTGTATGCCCATTTTAGAATGCTATTTGGTTGTTCATGCATACAAACCATTATATTTTGAAAATTACAAAATTAGATTGCGTTAAGTATATTATAGGTATACTAATAATGATAGCAGTAATTATTACCTGCCTTTCACATTGTGCCCGATTTTGTAAGTTTCAGAGTATGGTTCTAGTGCAAATTAAATTTGTCCTTAACACTATGTATGGAAAATGATTTGTTGAATCTTACATTGTGGGCACTGTGAGTATCCCATGAATAATGTATAGTTGTTATATACCAGCAAAAACCATTTTTTGAAGTAGATATTTAAGGTTGAAGCAAATTGGGAGGTAAGCAATGTTAAATAAATCATTTTCATTTATGCATCACACTGAAATTCGGTTTGGTTGTGGCAAAGTACAGGAAATTGGGGATATTGCTAAAGAATATGGCACTAAGGCCTTAATCATTTGTGATGCTGGTGTTGTCAATGCAGGCATAACGGCAAAGGTGGAAAATCTGTTATCTGAATCTGGAATTGAATACCTTGTATATGATTCCGTCATGCCAAACCCAAGAGATACTTGTTGTGAAGAAGCTGCAGCGCTCGGCATACAATTTAACGCAGATATGATCATCGGAATAGGTGGCGGAAGTGCAATGGATACAGCAAAAGCGGCCAGTGTCTTAATGACAAATGGTGGGACTTGCATGGAGTGGGCGGCTTTAGGTTCTTTTGACAAAGATGTGCTGCCAGTGATATGTATCCCTACAACTTCAGGTACCGGCAGTGAGGTGACGTTCGAAGCAGTTATAACAATGTCTGAAATAAGTACGAAAATGTCTATTTTGGATGGCTCGAGGCTTGCTCCTAAAATTGCAGTTATGGATCCGGAATTAACCTTAACCGTACCCCCTATCATTACCGCCTCAACAGGTATGGACGCATTAACCCATGCACTCGAAGCATATACCTGCTCCTATGCAAACCCAATAACTGATGGCTTAGCGTTATATGCAATGAAAACGATTGCAGAAAACATTGTTGTCGCGACAACTGAAGGAAGTAATCTTGATGCCAGGGAAAATATGATGATTGGCAGTCTCATGGCTGGAATTGCCTTTACGAATTCCTTTCTTGGGGCCGTTCATTCTTTATCCGAACGAATCGGTGGGTTTTATGATACTCCCCACGGTATTGCCAACTCAATATTTTTGCCTTATGTTACAGAATTCAACCAATCCTCAAATTATGAAAAACATGCGAATGTAGCCGAGTGCCTTGGAATTGATATTGGCAATATGAGTTCTGAAGAAGCTTCTGGGCGTGGAGTGGAAAGGATTTTCGAGTTAAACAAGATCCTTAACATACCAACATTTAAAGACGTGAGGGGTGTGAACCCTGATGATTTTGATATAATTGCCGAGAGTTGTGTAAGCCATATGTGCACCGAAGGCAACCCAAAAGAAATCACAAAGGAAGATTACCTAAGCATACTCGAGAAGGCTTATGCTCAGTAATATATCCATCGTCCCCTCAAATTCTCTGGATATTCTTGCTTATATAAAGCACTAACAAACGACACCTTCTTATTTAAAAAAGCACATGCAGACTAGGATTAGTTTTCTTCGCTGCAGGTGCTTTTTCTACAATCATTAAATCCCACGAACCAACCGATTCCCATCATTAAGTACAAACTCAATGTTGCCAGCCATCCCCACACCGGCTTTCTCCACCATCGCAACCCATAGTTTCATATCAAAGGCCTTATCCGCTATCGCTGCCTCTTCGATTGTAGATAGGTACTTTCCTATGATTTCTCTTCTTCGAAGCAAGTCGTCTAGTTCCACCTCTTGCGCTGCCAGTTCCTGCTGCTTACCTTCGTATTCTTCTGCCAGGGGCACATAACGCATCTGGTATTCTTCCTGATCAAGTGGCTTTCTGGCGTTTTCTGCCACGCAGGCTTTTATCTCTCGTTCAAGAAACTCAAGTTTATCCTTTGACTTTTGGATTTTCTGTGCTGTTTTATCCGGCGAAAGCACCTCATTCAGCATTAGTTCTAAATTGGCTATTATGCTTCCCCTATTTTCCATAACCTCTTCAACCACCGAGACAAATGCCTTCTTGATATCCTCCTCATATAAATGAGTAGTCCTGCACTTTTTCTCATTTTGGAATTTATGGTTGCATTGCCACACAACCCTTTTATATTTACTCGTCGAATGCCATATCTTTGGCCCAAACTGACTCCCGCAATCCCCACATATCAGCCTTCCAGAAAAACAGTTGGCGGTCGAAATGAGGCCTGGAGTTTCCGCTCTTCTTTTAAGTTCTTCTTGCACCAGTAAATACTGCTCTGCCGTAACAATTGCCGGATGTGAGTTTTCCACGAAGTACTTTGGAACCTCACCTTCATTTGCTTTTGTCTTTTTCGTCAGATAATCAACCGTGTACCGCTTTTGAAGGATTGCATTGCCGTGGTATTTTTCATTTATCAGGATGCTTTTAACTGTGGTTGACCGCCAAAGATCCTTTCCTCCCGGTGTTTTAATGCCTTGCCCCGTCAGATGCTTAGCAATAATCTGTGGGTAAGCAGTTCTCTTCTTGATCTATCTCATGAAGTGATACATGCCTTCTGGTTTCTGTTTGATGGTTGTTGTACTCCCTACGGTCCATGTCCATCAGCATCTCGCCCCAGACCTCTTCCACTTCAACTTCTACGGTTTCGCATACAAACTGATAACTTACTTTCATTTTCCTGTCTCCTTTTCTTTCAAGGAGTCAGGCAAGGTTTCGGGGCCAGTGATTTACGATACAAAAAAAGCCAGATGACTACGAACTTTCGTTTCGTAAATCATCCGGCTATTTGGTAACTCGCCTGGGCTCCGTTGCTCGGTACGATTTTTCTTAAATTGTTTTGCTTTTAGAGATAAAAAATCCTGACAGCATTACGGCGCCAAGGTAGCGCTTTTTTCTGACAGGCATTGGTTGCTTTCGATATTTGCACCACTTTGCTCTGTAAAAAGTTTAGCTGATTAGATCTTTTAATTCTTTTGTGATTTCTACTTTTAGCACAGTCGCATTTGGTCTTTTCTGCTCCAAGTAGTACTTTCCACTCTCATCTCTTACGATTGAGCAAAACCACTTTGGTCTTGATGCTTCGCATCTTACTTTAACTTCTTTCCTGGTCATTGGCGTCTCCTTTCAAAGGTGTTTTTGTATAACGGCTTTCACATGCTAAACGGGCACATGCTTTTTTCAAATAATATTTCGTGGACTTATAAATGCCTATTTTTCAACATTTAAACTGGGGCTTATCTCACTTCCCCCTCCCAGTATCTGCTTGCTGTGTGAGAATTGTACTGCTAAATATATCTTCTGGCAATACGTTTTTGCCAGGTTTTTTTGATGTTTATTTTACCCCGTGGTATTGATTCGAGACCTGAAATATGCTGTCGCCGGTGACTATTTTTTCCAGTCAAGTCTTTCCAATGCTAGTCCACTCGCGTCACGAACATATGTTCTTTATGCGCCTATTATATGTAAAGAATCTGCCATATGCAATAGGCAATTTTATTTATTTTTTCAGCTGTGCGCTTTTGGGCTCAGGTAATATTTGGGAGTGCATTTTTGCCTGTAAGGACTGTAAGGGCATCCACTATCTGACAGAGTAGGGATTCATTTCATTGGATTATTTATTGACGATTATATTATGATGTGATATAACATATATATTAAGTTGCTCTTGCGAATGCAGGGGCAATTTTCTTTGCGCTAATCATCTAGCCTCTTATCCGCCGATCCGACATCGCAATCCCCTGTTTTGATGTTTAAGTCGCTTTTGTTCCTATATGTTATGATTTATATTGACTTAACTGCCAATATGACCTATACTGCTGATATCGGAGGTGAAAAATGAAACGAAAAATCGAAACAGAACTACTGGAATGGAAGAACGATACGTTCCATAAGCCCCTTATTCTTCACGGGGCAAGGCAAGTGGGTAAAACATATATCCTGAGAAAATTTGGAGATGAGCATTATGTAAATACTGCCTACTTCAATCTTGAAAGCAACCAAGCCGTTGCATCTTATTTCGACGAAAACATTTCACCGGATAAAATCATACGATATCTTGAAGCCTCAATTGGCGAACAAATCATTCCTGGAAAAACACTAATTATCTTCGATGAAATACAATCCTGTGAAAGGGCTTTGACATCGCTGAAGTACTTTTACGAAGATACTCCAGAGTATCATATCGCGGCTGCTGGAAGTTTGCTTGGCGTTGCTATTAACCGCGAGCACGCATCCTTTCCCGTTGGAAAAGTAGCAATGAAGAAACTCCACCCCCTCGACCTTGAGGAATATTTGTGGGCGGTTGGCGAGCAACTGCTGTGCGACGAGATCCATCATTGCTTTGATGGGCTTGCTCCCCTGCCTGTTGCTCTTCACCAAAGGGCAATCGATCGATATCGAGAGTATCTGATTGTTGGAGGCATGCCAGGCAGCATCAATGTGTTTAGCCGGACCGGATCATTTATCGATGTGGGAAATACAAAAGAAGAAATTATTAGTAATTATGCTGCTGATATGGCAAAATATGCATCTGCAAGTGAGGCTGTGAAAATTCGAGCATGCTTTAATTCCATCCCTGCACAATTGGCAAAGGACAACAAAAAGTTTCAGTACAAAGTGGTTCAGCGAGGTGGCTCTGCCACGATATTTGGGTCTTCCTTGGACTGGTTGGACCAATCTGGTGTAATTCTCAAGTGCCAACGGGTTGAGCAAGGCAATGAGCCGCTGCCCGCATATATTGATCCCTCTTCCTTTAAAATATATATGTGCGACACTGGGCTTTTGGTCCAAAAGTCCGGGTTATCTATGCAAACCATATTGTCAGTTGAGCCAAATGCTTTTCTAGGGGCCATAACCGAAAATTATGTTGCTCAACAGCTTGCCAGTAAAGGTTACTTCTTGCAATACTGGGCTACATCTAACTCCCAGGCAGAACTGGATTTTGTCTTTCAGAAGCAGGAAAAGATTACTGCCCTTGAAGTAAAAAGTACTGAGCATGTACGGTCACGTAGCCTAACGATGTTTATGCAAAAATACAATCCAAAGCGCGCAGTCAGAATCTCAGCAAAGAACTTTGGTATGACAGAGAATAATATTCTTTGTATTCCACTATATGCCGCATTTTGCCTATAGCAATCGTTGCTATATATATCAAAAATCTGGCAGCCAACTGGAGTGGGTGTGCATCCTTAAAAATTGATGCTTGTTGCCCGGCCATTCTTTCTACCTTAAGAGGAGTTGCCACCCAGATATAGATTTTGGCAATGGGCTATGAATAGGGTAAAAAGCCAAATTCCGCTGATTTTCCATCGTTGGTCGTTTCTCTCACGGCGAATTCAGGGGTTCGACTCCCCTTCGGGATACCATAAAAAAGCGTCTGAATTTCAAAGGCTCTGTCCGTTTTTTATTGCCTTTGGTCCAAGTAAATTCTCTCAATTATGCCCTGTTTTCCCACCTATGAACGGGAAATAATGTGGGAAAAAGTTTTGAATAAAAAGAGCCGGCTGTCAGATTTTATGCTGATTCGCCGGCTGTTTTATGCTTCAAATATAATTAATATGAAAGATATTTTCCGAGTTCATTGTTAGGTTTAGAATTGTTTTCAACAGAATCCACGGCCTTACTTACCTTTCCAATAGGCTGCCGCCTCAGTTTCCAGTTTTTTTAGTCTGGTATAGTAATCCGGAAATTCATTAAGATGTGCCAATGCGATCTTAGCAGTCATGATCGGATCACTATTAGTTACATTAGTAAGAGGCGTGGTGCTTCCATGTTCAAGCTCAACATCCATTCCCATGCGAAATTGTTCCACATCAAATTTCTTCCAATCAATCTCTAGTTTTTCACCGTATGCATGGGCTTCTGTAGCCGTGAATTTTTGGGTTTCTGACATCGTTCTTCATCTCCTTATTTTTCGCTGCATATCAAATAGTAGAAAGATTTACACTATTCTCCTTCAACGATTGTTGCATCTACTGAATTTTTCTTTATGGAATCGATACCGTTTTGACATCCGACTTTCGATTTATATCTATCTCCACTACCTATCATTTCTCCATTTTTTGCAATCAACCTAAAACGATAATCGCCATTTCTATATCGGTACATCTCAAATTTTGGACTTTTCTCAGCCGTGAATTCTTTAATCGTTTGATCTTCAACTGGCGCAATGGGAGCATTTGTCATTATGCTCTCAATACCATTTATACAAGATGCATGGGATAAATAAGGTTGCGAGCTTAAAATTATTTCACCATTTACTGCTTTTAGATCAAACCTAAATCCTTCTTCTATTTTGTTTACTAAAAATTTACCTGACATTGAAAATCCCTCCATTACCTTTATGCGCAGAATCGAACCTCTCAGAAATTACACTAATCTATCTGCTATTGAGAAGTGCTGCAAAAGTTCCTTTTATAAATTATTAGTAACGAAATCCCAGTTTACTAAATTCCAGAACTTTTCTACATATGAGGGACGTGCATTACGGTAATCAATATAATATGCATGTTCCCAAACATCACAGTTTAAAAGCACTTTTTTCCCTTCAGTCATTGGATTTCCAGCGTTACTTGTACTTACTATTTCCAACTTACCATTTTGGTCTTTTACAAGCCACGCCCAGCCTGATCCAAATGTTCCAATTGCTGTTTGGGTGAATTCTTCTTTGAAATCTGTAAACGAGCCAAAATTTTGATTGATAGTCTCGGCTAGTTTTCCCTGTGGTTCCTGACCTCCAGTTGGCGATAGACATTTCCAGTAAAAAGTATGATTAAACACCTGGGCTGCATTGTTGAAAGTTCCACCGCTTGACTTTAAAATAATATCTTCTAACGACATATTTTCAAACTCAGTTCCGACAATCAGCTTGTTCAAATTGGTTACATACGCCTGATGGTGTTTGCCATAATGATATTCTAATGTTTCTTTTGATACATATGGTTCCAATGCATCCATACTATAGGGTAATGCCTGTAATTTATGTTCCATTTTTACTCCTTTTCAATTCTATTGATTTTTTAATTTTGCTTTGGGTGTGATCCATAGGGTCACATGTTCTTCGCAAACGAACATTGTTGCTTTATGCCTCAACGTTTCTTTTAAGTCTTTGGTGCTTTTGACATCATCATGCTCGGCATGATTCATCTTTTCTATTGAACTACTCATTTGAGTGCCTGCCTTTCATCAATAACAATTTACTTTTTAATTCTCATCAAATCCACCGCATTTACACCAAGTTTTTTATATTATACGCATATCGTCTGCGATAGACCCAGAATACAAACCCTGCAGAAGCCAAACCTACACCAACCATCAAGATGCTATACCATGGAATCGCCGTTTCAGGCAATTCTCCTCCCGAGACGGTGGATGTACGAATAGTAGTGGAAAGGCCATTTGTGATTTGGTTGTTGTCTAGTCTCACTTCACCATTTATAGCCAAAAGTTGGCCTCGGATGGTTGCGTCCTTTTTCGCATCAATCGATGTTAGCGCAAGTATATGCCCCGCAAACTCAGAGTCTGCTCCTAGGGTTGCACTGCTGCCAACCTTCCAATATATACGCCCATATCGTGCACTTCCAATTGTATCCACAATGCTGTTTGACGCTGTAACCAACGTTGAGTCCATCAAGAAGATAAAGACGCCATCTGGATCTCCTTGGGCATCAAGGGTAAGCGTTCCGGTAAGTTCAAATGTACCGCTTGCTGAATCGTATACGCCTGGCTTTAATGTTTTTCCCCCGAGCTTTGTAGAGATTCGGGTGACCGGAGATCGTCCGGCTGCATCGTTGTATGCCGCTACCAAATCTTCTTGGGCTGCTTTTGCATCGGGGCTTGATAAACTCACTGACTCACTTATCGTTGCATCTGCGGACGTTGTACTGGCTACCCCGGGGAAAGTCCCTATGTCACTACCGGCACTTCCATTGATTTCAGTTGAACCGATATTGGTAATTGTTGTGCCGGCTAATACGGCAAATGTGCTGGTTGTGCCCAGATTCACGGTTGTCTGCGCTGCATAACTTACTACTGGAATCGCCAATATAACTATCAGCAACCCGGTAATAAGTAGCAGCGGCGAGCGTTTACTCTTTATCTTTTTCAAGTGTTCACAATCCTCTCCGATTGTAATTTTGTTTAACAGAAATTATTTTCTATTAAACAATTATCTTCGGCCTTGCAGCACTTGTATTACAATTACAACTAGCGCAATGACCAATAAAATGTGTATGAGCCCGCCACCCATTGAGGTAAGCAGCCCCAGTGCCCATAAAACAACCAATATTATCGCTATAGTCCATAACATAATTTATCATCCTTTCGTACTATTGACTCGTTAAAATCAAAACGTTAACTACTTTGTCTTTCGTCTTCCCTGTATCATCTGCAATATGATTAAAACCAATGCAAACACTAGAAGCACATGTATCAATGCTCCGCCGATTGATGTAATCAATCCTATCAACCAGAAAACAACCAATATTATCGCAACAGTCCATAACATAATTTATCATCCTTTCTTATTTGTAACTTACGCAACCTTTGATAGGCCGCTTCCGGATCGCTTTGAAATCAGCTTTAACAAAACCCATTCAATTAATCCGATAATTACAACTGCAATGATGGTTGCAGGTTCTAAAACACCATTCATCCCTGCTATGTTGATATTTATTGTTGAGAAAATACCTTCAAAGAGTCCTATAACAGGTTGAGTAATATTGTACACTCCTTGCACGAAGCCATTGCCTTCGTCGGCTCCCAGAAGTTTTAGTACGAAGCGGAACGCCAGAATAAACTCAATGATGCCAAAGAGTGTGACAATAATTCGCTGAATACCAAAACTACCTCGGGAAAAACTGTATTTATTTTCTTGATTATCCATTCTTTTGACCATACCTTTCAAAATTTAAATAAAAAAAGCGACCGTATTTATCAGGTCGCAATATTAGCTATATCAAAAATATGTAATCAATGTAGCAATTGGGCGGGAAACTCGAAATATTTCGAATTTTCTAAATTCATTATAACACAAATATACAATCTGTCTGCTTCGCTATGTAATCACGTGGATTCAATCACATAAATACTTCGGTAAGGCAAGGGGGAAGTCATGGCCTGTCAACTGCTTACTCGCGGAGATTTTCTTCTTCTGACTCAATCTGTTCATCCCATTTTTCAATGAGTTCATGAAGCTTTTCATGGACACCAGGACCAATCACATTTTCTTCATGCTCATCGTATTGCCATAGGAGTGCCTCCCATTTGTTTTCTGGAATTGTTCTGTCGGCCATTTCAAATAGAATATGATTTTCCTTTTCAATATGAGGGATAAGAAGTTCCCTATATGCTGCGGCTGAAAGATTAAAGCTGACTGTGTCCCCATGTTTAGCTGCACGATTCATTGAATTTACCAATTCTCTTCCCTTCGTATGATCCTGTAGCATGAAGCGAATTGACGCTTCGAAAAGAGTGTTGCTTGCCTTTATCATTGCTGGGAACAGTATCCCTTCTTCCTTGCCGTGATGGCATTTATCGACAAATGTCCTAAGAAAATATACTATTTCATTTTGGATTTGATTTAAGTCCAATTCAGTATGGTTGCCCAGATTTATCAACTTTTCAAGTACCTCCATGACCCTTTGCAATGTCTCATGTTCATCTCTTAAATCCTGTGTGACTCTAATCATGGCGATCTCCTTCTATTGGTTCTCTTGCAAGAAGCACTTCTATGACACTGTTCTTACTCATTTATTATAATTGTACCACTAGTAACGTTAGGATGGAATGAAAATGACTCATAGATGTTAAATTCGAGGCATTTCGAATCCAATACCTCTTGCACAAGTGATGAATTTAAGCTAGTTAACCGGCTGTTTGAGGTGTGCTAATTTGCTTCAAAAATCTACTTTGAATAGTACCCCAAAATATATTTGCATGTTTTTTCATTTTTCAGGCAATTAGGAGTATACTTAACATACCTAGAACACATAAGGACCCATTTCTCTTTACCATCTTGATTTAGACTTTATCCATCTAATGATTATAGATACCATTCATTTTTATAGAAAAAGGAGGTCTTAACTATGACAGATTCTAAAGGCAAAATTGAAAATGCAAAAAATAAAGTAGTAGGCGAAGTTAAAGAAGCTATCGGAAAAGTTACTAATAATGAAGAGTTAGAATTGAAGGGAAAGATTCAGTCTTCCATCGCGGACACTAAGGAAAAGGCTTATGACCTAAAAGAGGACATCGCAAGAAAGATTAATGACAACATAGACAAATCAAAAGACAACGAGGATGACAAATAGTCAGTATTCAAACTTTATTATATTCAATTAGAAAGGTGAGTTTATTATGGGTAATAATACGGGTCGAGGGTTGGGTATCATCGGCGTAATAGTGGTTATTCTTATCGTACTTTGGATTCTGAACATAATTTAGCTAAAATAATTCGGCGATCAAATAAGGTCACTAAATGCGCCTATTATAGATAAGAAAACCCTAAGTTTATCAGTAAATTAAAGCATAAAACAAAACAGTACCGATTTTTTGTACTGTTTTGTTTTATGCGGAGGACATGGGACTCGAATGTGCTGGCTACGGTGTGCTCCCTACGTGTCTCTAGGGCTGAAGTGGAATTAACAGCCATTCTAGAATACGTTTTCTAGTCCCGCTTATGACCTGTTATGTTGGCTTATGTCAGAGTTTTACGTCATTTTTTACGTCATATAACCCAATCCATCAATTCAAGTAAATCAGTTGAGCAATAGAATTTGTTATTAATACATACCATTTTCGTATACCATACCCTTACAGATTGGGCAATGCCATTTTTGGCCATCCCATCGTCTCATTGAATAGAGTTTTCCGTCCTTCTCGAAACAAGAAGTGCAAAATGGACCGACCTTGTTTCCATTCTCAATCTGGAAGGCCAATGTTCTGGCTTGATTGTATTCAATATTGTCCTTAATCTTTGCAGCCGCTTTTAATGCAATATTCTCTTCACCCAACTCTAAATTTCGCTTTTGCAGATCAACTAGCTCGGATTGAACATCGATAAGTTTTCTCATTAAATCAATGTTGTCCCCTTTCTGCGCGATGTTTATTGCATCTTTTATCATTGCATACACGTCCATAGTATTTCTCCCCAGCATCTCGCTGTCACAGTATTTCCTTATAATATGATTTTATAGAACAAATGTGTTATGTTTGTGAAATCATTATTTAGCAAACTATATTTCCACACTCGTCGCCATACTTTTACCACACTTTCCACATTTCCCATAAAGCGTGATTCCCTCTTCATCGCCCTGCATGATGTAATCGGTTATAATCGTTGCTCCGCAGTCAACACAGAAGGCATTAGTGATAATCTTATGCCTGACCTTTTCCGGGATTGTCTCCCAGTGTTTTCTGGCCGCCTTTTCGGCTTTCGGGTCCGGATGATCCATGATAAGGTTATAGGTCGCTCGATGGATGGCAATATCTTCCTGGATCTCATCAATTCGTTTTTGCATTGTAATCAGCTCAGCTTCTTGCCGGCGAAGTTTATCTTCTTGTTCTTTCTCATAATCAGCGAGCCACTTTTCGACGGTTTCCGGTGTTTCGCCAACCATGTCAGCTGCAGCAGAAGTACTCATGCCATCTTCCAGGATGAGCTCAATGGCTAATAGTTTTTGTTCTGTGGGTTGTTTCGTCATTTGAAGACTCTCCATTATTCACGGGCATTATAGGACATGACATGTATCTTTGTTTGGATAGCTTTGCCGAAGAATAGCATTGTGTATGCTACGCAAACTTTCTTTTACTTTGATGCCAGAGTAAAATATACTTCATCTTCAAATGAATAGTGCTCAGACAACACCCCGCAATACTTTAGTATTGCCACAGCATTTAAATTAGTTTCAACATAGATTCCTTCTGAGATTTTTAATGGTGATCTTAGGCCAGTATCAGTAGCTGATAATATGTTCTTATATTTGCCCATGAAATCGCTATGCTTCATGAGTGATGCAAATAGCTCTGAATCAAGTTCGTATAGTTCAGTATACAATCTTTTCATTATCCCTTTCCACGAATCGACAAAATATGATTTACCGCAAATAGTTAAGGTGGCAGGCTTTTCACCAGTAACATCAATGTCATCGGAAAATGAATACTGAGTGCTATAATCCAACGAGGAAACGCTAGCCTTCTTATCATTATACTCTGCGGGGATATCCCATATTTGTAAGGCTATCTCACAAAGCCCCTCAGCTCTAACAGTGATGGCCTTTTCGGTCCAATTCTCAAAGTCACTTATTGCTCTTGTCAGTTCAATGTTTGATTTTGCGTAAATAGATTTTTTTTGCTCAAATGCCATATTTGATAGCTCGGGATTATAACCAGATAATGCAAGATTTCCAATCGTGTGTAAATATTGACTATGGATTTCATGATAATTTTCTCCAAGTTGCTCTTGCCATTTATCGTTTAGTTTTTGTGGCATAATATGCTCAATCGTAATGTCTCCGTTTATGTCCACCGCTTCCTTATTTTTAAATAACTCGATTTGTGATAACGTATATTTATCAATCTTTGTTTTATAGATACTTTTAGATACAAAGCAATTGCAAAATTCTTCATTTCTGGGAAATGTTAGAGTCAATGATTTATTGAGCAAGAATTGAATTGTGGTTTCAAATACGTCTGGCGAATTTGCTGTCAATATTTCTTGAATGATCGACGGTACGAGTTTGTTTAATGCGTTAGTTGGGTATCCACAAACCTCCCGCCTGAAAATATATGTAATCATTATATTTAGGGTCTCAAGTAGGTTTTCTCTTTCAACAGACTTTTCCAAATCCCACAACTTTAGCAATATCATTAGCAATGGATATACTACGGTTGATTTCAGAAGTTGAAACTGCCTAAGTTTGTAGTTGATATCCTTATGTGGACTATTACACGTCACAAGCCAAGCATAATAACCAGCATATATCAAGAGATCTGATAATACAGCTTCTGTATTATCAGCATTTCCACTCCCTGTTACAAACAATTTGAATTCAGGGTATACCTCGTCTTTTTTCGGTATCATCCTAGTTTTTGCAGTTAAATAATCTCTAATGAAATCTGACATTCGACTATTTGTAATCAAATCTTCTATTTTTAACCAGTATTTTTTGTATAACTCCGTTTGCCGTTCGTATGAGTTATTCATTAATAGGAAATTTCTAATTAAATCAGCAGGTGTTAAGTATAATCCTGTAGAATTTATACTTTCAAAAATTAACTGCGGATTCTCAGATCTTTTCTCTTTATCCAGTGAAATATACACTATTTCAACATTACTCAATGCATAGTATAGTTCTTCTGGAGAGTTATCCGAACTAGCTATCATTTCTTGAAAGAGCCTGTAATTCCTAGAAATATTCGAATCAGTTGGGTCGTGTTCTCCTTCAAATACTTTTTCAAACGAGTGTTGATCCGTCTCGATTGGCTTTAATTTAACCCTATATTTTTCTGGGGCATGTTTATTAATAAGATATGTTTCCCATATATCCTCTTTCATTGCTTTATCTTCTATGGCATCATGAAGTGCTTTAATTAACAGCATGACGGTAGTGATTCTTTGTTGGCCATCAATCAAAATAAGCTCCATAAAATTAGGTAATGTCTTTGATTTTACATAGACAACTGTCCCAATAAAATGGTTAATCTCTAAGTTACTTTTTGCTATATTTTCCACATCGTTAAATAATCGTTCACAATGCTCTTTCTTCCAATTGTAATTACGTTGATAAACCGGGATGTTAAAAGTTCGTTTGCTTGATCCTAGAAACTCTAATAATCTAATCTCATGTGCTTCCATCTTTTCTCCTCATTGTACACATAGTATCATCCATGTATTGGTCACTTGTAATATTCTACAGCCATTTCAATCTACTCTCAATTCTTAGTACTTCACTCTTTATTAATCGTAAAGCCTCTTGAATCTCTGCTTTCTTCTTGACTGAATTTAACCTTTCAGACTCGTCTGAGGCCTTCAGGTAGCCATTCGTAAATGCTTCTGGTAATTTGAACTTCTTCAGCCCTGTCGAAAACTCAACCGAAATACGTTCATCACCTTGATCCACTATATTTCCCTCCCCGAATTCTTTGTGAGACACAAGCATCCCCGACAAGTCAGTTATTGGCAAATTTTGCAGTTCAGCTTCTATCTTTAGTAATTCTAGGCGTTTTTGTTCAAGTTCCACTTCAACTTCGCTCTTTTGGATTTTCTTTTCCGGGACATTTTTTGGCTTTTTTCCATATAGTTTAGGCACATCTACATATAAACCATACCCATGCGCGCAGTATAAAATATCGTACACTAGAATATGGTAATCATCATTAACTAAGGTTACTGAATCATCCCACTCCTTTCGAATCTCCCAACGGGTTTCGTGCACTGCCATAAGCTCATCATGCTCTTTTATCTTTGAAAGCAACGAGTCACACATTTTGTAATAACTTGCCAATGAGAAGTGCTTCCCCGATCCAAAATCTTCCGCAATAGAAACGCGATCAGCAAATTCCTTGGCTTCCGTGGCTTTAAATATATAATTTTTATCAGGGTAGATGAGGTTTAGATAGAATAGTGCCACGCGGAAGTCTTGTCGGAATTTCCAACTCTTCGGAATGTGTTTCTCCATTAAAAACGAAATATCTTCAACGAAGTTTTCAATACGTTCCTGGCGAAGCTTAATATCACCGCCATCATCTTGGGAAAGCTGATGAAAAAGCTCTCTAACCCCTGCGGGTTCCAACTCAGCAAGTTGACATATTCCTGCAGCTGGAAGTACCATACTATTGTTAATAAGGTTACTGGTCTTTCTAAAGGACTCTTTTATCATTGTAGGAAATTCATCATCCTTTACATTGGGATCCCAATGCTCGTGAAAATGTGCGAATGCATCCCATTTATAGGTTTCATCATTCACAGGGCTATTCAAAAAATTGAATTTCTCGATATATTGTTGAATTATTGCTTCGTAATTTCTATCAGTCATTTGTTTTCCTCTTCCACACAAAAACAAAAAGCCAGGCAGCCTTCCGCCTAACTTCTCATGTTTTCAATTATTAGCATTTGAACCCAATTTTTCATTGCTTTCCCCACTATGATACAACGTTTATTTTACACCGCTCGGGGTGGGTTTTCAAGTGAGAGGATTAAATAATGCGTCGAAAATGTAGTAGGCATACTACTTATAGAACAGTAAGCGCTGTTTGCCAAGGATTACCATCTACTTGACAAAATCTGTGGTGAAATATATATGTTTATTTGCACAAATAAAATCTCTTGGGAACAGCGTAAGTTGTGTGAAGTAGTCGATGTTCGTGGTGGAAAAGATTACAAACATCTATCCGAGGGGGATATCCCGGTTTACGGAACCGGTGGATACATGCTTAGTATTAATGAAGCACTCTCCTATATAGAA
>JBGSVW010000025.1:0-32423 GCA_041752735.1 Anaerovoracaceae bacterium | reverse complement strand
GAGAGGCGTGCAAAGAACAGACATCGAAAGAGGTCAAGTACTTGCAAAGCCGGGTTCCATCAACCCCCACACCAAGTTCAAGGGCCAAGTATACGTCCTGAAGAAGGAAGAAGGCGGAAGACATACACCGTTCTTCAACGGTTACAGACCGCAGTTCTACTTCCGAACCACCGACGTAACAGGCGATTTGAAGCTTCCTGATGGCGTTGAAATGTGTATGCCTGGCGACAACATCGTCATGGAAATCAACTTGATCACGCCTATCGCCATTGAGCAGGGACTGAGATTTGCCATCAGAGAAGGCGGCAGAACAGTTGGATCCGGCGTTGTAACCGAAATCATCGAGTAATTCGAGACCTTCGGACCACCGGATAACACGAGACATCAAAAGGTAGGTCACAATCAAAAACAATTATGAGGGCAGCATTTGCAATAGCGGATGCTGCCTTTTTATTTGCAATGATTTGTTCGCTGGCATATAATGTTTTCAGAGGGAATGCAACCTTCCAAAAAACGAAAGGAATCTCACGACATGAAAGAGAATCAGGGGATCACACTGACAGAGGAAATTGCAAATACTATTAGGAACAGAATTTTGCTAGGGGAATACCGCATTGGAGAAAAGCTGAATGAAACCAAAATCTCTACCGAACTTCGGGTCAGCCGGACACCGGTACGGGAAGCCATCAAGCAACTGGAAATGGAAGGGCTGATCGATAACATCCCTAACCGCGGGTCCTATGCCCTGGGATTTTCCGTAAAGGACGTCGAAGATATTTATTCGGTGCGTGCTGTGGTAGAAGGGTTGGCAGTCCGGTGGGCCGCCGAAAAGATCAGCGATGATGAAGCAGTGCGACTCCGTGACGCTTACGAACTCATGGAATTTTACACCATCAAAAAGAATAGCCGTAAGGTAATGGAAAACAATAAGAAATTCCACGAAATACTGTACTACGCATCCCGGAGCCGTTTTCTGATTCAGACATTGAAGTCTTATCAGGAATATGTTCAGCAGTCTAGAAAGGCAACGGTTTATTGCGAAGAAAACCTGGTGACCATTTTGGAGGAACATCAGGCAATTCTAAAAGCCGTGGAAGCACGTAACGGGAAGCAAGCAGAATCAGAAATACTGAGACATCTGACCAATTCCCGTGAGCGATACCACAAGGCAAAAGCACAAGCATAGCACACAGAATTAAGCAAATAAAATAAGAATAAGAAAAGTACAATAAAAATACATTCATACAAAATGCAATAAACAAGCAATAATACATGAGCATTCGGTGCACAATTATTGTTTTGAATCTCTTCGTCATGTAGTATTAAGTCGTACCACAAATTAGTTATTAATTTTGGACAAATTTATGACAAGAGGTGACATTTCTTCATGGAATCACAAAAAACACTCCCTGTAGCAAAAACCGGCCAGACAACAGTGCTACAGGGAAATGAAGCTTGTGCAAAGGCCGCGATTCAGGCAGGATGTAGATTCTTTGCCGGATACCCGATTACCCCCTCTACCGAAATCATTGAGTTGCTGTCTTCCGAAATGGAAAAAGTCGGAGGCGTTTTTATCCAGATGGAAGACGAAATCGCATCTGCGTGTGCCATTATTGGTGCCAGATGGGGAGGGAAGAAGGCAATGACTGCCACTTCCGGTCCTGGTTTTAGTTTAATGCAAGAGGCCATCGGCTTCGCTGCAGTTACAGAAACACCATCTGTATTCGTAAATATTCAACGGGGAGGACCTGCAACAGGTCAACCCACTCTTTCAGGACAACAGGATATCTATCAGGCCAGGTATGGCAGCCATGGCGACTATGAGATGATCGTGCTGTGTCCATCTTCCGTACAAGAGATGTATGACTTTACCATCCGCGCGTTTAAACTATCAGAACGGTTTCGAACGCCGGTTGTTTTATTGTCCGACGAAATCGTCGGGCATATGCGAGAAAAGCTGATTATAGGCCGTGATCCCATACCTGATTTCCCAGATTGGCCGGTGCCGGTGGTTTCGCCATCCGAAGATTTTTTCACAGGAGCAAGTAGCATGGTTGAAGGTCAGCTTCACGATGACCAAGGCAGGCGAATCGGACATCTGGCTAATCAAAGCGGAGACTTTACCCACCATTTGTGCAGTAAAATTCAAGATCATATGGATGAAATCGCAGATATCGAAACATATTTTATGGAAGATTCAGATGTAGCGATTTTGGCCTATGGTTCCGTGGCCAGACCGGCCCTCAATGCGATCAAACAGGCCAGAGGCGTGAAAGATACCAGGATGAGTTCCCGGTTCAAAATCATCCAGACCCTGTTTAAAAGAGGTGTACCTGCAGCCATTCAATCGGATTATAGCCATCTCAAAGTTGGACTGATTAAAATCAACTCAGTCTGGCCTTTCCCTGAAGAAGCCTTACAGAAGGTTGCAGAAGACACCAAGTTGATTATCGTGCCTGAAATGAACATGGGTAAATACAGCAGGGAAGTGGAACGGGCGCTTAAGGATAAAATCGTAGTATCCATGCCTAAGTGCGGTGGAGATATTCATACACCCCAGGAAATCCTGGATAGAATCTTGGAGGAGGTGGGCGTTCGTGAATCCCGTATATGAAAAATACATCAAAAAAGAGAGCCTGCCCACTTTATTTTGTCCCGGATGTGGCAGCGGCATCATTCAGATGGCTGCCATCCGTGCCATCGACCAGATGGGCATCAAAGACGATGTGGCATGTGTTAGTGGCATCGGTTGTTCTTCTTGGATTCCATGCTATTTGGACTTAGATGTCATCCATAGTCTACATGGTAGAAGTTTGGCGTTTGCGCAAGGACTAAAATTGGCAAGACCGGACAAAAAAATACTGGTATTCACAGGAGACGGAGACTGCCTGGCAATTGGTGGAAACCATTTGATTCACAGTGCCGCCAGGAACATTGATCTGACGGTAATTATGGTCAACAATCGAATTTATGGCATGACCGGTGGTCAAAAATCCCCAGCCAGCTTGAAAGGAATGAAGACCAAAACCTCCCCCATGGGCAACCTTGATGAACCGGTGGACGGATGCAAATTGGCGGAAGCTATGGGCGCTACTTATGTGGCCAGATGGACAACGGCCCATCCTATCCAACTGGAAAAAGCCATTACAGAGGGAATGAACCATCATGGGTTTGCTTTCATCGAAGTGCTTTCCCAGTGTCCGGTTCAGGGAAGCGATGCGTTTGGCGACAAGACCCCTGCAGGTATGCTCAAAAATATGAAAGAAAACACTTGGATGAAAAAAGACGGAGAGACCCTCCCGACTGGCAAAACAGTAATTGGACTATTGGTGCATCGAACGGATCGGATGGAATATACAGAGCAGCATCTGCAAATGCCCAGCCAGCCCATCAACGAGAAAAGGGGGAGACCCAATGACTAACATTATTCTGGACAGCAGTTGTTGCAAAGGGTGCGACATTTGCATCGCCATCTGCCCCCGGCAGATATTTGTGAAATCAAAGAAGCGAAATGCCCAGGGAACAGCAATTCCTGATGTGACCCATAAAGAACAGTGTACAGAATGCAGATTATGTGAGAAGATGTGCCCCGATGGAGCCATCAGTGTGGAAAGAGGGATAAAATGATGAGAATCAATGTGCGCTTCGCCGGAGCCGGTGGCCAGGGAGTCATCCTGGCTGCGGTTGAACTGGCGGAAGCCTACGCCTTGCGGGAAGACTATAACATTTCCCAAACTCAAAGCTACGGGCCGGAAGCAAGAGGAGGCGCATGCAAAGCCGAAGTCGTCATTTCCGATGAAGAAATCGATTATATGAAAGTAGACGATGCGGATGTTTTTGTTGCCCTCAACCAGGCTGGTTTCAACAAATATTTAAGCCGATCCAAAAAAAATGCCATGGTTTTAATCAACAGCACGTTGGTGGAATCCATCAATCCATCCCATTACATGATCCCCGCAACCGAGATTGCGGAGAAGCTACAAAATCCAAGAGGGGTTAACATGGTGATGCTTGGGGCGTTGACTAAGCTTCTTCCTAAAATCCATTATCCTTCTGTGGAAGAACAAATTAAAAATCGTTTTGAAGGAAAGTTGGCAGATTTGAACCTTCAGGCATATCACGCAGGGTACGAATACATGTCAGTTCTTCTGGCACAACCAAAATCCGTCATGAACTAACGGCAACAATAAAAACCCACAAAAGAAAGCATTGAATCTATAATGAATAGCAACTAAAAATGGCAACCCACGCATTTATGCGGGT
Source organism: Anaerovoracaceae bacterium (assembly GCA_041752735.1). Classification (GTDB taxonomy): domain Bacteria; phylum Bacillota; class Clostridia; order Peptostreptococcales; family Anaerovoracaceae; genus UBA1422. The sequence continues at coordinate 28,160 of JBGSVW010000025.1, read as the reverse complement.
TGCCTTTGCTTATGGGAAAAGAACGATTTTTGTTTAGAATCACAAAGACAAAGGTTTCGTGGAGCTCTCAAATGTGATAAAATACAAGTCAGACTTTATTATAGAAAATAGGAAAGGACTAGAGCATTATGGCCCTTGACATCATCAAAGTGAAAGACCTTCTCATCGGAGACGGTATCCCAAAAATTTGTGTTCCGTTAAATGGTAGAACGGAAGAAGAACTCATGTCTCAAGTGAACTTAGCCCAAAAAGACCCCTGCGATATTTTTGAGTGGCGGGCTGATTTTTACTTGACCTATCAGGGGATCACCGACTGGAAACCCATGCTATTAAAAATTCGAAACAAAACAAAAAAACCTCTCATCTTCACGCTACGCTCTGAAGCGGAGGGTGGACATTCTACTCTGCGTCGAAGCGATACCCTTGCTTTGCTACGAGATGTATGCGAACAAGGTGATGTTGATTTTGTGGATTTCGAACTCTTTGAAGAAGATGGAAGCATGGACGAAGCCAAGATGGAATTTTTGGTTGAGGTCGCCCACAGCAACAATAAGATGGTCATATTGTCTAATCACGATTTTGATAAAACTCCTGACATGGATGCCATAATTAAGCGGCTCCATGCCATGGAACGTCTTGGTGCCGACCTGCCCAAAGTGGCATATATGCCCACAACAGGAGAGGATGTTTCAACCTTGCTGGAAGCGGCCCGGGTTGTCTCTTCAGAATCTATACATAAGCCGTTTGTTGCCATATCTATGGGAGAAATCGGCAAAGAAAGCCGAATTTGCGGGGGTGCTTGTGGATCGGCACTTACCTTTGCAGCGCCTCCATCATCGGACGGTCAGAATATCACTGCGCCTGGCCAAATGAAAGCCTCAGAACTCCATCGGTGCATTTGCGAAACCTATGGATGTAGTGTATAATATTAAGGTTCACCTTGTGAAATAAACCTAATAAACCAACCAAAAACAACAACAAGAAAAGAGCAGGAATGGATTCCATCATAAAAATCGAAAACTTAATATTTCAGTATTCCCAGGTCGATGGAGGAGAAACCGTCAACGCAATCAATGACGTATGCCTCGAAATCGAAAGGGGTAGTTTCACTGCGATTATTGGGCGAAACGGTTCCGGAAAATCCACTCTGGCTAAAAATATAAACGCCTTGCTCCTGCCCACAGGCGGCGCGGTATATGTCAATGGATACGATACCCGGGAAGACGAATTTCTCTGGGATATCCGTCAAACCGCAGGGATGGTTTTTCAAAATCCGGACAACCAAATTGTCTCCACCATCGTGGAAGACGATGTGGCTTTCGGACCCGAGAATCTGGGGATTGACCCCGTCCTGATTCGGGAGAGGGTTGACGCTTCCCTCAAAGCCGTCAACATGGGAGAATTTCGAAAAAAGGCGCCGCATATGCTTTCCGGCGGACAAAAACAGCGGATTGCCATTGCAGGGGTTGTGGCCATGAAACCGGAGTGTATTGTTTTTGATGAACCCACAGCCATGCTAGATCCAAAAGGCAGGAAAGAAGTCATGGACATCATCGCCGACCTGCACCAAGAAGGAATTACTGTTGTCCTGATTACCCATTTCATGGAAGAAGCAGCCAATGCTGAGCGTATCGTCATCATGAACCAAGGCAAGATTGCACTGGATGGCACCCCCAAGGAAGTATTTGCTAAAAGGGATGAACTGCTGGCCATGAGCCTTGACGTTCCCTTTGCGGTTGAGCTTTCTCACCGGTTAAGGAGCCGGGGAGTACAGATTCCCATGGATATCGTAGATAAAAAAGAACTGGTGGCGCATCTATGTCAATTGAAGTAAAAAACATATCACACATATATAGTGAGGGACTGCCCCACGAATCCGTTGCCCTGTTTGATATCAGCTTTGATATTGCAGACGGCGAGTTTGTCGGCATTATTGGGCATACCGGCTCCGGCAAATCCACTTTGCTGCAGCATCTCAACGGACTGTTGAAACCAAAATCAGGCCAGATTGTGGTTGGCGGTGTGGACATCACTGCCGGCAAAGTGTCAATGATCGACGTAAGACGACGGACAGGGTTGGTTTTCCAATATCCCGAGTATCAGCTGTTCGAAGAAACCGTGGCCAAGGACGTTGCTTTTGGTCCCACCAATCTAGGCCTTTCTCCTGAAGAGATTGAGAAACGGGTCGAGGAAGCCTTGGTCTTGGTAGGTTTGGATTACCATGAATTCAAAGACAAATCTCCATTTGACCTGTCAGGCGGCGAAAAACGAAAAGTCGCCATTGCCGGGGTCATCGCCATGAAACCGGAAGTGTTGATTTTGGACGAGCCCACTGCAGGACTGGACCCTAAGGCTCACCGTGATATTTTGAACATGATCGAAAACATCCACCAACATGAAAAAAACATCACCATATTGGTCACCCACAAAATGGATGACGTGGCTCGGCTGGCTGACAAAGTTTTGGTCATGGAAAGTGGCAAGCTGGTGATGAACGGTATACCGTCCCAAATATTTTCTAAAAAAGAAGAGCTTTCGGCCATGGGCCTTTCCATTCCCGAAGCCACCGAACTCATCGGCGATCTGCGGGATTGTGGGATGAACCTGGATGCAAATGTGCTGACACTGGAACAGGCGGAAGAAACCCTGGTCCATTATCTGATAGATAGGAAATAGCTTCCCATGCTGAGAGACATTACTTTAGGACAATATTATCCTGGAAACTCTGTAATTCACAGGCTGGACCCCCGGGTCAAAATCATTGCTACAATGGCTTTCATTGTTGCCCTTTTTGTGGTAAAAAGTTTCCCCGGTTTTGGTATTTCATTCCTGGCACTTGCCGCTGTGATTGCTGTTTCCAAAGTTCCCGTGAAGTACATTCTCCGTGGGCTCAAGCCCATATTTTTGATTATTATTTTGACCTTCATGTTGAATATGTTCATGATTGACGGTGAGGTACTAATTAAATTGGGCTTCCTTCATATTACCAGAGAAGGCCTGTATACAGCGGTATTCATGGCGGTCCGTTTGATTTTATTAATCATTGGCTCTTCTCTACTGACTTTGGCAACCAAGCCCATGAGCCTGACGGACGGGATCGAAAGCCTGCTGAAGCCGTTGCGTCGAATCGGCGTGCCTGCCCATGAATTGGCCATGATGATGACTATCGCCCTTCGGTTTATTCCTACTTTGCTTGAAGAAACCGACAAGATTATGAAAGCCCAACAGGCAAGAGGCGCCGACTTTGAAACCGGAAATGTTTTTAAGCGAGCCAAGCACCTGATACCCATATTGATTCCGCTGTTTATCAGCGCATTTAGAATCGCTCAGGACATGGCCATGGCCATGGAAGCCAGGTGCTACCGGGGCGGAGACAACCGCACCCGAATGAACGGCATGAAGCTGGGCAAAATCGATGCGGTGGCAGTCATTGTTCTGTTGCTTTTCTTAGGCGTTGTTGTTGCAGAAAGGATCTGGCTATGAAGCAGCTAAAAACGCGCCAGACGAAGTTCTGGATTCAAGCGGCCCTGATTGCAGCCATCTATGCCACCCTGACCATCGTGTTGGGGTCTTTTGGGTATGGACCTATCCAATTTCGAATCGCAGAAGCCTTGACAGTATTACCGGCCCTAACGCCCGCCGGCATCCCAGGACTCTTTGTAGGATGCATGGTTGCCAATATTTTAGGGCCCTATGGCATGTTGGATATGGTTTTAGGCGGAGGCGCCACCTTGCTGGCCGCACTGATGTCTTATGCCTTGCGAAAACGGCCTATTTTGGTGCCACTGCCTCCGGTGCTGGTCAACGCGGTAGTCATTGGATCCATGCTTTATTACGCATACGGCGTGCCCATGAGCCTTACGGCTTGTATGGCAACCGTAGGGGTGGGACAATTGGTTAGCTGCTATGTTTTAGGCTACCCACTACTCAAGATTCTAAGCAAATATGAGAATATATTCAAATGAGACAGCGACATATTAAGGGTCTTGAACAAAAATTGGAAGCATTGAGCCATCATATCATCCATGATTCACCAGCCATGAAAGGCCAGTGGCGGTCTCTTTGTGAACCAAATTCCAATGGATTGTATATCGAGGTGGGATGCGGAAAAGGAAAGTTTCTCATGGAGAAAGCGATAGATGACCCGGATGGATTTTATATCGGTGTGGAAGGCAATGAGAACGTGATTCTTCGCGCCTTAGAAAAACTGGAATTATTGGGTTTACAAAACGTCAGGTTTGTGGCATCATATGTAGAAAATATACTGGATTGGTTTGCTCCTGATGAGCTTTCCGGGATCTATTTGAACTTCAGTGACCCTTGGCCAAAACCACGCCACGAGAAGCGGCGGTTAACCCACGGGGATAAGCTGAAAGGCTACATGGAAGCCCTGATGCCCGGCGGATTCCTTGAATTCAAAACCGACAACCAAGGATTATTCCAATTCACCATGGATGAAATCAAACGCCTTGACCTGATGATTGAAGCCCAAACCGACAACCTACATGATTCGACACACACCGCCAAGGAAACCCTCACCGAATACGAAGAGAAGTTTTCCTCCTGGGGGAAAAATATATATTATGTTAGAGTTCGAAAGGAATAAAAACATGTCAAAATACATTCTTGCCCAAGATAACGGTAGAATCATCCCGTTGGAAGACAAGATCTTCGCACTGAATGGCAGAGCCAAAGCTCTTGCCGCCAAAATCGGGAAAGAAAACGTCATCAACGCAACCATTGGTTCGTTATTAGACGATGATGGCAAACTGGTGGTGCTTTCCTCTGTGGTTGAGGTCCTTAAACATCTGGATCCTGACGACTATGCGGACTATGCGCCTATTGGCGGAACTCCCGGATTCAAAAAAGCCATCCAGCAGGCCACCTTCGGAAGAAACGAAGTCAACGCCCACGTGGAAGTATGTGCCACGCCAGGAGGAACCGGTGCCATCCGTAACACCATTTCCAATTATTCCAAGATTGGCGACAAAGTGCTGACCTCCGACTGGTTTTGGGCCCCATACGGCACCATAGCACAGGAAATCGGTCGCTCCATCGCCACCTATGAACTGTTTGACGAAAACAACGGATTCAACATAGGATCCTTCAAAACCCAGGTGATGAACCTGGTCAAATCCCAAGGCTCTCTGGTGATTCTGCTTAACACGCCTGCCCACAATCCCACCGGTTATTCTCTTCATGATGAGGACTGGGACAACGTGATGGATTGCCTCAAAGAAGCTTGTGCCTTCGGCAACATCACCCTTTTCGTGGATGTGGCCTATATCGATTTTGCAGGTGAAGAAGATGAAGCACGGTCTTTTATGCCGAAACTTCAGAACCTACCGGAAAACCTGCTGCCCATCATCGGGTTTAGCTTGTCCAAGACCTTCACCATGTATGGCATGAGAAGCGGAGCCGCCATTTGCATGGCAGCCACCCCGGAAATCGCCGCTGAATTCAAACTGGTCAACGAATTTTCATCCAGAGGCAGCTGGTCCAACAGCAACAAAGCAGGACAGGTCCTCATGAGTAAAGTGTACGAAAAACCCGAACTTCTCCACCGCGTCAACGAAGAGAGGGAAGGATTCCGGGCCATGTTGGCCAGACGAGGCAAAGCCTTTGAAGACTGCATCGTTGAAGCTGGATTGCCTTGCGTGCCATACGACTCCGGATTTTTCGCCTGTGTGCCTTGCCCCAACCCGGGTGAGATCAGCGAAAAACTGGAGGCTAAAGGTGTCTTCGTGGTGCCCCTTGCAAAGGGCATTCGAATCTCTGTGGCCTCCATCTCCGAAGAAGTCTGCCGCAAACTGCCGGCCATCATCGCCGAAGTCATGAAATAGAATACTAGACCAAAGACCCTAAATTGTGTATAATCAAAAGGCGGGTTAACCCGCCTCTATACGCGGATGTGGTTCAATGGCAGAACTCCGGCTTCCCAAGCCGGTGGCGGGGGTTCGATTCCCCTCATCCGCTCCATATCATGTTGCTACAATTATAATTAACCACGACAATGTGGTGACGCATCCCGAACCATGTACGTATTGGTGAAACCAAACTTTTCCGAGTGGGTTGTTCCGACGACTTCAAACCCGAGCTTGTTATAGAATTCAATGTCCAGTTGTGTGTTTGTAAACAGCATAAGCGGAAGGTTACACTGGTCTGCATAATGGCAAATGTGTTCCATTAACTTTTTGCCATGTCCCTTTCCTTGCAACTCGGTCTTTACACCGATAAAATCTATGTATATATGTTTCTCAGGAAATGTGAGTTGCTTCTCCAATCGATCCAACTCAGAAAACATTTGTATGAGAATCTGTTTCTCATCGGGCCGGAACTTTTTCATTGTATTTCGGTATGCTTTCGAATAGCTACCAGCCAGCAGATGTCGAAGGAAGGAGTATTTGACCTGGCTTGACTCAATGAGTACTGCGGCTTCGTTTACTTTTGATTCTAAAGAATACGCTTTCCCATATTTCAAATCGTAAGCACCATAAAACCGAAAGGTAGCTTCCAATGCGTTTTTTCTGGTTTCGCTATTTTGAAATGCGAATCGCAACTTGGGGTATTCCTGAAACGCGTCAAGAAACAAATCTGTCAGTTGATCAATGCACTTCACTTCGTAAAGTTCGTCAATTTGAATGCTCATGTTACACCTACATTCTGTTCCAAGGCGGAATGCCCTCGTGTGATATCATTCTTCATTAATAGTATCATTTTATCACTGACTAAAAAAGCATAATCTGGTATCTGAGGCGACTTGATAGATAAACCTACGAGTTTCACCTTCCAGACATACGAGTTTCGCCAAGTTATTTCGGAAAAGCTTTTTTTTGTGTTATTGTATGTATATTCTAATAGTTCATATACGAGATGAATTCAAAATGTAATATAGGAGGATTTATTATGAGTAAACTGATCTGTGACATGAATGATGGAGGCTTTTTAATTGAAACTTCAAGCAATACCGCCATGGATTCCGAAGGGAATATGATGATCCGCATGTCAGACAATATGGCGATGGATATGAATAGCGGTGAGATTCATTGTGTTTCATCCTGGAACGATGAGGAGGACGATTGAAATGAAAAGGAAAGTATTATATATAGCCATTATTTTCATTTTCATATCATTTGCATCCTGTTCTAGCGTAAATACTAACAGTAGTTTTAACGCTTATGTTGACAATCTTGAAATGGTAAGCGGCCAGATGGTAATGGACAGTGCAGAGGCTGAAGCGATATGCATTTTAGTTATAAAAGTGTGGAGCAATGCGATTTATGAAAGAAGCGACCCGGAAACAGATAAATACACAAAAGTGGGCAATCAATTTGTTGATGACTTCAATATCGCATTAGCTAATATCTATGCCGACGCGGATATTAATGCTAAGCTTTCGACACTAGAATCCAATCAAGCAGAAATCCAATTGATAATGAAAGATATGTTTGATTCGCCGGAAGGTCTGGAGCAGTGTTATACTACCCTCTCGGAATTCTATGTCGCATATAAAGCGCTGGTTGGCTTGGCGATAAATCCTGTCGGAAGCCTAGACACTTTCTCTGAGGAGTTTAATGAGAAAGACAATGCTGCAGTGGATTTATATGAAATGTTAAGCATTCAAATCCCTAATAAGAGATAAGCCGATTCAACGCAAAGATTCTTTGAAACAAGACCAATTACGCTGTATTTATTGACTTTCCAGCACAAAAACTGTACAATTCAAACAATGATTTTTACAATGTATAGTTATAACGCACAAAAGCGATAGAGAGGAAGTGGCCAATGGCGCAGATTATCACGCTAATCACTATTCTATTATATGTTACCGTGGTATTGGGAATTTCGATTTTCAGTTTTCGTACCACCAAAACAATGGACTCATTTCTACTTGGCAGCCGTAATGTAGGGCCATGGATTTCTGCATTTTCTTACGGTACTGCTTATTTTTCTGCAGTTATTTTTATCGGTTTTGCCGGAATGATGGGTTGGCGAATCGGTGTTGGTAGCATTTGGATCGGCATAGGAAATGCCATCATCGGAAGCATGTTGGCGTGGTTGCTCCTTGCCAAACCTACTCGGCGGATGACGCACCGTTTAAGTGCAGCAACTATGCCTGAATTCTTTGCTGCCAGATATCAAAGCAAGAAGTTGAAGATTTATGCGGCCGTTGTCATTTTCCTATTCCTCTTGCCGTATGCTGCAGGCGTTTATCGGGGATTGGGTTCCCTGTTCTCGGCGATTTTTGTTGGGGTACCTCCGGAAATCATTATGTTGCTCATGGCTGTGCTTACAGCAGTGGGACTTTTCCTAGGTGGATATAAAGCCACCTCCATGATTGACTTCTTCCAAGGCATCATCATGCTGGTCGGTGTAGTGGCCATGGTGGCGGTAGTCTATGCCCAACCTGAAGTTGGCGGCCTTGCAGAAGGATTTCGCAAGCTCAATGCAATTGACCCCAATTTAACACAGATATTTGGAGGCGAAAACGGATTTTTCCTTTCTATGAATATCATTCTCACCAGTTTTGGCGTATGGGGGCTACCTCAGATGGTTCACAAATACTATGCCATTAAGGATGAGAACAGCATTAAACAAGGAACGATCATTGCAACCTTGTTTGCGTTTATCATAGGTGGTGGTGCTTACTTGGTTGGTGTGACAGGTCCACTTTTTGTGGATGCGCTCCCGGATGGACTACCAAGCACACCTGGTGCTTTTGATGGGATCATGCCCTATATTCTCATGGAAGTATTCACGGATAATCTCTTCTTGACCATCCTTCTCAGTATTATCATGTTGCTGTTACTATCTGCTTCTATGTCTACATTGGAAGCCTTGGTCTTGTCTTCCAGCTCCGCCGTAGCAGTTGATTTGTTAGGTGAAGTTCGCCCCAACCTAGACGAAAAGAAGAGAATGCTGATCATGAGAAGCTTCTGCGTACTCTTTGTTGCTTTTTCTTACTTATTCGCAACCATGAATATCACTTTCATTGTCAACTTGATGTCCTTCTCATGGGGTGTTGTTGCCGGTTGCTTTATCGGGCCATTCCTGTGGGGGCTGTATTGGAAAGGCGTGACAAGAGCAGGAGCCTGGGCTGGTGCGCTTTGTGGCGTCGTTGTGGTTGGAGGTCTCATTCTATATAACTCCTTGGAACTTGGATTTGCTGTGGCAAAAACAATGGCACCGCAGTTTGGTGTTTCGGCAATGATCGCTTCAGTGGTTATGGTGCCCCTTGTCAGCCTGGTTACCAAGAAATTCGAAGCCCAACACATTGAAAAGTGCTTCTATACGAAAATAGATTAACACAATCATTTCCATGTCAACGTAAAGTATAAACTCTCACAAACCCCTGCTTTTGTGGATTAATAAAAGTGGGGGTTTGTTTTTGTATTTAATTTGGAGACATGAAATACTGAAAACAGACTGACATTACCGTTATATTATGTTATGTTTGATAATGAAGACGAAACAAGCTTTTGTCCACTGAAATTGATGCCCTACATATCAAATGTGGACAATACGATTGGTAGAAAGATGTGAAGTGTTGGCAATTACAATCATCAGTTTAGTTTTACTTGGATTTGTAGTCGGTACATTTGGCACGCTAATTGGAGCGGGTGGTGGCTTCATTTTGGTGCCTATTTTGTTGATTATGTACCCTGAACAAGCACCTGAAACAATTACAGCGGTCTCCCTGGCTGTGGTATTTTTCAACGCCCTCTCCGGTTCCATTGCATATGCCAAACAAAAGCGAATCGATTTCAAATCAGGGCTTATGTTCTCGATTGCCACAATACCTGGATCTGTTTTAGGTGCATGGCTTGTCCATTTTACGCCTAGATCGGTGTTTGACATTATTTTTGGCGTTATCCTCATAGCATTAGCTGGGTTCTTACTTATTAAACCAAGCAGAGTTAGCGCGGGGGATAAGGAAACAACAAAAGGGCAGGTAGTTCGGCGAATGAAAGATATGGATTCAGTGGTAAATGTGTACAGATATAATCTGTGGGAGGGGATTTTAATCAGCGTTTTTGTTGGTTTTTTGGCTGGGTTTTTAGGGATAGGTGGCGGTATTATTCACGTGCCCGCTTTAGTTTCTTTATTAAGTTTTCCAATCCATATTGCAACAGCAACATCCCAGTTTATGTTGGGAATTATGTCATTTTCGGGGAGTATGGTTCATCTATTTAACGGGGACCTTTTTCCGCAATTATCACAAATAATTCCCTTGGCAACCGGAGCTATCATTGGAGCGCAAGTAGGTGCGAAGATTTCGAAAAAAATCAAGGGCACTTACATAATCCGATTGCTAGCGGTAGCCTTATTACTTGCAGGACTTCGAATCTTATTGTTGTAATGAGCCGTAGAACTGTTAGACTGCGTACATCCTATTAGGTATAAAAAAATAAAGGTTAAAGCTAAATTATTAGGAGGTATTTATGAACACAACAATTGTGGCCACAGAAAAGAAAGAGGCGAAAATGAAATCCTGCCTTCAGGCTGCTCCCAACGTCCTTATTTCCTGTCGGGGGCTGGACGGAGAGAACAATGTATTGGCGGTAGGGTATTGTTGCAATTGCAGCTATGATCCGCCCATGGTTATGGTGGGAATTGTTCCGACAAGGTATTCCTACAAAATGATAAAGGAGTCCGGATGCTTCGTTGTAAACCTTGTGGACAGAAGTTATAAGGAAACCTATGATTATCTAGGAAGTCACAGTAAAAGAGATGAGGATAAACTTGCCATAATGAACGTTAAACTTCAGGATGGCAAAAAGGTAAATGCGCCGTTGCTACCTGATTGCCCTGTAAATATTGAATGCACAATAGTAGATTCTATTGTTACGGGATCCCACGAAATGTTTATCGGTAAAATTGAATATGTACACGCCGATGTAAAGATTACAGATCATGAGGGCAATATTGATTTTTCAAAGATTAATTTCTTTTAATGGAGGTCAAAATCATGAAGAAAATAGGAATTATTATCTGTTCTCGCTATCAAAATTGCGGGGGCGGTAAATGTCTCAGAGCTTTAAAAGAACGAGCAGGTGCTTTTTCCATATATACTCCAGAAGAAGAAGTGGAACTGGTCGGATATTCAAACTGCGGAGGTTGCCCTGGCGGAAATATTGAGTACGTACCGGAAGAAATGATAAAAAACGGTGCTGAAACAATTCATCTTGCAACGGGACTTGTTGTAGGCTATCCTCCCTGCCCGTATATAAATGAGTTTAAGGAATTTATTGAAAGTCGATATAAAGTAGATGTTATTGTTGGAACTCATCCTATTCCAATGAAATACTATTCTGAACACAAGCAATTATCCTATTGGGAAAAAATGAATATGGCGGAAATCGCAGTTGATTTATTTCATGATGATGAGGCTATCATGAAAGCTTACGACTGAGATATAAATACATATCCTTCAACGAAATATCGTGTTTTCAATTCACCATATTCACTAATTCATAAAAATAAAGAGGCGTTTCGCCTCTTTATTGTATTCGTTTTATAATTCTTTCAGGCTCTCTGTGGCATCGTTCCCTAGTAATTCTGTGCTCTCTGCTACCGTGGTGGGTGGCATATGATGGCCTAGGTCAGTAAATTAATTTCGACTCAGAGCAATGATAGATGCAAGTTGTAGCATTTAAAACAAAAAATATTAGATGAATATCTAATATTGTATTGACAAACATATTAGATGGATGTATTATGTGCTCATAAAAAGGAAAAGGAGCGTGATTGTCCATGTGGAATCAATTTTATATACCTGAAGCAGACAAACACAACGCCGAGTTGATGCAATACTGCAAAATGGAAAATGTATTACCAGAAGATCTGAAATGTGCCGTTGTGCGCAGAGATACAATTCTAATCAAACTTGAGAAGCTGGCCTTCCATGTGCTTCAGCGCATAGAGAAAAGCCTGAACTTCATCATCGAGAGATTGATTGCGGATTTAGAACTTAAGGGCAAGCCCCAGAGGTATTACTCATGAAAAAAGCGAACATAACAATCGACACCAACCCTGTCTATGAAATGCTGGTATCTCTTAACCGCATTGCTGACAGCGATCAGATGGAACGAAACTATTTTGAAAATGCCGGTTATTCACCTCACCCGCGGATGACCGAAATTATCCAGGAAATCAAAAGCAGCTTGCCACAGTTCTACCATCAAGAGATTGCTTTCTTTTTCGGTAAACCGGTTTGCTCGCTTCTTTGGGGCCTAGTAGTCTCTGAAGAGATTAGAGACATCAACCAGTTGGCCACTAAGTTTGCCTCCCTTTCTGAAACAGAAGGACTGAAGCATTTGCTTTCAGATGCTATCGATGTCCTTTGTCACGAAGAGGGTGAGATTTGCAGGAATGAACTGGAACTAGATAAGATTCTTGCTGATCGAACAACCTTTGAACAACGTTTGGCAGATTGCCCCGGCATGTCTTCTGCTGAACAGGAAAAAGCGCTGGAAATATTACGATACCCTGCGGATGCTAGGCAACGACTTGTGCATTTGCTAGAGCGTTACGCCCAAGTTTTTGCTCCTTATGTGGAGGAGCTTGAAACATTGGACCGCGCCGAAGTAGAAAAAAGTCGGGAAGCTTGTCTCACAACGACCGAAGAGTTCATTACCAACTATTTGAAAATCAGCGCGAAGATTCTGGAGCCTGCTAAGAGGATTGACCTCATACCCAATGCTTTCTCAGAAATTCTTACATACGTCCTCCAGCCTGAAAATGATCACTTTGTCCTGATTTATGGCACGTTTATCAGCAAAAAACGATTACGTGAAAAACGAAGTGAAGAAAGAAAGCTGTTTTTCAAAGTACTTTCGGAAGAAAAGCGAGTGGAAATCATCAAAAGCCTGGCTGTCAAGCCAGCAATTGGTAGCGATTTGGCCAAACAGGTCGGCTTGACCGGCGCCACCGCATCCTATCATCTGTCGATGCTTTTGGGCATCGGGTTGGTTGAGTATGAGCGAGTCGGGCAGAAACTGCATTATACGCTGAACAAAGAATTGCTCAAAGATCTCTTTGAAAAGGCATACAAGGATCTGGTCAATTTATAGCAGTCTTAAATATGAACCTATAAGTAATTGTTTTAAACAAGGGAGGAGAACGTGACAACCTTATATATCAAAGAGTGGGATGAACCGACCAAAGAAAGCGGAGAAACCCTGTTAATCGGTGCTCAGCTGCCCAAGGATTGCCTGGGCTGCTGGAACTGCTGGTGGACGACCCCCGGAAAGTGCGTCCACAAAGACCTAGATGCTTTCTACCGGTCTTATGTATCGGTGGACCGGGCGATTTTTTTTGGTAAGGTGACAGACAATTTTGTCAGCGGCTCAATGAAAAGCCTATTTGACCGTATGATTTGCCTGTTTCTGCCCTATACAGTGGTATCCAAAGAAAGGCGTACCAGGCACTTGCCCCGCTATGAGCGGTATCCAAAAATTGAGTACTACTATGACGGGGACTTTGAAAGTCCGGAAGCGGAGCAAATATTTTTAGATTATATCGAGTATGTATTCCGAGAGTTTTACTCCCATGAAATTATCGTGAAACCGGTAAGTGAATTCAGGGAGGGAGCCCAACTATGAAAACAATCATTCTCAACGGTTCCCCAAAAGGGAATTCGCCAAAATGCGCCAGCTATTTCCTGGCTAGTGCTTTTGTAAAGCAAATGGAAATGCCGGCAGAAATTATAGCTCTTGCAGGAGGAGATTTTGACGAGATTTCTCATCAAGTCTCACAGGCATACTGTATCTTGTTCTTTCTTCCGAATTATGTTCATGCCATGCCGGGCCTCATGAAAAAATTCATGGAGCATATGCCCCCGGCTTCCCGGGATAGCCAGTCCCTGGGTTTTGTTGTCCAGGCCGGCTACATGGAGACCATAGAGGAGGAAATCCTTCTCCGTTATTTTGAAGTATTTTGCAGGCAAAAAGGGTATGGGCATCTTGGATCCGTAGCCAAAGGGGAAGCCGCAGGTATTGGGATTTTCCCAGAAAAATTCGGCAAGCTTGCGGACAGATTCACCGCATTCGGCGATGCATTTGAGAAGGAGGGACACTTCCCTCCGCAGTATGTGAAGGAGTTCGCCAAACCTTATGAGTTATCTGTATTTCTTGCCAAGGTCATTACAATCCTCAATATGACTGGCCTCGGGAATCTCGGCTGGAATATTATCCTCAAAAAAAATAAAGCCCATGACAAGAGGTATGACCGACCATACCTGGTTTCTACGGGTAAGGAGCGCATATGAGTCCAAAAGACACTTTACCCGTTGTAGCGCCAGCGATACGGAGCTTCCTGTTTGTAGCTGCAGGTCTGATCTTCGCTTATGCAGGGGGAATAACCCTGGAACAAGGAGCTGCTTATTGGCCAGTGCTTTGCATTCTCGTTAATCTTGTCACTATTGCCGGGCTGTTTGCCATCAGTGCCGGGGAGAAAAAACCCTTTCGGGTATTGATTGCGCCTGAAACCAGGAAATGGAAAGCGACGGAAATCCTGCTGGTCTGCATAATGATGATCCTGGTGGGTATGGGCGGAATGCTGGCCTGTTCTTTTGCCCTTTACGGCGGCTTGCCGGAGTTTCTGGTTCAACCGCTGCCCTTGCCCTGGGCATTGGTAAGCCTAGTGCTCCTGCCAGTTACCATAGTCTTTTCGGAACTACCCTTATATTTTGGATATGCATACAGCAGACTGACCGGCATAGCCCGCAAACCATGGTTGGCCGGTGCTTACGTCATCTTTTGGTATGCGCTGCAGCACAGCTTTTTTCCGCTCTTGCTGGATGGACGGTATATGGCTTTCCGATTCTTATCTTTTTTGCCCTTGATGGTTCTGATTTTGATTCTGTACCGGCGCACCAAAAATCTGGTGCCTCTGATGGTGGGTCACGGAATCATGGATCTGGGAACCGGAATCCAGATTTTGATAGTTTCAATCAACGCTTTATAGCACGCTTAGAATCCACACGAACTCTAAAATTTTCAATGAATCAAACCTTATGGAGGTAATACATGAGCAAATCATTAAATAACTCAATCATAAAATATAGCACAGCAAAAATTATTATCCTGATAGCAATGGCACTTGTTTCCCTGACAAACATTTTTGGTGTAAAAGCAGCAGGCATGTCAGTATTGTTTGGTATTGGCGCATTCATTGCTTTCAAAATTATAGAAAGACGAACATTTGGTGAATGTGGACTGGATATTAAATCAATCAAAAAAACGGCGAAAGCCACAATATGGATTTGGATTGCCATACCATCCTTATTAAATGTTTTAGTTATTGTTTTTGCAAAACTTATAATGCCTGATTATATAACACATGTCATGTCAAGAAGTGAAATTATGCTATCGGTTGATAGACTTCCAATACTCATTGTTCAAATTATGATTCTAGCATTTGCAGAAGAAGTAGCCTGGAGGGGGTTTTTTCAAAAGCAACTACAATCCTTTGTGCCTGCTTTACCGGCAATAATTGGAACTTCTGCAATATTTGCTTTGGGGCATTTAACCAGTGGAAGTGTAACAATTGTTGCATATGACTTGGCATTTGTATTTATAAACAGCCTTATTTATGGATTTGTTTTTATGAAAACCAATAATGTATGGCTTTGTACAATTTCGCATTTTCTGGCTAATTTTTCCGCTATAATAATATTATTCTTTTTATAAAAAAATAAAGAGGCGTTTCGCCTCTTTATTTGTACTTATCATATAATTCTTTCAGTTCAGCAATCTCGCTGTCGCTTAGATTCTCATAGGCATATTCTTTCAGACCTTCCGTGTCATCGTTAACCAGGAGCTCGGTGACTTCCGCTACCGTGGAGGGTGAAACATGATCTGCAGCAATCTCTTTTACTATGTCTTGATCTGCATCGCTCATTGATTCATAAACTTTTTCTGGCGCTGAGGGATTTGTTGAATCACCGGCGCTGCTTGCAGCGATCTTGGTAATCAAGGTTTCTGCTACAACGTCATTCATCTTATTGTAGGCCAACACGCCTGCTGTGAATAGTACAGCACACACAATCAGAACCGTAATAATTATTTTTCGTTTCTTATTTTTCACTTTCATTTGTTATCCTCCGTGTTCTGATTATATCATAATAAAACACGGATTCTGTGAAGTTCTGAACACAAACGCAATTAGCCAACTATTCGGATCAGAACCATATATAAGGCTGTTCCGACTCCGATGCTGAGAAGTACATTTCGTTTCCAAAGATGAATGAGTACTATGAAGAAGATTGAAGTCAGCTCAGCCATTCCGTGGGTAGGTGCCAGCAGATCGACATTCTTAAGGCTGTAGACAACCAAAAGTCCCAACATGGCAGGAGGTAGCATTTGTCCCAGATATGTGACAACAGGATGCTGCTCTTTATTTTCAGGGAATAGTAAAAAAGGCAGAAATCTGGTTATGATAGCACCCAAAGCCACTGCGAGGATGGTGATGAATGTTTCCAAAGGTGTTAAATACATACGCGCTTCCTCCATATCATCAAAGTGGTAATAATCAGAATCATGGAAGGAATGATAAACCGGTCAGCGCCTAAGAAGATTAAACATAGAAGTGAACAAATTATGCCCACCAGCCCTGATTTGAAATTGGTGAGGGTTTTAATTTGCTCTAAAAATAGTACAACGAAAAGTGCCGTCAAGACAAAATCCAGACCTGCTGTGTTGAAGGTAATCAGACCACCGAGCAAACCACCCAGTAAGGTGCCCAATGCCCAATAAAAGTAATCTAAAAACGAAATCCAGAAATAAAAGAGTTTTCGATTTACTGATGCGGGCGGTAGGACACTTGATGAAACTGAAAATGTTTCATCGCTCAAAGAAAAAATCAAAAACAACCGGGTTTTTTTTAAACCCTGATACTTTTCCAACATGGAAAGGCCATAAAAAAGATGCCTGGCATTGACGGTCAGACTCAACAGAAGTGCTTGCAGGGGGTTGAAGGCTGAGGTGAGGAGCGAGATTGCAGCGTATTGCATGCTGCCACAGAAGGCCACTAAACTCATTAGAACCGACCAAAAGGCGCCATAACCATTAATCTGCATCAATACACCATAGGCAATTCCCAAAGCCAAATAGCCAGTCATTACCGGTATAGTATGAGGGAAAGCAGATAAAAACGCCACCCGGTGATTCATATAGATTGATTTTATCATTATTGTCGTGCTCTCCTTACGTTTGGATTATTATATTATATACATTAATATGAGTAGTTGTAAATGGCCATGGACAGTGAAATACTGGGAAACCCGCTTACATTGACATCATATATACGTTGTGATACATTGATTTTGAAATATTCAACAGTACAATTGATTATATGAAGAAGAACCGTTATTTTATGATAACTGATATAGGAGAGAAATTATGGGAAAAAAGATATTATTAATCATGCTACTATTTGTTTTGGGGCTGAGCTTTTCGGCGTGCGGCGAGGAGGAAACAGATCAAAGCACCGAAGGTCTTGACTGGCCAAGCCAATACATGAGTACATTACCGGAACCTGATAGTACAATCACATCCATTGACAAACTAATTGGAACCGAAACAATTTCCGAAGAGGATACCACAACGATGCCTTCATCGGTGAATGTTGTCATGAACGAGATGACTTTGGAAGAAGCGAACGCTTATTACGATACACTAAAAAGCGCTGGATTCACTATCAACACAGACCAAAATGATAGTGAGAAAATTATGCTGGTTGGCGTACTAAATGATGCTGATGCGAATCCTTTCCTTTTCAGCTACATAGTTGAAGATGGCCTTGGTAATGTTTCCATCACGATTCTGGAGGAAATATAAGACTTCTAATAACCAAAGATATAATCATCATAAAGACTGTTGTAATTTCAACAGTCTTTACTTTTTGAAGAAGAATTTAACACACTAACGTATTAACGCAACAGCATAAATATATCTTGACAAATATGTAGTAAAAGGTACAATTATATTAATAAAATATTGGGCAAACATACTGAAAAGTATGGGCGCAAAGCTATTGGGTCTAATCCACTGGGAATGACAGCCGGCTGCTCGATTATATTGATAATAATCGGATATAAAGTGGCAATTTATATAGATGCCACTTTTTCAATAATTAACAGGGATGTATATGAGTATTGGTAGCGGGACAAAATTGAAGAGGTTTAGCACGAAGTTATTCGTGATGCTAATCTGCGTGACTATGGTTGTGCAGATAGGCTGGTCTTACGATGTGGCACAAGGTGCCAGCTCCTATTATTTCCGTGGTTACGATATTGAAAACGTTAATAGCGCTACCTTCTCAACGTCCGGTGCAACAATTAGCGGCACTACAATCACAATGACGGATTCCGATCAAGGTGAGGCGATCGGCTTTGTAGCACTGGATGAAGCAGGCCACGACATATCTACATCGATTGATCTTGGGAGCTTGGAGATTGACTTCTCCACCATAACGAACGTAACGGAAGAAGGGTCAGGCGGAAGCGCCAACGACGTGCCTTCCGTTAAGATTGATTTTTGCACGACAAACTATTCTGATGTGATATCTTCTATCGATCTCACCAAACCAAATAATGCAATTTCCGGCAACGTGGAACTCTTGTCAAATGTATCCATCCCGGTAGGGACACGTTCCGTCATACTCTACTTGTATGGCACCAACACCTCTGGCAGCAACACTGTTGTATTTCAAGATACGAGCTTTATCATCCACGATGCATCCGCCCCCGCATGCAGTGTTGCATATAACCATAACTGGACCAACACACCTGTATCGGTGACGATTAATGCCTCGGACAGTGACAGCGGCCTGGAAGGCATCTATAAGGATGGGTTAAAGGTGAGCACCACATCTCCCTATACCTTTACTGCCAATGCGAATACAAGTTTCACCGCATATAGTAAGGATTATGCCGGCAAGACCTCTGCGACGCAGAATGTGTTGATTACGAACATCGATACGGGAATTCCTTCCGCACCTGCATCCCTCACACTTTCCCATGACACATGGACGAATATGGATGTGGCCGTAACGGTACCCACATTGGGAACAAGCTCCGGCGCACCTGAGCGCTATATCTACCGACTGAACAGCGGTTCGTGGACGGATTTGCCTTCTGATTATAAGGTTTCGGCCAACGGGCAGTACGCGATTGATATTGCGGTTGCGGATGAAGCAGGCAATGTTTCCTCCAATGTCAGCGACATCATTTATATTGACAAGCTTGCGCCAAGTATCGATAGGGTGACCACCGTGGTTGCCGCTGGGTCCGCCCAGGTTAGCGTAGAAACCAGCGATACGGGTCTATCTGGCATCAAGGAAATTAAATACGCCGAAGGCAGCCATGAAGCAGCCTTCTTCATCATAGGTGGTGGCACGAGTATTCCTGACGGTGAGTTCGCCGTATCTGCGGGAGGCGTGTTCACCATTTTTGTTGCGGACAACGCAGGTAACTATGACATCAGCGAAAATGATATAAATACTGCTCCGACATTGGTGCATACCGAAAACTTTAATATAAATGAGGACGAACCGGTAAATGTCGTACTTGATGTTGCCGACGGTGAGACGAGCCTAGAAAACCTATTCGTGACTGCCACAGTCCCGAATTCTTCAATCATCAATAACATCATCGTCAATAAGAGCAATGAGGAGATCAGCATCGATCTTACCCCCGCTTCCAATGTAAGCGGAGGACCGGTGACAGTCACAATAACCATTCGTGATCCTCAGGGTGAGACCGTGACGGATACGTTTACAGTTACTGTTCTCCCGGTAAACGATGTACCTGTCGCCAATGATGATGAAGGAATCGTGACCAGCGAGGATGCTAGTATAAAAATTGATGTGCTGGCTAACGACTATGACACGGCGGACGGAGATACGCTGACGATTACCAATAGCGGTACGCCACAGTATGGCACTACGACTATTGTAGGTGGACAGATTCGATATACCCCGACAGCGAATTACAACGGTACTGATGAATTCACCTATACTATATCGGACGGTCACGGTGGCACTGCGACAGCCAAGGTATTCATTAGCGCGATTGCGGTTAATGACGCTCCTGTCGCCGTAGCGGATGCTGCGACGATTGAGGAAGATGGTAGTGTGTTGATTAGCGTTCTGGCTAACGATACGGATATTGACAAATCAAGCAACCCGGAAGAGACAATCACGCTCTTCTCGGTTCAAAACGGTTTGTACGGGACTACAACCATTGAGGGCAATGAGGTACGTTATACCCCTGCCACCAACTTCTTTGGTAAGGATACCTTCACATATGTGATTAAGGATAGTGGCGGGCTTTCCAGCACTGGCACAGTCTCAATGACCGTTACGGGCATAGAAGACGCACCATACTTTTCAAATCTCGACGCTGAATATACCATTGATGAAGACAGTGTGGACGCGATTGTTGAGTTTGATATCTTGGACGTGGAGACGCCAGCCAACACCCTGATGATGCAGGCAGTATCCCTGAACGAGACGTTGCTAAAAAATAGCGGCATCAAGATTACGGGGATGGGAGACAGCAGCAATACCGTGACATTGAAGTTCACACCTGTGAACAACATGTATGGCGACGTTACCATCAGCCTCGCGCTGGGAGACGGTTTTAATACAGTGGCGCAGACCTTTGTGCTACATGTCACCAACGTAAACGATATACCCGTCGCCAAGGCAGATGAAATTGTGTATCAAGAGGATGATACTTCCGTAATAATCCATGTGGCGGACCTCATCGCCAACGACACAGACATCGAAGGCGACACACTTGTTTTCACAGGCATTAAAACCAGCACAAGCATCGGCACTCTGACGAAGATTGATGACAACACCTATGAATATACACCCCAAGCCGATTACGACGGTGATGATAGTTTTACCTATAATGTTTCGGATGGCAATGGCGGCTTGGCCGTCGGCACTTGTGTATTAAAAAGCACACCTGTCAATGATGGACCAGAAATCGCTTTAGATCCTGAAGGGACTTATTCCACGGATGAGGATATAGCAGGTGATGGCATTACGATTTTCATTAGCGACAAGGAGACGACAGCAGCGAGCTTAATCGTAACTGCATACAGTAGCGATACAGACAAAATAACCAAAGACGGTATCGAAATCGTCAATAATGGCGATGGTACTTGTACCCTCACCATTACACCGGTTGCAAACGCCAACGGTAGCGCTATGGTTACAGTTACCGTCAGTGACGGAAGCATCACCAGCTCCGACGAGTTCATCTATACAATCAATCCAACACCTGACGCGCCAATAGCGATGAGCGACAAAGTATACGTATCCATTTCCGGCAGACAGACATTCGCAGTTCTAAATAACGACCGCGATGTGGACGGGGATCAGGTTACCGTCGTAAGTTATCATGAGAATCTTAATGGAGAGCTTTCATTTGACGCAATGACACAGCTGTTCACCTACCGCGCCGCCAATGGCGAAGTGGGAACTGACACTTTTACTTATACGATTTCAGACGGCGACCCTACTACCGCCAATTCCATCGCGACAGTTACGCTGACAATCAATAGTTTAACCCATGCTCCCGAAATCAGCATGATCACCAACCAGTACTTAGGTGAAGATATGTCCACGAGTGGAATTCCCTTCACAGTAACGGATGTGGATTTGAACGATACGGCCACAATCAGTGTGGCATCGGGAAACAAAACCCTACTTCCTGAGGATTATGAAAATAATATCATCGTGACCGATAACGGCGATGGAACTTATACACTTCAGCTTATCCCTGCAGCCAACCAAAACGGCACAGCACTGATTACGGTTACGGTAACAGACTCGAGTGACAATCAGGACACCACTGTTTTCTCATTGACCGTATATCCGGATAACGACGCACCTGAGGCCGTGGACGATACGTTCACCATTAATGAGGACTCGACCGCAACGCTGACGCTGCTTACCAACGATAGCGACCCAGAGAACGATACTATCTGGGTGAATGCCATATCCTGGCCATCCCATGGATACCTCTACCGTAGCGGTAGCGATTATGTATATGTCCCTAATGGTAACTGGAATGGCGTGGAGACACTAACCTACAGTCTCACGGATGGACAGTCTACTGCAACTGGAACAGTTACGATTAATGTGACTCCCGTCAACGATGCGCCCGTCAATTACAGTAACTGGGTAGAACTTCCCAATGAGGTTAATCAGACCACAACGGTAAACGTGTTATCCGGTGATTATGACCCAGACGGAGACCCCGTCCGACTCTACCAAATAGTGACACCACCTCAATTCGGAACTGCGGTGATGGACACCTCAACCGGAATGATTACCTATACCCGTACGTCTGTTTCGACCAATTTCAACGGCGCGGACCAGATTTCTTACCGTATCATCGACCGAAGTGATACGACGGGAGAATACAATTATACCGATGCTGTTCTCTACATCGGAGTAGAATACAATAGCAGTTTATATGCCAACAATGAATATGTATATTGTCAAGAGGACGATGCATCGTTCACATTCGATTTAAACATCCATAATCCGAACAACGTGGAGTATACATTGACATTGGACGAAACCACAACATTGGGCACGCTTGAGGTTGTGGATAATGACACGATACGCTTCACGCCGGCTGCAAATCAGAACGGCAATGTGTGGATCGAATATACACTGGCTGGTGGTGAGGAGAGCGCTACGGGCCGCATTTACATCCGTATCGAGGCCATTAATGACACACCTGTCATCGACAGTGCTCCTGATACCATAGAGTGTGACGAAGACAGTACGGGCACGGACTTCACAGTGACTTTCCACGACGTTGACTGCGCAGACAGTGACCTTCTGTTCTATGCTTATGCACGTAACCAGTTTAATGCTTCGCCGGTGGTTCTAACAGCCGATATCACAATCGACAGGGAAACAGGTATTGCTTACATTAATGTAAAGCCCGTTGCAAACGCCAACGGCTTAGTGGATATAGTTGTGGGAGTCAGTGACGGCATTACCCAGGTGGAGCGCACCATCATCATGACCGTGAACCCAGTCGATGACGCACCGGTACTAACTTCTGTAAGCCAGACGCTTTATGAAGATATGGATGTAGTCGTTACAGTAGTGCCTCCTAACAGCGAGTTGGACGGCGACAGTCTCACCGTATCCATCGAAGATGGCAACGGTCCAACCCACGGCACAGCGGTTGTGAACACCGATGGAACAATCACATACACACCCAACCCGGACTATTATGGTACCGATAGCCTTATTTTCACAGTAACGGATAATACCGCTACTGCAATGTCGAGTACTCAAACAGCATACTTCACAATCACGGCAGTGAATGACCAGCCGGTGATTTCGAATCTAAACTATTACCAATCCACAAAAGAGGATACACAGAAAGATGTGACACTTACTGTGACAGATGTGGACAATGATCTTTCCAATGCGTCCAGTTATACCATCACATCCAGTAACACGGCGCTTATTCCTAATGAGAGTATTTTGATTTCACATGTGTCGGGATATGGCATGATGATTACACTTACGCCAGTAACCAACGCATACGGAAGTTCTATTATATCCATCATCGCAAGTGACGGTACATTAATCGCTGAGACAGAGTTCGAAATCACAGTCGATCCGGTTAACGACAAACCCGATGCAGTTGATGACACGGCAGAGGTGGATGAAAACGTCGGATTGACCGAAGGAACGACCAGCATCACGATTAACCTAACCGGAAACGATACAGACGTGGAGGACGCATCCCTTCGGGTTGTTGCAATCAGCGATGTCAGCATTGGTAGTGTGGTCAACAACAATAATGGTACCGTCACATATAGCGTGAGCGGTGATTATTACGGCCCCGCTACATTCCAATACACCGTAATGGATTCCAGTGGAGCTACAGATACGGCCACTGTAACAGTTACAGTGAACCCGCAGAATGATCCACCAAGGGCCGGCAACGACTCGCGTACAATTACTGAGGACAACGATGTGACAATCGCGGTGCTTGATAATGATAGTGACGCAGAGGGCGATACGCTTTCTGTCACTGATGCTTACGGTGCCACCCACGGTACTACCACAGTAGAGGGTACTAGTGTGAAGTACACCCCCTCTGAAAATTACTACGGAAGTGACAGCTTCTGGTACACTGTTAGCGACGGCAACGGCGGCACTTCCACAGGCCGTGTTTATATAACAATCACACCGGTCAACGACGCACCCACGACTGAAAAATATGAACCGACAACCGGCGAATGGGTCATGGACGAGGATACGACTTCAGCGTTCAACTTTGTCGTAGGCGATTCTGAAACTGATATGTCTAGTCTGATTATTACAATCGACTCGAAGGACAAAACCATACTCAAAAATACAGGCATTGTGCTGACCGCCCATGCGGACGGATACAAGATTATCACCGTAACCCCACTGGAGAATCAGTCTGGGGAAGTATTGGTCGAGTTTAAAATCACTGATGGTGCGCTGACAACAACAGTGACAAGAACCATCATCATTAACCCTGTCAATGATGCGCCAGAGATTACAGCCCCCGATGTGACGACACAAGAGGACGAACCTGTATCAGGAAGCGTCACCGCGACCGATGCGGAAGGCGATACACTTTCATTCAGCGCAGATCCGGAAGCAGGTCCTGCAAATGGTAGCGTAACTGTCAATGAGGATGGGACTTTTACTTATACTCCTACAGCCAATTATTCTGGAACGGATAGCTTTGGCGTCTATGTCAGTGATGGTGAGGATATAGGCTATTGCATCGTGTACGTGACGATTACACCGGTGAACGATAATCCAGATGCTGTGAACGATACTGATGAAACAGATGAAGACGTTGCAATCACCATTCCGGTGCTTGATAACGATACAGATTTAGATATAATCTACGGCGATACCCTTACGATCACTTCGGTCGGCACACCAGCTCATGGCACGGCAGTCGCTTCGGAAGATGGTATTATCTATACACCATCCGCTAATTGGAATGGCACGGATTCCTTTACTTATACTGTGATAGACAGCGATGGCGAAACGGATACAGCGACAGTGACGGTGACAGTGAATCCCATCAACGATGCGCCTTCGGATGGCGACATCACCTCAGAGACAGATGAAGATACGGAGGTCACTCTTGACCTGCCGACTGACATTGATATTGACGAGGAAACGAATTCAGCGCTTGAAGATGTGACCATTGATTCCGTATCGGACCCCGATCACGGATCCGCCTCCATCAGTGGGGACAAGAAGCAAATAATTTATACGCCTGACCTGAACTGGTATGGCACAGAAACATTCACCTATATCGCGAAAGATTCGGGCGGACTGCAAACTCAGTTTACAGCTACTGTAGTAGTAAACCCAATCAACGATGCACCTACATTCACAGCAAATCCGGACAACATGAGTCTGACAGAGGACTCTGATAACGGCGAGAGTGGTTTCACGGTAGCCGATGCGGAAACCTTGGGGGCCGATCTCATTGTAACGGTAATCAGCAGCAGTAATACTGCGTTGATTTCCACAGGAGATGTCTCTATAGTAGCAGGCACGGGCGGTGCCAGAACCGTGACAGTAAACCCGAAAGACAACAAAAACGGCACGGCCAATATCAAACTGCGTGTCACGGATGGCGTCGGTGCTTATACAGAATATACATTCTCAGTAACGGTGGCAGCAGTCAATGATGAACCTGCAGCACAGAATGATACTGCTACAAGCAATGAGAATTCAGTAGTAACAATTAATGTACTTGCCAATGATGATGTGGATTTAAGCAATGAGGGTGACATGCTTACATTATTGACCGTCGGCAGCGCGACATACGGTTCGGTTGAAATTGTAAATAACAAAGCAGTATATACTCCGGATGCGAACCGCACATCAACAGCTAATTACACCGACTCCTTCACATATACGATGAAAGATGCATCTGGCGCAACATCTGAAGCCATAGTGACGGTTACAGTAACGCCTGTTAACGATGCCCCGATTATCACGGAACCAATTGAAGATGTGACAGGGATTCCGGAAGACTCCGCAACAGGCACCGGCGCGATTTCCTTCATCGTCACTGATGAAGAAGATGACGATGATATACTTTCTGTAGTAGCAACAACCGACAATGCAGCATTATTCCCGATCGGAAGCATCACGGTTACAAATCCCACGGGTGGGACCGGTGCAGAACGAACGGTACAAGCGATACCCGCAGCGAACCAGTTTGGCACCGCGAACATCACGCTGACTGTCACAGATTCTGGCGGCAAAACCGATTCCGTAACGTTCTCGGTCACTGTAGATGCAGTCGATGATGAACCGACCGGTAGTAACGATACATACCAGGTAACGGAAGATATCGAAGCGCAACTCGATGTGCTGATCAACGATGACCCAGACTTTATCACCAACCCGGAGCAGTTGACCATCACGGCGGTTGGCACTCCTACCCATGGAACTGTGAGAATTGCGTCAGATGGCAAATCCCTATATTACACGACGTTTAAGGACAGCAATGCGGCCGACTCGTTTACGTACACAATGTACGACTCATTCAGTGATAAGGATTATACTTTTACCGTTGAAATAACCGTAATACCCGTCAACGATGCACCGGTGGTCACGATGACTGGTGGAACGGAATTCACCGTATTTGAAGGGACAGCAAGAAACGACATTCCCTTCACGGTGACGGATGTGGATAACAATGTGGATACAGAGGTTACCCTTAAGGCAGCCAGCTCAAATCCGATTATCGTGCTGAACGGGTTGCATATAGATGCGGCTACAGGAACCGACCGCACGATAGATGTTCAGCCATATAAGAAGTGGAACGGAACAACCACCATCACAATCACTGCAACCGACATAAACGGTGCGAAAGGGACGACAACCTTCACGTTCATCATCAACAGCGTAAACGAAGCACCTGTGGCGGTGAACGACGATTTATCGGTTCAGGAGGATGAGCTAACTTTCCTCGATGTGCTTGATAATGATACAGACGGCGACTTAGAAACCAATCCGGATACGGAATACATCTACGTGCTTTCCGTGACCGATGAAGATCCCAATGCAACAATTACCGTTGCAGAGGGTGGTACCGGTGTCAATATTCAGCCTAACGAAAACTATAATGGCCCGGTCACTTTTACCTATGTTGTTGCGGATGCCGTGGGAGACACATCTGTTGCCACAGTCACTGTGACAGTGAATCAGGTCAACGATGCGCCGGTAGCTGACGACGACAGTGGAACAACCAATGAAGATACGGCGATCACAATTGACGTACTAAATGGCGATACCGACATAGATCAAAGCGAAGAGCTAAACGCGACACCGGAAGCCGAGGTGCTAAGTATCTCCATAACCGGCGAACTTGATGCGCCTGACCATGGTAGCATCGCAATCGTGGATGGCAAGATTGTCTACACACCAAACGAGAACTACAACGGAACGGATTCCTTCGAATACTTCGTCACAGATGGCGAAGCCCAGGACAAGGGTCTTGTGACCGTGACAATCAACCAGGTAAACGACAACCCGGTAGCGGACGATGACAGTGCCACAACAGATGAAGATGTGGCTGTAACCATTGATGTTTTACTCAATGATACAGATGTGGATACTGATACAGCTCTGAATCTGGGAACCCTTCATTATAGAAGTAGCTTCACCATCTCATTAACAGGTGTGACCACAACGCCGGCTCACGGCAGCATTGCTATCGTGGATGGCAAGATCGTCTACACACCCGATGAGAACTGGTACGGCGAGGATACCTTCTCGTACTTCATCGTAGATGGTAACGGCGGCAGCATAGAAGCCACAGTTACAGTCACAGTCAGCAGTGTGACCGACCTGCCAACCTTTGATACAAACCCGGCGGACATGGAGCTGACGGAAGATCTTGCCGACGGCAGCAGCAACTTCACCGTGGGTGATGTTGAAACGGCGGGAAGCGACCTTAGCGTAACGGTAATCAGCAGCAGCAACACCACGCTGGTGGCCACAAGCGATGTGATCATCACCAAGGGTGAGGGCGGCGCACGTACAGTGACGGTGAATCCGAAGAACAACCAAAATGGCACAGCAATTATTACGCT
>JBGSVW010000024.1:0-71601 GCA_041752735.1 Anaerovoracaceae bacterium | reverse complement strand
CAAATGAGTAAAGAACTGATTTTTAAAGCGCTTCGGCATGAAGAACTGACGGAGTATCCATGGGTGCCCTTTGCAGGCGTCCACGCTGGGAAGCTAAAAGGCTATAACGCTGAAGAAATGCTAAAGAATGCGGATAATATCGTAGAGTCTCTCAAGGAAGTTGCAAAACTGTATATGCCTGACGGTATGCCGGTAGTTTTTGACCTGCAGATTGAAGCAGAGATTTTAGGTTGCGACTTGATGTGGGCCAAAGAAAATCCCCCTTCAGTAAAAAGTCATCCGCTTGCTTCCGAAAAAACCATCCCATGCGAATGCAAGATTCCAGACGAAACATCCGGAAGAATCCCTGCCATTTTGGATGCTATGAGAAAGACCAAAGAAGCCGTTGGCGAAGACATCGCCCTTTACGGATTGATTTGCGGACCTTTCACTTTGGCTTCTCACCTACGGGGCAGCAACATCTTCATGGATATGATGAAAGACTCCGATTATGTCAAGGACCTGATTGGATACTGTACTCAGGTTGCCTGCAAAATGGCAGAAATGTATATTGAAGCCGGCATGGATGTCATTGCCGTGGTAGACCCCTTGATTAGCCAGGTTTCTCCTAAACATATTGAGAAAATGATGTCGGAAAGCTTTACCGCTTTGTTTGACTTTATCCGCATGAAGGGAGCTTATTCCAGTTTCTTTGTCTGTGGTAATGCGACACAGCAAATCGAGGTGATGTGCAAAATGAATCCGGATGGCATATCAGTGGATGAAAACGTCAACCTGCCAACAGCAAAGGAAGTCACCGATCGTTACAACATCTGTATCGGCGGAAACATTCCATTAACCACCACCATGCTTCATGGAACACAGGAAGACAACATGAAAGGGGTCATCGACCTCATTGACAGTGTTGGCAGCAGAAAAAACTTTATCGTCAGCCCAGGTTGTGATATGCCTTATGCCACACCCATAGAAAACACAATCGCCTGTGCTCAAGCCACAAAAAATCCCGATAGAACCAGGGAAATGATTAAGAACTATCAAAGCGCCACCAGCTTCGATATCGAAGTGGAAATTCCGGACTATGCCAATGAAGAAAAGGTCATCATTGAGTTATTCCTGCTTGACCCGGAACAGTGTGCAGCCTGCACGTATATGTTGAATAGCGTAATAGATGCCTTTGACGAAATTAAAGATATCGCTGAGTACAGAGTATACAAATACTTTATCAAAGAGGATATCGCAAGAACCGCAAAGATGGGCTTGACCAATCTGCCCTCTATGTGCGTGGATGGAGACATCAAATGGGTTTCCATCATTCCAGATCGTGAAGAATTTGTAAACACAGTAAAAGAGTATGCCAACGCCAAAAAATAAGCTGGTTTGCGCCGGATGACGTCCGGTTGAATATCATTTACAATCCGGGATCTTCATGTTTTTTTACAGCGGAGATTCCGGATGTAATTTTTATCGGAATCATATATAATGTATTATAGAAGTGAGGTATATCATGCAACTGATTTTATTGACCGGATTTCTAGGAGCAGGCAAAACTACATTGCTGCAACTGGTCATGGAATCCTTGAGCAAATATAAAATTGGTGTGATTATTAATGAATTCGGTGACGTTAACGTCGATGGCCAGTTGATTGCACGGGATGGCATCCAAATGGCGGAACTGACCAACGGCTCGATTTTTTGCGCTTGCATCAAAGATAAGTTTGTGGACAGTCTCATCGACATGTCCCACCGTGATTTGGAGTTTGTGCTTATTGAGGCCACCGGTCTTGCGGATCCTGCCAACATGACAGCCATACTGGAAGGAATTTCTCACAAAGTGAAGCAGCTGTATGACTACAGGGGCTCTGTCTGTGTGGTGGATGCTGAAAATTTTATGGGTCTTTACGATTTGCTCCCGGCCATCCGTGCTCAACTGGAGTTCTGTGGTGCAGTGATTATCAACAAAGTAGATCTGATCGATGAGGCTCAACTCCAAGAAATCATCGAAAAACTGGAAGAGGTTAATCCTAGAATCACGCCTTATGTCACATCCTATTGCAGGATTGATATCACCGAATTAATGAATCATCTAGACCCTTCTTTGGCAAAACTGTCTGACCCAAGGGACTCCACCAATACAGTGGTTTCAAGACCTGCCACCTTTATTGTAAAAGGAGATCAAATTATTCCCTACGTTGAATTGGAGCGACTTGTCCACTCCTTGTCTCCACAAGCATATCGGATCAAAGGATTTGCCATGACAGACCGAGGAAATATAGAAATTAGCTGTGTCGGAAACCAAGTGGAACTCCTTCCCTGGAATGAGCCAGTTACAAAGACAGACATTGTGGTGATTTCCGCAGTAGGGTTTAAAATGATGAGCCTGATTATCTCAGCCATCGGAGAACGTCTGAAAGGGTTGCTATGGATATAAAAAATCAAATCATTACCATTCCAACAGATGATTGCGACGAACTGGCCGATCAGTATTTCATGGCCACCAGTGGCATCGACCGACCGGGACCTAAATACGAGAGAATGCGAAAAGAAGCTTTCGAAATACGAGAAAGAATTCGAAACCGGGTTAATATTAAGGCCATCTATTCCTATTATGACATGCCTGCTTTGTCGGGATCCACTGCCACCATTGATGGAGTGGTGTTTCACTGCAATGCCTTCGAACAATTGAATCCGGATACCGTTCAAGGTGTTTATGTGCACCTGCTTACTGCGGGCGAGTATCATCTGGATGGAGAACCAATCATGAATCAATTGTTTGCCGACATTTGGGGTACATCATTCACCGAGGCGGGACGAATGCGTCTTGAAGAAATGTTTGAGGGAGAGGGCATCCTCAGCGATGGGTTTGGCCCTGGATTTTACGGTATGGAGACCATTCAGATGAAAGAGTTGACTGCGCTTTTAGACGGAGCGGCCATCGGGGTCGAAACCAGATCTACGGGAATTCTGTTACCGCTCAAATCTTGCGGCGGGATGACTTTCCGAGTAAATGACTCCTATGTCCGCCTAAACACTGAATGCGCGGACTGCCGGGGGAACAAATCCGGCTGTGCATTCTGCAACATAAATAACAAACAAAATACCAATAAAGAATAGACATCACCATTGACAAAAACGCGAAAAGAGAGAAAAATGAGTTTGAAATCTACCGTTAAATGCTCCGGAATTTGTAGTGAGTGTGGCAAGTGCAAAGGGGCCAACCTTTTGAAGGATGCCCACGGGCGTAAAACAAAATTGGTCACTTTCCCAGCAGACTTCTCAGCCCAAACCGACCATGTTGGTTATGGGTTGGCTTTTGACATCGGCACTACCACCGTGGTGGCCATGCTATGGGATTTGAAAACCGGAAAAGAATTAGGCGCTGCAGCTTGTACCAACCCACAAAACGAGTTTGGCGCTGATGTAATTTCGCGTATCACATATTGCGATGAGGATCCGGAAAAGCTATCAATCATCAGGTCAAAAATCATAGAAGGCCTCAACAGCCTGACCTTGGAACTAACTACGAAATATAATGTGAATCAAGACGAAATCAGACAAGTGACCGTCGGCGGAAACACCACCATGTCTCATATTTTCGCGGGATACCCGCCTGCCAGCCTGGCCAGAGCACCCTTTTCTCCTATGTATACCGGCACATTGCAGTTGCGACAGGCAGACCTAGGTTTATTGATTTCTGAAGATGCCCAAATCACGCTGCTACCCAATATCGCAGGCCATGTGGGTGGAGATATTGTAGCAGGTATCGTGGCGACCAGAATTCTTGATGAGGAGAAATTGACCCTCTTTTTAGATATCGGTACCAATGGCGAAATCGTTTTGGCTGGTGACAGTGTTGCCTTGACCTGCTCAACCGCAGCCGGTCCGGCTTTTGAAGGTGCTACCATTCGAAACGGCATGCGTGCCGCACCGGGAGCCATCGAAAAGATTCAGATCAAAGAAGATGAAGTGTTTATCAAAACTGTGGACGATGCAGAACCGGTTGGCATTTGTGGTTCCGGCATCATCGACGTCATGGCGGAGATGATTGGTGCTGGATTGATTAATTTCAAAGGGCGGTTGGCATCCAAAGAAGACCTAGAAAAAATCCATCCTGGAAGCCCTTTGGCAGACCGTCTTATCAATACTGAAGAGGGCCGGGAGTTTATTTTGGTCTATAAAGAAGGCGGTGAGGATATCGTCGTCACTCAGAAGGATATCCGGGAAGTCCAGCTGGCCAAAGGGGCCGTGGCTGCCGGGATTTCCATCATGCTGAATCGTATGGGCAAAAAAACCGAAGACATTCATAAGATTATCATTGCAGGTGCATTTGGCAATTTTATTCACAAAGAAAGTGCCGTAGCCATTGGGCTGATACCATCGTTGCCCATGAACAAAATCCTTTCTGCGGGAAATACCGCCGGAGCAGGGGTATCTATGGCCTTGATGAGCGATGTTGAAATGGCATTGGCTAAATCGGTACCAAGCCGTGTGGAACATATTGAGCTGGCATCCTGTAGCGATTTTCAGGATGAATACATGAAGGCACTGGCTTTTTAATTTGGGGAGCGGATCGGATGGATCACATAGACTCTAAATCTATGCAGCCGAGTGAAACTCTCGGGCTCCTCGCCAATTTAAGACTGCTGGTATGATAGCTTGCTATTGAAGGGAACCGTCATGAAAAAAGACCAAATCATCAAATTTTTGAATTCGGATGATCCCAAGGAATTGTCGGATCTTTTTTCCCGCGCTCGTGAAGCACGGCAAACCACAACCGGGGATCAGGTCTTTTTATATGGTTTTGTATATTTTACAACCTGGTGCAGAAACAACTGCGCCTTTTGCTATTACAGGAGATCCAACCCCATTGACAGGTATCGCAAGACATTTGAAGAAACCAAAAGCCTCTCCATGGATCTGGCCAAATCCGGTGTCCACCTGATTGACCTAACCATGGGCGAAGATCCGGAATTTCACAAAGAGGGATTTCAAAGCGTCATGGAACTGACCAGAGCGATAAAATCTGAAACCGGATTACCCGTGATGATATCGCCCGGACATATTCCGGACCAATGGATTGATGGTTTTGCAGAAGCTGGCGCTGATTGGTATGCATTGTACCAGGAAACACACAACCGGGAATTGTTTAGCCGGTTGCGACTGAACCAAGACTACGATGAAAGAATGCACGCCAAACTTCATGCAAAAAGCAAGGGTATGCTCATTGAAGAAGGCCTATTGGCGGGTGTGGGAGAAACCACAGAAGACATAGCGACCTCGCTTATGGCCATGGGAGAAATTGGGGCGAAGCAAATGCGCATCATGAGTTTTGTGCCACAGGAAGGCATCCCTATGCATGAATCCTTTGCCACAGATCGTCTATTGGAGCTCAAAGTTATTGCACTGCTTCGAATCATGTATCCTTATGCATTGATTCCCGCTTCCCTGGATGTAGACGGCATCGCCGGACTTCGTGACAGGCTCAACGCCGGGGCCAATGTGGTGACATCGATTATTCCTCCTGCTTCGGGTCTTATGGGTGTTGCCCAGTCCTCCATGGATGTGGATGAAGGTGGCAGAACCGTGTTGGAAGCCAGCCGTATTATTTCGGACATGGGAATGAAAGTGGGCACCCAGGAATCATATAAAGCATATCTCACCCTTTTAAAAGGCATGAAATAAACAAGGAATAAAAAGCATTAAAAAAGTAATAAATCGTTGCACACCGTTAATTGGTATGGGGGTTAAATGCGTTTATGAGTACTTTGAAAAACAAGATTGTCATCATCGGCGGAAAACTTCAGGGGATTGAAGCCTGTTACCTTGGGATGAAAGCGGGCATTGAAACCATTCTGGTGGATAAGAACCCTGAATCACCGGCTCGACATCTTTGCACCAAGTTTGTGTGTGAGGACCTGTTCCATCGGAGCAGTGAGCTTTTGCAGGATATGCAGGAAGCCGATATAGTTTTACCTGCAATGGAAAATGATGATGTGTTAAGATGGTTGGACAAGGATGCGAAGGAACAAGGATATTTGCTGGCTTTCGACTGGCAGGCTTATCAGCTATCCTCTTCGAAGATTAAATCAGATTTGCTTTTTCGGAAATGCGGTATCCCTGTTCCGGAATACTTTCCGGGGGGAAACTACCCCTATATTTGCAAACCGGACAGCGACAGCGGTAGCCATGGTGTAGAACGACTGGATACGCCGGACCAATTGAATGCGGCTTTGGAGAAAAAGTGCGATCTTGTCATCCAGGAATTTATGGAAGGACCCTCTTATTCTATCGAAATCATAGGTAAGCCAGGGATGTACCGAACCTACCTAGTAACACAAATTCACATGGATCGGCGTTATGATTGCAAGATGGTGACGGCACCATGTGGCCTGACGTCAATCCAGGAAGAAACGCTGCGTAATATGGCCTTTTGCATTGCAGAGGAAATCAAACTTCACGGTATTATGGACCTGGAGGTCATCGAACACAACGGTGTTTTTAAGGTGTTGGAAATTGACGCAAGAATTCCCAGCCAGACACCTACAGTTGTGCTTCACAGTTCTGGGATGAATTTGCTGGAGGAGCTGAGGGACTTGTTTTTCGCGGGAGAGTTTTTAAAGAACCAGGAGCGGCACGGCAAATATGTTTCCTACGAGCATTACCTGTTTAACTTAAACATACCCCATCTGCTTGGGGAACGGATTATGGTTATGGGAAAACCGCTTGTGCACAAATCAGGATTCTGTGGCGCGGATGATGTGATAACCGATTATCAGCCGGGTGAAGATCATTGGCGTGGAACTTTCATTAATACTGCGCCTACCAATATGGCCTTGAAGAGTAAACGTGTTAAAATGCTTGGGAATTTTGCTAAGCGTTAAGTACAATCAACAATCATGGGCAGGTGGCAGGAAATGAACCGGGAGCAGCAAAGGAGAATCATATGGAAGAAAAATTCACCGTGGCTCAAAACCAGAGGTTAACAGAATTGAATGGGAATCCCAAAGAGATGTCCCGCACTTTTGATTCCGCTGAAGAGAGAAATCTGGAATTTAAAAAATTGGAATTGGCGTTAGTCAAAGACAATAAAGCCAAATTGGGCAAGCTCCTTCATGAAACCCACAAACCCTTGGTTATCAAAATTGAAGAGGCTATGACGGACTGGCTTACAGGGATTGATTTTACAAGGGTTTCAACGCCTGTTTTAATTACCGCGGAGATGCTTGCCAAGATGACAATCACAAAAGACCACCCATTGACCGATCAGGTTTTTTGGGTCGATTCAAAGCATTGCATGAGACCCATGCTGGCCCCTAACTTGTATGAAGTCATGCGGAACCTATATGCCATCACCAACCAGCCTGTGCGAATCTTTGAAATCGGGTCTTGTTTTCGGAAGGAATCACAAGGTGCCAAGCACATGAACGAATTCACCATGCTGAATTTGGTGGAACTGGCAGGTGTCAAAGAAGGGGAACAAATGGCCCGCCTGGAAGCCTTGGCCCATGGCGCCATGGATGCGGTTGGGATCAATCATTATGAAATTGAAGTAGAAAAATCCGAAGTTTATGGTGAAACTCTGGACATCGTAGTAGACGGCATGGAGTTGGCTTCCGGCGCTTATGGACCCCATCCCTTGGATCCGCAATGGGGCATCTTCGACCCTTGGGTTGGGATCGGGCTGGGTCTGGAACGAATCGCCATGCTCAAAGGAGAATACCTGACCATCAAGCGGGCCGGCAAAAGCATTGCCTACCTTGATGGCATCCCACTGAAACTTTAAGGAGACATTGTGACAAGACTCATTACAGAATGGATTTTGGATATGGAAGAAGGTTGCCAAAGACGGGACCTGGAACTGAAAGAGAAAACAGGACTGTCTTTGCTTGAGCTGGCTGCCAAAGCCGCCGGCCGGGAGCCTTCGGAGTTGCGGCGGCTTAGCGGTGACGTTTTGATCGCGGCGGTACCCGTCACCGCCGGACTGGGCGTCATTGGTCAGTTTGCCCAGTCTGTGGCAGCAATCCTTCGGACTACCGGATTCAACTGTATTGTCACCGAAAAATCCGATGTCAATGGCATCTATGAAGCATATTCCTCCGGAGCCGATTTGATTTTTATCGCTGACGATGATCGCTTTTTGGCCATCAACACGAAGACCAATCAAATCGGTGAAAACAATCTGTCCACTGCTGCCGGCTATGTTGCCGCGCTGGAAGCGATGATGAGGAAAAGAGGCGCAGATATGAAAGCCGCACCGGTGTTGGTTTTGGGCTATGGCCCGGTAGGCAAACACGCGGAAGAAATTCTGTTGACAAAAGGTGCCAGGGTGACGGTTTTTGATAAGGACCCATTCCAGGGGAAACCCAATCGTCCCCAGGATATCATCCACTTTCCATATATTTTAGAGGCAACCCCGCAATCGGCATGGATTCATAAGGATATGCTTTCTCCAGAAGCGCTGATTGTGGCACCCGGCATCCCTCTGGGATTGGACGCAGAGGCGGCTAACTTATTTAAAAACCAATTGGTACACGATATGCTGGATATCGGCACGGCAACCATGCTGGCCATGGCACTATAAAATAATAACCTGTCAAGCCGACACGAGGCTGAAAAGGAAATCATGAGCGACGACAAAAAAAGGTATTACCGCAAAAGAACGGAGCTATTCCTGCTCCTGGATAAAATGAAACTTTGGCCCTCCAAAAGTGGCATGCTCCATGGCATTCGCGACATGGATGTGAGGGGCAATGTTGCCATTGTCACCACCCACTGTGGCAAGTCTTTCCGTATCTATAATTCCAGAAAATCCAGAGCTGCCAGGTGGCTGAGAAACAAGTGGGTTTTCACCCCTTGCCCCGACTGCAAAGTGCCTGAATGGAAGATGGAAAAATACTCGGCTACTTTCTTTTCTGAACATTATGGCAGTGATCTGCAAAACCGAAACAAAGAATAAAGGCAGGGTAAAATGGACATGAAAGAGTTGATTACATTTGATGACTTCGCAAAGGTTGATATCCGGGTGGGTGAAATCGTGTCAGCGGAGCGGTTTGAAAAAGCTAAAATGCCGGCATACAAAGTGTGGGTTGATTTTGGCGAAGAAATCGGCATCAAAAAATCCAGCGCACAAATTACGAAGTGCTATGAAGCCAGCGAACTGGTGGGCAAACAAGTTCTTTGTGTGGTGAACTTTCCACCAAAGCAAATTGCTGATTTCATCTCTGAAGTGCTTATATTGGGGGTGTATGCATCACAAGGCGTTGTTTTGATTGGCACTGATCAAGCAGTCAACAAAGGTGACATATTAGGATAACGATAGTTATTTGGATTAATAACCGCATGCAATATTAACCTACAATACAGTAATGTGTTGACAAAGTAGGTTATTTTTTTTATAATGTGGTTAACCTACAAAATAAAAATATGTATGATATGTAGGTTAAAGGAGTGCTGTAAATGACTATTTTAGATGAAATATTATTAGAAGAATACAATCGTTTGGAAAGAGGCATCAATCTGATTAGGGAGGAACTGATAGATTTACCTAAAGGATATATTTCCGAAAAGAAAATCGGAAATGGCACTTACTACTATTTACAAAAGAGGGAACACAATAAGATTGTTTCAAAACACATCAAAAAAGGCGAACTAGAATCATATAAAATCTTACTTAAACATAGGAAAAACCTTGATCAAAAGATAAAGGAAATGAAAGTTGAGCAAGAAAAACTAGCCGCAGCACTTGGAAAGGCTAAGACGAATGAATAAATTACAAGCCCGCGATTTTATTAAGACTATCAAATTGCTCCATGACAATGACTGCATTTCGCATATTATTATTGTGGGCTCTTGGGCCGAGTATCTGTACATAGAGGCTGGAGTGCTGCCGTCCTACTCTGCGAGTATCAAGACCTTGGATTTAGATGTGCTCATAAAGAATTTGAAATCCCCAAGACTCGGAGTCAATTTACCACAACTTGCAAAAGAGGAAGGTTATCAAATTGAACATGAGAGATTGACAGGCATCACAAAATTACTTCTACCGGGTAGCCTTGAGGTAGAATTTCTGCTTTCAAAGCGGGGCGCTGGTAACGAAATAGCCTTAAGGACAAATCTTGGAGTCATGGCTCAAACCTTACACCATATGGATATGTTGCTGGCAAATACAATATCGATTAATTACTATGGATTTTCAATTGAAATTCCTAGTCCAGAAGCTTTCTTATTACATAAAATGATAATTAATAAAGATCGGAAAAAGAAGGCAGAAAAGGACAGATTGACAATAAATGAGATGTACAAGCATCTTGACAAGGTGAAACTTGAAGGACTCATTGAGACGCTATCAAAACGGGACCAAATTGAAGTTCGACGATATGTTGAAATTTTTATTTTATCTGCTGTAGACGAAGCCCGTCAGATTGAAGAAGCAAAAGGCAAGATTCTTGAGTAGTATGGGAACAACATAATTGTATTTACAGATCCAACTCCCGCAACCTTCGATACAAGGTAGACTCGCTGATACCTAGAAGGTCAGCCGCTTTCCGCTTGCCTTCCAAGGTTTCGCCGGTTTCTGCCAGACAAGTCGCTATAATTTTTCGGTGAATAGTATCTGTCTGTGCTTTCAGCGTCTTCCCGTGCGGCGAAAAGGTAGTGATGTCGAATTCGGTATCGAAGCCCTGGGTTGCCAGGGCTTTTTGAATGCGAGGAGGCAGATTGGTTACCAGTATTTGTTCGCCGGGGGCCATATTGACGGCATACTCCACGGCGTTTTCCAATTCCCGGACGTTACCGGGCCAGTCGTAGCCAGAAAGCAACTTCATAGCCACAGGGTCAAAACCGGCAACTCGTTTGCCGAGGAGCTGGTTGAAACGAGATAGGGTAGACAACAGCAGTAGATCGATGTCGCCGCCTCTCTCTCGCAGGGGAGGGATCACAAGGGGAATGACGTTGAGCCGGAAATATAGGTCTTCCCGGAATTCTCCTTTCTCGATTTGCTCCTCCAGATACTTATTGGTTGCGGCAATGATCCGAACATCAATTTTGATGGGGACTACCCCGCCTACCCGGTCAATGGTTTTATTCTGGAGAACATGGAGTAGTTTCACTTGCAAATGAATAGGCATATCACCGATTTCGTCGAGAAAAATCGTACCCTTGTTGGCGATTTCAAATTTCCCGGGTTTGCCCATGGTTGCCGCACCGGTGAAGGCGCCTTTTTCATATCCGAACAGTTCGCTTTCCAGCAAGGTGTCGGGAATGGCACCGCAGTTAATGGAGATAAAGGGTCCGGTGGAGCGGGGGCTGGCGCTGTGGATGGCACGGGCAAAAAGTTCTTTTCCGGTACCACTTTCGCCGGTAATCAACACCGTTGAATCAGAACCGGAAACCTGTAGTGCCCTCCGTTTTGTTTCAATGATGGCTTGGCTTTGGCCTAAAATATTCTCGAATGTGGTTCCACTGTCTGTGTGGGCAAGCTGACTGGCTTTGGCGGCAACCTCTTCCATATCCTGAAACAGGTACATAATCCCTATGCCCGGAATGGGTACGGCGGTAAAGAAGTACCGGTCGTCTTTGGAAAGGATTTCTTTCGTTCTGGTCTGCCCGCTGGCGACGCCGCCTTGGGTAAAAAAATCTTCCTGGGGAAACAGCCGATCTATTTTCATCCCCACCATTTCTTCGCGCTTCCGATTTAGGAGCATCTCGCAGGTGAAGTTGCAGGAAAATATTTTTCCGTCCCCATCCGTTGCCAATAGTCCTTCTGGCATGGACTCCAGCATAGAGGCCAACTTGGAGTTGCTTTGGGATTCAATGAGTTTGCTGGCAATCAGCTCCGACATCCGACGGAGAAAATTCAAGTAGGTGTCGCTTCTGTTAGACATTTTTTCCTGCTGCTTTGGCGTGAAGGCAACCAAGCCGATGATTCCGATGATCTGGTTTTCAACCTGAATGGGGCAGCTGATTTCTGCGAACTCGCCTTCCTTCTGGTTGTAATTGGAATCTTGCCTTACATCCATGCAAACATATTCCCTGCCGGTCTTTAAAATTGTGGCATAGATGAATCCGGAATCCAGATTTCCATCCTCTTCCATGGACCCAATTTTTTTGACATAACGACCTGTGCCGCCAATGATTCGTAGCTGGTCATCGACGATTTCTGTTTCGATATCCAAGGCTGCAGTGATGGCTTCCGCCACTTGCATAACCGTATTTTGAATGGATGACAAACTGAGCATGAGATTTCCTCCGTTGGGTTTTTCTTGGGGATGACGGTTCAAAAAGGCCGCTTTTTCTTGACTTCATATTACCACCAGCCGGTCATATTTGTCAAATATGACAATATTAATTGTTAAAAATGACAATTATAGTCTCGCTCAACGATGATGTGGATGACGCCTCGACGGTATACTTGGTCCGGAAACCCTCATTTTCCATAGAATATGTGACAAAAGTGAAAGAACGCCTCACCGGTTATTCCTTTGGCACGGGACTTGCAATTATATAAGACATCATAAACTATGTTGAATAACCCGTAAGGAAAGGAAATTTATAATGATTAACAGAGACAAATTAAAGGCTCAGATGGCCAAAGAAATTGAGATGTTCGAAAAGAACCATCCCAAATCCGGAGAGCTCTATAAAAGAGCACAGGGAAGCTTGCTTCAGGGCGTACCCATGAACTGGATGACAAAGTGGGCAGGAAGCTATCCTGTATTTGTAGAAACCGCCAAAGGCGCACATTTCTGGGATATTGATGGAAATGAATACCTAGACCTTTGTCTGGGCGACACCGGCTCTATGATAGGACATGCCGTTGAACCGGCAGTGCGCGCCATCACAGAATATGTTCAAAAAGGAACCACCCTCATGCTTCCCACAGAGGATGCTGTTTGGGTTGGAGAAGAGTTAAACAGAAGATTTGGCATGAAATACTGGCAGTTTTCAACAAGCGCAACCGATGCCAACCGCTTTGCCCTGAGACTTTGCAGAGAAGTTACTCAGCGTCCTAAAGTTTTGGTATA
The DNA here is from genome assembly GCA_041752735.1 of Anaerovoracaceae bacterium. Taxonomy (GTDB): domain Bacteria; phylum Bacillota; class Clostridia; order Peptostreptococcales; family Anaerovoracaceae; genus UBA1422. Next base: position 58,582 of record JBGSVW010000024.1, on the reverse strand, counting down.
TAACTGGTGCTACCACGGTTCCGTTGACGAAACCGTTGCCATCATTGACGAAAAAACAGGCAAGACAGTTGCTAAGTCCGGCAGTTTAGGACCTCAGTGTGATCCCGCCATCACCACAAAAGTAATTGAGTGGAACGATGTGGAAGCCCTGGAAAACGCACTGAAAGATCGGGACGTTGCAGCGGTTCTGGCTGAACCTGTTATGACCAACTGCGGAATCGTTCATCCGATTCCCGGCTACCATGACAAACTTCGGGAACTGTGCACCAAGTACGGCACCCTGTTGATCATTGACGAAACCCATACCATTTGTACCGGTGTTGGTGGCTATACGAAAGAGTATAATTTAAAACCGGATATGGTCGTTGTGGGTAAAACCATCGCTGCCGGAATCCCTGCAGGAGCCTACGGTTTCACTGAAGAGTTGGGCAAAAAAGTAGCTGCAGCTATTCCTCCCGAACTTTGCGACATCGGTGGCATCGGCGGAACCCTTGCAGCCAATGCGTTAAGCATGCATGCCATGAAGGCGGTTCTTGGCGAAGTCCTGACCCAGGATTATTACAACAAGAACATCCCTTTGGCTGTCAAGTTCAACGAGGGCATTCAATCCGTCATCGACAAGCATGACCTGCCATGGAACACCACTCAGCTGGGTTGCAGAACAGAATACTGGTTTAGAAAAGCGCCTGCCATGAATGGCGGAGAAGCAGAGGCCGCTGTGGACTTTGAGCTGGATCAATACATGCATCTTGCAACTTTGAACAGAGGAATTCTCATGACGCCGTTCCACAACATGGCGCTGATTTCTGCAGAGACGTCAGAAAAAGATATTGACCATCACACCAGAGTGTTTGACGAAATCGTCAGCAACATCATATAGCCATGAATAAATTTATTGATTTCACAGATCAGGTCTGTTTAATTACCGGATCGGGCAGCCCCAATGGAATCGGCTTTGAAACCGCCAAGATTCTCGGCAATTTGGGAGGAAAAATCCTCCTGGTCGCCACCACGGAACGGGTATTTCAGCGGGCTGAAGAGCTACGTGGCGTAGGGGTTGAAGCGGAAGGGTTCATTGCGGATTTGATGGATCGGGCGAAGGTTGAAAAGCTGGTGTCTGATATCATACAAAAGTATGGTACGATTCATGTTTTAGTAAATAACGCCGGCATGGTGCAGGTAGGGATGGAAGAAGACTTCGCAACCTTTGATAAGGTCAGTTATGGAAGTTGGGACGATGCCATTGATCGTAACCTGAACACCTGCTTCAATGTGACCCGGTCGGTGCTCCCCCATATGATTAAAAATCAGTACGGACGCATCGTCAACACTTCATCAGTTACCGGACCCATCGCCAGCAATCCCGGATCTGCCGGATATGGTGCTGCCAAGGCAGCAATTATCGGTATGAGCATGTCCATCGCCATCGAAACCGCCAAGCATAATATTACAATAAACAATGTGCTGCCTGGTTGGATTGCCACTGCATCCCAGACGGCGGAAGAAGCAGTTGGTGGACTCAACACCCCAGCTGGTCGTGGGGGATCAGCGGAAGAAGTGGCCAACATGAATGTGTTCCTAGCATCGGAAAAAGCATCTTACATCACAGGACAAAATTTTGTGGTGGATGGAGGTAATACCATTCAGGAATACAAAGGCCCTTCAGACTTATATTACTAACAATTTAATAAAATAAAGGGAAGACGGCCTTAATCTTGTGCAAACAGATTACATTCCGCCGGTCAGGAATCTCCTGACCGGCGGTTGGCTTTTTTGGACTAAATATTTTTTTTCATATGACAAGCAAAAAGACTTTACAGATTAAGGTTTTGTGTGATAAACTAATATTGTTAAAAAAACGAAAGGAGGTACGAACATGGTTCGTAGCAGAAACGCACAACAATTGAACAGCTTACCTCCCGGGTGCAAAAGATAACTTTTGTGATGATTCCTTATTAAATTGAATCGGACCCGGGAGAGATTTCTCCCGGGTATTTTTATGCCCGGAAGACAGCAACCCGGGTATTTTTATGCCCGGATGAGTAATGTCGGGCTTTTTTATGCCCGGAGAATCTGTATTATGCCGGGCATTTTTACGCCCGGAAAGAGGAGAGAAAAAAGAATGCATACTGAAAGAACGCAACACATTGCAACCAGCATCCCCATGCATTCGAACCGGCTTATGAAACTTACCGAGACAGTAATCAAGCTGCCATCAAAAACAGTAAGACTTTGTATCGACTGCGTAGAGTGGATCTGGGGATACACAAAAACCAAAAACCAAAAACCTATCACAAGTATCAGGACCCTGGAAATGAGCCCCGAATTGCGGCAAGCTTGTTTCGATGGTCAGAATCAACGAGGGAGGTTATAATGAACACAATTAAAATGAATTCTCCGGAGGAAAAAATGTTTCTAGGTAGAATCATATCCCAACATCACCAGCACTACCTGGTTCTTCCCGATAAGAGGGAGGAACCAGTGCTGGCCATGCTGTCAGGGAAATTGGCATTTGCAGCTAAAAAAACGTTGGACTATCCTGCCGTGGGCGACTGGGTCCGCATTGACAGGGACACCGATGAGGCCGGAGATGCTGTCATCATTGAACTGGAATCTCGTACCAGTCTGCTTAGGCGGACTGAAGCAGGCACTGGGGGGAATAGCCAATCCATCGCAGCAAATGTTGATATTCTCTTTATTTGCATGTCGTTGAACCGGGATTATAACCGAAGAAGATTAGAGAGATATCTGGCTGTGGCATATGGCTGTGGAATCAGACCAGTGGTCATCTTGACCAAGTCAGATTTGGCTACGGAAAAAGATGCTGCTGTGCTGGGGATTATGAGTGCCCAACCTGGCCTTGAAATCCTATTATGCTCCAACCTTACAGGCGAAGGCCTTGATCAAATCCGTGAGCTGATAGGAGGAACCAGGACGGTTGCCTTCGTTGGTTCGTCCGGTGTTGGTAAATCCACCATCATCAATGGACTATTGGGCAAGGAACTCTTAAAAACCGCTGGAATTCGTGAGAGTGATGGCAGAGGAAGGCATACCACAACACATCGCCAATTGTTTCCGCTGGAAGGCGGGGGAGCCGTGATTGACTCTCCTGGTATTCGGGAACTGGCACTGGACGATAGCGATGTGAATGAAGTATTTGAGGACATCACCGATTTGGAACTAGAATGCCGGTTCAACGACTGCACCCATGGAAACGAGCCGGGATGTGCGCTGAAACAGGCCATCCGAGACGGGCGGTTGGATCCCAAACGGTTCAACAGTTACATGAAGCTAAAGGCGGAAGAAGAAGCCAGAATTCTAAGGAAAACCACCAAGAAATTTGTACCGCTGGTCTATAATAAGTGGTAAACTATCAGCATAGATTCCCGGGACAGTTGTCCCGGGAGCCTGCTGATAGTTTATATTGAGTTAGAGAAGAATGCTGAAGTGAGGGACAAATAATGGAGTTTTTTTCGCTGAAAGACAAAGTCGCAGTGGTCACTGGTGCCGGATCCGGCCTTGGATATGCCACCGCCAAAAGGTTTTCCCAGGCAGGTGCCAAGGTGGTCATGGCGGACATCAATGAAAAAACAAGGGAGCTGGCGGCTGAATTGGGAGCACTGTTTATCCGGACCGATGTCAGCAAAGAAGAGCAGGTGGAAGCCCTCATGAAAGGCGCTAACGATGCCCTGGGGCCTTTAGACATCGTGGTGAATAACGCCGGTATTATCAGCCCGGAAGAACTGCTTGTAGACACCAAACCCGACACGTTCCAAAAGCTTATGGATGTTAACTTGATGGGCGTGGTGTACGGCATCAAGTATGCGCAGAGATATATGAGAGATGGCGGTGCCATTCTCAACACCGCATCCAATTCTGCAAACGGAGATTACGCCGGATACGGCGCGTACATTGCCAGCAAAGCAGCAGTGGTGGGTGTGACCAAAGCGGCAGCCATTGAACTGGCGCCAAGAGGAATCCGGGTCAACTGCATCTGTCCCAACACCATTGATACACCAATGGCCTATGCGGATGGTTGTGAGACCGAACTTTTGGTCATAAAAATCCAGACACCCTTAGCCAGAATGTGCCAGCCGGAAGAAGCGGCAGCCCTATTTCATTTTCTGGCTGCAGACGATTGCCGGTATATCACAGGGGAAGACGTATATATTGACGGCGGATTGAAAGCCGGCCCAGCCAATCAACTGATAGACGCCGTGCTGAAGAGTCTGGAGTCAAAATAGGAATACCAACAACAAAAAAACCCGGCAGTGTTAAACATTGTCGGGTTCTTTGAATTTTTGTGATCAGGGATATCACTGGTTATTTACAATCTCCTGTAAAACCGTATTTGCCACTTTACCTGCGACACCGCTGCCGGAACCACCGTTTTCCACCAAGATGATGAATGCATATGGATAACCTTCATTTCGGATAAATCCGGTGAACCAAGCATTTGGCGCTTTATTGCCACCGACTTCAGCTGTTCCGGATTTGGCGCATAGATCCAGCCCCGGGAAATTATTTTCGCCGTAGGTTTCCACCACGTTGTTGTGCATCATGTACTCCAGTTTGGTGGCGGTTTCCGTTTCAATGAGTACGTCTGTTTTTCGGGAGAAAAACCAACCGGCTGGGATGCCATTGCTGAATTTCACCGTATCGATGAGTCGGGGTACAGCTGCTTTTCCGCCATTCGCAATGGCACCCATATAAACCATCATAGAGCAGGGATTTACCAAATCCTTATTTTGGCCTATGCCTGTCCAAGCAAGGCCAACCTGATTATCCGGATATTCAAAAGATCCTTTTGCGGTTTGGATTCCATTGATGGAATAAGAATCGGTCAAACCGGCCTTTTCTGTGTATTTTTCAATGGATTCGCTGCCAAGAATGAGTGATAAATTTGCAAACCCACAATTGCATGAAACGGCCAGCGCTTCATCAAAGTTGACTTCACCATGAGCACTGGGGCAAGTCACTCGATCGGTTTCGGCAGTGCCTAAAGGTAATTCTCCGGTGCAGTTATAGGACCAGGAATCCAAACCGGGAATTTCCTCAATGGCTGCCGCAGCAGTCACCAATTTAAAAATTGAACCGGGTACAACAGACACGGAAGTGAATCGATTTAAGTACACCCCGGAGGTATCATCAGAGGCTAAAGATGGCGGATTGGCCGGATCATAGGTAGGTGAACTTACCATACAAATGATCTCACCGGTTTCATAGTTATATACTCCAACGGTGCCACTCCGACCGTTTAGTGCTTTGTATGCGGCTGCGCAAACTTTGGCATCTAAAGTAAGGTAAAGCTGACGTCCCGCTTTTTTGGCGGAGTAAGTTCCCGTCAGAATATTGTAACCCACAAGCCGACCGGCAAATGCTTTGTTGGCACCGGTGATAATATTTCCTGCTTCATCGCCGGTGGCGTGGAGCAGAGCTTTTCGGATTGTAACGTCATCATTATATTCAGGTGTGCCGCTTTCGGTATTTTTCATGATAAGCAGACCGTTGACATCGTAAACGCTGCCTGTACTGATTTTGCCATCGGTGTAAATGTGTTGGTTGGCCGGATAACTGACCCAGGTGCTACCGTAAACCAATACTTTGCCGATATAGAAGCATACACCAAGGAAAAGGAATGCCGCCAAGGCCAGGCACATATATGCTCTTTTATCTAATTTTTTCATAAAGTGCCTCCTTCCAATTCGTCTCGATCCATGACTTTTATATCCACAGCCTTTACTGCTATGCTGGCATCTTGTCTGGTATCCGCCGCCTTTAGGAAGGCCAATAAGCCCCAGGAGGCCATCATGCTACTGCCACCGTTTGAAACAAAGGGGAAGGTTACACCGGTGAGAGGAAACAAATCGACGGAACCGAAAACATTGAGCATGGTCTGAAAGGCAAACAGTGACGTAGCCGAGCAGGCCGCAATGGTATAAAACGATGAGCGACCGGAAAGGATAGACCGGTATGCAAAAACACCAAGAGCAAAGATGGAAAGCACTGCCAGTACAGCAATGATAAGCCCCCATTCTTCGCAGAGCATACCAAAAACCAAATCCGTATCCGCTGCAAAAACATTATGCAGCCATCCTTCGCCGCTGCCAACGCCTAGAAGACCGCCACTGGCGCTCGCTGTCATGGTGCGGGTTTGCTGAAATCCCCCTGCATCTGCGTATTCCCAAGCATTTCCCCAGGTCTCAAAGCGTGTTGCGATGTAAGGCTTGAACCGTAAAATCATTAGACCGGCACCCAGCGCACCTCCCACGGTCAGGAATAACTTTGAGAACTCTCCGCTTCGCAGGAATGAAATCACCAAATAGGTGACAAAGAAAATGGCCGCCGTGCCGAAGTCACCCATCACCGCCAGGCATCCCAAGCAGAACAGTGAAAAAACCATGAACAATCCTAAATTCTTCTTTTGGTAAAGCTCTTCCAGAGTAGCTGAACCAATGAAAATAAAGGCAATTTTTACAAACTCAGAAGGCTGGAACGAAAATCCACCCAGACTAACCCAATTGGTGGAGCCATAGGTCAGGGTTCCAAATACCAAATTAATCAATAATAACAGGACACTGCCAAATACCAGTATTCGTCTTACCCACAGTGTGCGGTTCAAATCTCGAAGATATAAGCACATTCCAAAGAAAAGGCTCACCCCGAGTATGATAGCAATCAATTGTTTAATCACCTCATCCGGAGAGGAAGAGGCTGTGACAGCAAGATTTAAAGTACACAGAAAAAACGCAATGGTTTCGATTTCAAAATGCCGTAGTTGCATCATGCGCAAGATAGACCAGAATGTCCACATGATGACGGTTAGTCCAAGAATTCCTACAATCACTGAAATTGGCAAGGTCTCTCCCTCGGCAACAATCAGCTGCAAGCAAAGCATAACTTGGAAAAGGGATAAAGCTAAAAGAGAGGATAAAGGTGACGATACAAAAGAAGTCTTTCGCCTTGCATCCAGATTGTCCAACCGTTCTTCCAGACTTGCAGGAATAAACAAACACTCTGCACCGGCAAGGGAAATGGTATCACCGGCTTCAACAGGTGTAGACTTATAGACTGTGTTTCCATTGATCTGTGATCCACCACTGGAACCCAGATCGTTATAACGCCATGTTCCTTGTTCCTCTCGGATCAAAAGGCCATGATTGCGGGAAACGGTCATAAGATCGACAACCACATCTGCGCTTTTGGATCGCCCTATCACACTTTCCCAATGGGTCAGCGGCGTGTGAGTTCCATCGGGCAAAATCAGGTAGGCCCATATTTCAGAAGTCCCCCTTGCAGCCCACAAAGAGCGGATGGATTTGATGATAACAAAAAGCGCCAGTACGACAAAAACCCACCTGGCAACAGTGGTGTATGTTTCCGAAAAAGCATCGCTATCATGAAAAATCCCCGAAAGTTTTACCATCAAAGGGATTCCTGCTTCATTGATTGATTCAATCAGTCCCATGCTACAAACCTCCAACGTTGATATTATATCACAAGGAAAGTATTTATTGAAAACAGCTTGTAAAATACATATAATTAGTACATTGTTTACATTAGTAGAATGATAGCAATAGCTTGCTTGTTGAGGAGCGCGAAGATGACAGACAAAAAGAGAAGAGGCGACCGCAGGGACGGACGATGGATTCGTGAAATTGATGGATTTCATGCGGTGATGATGCACCTGATTCCCAACCGGATTGAAGCGGAGGTTTATAGCAAAGAACAGTTCGACGTCACAGAATTATTGAAGCTTGTGGCGGACCGAAACAGCGGCAATCCAACTATTCAAACCAAGGCCTTCCACGTTTTCGTGGCAGCTATTGCCAAAACCCTCTATCATCGGGAGATGTTGAACCGATTTGTGGCAGGACGTAGAATGTACCAACGAAAAGAACTGACCTTCGCATTTGTAGTGAAGAGGCAGTTTAGCGATCACGCTGAAGAGTTGCTCCTGACCATGAAGGTTGACGGAGAAACGACGTTGGAAGACATCAGTCAAAAGATACTTGGAGAAACCAAGGAACTTCGGGAAAGCGGAAAAAGCGAACTGGACGCCACCATCAATTTTTTTGCCAGACTTCCTCGCTTCGTACAACGTTTCGCCATGCGATGTTTCCGGATGCTGGACTTTTACGGATTAATGCCACAGTTTATGACGGATGGCGACACCAATTTTGTATCAGTGCTGCTTTCCAACCTGGGAAGCATTCAGGCAGACGCCACCTATCATCATCTAAACAATTACGGGACCAATTCCATTATGATGACCATCGGTGAAATACATAAAGAACAAGTGCTAGGAAGAGATGGCATCTTAACCATTCGGGATGTGGTGAACTTTGGAATTAACGTGGACGAACGAATCGCAGATGGATTCTATTTTGCCAAATCAATGAAAATAATGAGGTATATTATTGAGCATCCAAAGATGCTAGAAGCACCGCTCAAAGAATCAATCGGATATGACGGCGAATAAGCCGGGGAGAATGAGTATGAGTATCAAAACACCTTGGATTTCATCCTATGGGCAGGTGCCTACGCACCTTGATTATCCCGACCTTTCCATGGTTGACTTAATTGAGAAAAATGCCGTAGCGTACCCTGATCTGATTGCCTACGACTTCCTGGGCAAAACGGTAACCTACAAAGGTTTTCTCGAGAAAATCCACCAATGCGCCAAAGCGCTGCGTGCCCTTGGAATTGAGCCCGGGGACAAGGTGACGATTTGCATGCCCAATACGCCACAGGGAATCATTATGTTTTACGCCTTGAATATGATGGGTGGGATTCCCAATATGGTGCATCCCTTATCGTCGGAAGGCGAGATTGAGTTTTATCTGAATCTTTCCGAAAGCAAGGGTATGTTGGTTCTGGATGCATTTTATCCAAAGGTAGCGTCGGTTCGGAGCAAAACTCCGCATCTGAAGTATATTATTACCGCCTCCATTGCATCGGAGTTATCCTTCGTGAAAAGCTTGGGATTCAAAGCCACCAAAGGAAGGAAAATTGCAAAGATAGGGAAAGGCGAACCCGTTGTGAAATGGGTGGACTTCATGGACATGGGGGCTTCATGGAGAGGGAGCTACGCTGTCCATAACAAAGGCAAAGATCCGGCAGCCATTTTATATAGCGGTGGTACGTCGGGAATCACCAAGGGTATTTTGCTTTCTAATTTGAATTTCAATGCACTGGCTATGCAAACAGAGGCGGCGGGGGAAACCCTGCGACCCGGCCAGAAGATGCTTTCCATCATGCCGATTTTCCATGGTTTTGGGTTCGGTATTGGCATACACACTTTTCTGATCATTGGTGGTTGTTGCCATCTGGTACCCCAGTTCAGCGTGGATACCTATGCAAATTTGCTGAAAACTGTACAGCCCAATTACATTGCCGGCGTCCCCACTTTGTTTGAAGCGCTGTTGCGTAATCGACGAATGGAGGGGGTTGACTTAGCATGTCTCATCGGTGTGTTTTCCGGTGGAGACACCTTGTCGGTGGAATTAAAGAAAAAAGTCGATGCTTTCCTAAGGGATCATGGCGCTCAAGTGCAGCTACGGGAGGGCTACGGTCTGACCGAGTGTGTCACCGCCAGTTGTCTGACGCCCAAGGACTTTTACAAAGAAGGTAGCATCGGAATTCCTTTCCCGGATACCTATTATAAAATTGTCAAGGCCAGCACCAAGATTGAAGTGCCTTATGGAGATGAGGGGGAAATCTGCATCAGTGGACCTACCGTCATGATTGGCTATCTCAACAGCCCTTCGGAAACTGAATCCACGCTTCAGATGCATGAAGACGGAAGACTCTGGCTACACACAGGAGACCTAGGTGTTATGGATTCTGAAGGTTTTATCCACTTCAAGCAACGGCTGAAGAGGATGATTATTTCATCCGGATATTCCATTTATCCATCCCAACTGGAGAATATCATTGACGGACATGAGGCGGTGCTCATGAGCTCAGTCATTGGTGTGCCTGACCCATACAAAATGCAGAAGGTCAAAGCTTTTGTCGTGCTGAAGCCGGATGTTGAGCTGACCGACGAGGTGCGGGATTCCATATATCAACATTGTAACCGGAATATTGCGCACTATGCCATGCCATATGAGTTTGAGTATATGGAACGGCTACCGCAAACCCTGGTGGGAAAGGTAGCCTATACGGTGCTGGAAGCCCAGGAGGTAGCTAAAATACAAGCTTCGATGGTCAACTAATTCCAAAAACATAATGAGCCGATAAATATCAATAATTTTTAAATTTATATTTGACAAAAGTAATAACGAAGCGTATAATTCAAACATGAACTAAATATGCATTATGCATATATGCTAAAACAAAACCGATCAGTTTATTTTGCTCTGGGGGGCGTGATAAACAAGATCAAACCCTCAGCCCTATCCATTTATACCAGAGGTAGACTGTCGGGCCGACATGGCTTGGCAGTCTACTTCTGTTTTACATCTGGCTACAAATAGGGTATAATTATCTCTACAAATCTGTCTTTGTTACCGGGTATTCCGGAAGGCAGAAACCAATAGGAGGAATCTATTCATGGAAAGTCACAGTACAACTGCGGCCATAGCCATATTGTTTCTGATGGTACTATCAGCTTTTTTTTCAGCCACAGAAACTGCGTTTACTTCAATTAATCGAATTAAAATTAAAAACCTTGCCAATGATGGCAACCATAAGGCCAGACGGGTGGTCAAGCTCTCGGAACAATATGACAATTTACTGTCTACTATCCTGATTGCCAACAATGTGGTGAATATCGCAGCAACATCCATTGCGACTGTCCTGTTCATTAACTTGTATGGAGATTATGGCCCCACGATTGCAACGATTTTCAGTACCGTAGTCATCCTAATTTTTGGAGAAATCACTCCCAAAACGGTAGCGAAAGAGATTCCCGAGAAGTACAGCATGTTCGTAGCACCAATCATCCAAGCAATCATGGTGATTATGACACCCATCACCTTTTTTTTCGCGGCACTAAAGAAAGCCTCATTCAAGATTTTCAAAGTCTCGGGCCATCACAAAATTACCGAAGATGAACTGATGACCATGGTGGAAGAAGCGGAGACTGATGGTGGCATCGATGAAGGGCAAAGCGAACTCATCCAAAATGCCATCGAATTCAATGATCTGGTGGCCATTGATGTATTGACTCCAAGGGTGGACATGGAAGCCATCGATATTGACATGACCAATGAGGAAGTGGATGAAATTTTTCGGAGTACCGGCTTTTCCAGATTGCCGGTATACGATGATGACCTAGACGAAATTTTAGGCGTTCTCAATCAAAAGGATTTTCACAACTATATTTATGGCAAAGACAATTCAATATCCGACTTTGTCAAACCAGTGGCCTTTGTGGCGGGTAGCATGCGACTTGCAACTTTGCTCCGAAAGCTACAGCAGATGAAAAGTCATATGGCCATCATTGTTGATGAATATGGTGGCACAGAAGGTCTTGTCACTATGGAAGATATTATTGAAGAGCTGGTGGGAGAAATTTATGACGAACATGATGTTGTGATGTCCCAGCAAGTTACGGAGTTACAGAACGGAACGTACCGTGTCATGTGCAATGCCAATTTGGATAACGTCTTCGATTATTTTGGGATTGAAGAGGAAGTGGACGCCAACACCGTCAACGGTTGGGTGGTACTTTGTTTGGACAAATTGCCCGAAAAGGGGGATACCTTTGAATACACTGCTGACTTTAAACGGCTAAAGGGTCGTGTAACCAAAGCCAATGGCAAAAAAGCAATTGAAATCAACCTGACGGTGGAATCACTGCCAGAAGAATAACGGCAACATGAAAAGACCAAGGCGGCACTGGGCTGCCACGTGGAAGCATGAAGGGAGAAGACCAAATGGGTTTTATGGAAAAAATCTTTGGAGATATTAATGCCAAAGAAATTAAAAAAATAGACAAAATCGCACAAACTGTAGACGCGCTGGATCAACAGATGCAGGAATATACGGATGACCAGCTTAAAGCCATGACACCGGCACTAAAGCAACGGCTATTAGATGGAGAAACCCTTGACGACATTTTACCGGAGGCATTCGCGGTTTGTCGGGAAGCGGCATGGCGTACCTTGGGTATGAAACATTTCTATGTTCAAATCATCGGTGGCATCGTTCTTCATCAGGGCAGGATTTCGGAAATGAAAACCGGCGAAGGAAAGACCTTGGTCGCCACCTTGCCGGCGTATCTCAATGCGTTGGAAGGGAAGGGTGTTCATATTGTAACCGTCAATGACTATCTAGCCAAGCGTGACATGGAGTGGATGGGAAAGATTTATACATTCCTGGGATTGACTGTAGGCTGTGTCATACACGGCATTTCAGAGCAAACAAGGCGCGATGCCTATAAAGCGGATATCACATATGGCACAAATAATGAATACGGTTTTGATTATCTTCGCGACAACATGGTCATCTATCGGGAAGACATGATGCAACGGGATTTAAATTACGCCATCGTTGACGAGGTAGATTCCATTTTAATTGATGAAGCCAGAACACCATTGATTATTTCAGGTCAGGGAGCCAAGTCCACAGATTTGTATGGCACAGCGGATCGATTTGTCAAGAGCCTTCAACCGGGGACCGACTATGAAGTAGAAGAAAAAGAAAAACAGGTTGCTTTGACGGAGCAGGGTGTCGGCAAATGCGAAACCTTCTTCAAAGTCGACAACTTTTCCGATCCCGAAAACATGGAAGTCAATCATCACGTGCTTCAGGCCTTGAAGGCCAGAAACATTATGAAGCGGGACGTAGATTATATCGTCAAAGACGGAGAGATTATTATTGTTGATGAATTTACCGGACGACTGATGTTTGGACGACGGTACGGCGAAGGTCTCCATCAGGCCATCGAAGCCAAAGAAGGCGTTTTCGTCCGATCCGAGTCCAAGACACTTGCTACAGTAACCCTGCAGAACTATTTCAGAATGTATCAGAAACTGGCAGGCATGACCGGTACCGCAAAAACCGAAGAAGACGAATTCATTGACATCTACAATATGGACGTATTGGAAATCCCCACCAATCGGGAAATCGTTCGTGACGACCGTGCGGATGCCATATTTGCCTCCGAAAAAGGCAAATATAAAGCCATTGTGGACAAAATTGTTGAAGTACACAATACCGGGCAGCCGGTACTTGTAGGTACCATCTCCATCGAAAACTCGGAACTGATTGCCAACCTGCTGAGTAAACGAGGCGTGAAGGAATACAAAGTGCTAAATGCCAAACAGCATGACAAAGAAGCCGCCATCATCGCTGAAGCAGGTCGTGAAGGTGCCATTACCATCGCCACCAACATGGCTGGTCGTGGTACGGACATTATCCTGGGAGGCAATCCGGAATTTGAAGCCAAAGCGGATATGGCCAAACTGGAGTTCTCGGATGAAATCACTGCCTATGCAGCAACCAACATTCCTACAGATGATACAACAATTTTAGAGGCGCGCGCCAAATTCAGAGAACTCTATAACAAATATAAAGAAGAAAGACACGACGAGCAACAGCGGGTCATCGCATTGGGCGGACTATGTATAATCGGTACAGAGAGGCATGAGTCCAGACGTATTGATAATCAGCTTCGTGGACGTGCCGGCAGACAAGGAGATCCGGGAGTCACTCAATTCTGCATTTCCATGGAAGATGAGTTGATGCGTTTGTTTGGTGGAGATAAAATGCAAAGTGTGGTCACTCGGCTAGGCGTTGCAGAAGATGAGGCCATCGAATCCGGCATGGTAAGCCGATCTATTGAAGGTGCTCAAAAGAAGGTGGAAGCCCGGAACTTTTCCATCCGAAAATATGTGTTGCAATATGACAATGTCATGAATAAACAGCGGGAAATCGTATACGAAGAACGACGAAAAGTCTTGTTTGGCGAAGACCTACGGGATTACATTATGAACATGACCAAAGAGTTGGTCATTGGATGTGTGGAACCTGTTACCTTGGCTTCCAAATACCCGGAGGAATGGGATTTTGATACCATGACCGGTCATCTAAAGCGAATCTGCGAACGATTCCAAGGGTTCAAGTTGACTGAAAGTGAAATTCATAGCCTGACAGACGAAAACCTGAAAGAAATGGTATTATCGGACTTTGATGCCTTGTACCAAGAAAAGGAACAAGAGCTGGGCGCTGAACGGATGAGAGAACTGGAACGAATGATTCTAATCCGCGTGGTAGACAATAAGTGGATGGATCATATTGATGCCATGGATCAGTTGAAACACGGCATTGGATTACGGGCACTGGGGCAGCAAGATCCTGCAGCTGCATATGCGCAGGAAGGTTTCGATATGTTTGAAGAGATGATTCAAAACATCAAAGAAGAAACCGTCAAATTCTGCTACAACGTTACTATACAAACCAATACAGAACGAAAACAAATTCTAGGTGCCGGTCAGGGGCTGAAAGAGTCCTTCGACGATAGTGCCAAAAACATGGCGGGTCAGGCAGAAGCTGCCATGATTGGAGAAGGCGACGAGCAAGGTGTTCCACAGCGCCAACACATTCCAGAAAGAGGAAAGAGCAAGCAGGAAACCATACGACGCGACATGCCGAAAGTTGGAAGAAACGACCCATGCCCCTGCGGCAGCGGTAAAAAATACAAACATTGCCATGGCCGGGAAGAATAGCCCCGGTGTGTAAAAGGAGATTATCATGTTAGAACTAGATGCCATCAAAAACGCTTTACCCGCACTTAGCCAAAGCCTCAAAGAGGCAGGCGACTCTCTTTGACCCGGCTTCCTTAGAAATAGAGCTGAAAAAAATAAACGAACAAACTGAAAGAAAAGAATTTTGGGATGACCACGAAAGTGCTCAAAAGCTCCTGAAAGAAAAAAAGGCCATCGAAAACAAACTCAGCGAATACCGGGAACTGGAGCAGGAACTGGAAGATATCGCGACATTAATAACCCTGGCAGAAGAAACTCAAGATGAATCTGTTGTGCCCGAAATCGAAGAGATGTATCAGAGGGTTGTGGGGTATGCCGAAGCCTTGCGTATAAAAACCTTGCTCAAGGGTGAGTATGATCAGAACAACGCCATCATGCATATTCATGCTGGTTCAGGTGGGACTGACGCTCAGGACTGGGCAGAGATTTTACTCAGGATGTATACCCGATGGGCAGAACGTAAGGGTTACAAAATCAAAATTCTGGACTTGCAGGAAGATACGGAGGGTGGTGTAAAAAGTGCCACCATGCTAATCGAAGGTGAAAACGTCTATGGCTACCTAAAAAACGAAAAAGGAGTCCACCGCTTGGTACGGATTTCTCCTTTTGATGCCGGTGGCAGGAGACACACCTCATTTTCGTCGGTGGATGTAATGCCCGAAATAGATGAAGATCTGACGGTGGACATTGATGAAGATGACCTTCGTATTGATACCTTTCGCAGCAGCGGAGCTGGTGGACAGCATGTCAACAAAACTGATTCCGCCATCCGAATCACTCATATTCCCACCAATGTAGTGGTTTCTGTACAGAACGAAAGGTCACAACATCAAAACAAAGAAGTCGCCATGAAAATCCTGCTGTCCCGGCTGACTGAACTCCGATTGCAGGAGCATAAAGACAACCTCAAAGAACTGAAGGGAGACTTTAGCCAGATTACCTGGGGCAGTCAGATACGATCCTACGTCTTTCACCCATATACCATGGTGAAGGACCATCGGACCGGCGCAGAAGTAGGCAACGTGGATCGGGTGATGGATGGAGATTTGGACTATTTCATCAACGAAAAGCTGAAGCAGTCCTAAAGGATGAACGCCTATGAAATCAAGAAAATCCAAGTCAAAAACCCATTAAATGCACAATAAAATGTATACAGTATTTATTCCTCTGCGGGGGAATAAGTCATTGTAAAAAACATGGCAGTATGTTAGTATTTTAGCGGTGTGAGTTTCGCACCGCTTTATTATGCCATTTTGAAAAGGAGAGAAACGATGATCTTCGATACCCTAATCAAATTCTCCAATGATACAGGACTACTGAACATGGACACCCGATCAGCTATAATGATTGGTGTTTCGCTGCTTTTCCTGTTTTTAGCCATCAACAAAGGGTTTGAACCCTTGCTACTGATTCCCATCGCTTTTGGTATGTTGCTTTCCAACCTGCCTGTGACTGGAATATTTGAGGCACATCCGGACGCGTCAACAGCATTTAGTGACTATGGTCTTTTGACTGTATTCTATATGCTGAAGCCTATCCTCCCGTCTTTGATTTTCTTGGGCGTTGGAGCGATGACAGACTTCGGACCACTGATTGCCAACCCCATCTCACTATTGATGGGCGCAGGCGCACAATTCGGTATTTTCTGCGCATTCCTCATGGCAATATTGTTGGGATTTGATGCACAGGAGGCCGCTTCCATTGGAATCATCGGTGGTGCGGATGGTCCGACAGCAATTTACCTTACTCAAAAACTGGCACCACAAATCCTGGGTGCTGTAGCTGTTGCCGCTTATTCCTATATGGCATTGGTACCGGTTATCCAACCTCCCATTATGAAACTCATGACAACCAAACACGAGCGCATGATTGTCATGGAGCAACTCCGACCGGTAAGCCAAAGAGAGAAGATTTTGTTCCCCATCATGGCAACCATAGTTGTTACCTTGTTGCTTCCCCCGGCTGCACCACTGGTTGGACTTCTAATGCTGGGCAACCTGTTCCGCGAAAGTGGCAAAACCCTTAGACTCTCTGATACTGCAGCTAATGGGCTCATTAATACAGTCACCATTATGCTAGGTCTGGCAGTAGGCGCATCGGCTCAGGGACCTTCCTTCCTGGTTCCGGAAACCATCAAAATTGTCATTCTAGGCGTCATTGCTTTTGGATTTGGAACCTTTGGCGGTTTGGTAATTGCCAAGACACTTAATTTATTCGTCAAGAAAAAAATCAATCCGCTGATTGGATCCGCCGGTGTTTCTGCCGTACCAATGGCAGCTCGGGTATCCCAAAAAGTCGGACAATCATACAATCCCAGCAACTTCTTGTTGATGCACGCCATGGGACCTAATGTGGCTGGTGTCATAGGCTCAGCTGTGGCCGCAGGGGTTATGCTCAGCATGTTCAGCGGATTCTAAGAAGCGTCGGAACTACAGAGATATTTATTGTTTCAACCATTTTACAGGCGGGATTTCCCGCCTGTTTGTTTTTTTGACTGGACGGATTCCCTGGGAAAGGTTGTGAAAGGGCCTGTCTGTATGGTACAATTCCAACATGATGAATAAACAAAATATACAAATTGATGAGACACTTCTGTGGGAAAAATCCATTGCTTTTCATGGGCATGAGTGTGGGGGGCTACTAATCGGCTACAAAGCATCGCTGTATGCCATTGAATTGCTTGGTATCGAGTTTTCTTCCGACGAGCAGTTGGTTTGCATTTCCGAAAATGATGCCTGTGGTGTAGATGCCATTCAGGTCATCTTAGGTTGCAGCATCGGGAAAGGGAACCTGCTGATTCACTTGAAGGGAAAGCAGGCATATTCCTTTTACAATAGATCCACCGGAAAATCTGTTCGGTTGGTGCTTCGTGAGTCCGTACGTAAAGACGGTGCCAGTAAACTGGAATACATGAAAGACATGCCTCCAAGCGAGCTATTTGAGGCGAAAGAGGTAACAGAATCCGTGCCGGAGATTGCCCGAATTTTTGCATCATATCCTTGCAGTATTTGTGGAGAAATGACGGCCGAGCATATGCTTCGGTTATCGGGGGATCAAAAGATTTGTCCGGATTGCTATATTCCATACAGAAGATTTCGATAGGACTGCGCTGGATCTTCAATGGAATTTCCATTGAGACGACATAAGAAAGGAATCCAAATGACTCTTGAAACTAATGATAAAGCAAAAATAGTGGCGCCAATAGACACCATTCTCTTCGACTTTGATGGAACAATTATGGATACGGCTGACGTGATTATTGGCTCCTGGCAACATACATTTATGACTTTTGAAGGCAAAGAACGTCCGGTAGAGGAAATTGTTAAAACTTTTGGCGAAATTCTTTCCCATACAATGACCAAAGTGTTGCCTCATGTTGATACAAAGGAAGCAATCGAGACTTACAGAAGCTACCACAGAGACAACTTTGGAGAACGAATTTCGGTTTTCCAAGGCGTCCCTGAGCTGTTGGCTGAATTAAAGAAACGGAATCTCAAAATCGGGTTGGTGACTTCCCGTATGGCCGGAACTACATGGGAGGGCTTGCGCCAATATGGTTTGGCGGAGTACTTTGATGTTGTAGTCAGTTGCGACGACACAGACAAACACAAACCCGACCCTGCCCCGGTGTACATTGCGCTGGAGCGGTTGGGGTCCAAGCCTGAAAATACCATGATGCTTGGAGATACGATGTTCGACATTTTATGTGCCAGGAACGCAGGCGTGTTATCTGTCCTTGTGGGATGGCATGTTGCCATTACTCCGGAAGACATCAGTGGTGCAGATGGCCCTGATTTTATCATCGAAAAAGCCGAAGATCTGCTGCCCCTACTCGGATAACTGAAACGGAGCAACCCAATCAATGCTGCACATCCATTATGGCCGGGAACGGCTCAATAAAGACAAATATCTCTTTGAGAGAATACAAGGCGAAACCCTACTTGTTGTGCCCGACCAATATACATTGCAGGCAGAACGGGACGCCTTTTTTTATCTTGAAAAAAAAGGGTTCATGGACTTGGAAGTTGTTGGAATCTCACGGTTGGGTTCCATCGTACTTGCTGAGGTGGGTGGAGGCAAACGCACACTGATTAACAAGCAGGGACGTCACATGCTTTTGACCAAAATCATGACCGAAGAGAATCAAAATTTGAAAGTATATAAAAACTACAGAGACAATACCGCCTTTATAGAAATGACTAACAACTTCATTTCAGAAATGAAGCAATTCAATGTTGGTCCGGACACACTTGGCCAAATCATCGACGCCCTGCCCGACACAGGATTTTTGAACCGAAAACTCTTGGATATCCATCGGTTGTATACCCGCTATGAAACTTTGATTGCCGGCAAGTTCACAGATACTGAAGATTACATAAGCCTGTTCATAGAAAAAATATGTCTTTCCCAAACCATTGCCAGAAGCACCATATGGTTATATGGATTTGACTATTTCACGCCTAAGAATTTAGAAGTCATAGCAGAGCTTCGGAAAGCTGCCAAAGACGTCCATGTGGTTTTGACCTGGGACCAAGGGGGGAACGACGAGAGCTTGTTCCGTATCGCAGGCAATATGATAGAAAAATTATCTCCTGATACCATATCGCAGATTGGCGATGAATATATTGAACCTAAAAACCCATCCATTGCAAGCCTTGAGACCCAATTATTCGCCATGCCTGCGGAATCCTCCCAATTGTCTGAGGGCATCACTCTCGTGGCCTCAGCAAACATTTACGGTGAAGCCGAAACCGCTGCCGGCTACATTTTACACTTGATTCGTGACGAAGGCCTGCTCCTTCGGGATATTCTGGTAATTTGCAATGATCTTGAAACCCGTGGCAGTATTTATAAAAGAGTGTTTGCCGAGTACGGCCTGGATTTATTTATGGATAACAAGCGGGACATTATGCATAGCCCCGCCGTAAACTACATTCTTGCACTATTGGACATACTTGGCAAAGGTTACCGGACCGAAGACATCTTCAGATTGCTAAAAACCGGTCTGGGACCCGTGACGGATGATGAAATCTTGGACCTCCAAAACTACGCATTGAAGTACAAAGTTCGAGGAAGCAGCTGGAAAAAGGAATTTGTCAAAGGCGTCACGGACAGAAATCTAGGAGCAAATGAAGAATCTCGTCTCGTCGAAATAAAACGACTCAACAAAATTCGAGAAACTGTTATAAACCCCATCCTTTCGTTCGGAAACACCTTCAAAGATGCGTCCACCGTTTCAGACCGTGTACGGGTATTATATGATTTTCTTTCAAGCACTTGTCAGTTGCCCAGCAAAATTGAACAGTTAATGACCGACCAGAAGCGGGATCTCCAGTTGGAACTTGCTCAGGAAACAGCACAAATCTGGGGCATCACCATGGAGAATCTGGACCAATTGGTTGAAATTCTTGGCACGGAGAAATTATCCATGGAGACCTTTGGAAAGCTATTGACCGCAGGGTTCGAAGCAGTGGAAGTCGGGGTGTTGCCACCGACGCAGGATGGCCTGATGATGGGAACGATGCAGCGAACCAGAAGCGGTATCGTAAAAGCCATGGTAGTTATGGGAGCCAATGAGGGTATTCTCCCTGCAGAAGCCAACATGGACAGCATCCTTAGCGAGGATGAAAAAATGCTATTACAAGAGAAGGGCATTGAAATTTGTAAGGTAGACCAAATACGCGGCATGGAAGAAAAAATTGCCATCTATCGGAACTTATCCAAAGCCAAAGAGTATTTATGGATTGGATATGCAGCATCAGACGACAAGGGTGCTTCTACCCGGCCATCGTCTACTTTTGATAAAATCAGAGAAATTTTTCCTAACATCCCAATACAAAAGGATGTTCTGAATCGTGGAGAACCTATGGATTTAATCCAGGCCAAAGATGCAACGCTCCGCCATTTGACGTCTTCACTGCGCGAAGCCAAAGGAGGCGCCGAGTTTCCGGAAATTTGGAAGCTAACCCTAGATTGGTATGCAAAAAACTCAAAAGACCAGTTGGCCTTAATTCAAAATGGACTTTCCGCCAACACAAAATTAAACAAAATATCCAAGCAGCAAGTTGATGCCCTTTACAAAAGAGATGCTGAATCGGCTTTGGCATTGAGTCCATCCCGCCTAGAGCGTTTTGCCAGGTGTCCCTTTGCCTACTTTGTTCGCCATGGCCTAAGGCCTGCGGAAGAAACCTTGTATGAGGTAGGCCCAATGGAGATGGGTGATCTTTATCACCGTTGCCTAATGGATATTTCCACTGCGTTGACACAACCTGGCCTTATAACCGCCCCGGACTCCTTGTGGATGACTGTCACAAAAGAGGAAATTGACAGAATGGTTGAGGAATTTATGGAACGGGAAATTGCGGCTTTTGGTGAAGGTATTCTGACCAGCAGTAAGGCTCAGGAATATCGGGCCAAACGGATTGCAGCAATTTGCAAAGAGGCTGGGTGGATGATGATTAGCCATGTCCGCAAAGGGAATATTGTTTCCATGAAATTCGAAGAAGCATTTGGACGCGACCAGGTCATATCTCCCATTGAAATCAAGGTGAACGGTGAGACGGTATTCATCGAAGGCAAAATTGATCGGATGGATTTGCTGCCAGGAGAAAAGGTCAAAATCATTGATTATAAATCCGGTTCTGATACCTTCAGTGAAGCAGAAGCCACCTCGGGGTGGAAACTCCAGCTGATGGTCTATTTACGTGCCGCCATGGAAGAAAAGCGAGAGCCGGCAGGCGCCTTTTACTTTCATATTTCAGAACCCTCCATTGATGCCGGAGCAATTGCCGGCGACCGGGAAAGCCAAGGGTTTAAAGACAAATTGGAAGACGAAATCCGTAAGAGTTTCATGATGGATGGGGCCATGGTCAGTGACCCGGATGTGGTGGAAGCCATTGCCGGAGACGACACCCGTATCGTGCCACTAAAAAGCGGCAAAAACCTTTATACTCCAACGGAATTTGCAGATCTTCAAGAGCAAGTCAATAACAAAATCGAGAAAATGTGCAAGGAACTGGTGGAAGGGAATATTAGCATTTCACCCCTGAAAATAAAGGAAAATACCGCCTGCAAATATTGTGATTATAAAGGTATTTGTATGTTTGACAATCGTATGGAAGGATGTTATTATATTCTAGCGTGATGCTACTGTAGCTCAGTCGGCAGAGCAGCACATTCGTAACGTGCAGGTCGTCGGTTCGATTCCGACCAGTAGCTCCAAAACCAAAACATAATTCAGATTCGGGGAATTAGCGCAGATGGGAGCGCGCTTGACTGGCAGTCAAGAGGTCAGGGGTTCGATCCCCCTATTCTCCACCATAAGAAAAGACAGTCCAACGGACTGTCTTTTCTTATGTCCAGTCAAAAGGGGTATCGAACCCCTGACAAGAGGGTATCGGGAGAAGATGTCTCCCGATTGGAGCAGATTGCAATATCTGAAAATGAAATACTAATTATTGCAAGGCAATCTGCGCAAAACCACTTCGGGGGTAACAGGCAAGCCGAGCTTTTCAAGTTAGGTAAACGGATTGCCGCCGATAGGGGGCAGAGCCCCATGCGGGACATGCGGCAGCATGTCGGGAAGGCGGTTCGATCCCCCTATTCTCCACCAAAACAAAACGCAGGACAAAGTTCCTGCGTTTTGTTTTACGTTAGCAAGGGGGATCGAACCCGAAAGGGCGGCGAATGTCCGCGAAAGGCACCTGTGATGACTTTCGCAATGAGACGGCCCAAGCCTGCTGAGAACCAACTCTTGGGTTGCCCAAATTAAGAAAACTTATTATACTGATTGCATAACAAACACCATTTGCTCAGTTCAGCAAAATGTGCACAGTGGCTAGGAAGGATATTAAATGAAAACCAAAATAAAAATCCCCAAAGCGTTACATGAGCTGTTTGGGGAAGAACAAATCAAGTCAGAGTTACTCGCGATAATTATTTTTTCGGTTGTCTCTTTTATTGCATTAATCTTTGGAACCCAGGATGAGTGGATTCGACTCGAGTGGTATAAAGTTGTGCTGTTGTTTGTTCTCTTGCTGGATATTTTAGGTGGCGTCGCCGCTAATTTGTCCAATGGCACGAATCAGTATTATCTTAATAATCCAACAAAACGATGGATTTTCATAGCCATTCATTTCCAACCTTTTATTTTCGCCTGGATTTTCCACAGTGATTTTATGGCAGCCTTCATGGTCTGGGCATATACCATTGGCGCATCCACAACAATCAACTTGCTACAGGGCAAAGAATACCAACGAGTTTTAGGAGGATCGCTACTGGGATTTGGACTTTTGATTTTTGTGCTTCTTGATTTTGACCTACCCAAAGTCGTGACAATCATATACATCCTTTACATGTTCAAGCTGATATATGGTTTTTCTGTAGACCATCGAAACCCATAGGGACTGCTTGTAAAACTTTGGTTTATAAAAAGCTCTGAACTGAATCGATGAGAATAAAAGACCTGCAGGACAACAATCCGGCAGGTCTTTTGTTTGAGGTATTATTTCTTGAGTCGATTTCGTCCTTTGTTTTCGGTGGGTGAGGTTAGATGATAAAGCCGAAAACTGTGAAGAGTATGGTTGCAAGAACGAAAGGAATCGCAATAATTGGTAATGCGCATCGGGCATAATCCATATTTTTAATTTGGGATGCACCACATGTGATGGTAGCAGCATCGCTGAAGAAGCATGCCTGGCTGCCAAACGCGGAAGCGGAGATAATGGCTGCTGAAGCCATATACAAATTAACATCCATGGAAACTGCCAAAGGAATAATAATTGGGAACGATATGGCGGCGATGCCCCAGAAACTGCCGACGACAAACATCAAAACAGCAACAGTCAGGAAGCATACGACCGGTAGCAAATTGGGGCTCAGGATGCTGGTTACGTTGGTGATGACATAATCGGTCAGACCCAACGCATCGTTTGCTCTCTGAAGGATAAAGGCCATTGCAATCAACATGATGACGAACATCATGTCTTTAAAGCCTTCAACTAAACCATCCCACATAGCCCAAAACTTGATCAGTCTTTGAGGAACAAACATAACCAGGCAAGTAACCAGACCCATGATAACGCCATATAACGCTTCTCCGGTGGCAACAGTTACAATGGCTGTAATCAACATCGGTACAATGAAGTTCAAAGAACTTGATTTCTTCACTTCCTCTGAGCCGGACTGGTCTTTGTATAATTCCACTGTGCTGTCCGGGAAAACTTGTCCGGCCAGTGCACGAGCTTCGGCTTTTTTCAAAGGCCCGAATAACGGGACGATGCCAAAAATGACCAAGGGAACAACAAACACGGCCAGCCATGGATAAAACATAAATGGAATGGAAGCGTAGTATGCGGAGGCTCCGCCTTCTACACCCGATGCTTCCATCTGGGCTGACATGAATGCGAACCAAGTGGTTGCCGGAATCAAAACACAAACCGTCGTACCGGTTGAATTGATTACGTATGCCAGGTATTCTCTAGAAATATTAAACTTGTCGGTAACTTTTCTCATTGCTGCACCAACGGCCATGGCATTGATATAATCATCAATGAAAACCAAGATGCCTAGCACCCAGGTTGCAAGCAAAGCCCGTTTCCTGGTAGTTGCGACCTTTTGAATCATAGTAGAGAAGCCACTGGCTCCACCACCCTGTTCCAACCAACGGATCAGGACACCGAAAAATCCTACAACTAGAGCAATCCAAACCATGACCGGATCCAACAGGACCGCATAGGTTGCATCAATAAAGCTGAGAAAAAATCCGGTTGGCCCAGAGACGATGAGAAATCCGGCAATTGCACCGGCCAAGAGGGGTTCCATGATTCTTCTTGTAGTCAATGCTAAAATGATGACAATCGCGGAAGGGATGAGACATACAATTCCATACTCCATACGTGTTCTCCTTTTTTAGAATTAGCATTAAAAAATAAATAATTACAATGTCCAGAGTTTATTCGGCTGTCGGAGAATTTTCCCTGGCAGTCGATTCTGATACACAGTTTCTTCAGCAACGACGATGACGCCATTGACGATGACAAATTCAATGCCGGTAGGACGTGCGTCCGGCTGACCTATTCCAATGTAATCGGCATTGTCCCGAATGGTTTTGGGATTAAAAACGACAATGTCTGCATCAGCCCCACTGCCTAACCAGCCTTTGTTCTGGGAAATCCCCATTTGTATTGCCGGCAGATAAGAAGATTTTTTTACGGCCTCCATCATTGATAGTACGCCTTGTTCTCGAACCAGCTTTTGAAAGAACCTGGGGAACGTGCCAACATCCTGAGGATGTCCGTTGCCTGGTTTGTCCGAAAGACCTGCATCAGTGGACATCATCACATAGGGTGGTTTGATTGCACGTGCCAAATCCGGGACAACTCCCACAAATGCGGTTCCTACCGTATCTTCTTCATTGGCACGAATATAGTCTAAGATTTCAGGGGTAGCCCTTTGCCCGGCATACTTCCCGGTGGAAATCATCAAGTCGCTGATTTCACAAGCATATCGGCGATTCCAACCATCTGCAAAAACAGCGGAGTTGACAAAGGTTGCAAAGGATTCATAAATCCCCGAATCACACATTATGGGTAATCCTTTATTAATGGCATTTTCAATCATGACCAAAGCCATCTGGGTTACTTCAGGATGAACACCTAACTGGTATGCTAAATGGGATATTTGAACTCGTGCGCCGGTTTGTTCTGACATGGCAATGGCTTCTCGAATCCCGACTGCGAAATCCAGTGCATCCGTACGAATGTGAATAGGCACCAGTTTGTCATACTTGGCAGCCAACTCAACCAAGGGCATATATTCTTCCACAGTCGCACCGGGGGCATACTCCAATCCCAGGGAAACACCAAATGCGCCTTCTTCCAGTGCTTGCGCAGCGATGGCCACCATTTGTGACGCTTGCTCCGGTGTTGCGGTGGCATTTGGATCAGAAATCCCCACCAGATCCCTTAGTGACCAGGAGTGACCCACCAACGTTGCATAATTAATGGGATAGCCAGAGTCTTCCAGTGAGTCGAGAAACTTGCCAATGGGCATAAAAGGAGACATGCCACAATTTCCTGATAGGCAGGTTGTTATGCCTTGGCTAACAGAAAGCCAGACCGAGTATAGGTCTGAATTCAAATGCGAGTGAATATCGATAAAGCCGGGGCAAACGATGTTGCCGGTGGCATCAATCACTTCTTTGCCTTCCATGTATTCTCTGGAAATTGTAGCGATGATGCCATCTTTAATTCCTATATTTCCACGGGTCTGCTGTTCGGAGCGAGGTTCAATTATGGTGCCATTTTTAATCACGATGTCGTAAATCATTCATTTAGTCCTCCAAATACCTTACCATTATAACAGATGTCAGAATATTTAAAATTATCCGTCATTGTTATCTTTGGGATGCTAAGGAGTAGCGATGTAATCCATTTGGATAATATATGTGTTGCGTAGAGAGAAGAAATATGGTATACCGTAGGAAAAGAATATGGGGAGGTGCGAAATGAACCAAAACAATTTGGTTTTGTTGAATGACATCATCTTAAAAATTCATACCACAGAAGATTTCGAAAGTATGAGGATGGGTTTGCTGTCCGGACTTAGTATTTTAATTCCGGGAACCGGGGCTTCATTTTATCTGGCATCCAAAACAGAACAGTATAAATTGACTAACCCAGTCAACTTGGGGGTTTCCGATGAGTGTACCGCTACATACATTGAATTTCAAGACTACGATCGAACCACCTGGACCTATGCCACCCCCTATTCTAAAGTATTTGACGATTCGGATTTTATACAAAATGAGGCCAACCATCAAACAGAATTTTATCGGCGCATTTATGGTCCTTACGGAATTCTTTACCAAGCCACGCTGACGATATGCCATAATGGCGTATTTCTTGGGGTGATTTCCTTGTTTCGCAATCAAGAAGAAGGACCCTTTCTTCATAATGAAATATTTCTCCTAGAATTGATTTCAGCGCATCTGGGGGCACGGCTTTTTCATGGACGTCAAAGTGTCGGAGTACGTCAGGATAAGCCTCTTAAACTTGAAGTGCTGATGAACCAATACCATCTCACCTTACGGGAAACCGAGGTGTTATACGCCATGCTGGGCTCCGCTGTAAAAGGAGATTTGTGCAGTCAGCTTTGTATCAGCCCCAACACCTTTAAAAAACATATGGTGAACATCTACAAAAAATTTCAAGTCAATGGTCGGATTGAACTATATCAGAAAATAAACCAAATTCAAAAGGGGTAACATGGAACAGAAGGAGCTGCCATTGAAAAAGTTTGATTATGAGCTGACCCTTAGTCATCTGCCTGGTGCGATTGTCATTGATATGAACGGTACGGTAATCTATCTGAACCATCAGTGTGCAAATTACATTAATGTGGACAGGGTATGGGCACTGAACCGTCACATCACAGAAGTTTTCCCCCAGACCAAGATGCTGGAGAACATGGGCATTGAGAAGCCTACCATTGTATTTTATCATTGCTTTGGGATTGGAATCAGCATTCATGTGCCAATTTTTGAAAGCGGGAAGCAAATTGGACTACTGGAATATGACGTAGTACAAGGATCGGAAATACTTTACGAACTGGCAGACAATTACACCCGTTTCCTGGATGGGGAACTCAACACTTTGAAGCGGGAAATTTCCGAACTAAAAAACACCAAATATTCCATAGATCAAATCATAGGCAGTTCCGCAATCATTGGGCAGCTAAAAGAGAAAATCCACAAAGCCGCAGAATCCAACTCCACGGTGGTTATTTTTGGCGAAACCGGAACCGGAAAAGAGTTGGTAGCCCACTCCATCCATAGTCTCTCCCGGAGAAAGAAGAATCCATTTGTAAAAGTAAACGCTTCAAGCATTCCCGAAACGTTGGTGGAATCCGAATTGTTTGGGTATGAAGGGGGCAGCTTTACAGGGGCCTCCAAAGAAGGGAAAAAAGGCAAATTTGAGTTGGCTGACGGTGGCACCTTGTTTATTGACGAAATCAACCAGATGCCTTTACTGATTCAACCCAAGCTACTCCGGGTGCTTCAGGAAAATGAAATTGAGCGAATTGGAGGTAGCGAGAGTATCCCCGTGGATGTTCGGGTGATCGTCACCTCCAACGAAGACTTGAGAATGATGGTGGATCACAAAAAATTCAGAGGCGATTTGTTTTATCGACTTCATGTAATTCCCATTGTCATTCCACCATTGCGTCAAAGAAAAGAAGATATTCCGGAATTAATCAACTATTATGTTAAGATTTTCGGACATTCTACCGGGAAATACATTACCTCCATTGATGAGCAGATTTATCAGGAATTTGCCCGTTATGACTGGCCTGGAAATGTAAGGGAACTTCAAAATGTACTGGAGAGAGCTGTGTTATTTATGTCCGGCAACAAACTGATGCTTGAGCACATTAACGCGGGATTTTCCACCGGTGAAAATGCGGTGTATCCTGAACTTGATTCACCAAACCCCATTGAAGAAGCCAAAAGAATGTCGGAAAAGAAATTAATTATTGCCACTCTACGCATGTGTGGAGGCAACAAGACCAAAGCAGCTCATTATTTAAAAATCCCAAGACCCCTTTTATACCAAAAGATTCAGAGGCTGGGAATTGAGAAATCCGAAATGTCAGTTAAAACTGACGGTGTCAGCGGAAAATGACACCTGACAAAATATTCAGAAAGTTACGATTATAAGTGAGATTACCTTTTCCTATGTGGATAGGATGTCATTCTATACTGACATATTTAAATATGACACTTTCGACATTTATAAAAAAACATTGAAATTTCAACAAAAGCAAAGTTGGCATGAACTTTGCTTTTCTTATTGAGTAGAATTATTTAGAACCATGATTGGCAAAAAAGGAGGAAAAAATGGAACATTTTGGAGCATGGAGCCTCATCCCGGCGCTGGTGGTCATTGTCACAGCATTGATTTCCAAAAGAACTTTGGAACCACTTTTACTGGGAGCACTGGTAGGCTTTATTATTCTCAAGGGACCCGGAGTCGGTGATTTTATGACCGATAGTTGGTTTTCAGAATTTATCAACGCGATCTACGCAGTAATGATGGATCCCGTAACAGTATGGATTATTCTAGTATGTGGGCTTTTTGGTAGCGTAGTAGCCTTGCTGGAAAAGGCTGGCGGTACAATGGGATTCTCAGATATTGCAGCGAAAGCTACCAAAGGGAGAACAGGAACACTGTTTACCACTTGGATTCTTGGCATTATCGTATTCGTCGACGATTATTTAAATGCGCTGGCAGTTGGAACGGCCATGAGAAATGCAACAGACAAATATAAAGTATCCAGAGAATTTCTCGCCTATATCGTCAACTCCACCGGCGCAACTGTTTGCGTATTAATTCCGTTTTCAACTTGGTCGGCTTTTATGGCGGGTCAATTGGAATCCAGCGGTGCAGCAGCCGAAGGCATGGGAACCGAAACATATTTTGCTACCCTGCCGTTCATTCTATACGCCTGGATTGCAGTCATCATCGTCCCCTTATTTATGTTGAAGGTTATTCCCGTTTGGGGACCCATGAAGAAAGCAGAATTGCGAGCACAAGCCGGACAATGTCTGCCTGACAGCACAGTAGACCTGTATCTCACAAAAGATGAAACTGAAACACCAGTCAAGGGAAAAGCGATGAACTTTATCATCCCAATGCTGGTTCTTGCTGGCGTGGTAGTATATACAAAAGATATGCTATACGGCGTTATTGCAGCGATCTTGGTTTGCGCCATCCTATTTGCTCCACAAAAGATTATGAAAATGTCAGAGTTCTTTGAAACGACAATCAATGGATTCAAAGAGATGATATTAGTGCTGGGTATCATTGTGGCAGCATTTATTCTACAAGCTGCCAACGATGCATTAGGGCTTACCCCCTACGTCATTGAATCAGTTGAACCAATATTGAGCCCTGCACTACTTCCCATGTTGACATTTATTATTGTTGGGCTGCTGGCCTTTACCACCGGAAGTTTCTGGGGTGTCGCGGCAATCGCCTTCCCCATCATTGTGCCGTTGGCAGATTCCATGGGGGTCAGCATGTTATTGGTTGCAGGTGCGGTCATCTCCGCAGCCTCTTTAGGATCTCATACCTGTTTCTATGGAGATGCAGTAACCTTGACCAGCTCATCAACACAAATCAGAAATAATGATTATGCTAAAACGGTGCTTCCAATTATTGCACTCCCATTCGTTCTTGGGTGTATTGCATTCTTGATTGCAGGCATTATAATGTAATTGAAAGCTTGAAGAATTTGTTGCCCTGTCCGGTCGAGCCGGACAGGGCTTCCATCATTGTAAAAGAATGGAGGCCAACCTTGAAAGCAGATTTAGTCATTAAGAGCAATTATATCTATGACAGTATTCATCCGGAATTAATTTCTGGATTTGTTGCTGTAGGCCAAGGGAAAATCCTTGCGGTGGGAAATGTCAGCGAGATGGATTCATGGATTGGCGAAGAGACGGAAGTTAGAGATTTCGGCGATGGAATGTTAATGGCCGGATTCCATGATAGCCATACCCATATTATCATGGCTGGCATGTATAAAATCTATGCCAACCTGATGGACGCACGTTCCGAGGAGGAAACTGTCCAGATGCTAAAGGCACACCAAGAAACCCTGACTGAACAAGATCCTTGGATTTATGGCTTTGGTTGGTATCATGTTTTTTGGGACAATAGAGTATTGCCAACTCGTCATTCGTTGGACAGGGAATTTCCTGACCGTCCTGTCATATTGATTAATGCGGAAGCACATGGCGCTTGGGTCAACACCAAGGCACTTGAAATTGCTGGGATTGACCGAAACACGCCCGATCCCTTCGGCGGGGAAATCGCCCGTGACGAAAACGGAGAAGCCACAGGATTCCTCTATGAATCAGCAGTCGGTTTGGTGGGCAAATTGGCCTTTGATTTTTCTCCGGAACAGGAGATGAGAGTTATTGAGGTCTATATGAAGGCTGCGAACCGTTATGGGATTACAGCCGCCAATGATATGATGCCGTACTTCCATGGAAACATGGGAAGCGCAGCCACTTACCACAAAATGGAGGAACAAGGCAAAATGACCGTTCGTGTCCATTTGGCACCCAACCTAATCGGGGATATGGAGGAAGCAGAAGAATGGCGAAAGAAGTACACCAGCGAGAAATTAAAGATTAATCTAATGAAGCAATTTCTGGATGGCGTTTCCACAACCCATACCGCTCTAATGCTGGAGCCATACGCTGACGCGCCGGATTCCACAGGATATGCACTTACGGATGTGGATGCCATTCGCAACGCTGTACCGGAGGCCCATCGAAGAGGATTCTCGGTACGCTTGCACTCCTGCGGTGATCGTTCCGCAAGGCTTGCTCTAGATTTTTATGAAGAAGCCATCGCTAAATACGGAAAAAATCAGTGCCGCCATGCCATTGAACACTGTGAGTTGGTCTCGGAAGAGGATCTTCCACGGTTTGGTACGCTAGGGGTCATCCCATCAGTTCAACCGGAGCATATTGCCATGACTCAGACTTTTGATGAAAACCCATACCGGACTGCTCTGGGAGAAGAAAAAGCGGCTGAAACCTGGCCATTCCGAAAGCTGTTAAACGCCGCCGGTACTCTAGCCATAGGCAGTGATTGCCCTGTGGTGGACAACGATCCTTTCCTGGAAATCTTCAGAGGGGTCACACGGCTTCATAATGATGGCAAGCCGGAAGGTGGCTGGAACCCAACTGAAAAACTTACGGTTGAAGAGGTTCTTCGCTATTATACCTGGGGATCTGCGTATGCGGTGAGCCGGGAATCAGAAATGGGCACATTGGAAGCCGGAAAGCTGGCGGATTTGGTGGTTATGGACCGAAACCTATTCAATATAGAACCCTGGGATATCTTAAAGACTAAGGTTGTACTGACCGTTATGGACGGCCGGATTGTATATGATAAAACAAAGGAGGAACAACAATGAGTAGCAGCGCACCTTTTTGCCCCTGTACCGACAGCACCTGTGAGTTCAACCCGATGAACCACGACAAGGGATGTACACTTTGTGTAGAAGACAGCCTCAAGTGTAAAGAAATTCCCAAGTGTTTTTTCAAGGAAGCAGGCGGGGATATTGATACCATTACGGACTGGTCCTTTGAAAGCTTTGCAAATATCGTAAAAGAAAAATAACGTCTAGGCGGAAAATCAACAGGAGGTCGAAATGAAACTGACACAAAAAGAGCATGAACGGCTGACGATTTTCACCATAGCCGAAATATCAAGAAGGCGATGGCGACGTGGCGTGAAACTGAATTACATTGAGGCCAATGCTATTATTTGCGATGAAATTCTTGAGCGCGCCAGAGAGGGAAAGTCATCCCTCACCGATCTGGTGCACCTGGGAACCCAAATCATCACAGAAGAAGATGTTATGGATGGCACCATTGAACTGCTAACCGGAATCCAGCTGGAAGCATTGTTTCCTGACGGCAATAAACTGATCAGTATTCAGGACCCCATTCGTCTGGAAAAACGGTGTGAAGGCGTTCCGTTTGACCAATTAATATCCATGCAAGGATAACCGGAGGTGAAATCGTTGAAATATAAAATTGGAGAAATCATCTTCCGGGAGGAAGAGGTAGAAATCAACAGCGGTGCACCAGCGGTCCGCTTGATGGTTAGAAATACCGGAGACCGAACCATACAGGTTTGCTCCCACTACCATTTTTTTGAATGCAACAGCGCATTAAAATTCGACCGGGAAAAAGCTTATGGAATGCGTCTTGATATTCCGTCAGGCAATGCAGTGCGGTTTGAACCCGGAGAAGATAAAGAAATTCAACTGGTTGAGTTCAAAGGAGAGCGCAAGCTCTATGGATTTGCCGGCTATACAATGGGCGCACTGGACGATCCGTCGGTGAAAGCCGCAGCCATGAAAAAAATCAGGGAGGTGGAGTAAATGTCATTCAAAATGAAACGGGAAGAATACGGCAGCATCTTCGGCCCCACCGTTGGCGATAAAATGCATTTGGCGGATACCGATTTAATCATTGAAATCGAAAAAGACTTTTATGAAGGTCACTACGGCGATGAAACCCTTTCCGGTGGCGGAAAATCCTTTCGGGACGGCATGGCACAAATTTCCGGCAGAACTTCTGAAGAGGGTGTGCTGGATGTTGCGTTCACCAACGTGGTTATTCTGGATCCGGTTCTTGGCATCGTCAAGGGAGACATTGGCGTCAAAGACGGTCTGATTGTTGGGATTGGTAAGTGCGGCAACCCACATACCATGGATATTACACCGGGTTTGGTGGTAGGAGCCTCCACGGAAGTGGTTTCCCTAGAAGGTGGCATGATTGCCACTGCCGGTGGCTTGGATGGTCATATCCACTTCGAATCTCCGGATCAATGCTGGGAAGCCCTGGCCAACGGCATCACCACCATGATTGGTGGCGGAACCGGGTCCAAAACTCTGGGAATTGAAACCCCGGGACCTTGGCATCTCAAACAAATGATTGAAGCCCACGAAGGATTACCTGTAAATGCAGGATTTTTGGGACGAGGGAATTCATCCCTGCCAGAAACCATCCGTGAACAGGCCATCAATGGAGCCATAGGGATGAAAATCCACGAAGATTACGCATCCACACCGGAGGTGATTCGATGTTGTCTGGATGTGGCTGATGAATATGACTTTCAGGTGCAACTCCACTCCGACACCCTGAATGAAAGTGGGTTTGTAGAAAGCACCATTGCCGCAATCGGTGGCCGAACCATCCATGCGTACCATACAGAAGGCGCAGGTGGTGGACATGCACCGGACATTATGCGTGTTTGTGGAGAGCCGAATATCATTCCGTCCTCCACGAATCCAACCAATCCGTTCACTGTAAATACAGTATCGGAACATTTGGAGATGATAATGGCGGCGCACCATCTGAACCCTCGTATCCCCGAAGACGTGGCCTTTGCCGATTCCCGAATCAGGGGGGAGACCATTGCCGCAGAAGACATTTTCCACGATATCGGTGCCATTAGTATTCTCAGCTCTGATTCTCAGGGCATGGGAAGAGTCGGGGAATCCGTTTTGCGTACCTGGCAACTGGCTTCCAAGATGAAACAGCAGCGCGGCCCCTTGCCGGAAGACCGGGAAGGAAACGATAATGAACGGGTGCTCCGGTATCTGTCCAAATATACTATTAACCCAGCCATCGCGTATGGTATCAGTGATTATGTCGGTTCTCTTGAGCCGGGTAAATTAGCGGATATTGTCATATGGGATCCCAGATTTTTTGGAGCAAAGGCACAAATGATTTTCAAATGTGGCGCAATCGTGTACTCGTATACAGGTGATGTGAATGCATCCATTGAATGGAGCCAACCCATTTTCTATCGCAAGCAATATGCGGCCTATGGCAATAACTTAAACCGATACAACAAGATCTTTGTCACCCAAGCTGCAATTGACCATGGGATAGCCAAGCAAATGCCTTATTCAGCAGAAAAATTTCTGCCCGTTCGCAATACTAGGCATCTTGGTAAGGCAGATATGGTAAGAAATCATGCCTGTCCGGACATCAAAATTGATCCGGAAACCTACAAAGTGTTTATCGATGGAGAGCATATTACCTGCGAAAGTGTTGATGTATTGCCTTTGACTCAACGGTACTTCTTCCGTTAAACCATAGGCAAAAAAGAACGATGAATCACGAAAGAGAGCATGACGAGACTATGAGATATTATAAGCAAGACAGAATTATCATTGAGAAAGTATTGGGACATCTTTCAGAACTTAACGTGGGGAACAGGCAACTGGATCCGGTATTGCTCCAACATGAGCAACTAGAAAAGCCTCACCAAAAAGTAACATCAAAAGGTGGCTTTTCCATGGGTATTTCTCTGGAAACAGGACACAAACTTTTCGGTGGAGCGGTGCTGTGGGTGGATGATGAGACAGTGGTGTTTGTGGAATTGGTAGAAGAGGATTTGTTGGAGGTGAGACCCTCCGGAAATCTGGAGTGGGCTCGGGTAGCGTTTAATATCGGCAATCTTCATCACCCTGCATATTTGTATGAAGAGGCAATTCGCATCCCATACGACGAAGGCCTGGAAAGAATGCTCATTCGATTAGGCGTACCGTATTCTCGAAAAGTAGCCAAACTGGATGGTATTCGTGCCAACGCACCGGCAGACCATAATCATAGTCATCATAATCATCCTCATGGTCTAACCCACCATGACCATACTCACGGGTTGAACGATCATAATCGTGATGAAGGATAATTCAATGGACAAAAATCAATTATTTTCATTGTTACAATTTGCCGGTGGGACATTCCCCACCGGCGCTTTCAGCCAGTCCTGGGGATTGGAAACTTATGTTGCCACAGGCAAAGTCCATGACTTGAATAGTTTTCAGAATTTCCTCCAATCCTACATTGAAGGGGTACTGGCTCACTTTGAAGGACCCGTTTTATGCCAGGCATACCAGTTGGTAGAAAGTAAAAGTACTATCGATTTTGCCCAGCTGACCCAATTAGAAGAATTAGTTACGGCCATGCGGCTGACACGAGAGAGTCGGGAGGCGTCTCACCGCACCGGAAAGGCGTTAATTCGAATTGCATCCGCAATGCTGGAGCGGGAAGATTTAAATAATTATTATGAATCCGGAAAAGAATCCGGTATCAACTATCCGGTTGCTTTTGGTCTATTGGCTGCCTTGATGAAAGTGCCGAAGGAAGAAGCTCTGGCTGCATTTGTTTTTTCCGCTGTGAACGGAATTGTTCAGAGCGGGGTCAAACTCATTCCGCTAGGCAACGGAGAAGCACAAAAGCTGATTTTGCAGAGTTATGAATCCATTGGCAAGGTAGTGGAGGAAGCACTGTCGACTCCCATTGAGGAAATCCATTCATTTTGCCCCGCCTTCGACGTCGCATCCATTCACCATGAGAATTTGGAGACCAGACTTTACATGTCATAATCCTAGACTGCCAATAAAGTCTAATTTTTATAGTAATAAAAGAAGGGAAGTTTCCATGAGAAAACCAATTAAAATAGGGGTAGGCGGTCCGGTAGGATCCGGGAAAACCGCATTGATAGAACGCTTATGCAAAACCCTTTCTGCAGAATATGAAATTGGTGTCATCACCAATGATATTTTCACCAAAGAAGATGCTTTGATTCTAACTCGAGCCGAAGCCTTGCCGGAAGACCGGATTATTGGCGTTGAAACCGGTGGCTGCCCTCACACAGCTGTGCGGGAAGACATTTCCATGAATCTGGATGCCATCGATACCCTGAACAAACGCTTCCCAAATCTGGACATTATTTTTGTGGAAAGCGGGGGGGACAATCTGGCCGCCACATTTAGTCCCGAGCTGGTGGACGGGTTGATTTTTGTCATCGATGTGGGAGAAGGAGAAAAAATACCTCGAAAAGGTGGACCGGGAATCACAAAATCGGATTTGCTGATTATCAATAAAATCGACATTGCACCCTATGTTCATTCCAGCCTAGAAGTGATGGAGCGCGACACCTTAAAGATGCGGGGTGACAAACCTTATGTGTTTACGAATCTTTATGACGGAACCGGACTTCCTCGGGTGATACAGTGGATCAAAGAAGACCTGCTTTTTGAATAGGAGAATTTTGTGAAAAATACCCTGGGCACACTCAACTTGATATTTAGAAAAAGACAGAACGGCAAGACCTTCTTGGCAAGCCAACATTACCGCTTGCCGTTACAGGTTTTAACGCCGTTTTATTCCGATGATGACGGCACAGCCTTTGTGTATTTGTTGAATCCCAGCGGCGGAATCCTTCAAGGAGATGTGCTGGAAACCGATGTAACAGTGGAGACGGATGCCCGTGGATTCATCACCACCCCCTCTGCTAATAAGTTTTACAAAATGGACGAAGGGCATGCCACCTTGACCAATCGGATCCGAGTGGAAAAGGGAGCCGTGCTGGAATATATGCCTGAATATAATATCCCTTTCGCCCAGTCTTCGGTGGTTCAGGAAACTGAATTTGACCTTGATGGGGATGCAACCCTTTTGGCTTTTGATATGATTGTACCCGGCCGAATTGAAAAGGGAGAGCTTTTTCAGTATGACCTATACTCTTCAAAAATCAGTATTCGTGCCGATGGGCATTTGCTTGCCCGTGAGGTGGCAAAAATTCAGCCCAAAGTAAAAGACCCTCAGGGGACTGGCATCATGGAGGGTCACACAATTTATGGGACAGCTTTTTTATATCACAAGGACTTGAATCCGGATTTAAAGACTATTATAGGACAAATTTTCATGGACCGACCTGAAGTGTCCGGCGGCATCACCTATCTTACAGAATCTCTGGCAGTGGTGAAGTTCCTGGGGAATCATATCCATGATTGTCAGGGAGTCGCCCAAGAAATCTGGCGGGTTGCCAGGATGTCAATGCTTGGAAAAGACGTAGTCCGGATGAGAAAGTACTGATTTGATTAAATTTAATATCCATACCAATGAACTACTTCATCGACAGTAACCCGTGTGCTGACCAGTTGGTTTGCCGGTGCAGAAAAATCCGGATATCCAACGGCAACACTAATGATAATTCTTTGAGATTCTGGGATTTCAACATACTTCCGTATGATGTCATGATAGGCCACCCCTTGTTCACTGATGCAAGTTCCAAGGCCATATTCAAGTGATGTAAGGCAAAAAGATTGGATGAAAGAACCAATGGCCATTAAAGCCCATGTGCCTGATAGGATGGATTGATCCAGGGTGATAATGATTACTGAAGGGGCGTCAAAATAACCATGCCCCCTTACAGCCCATGCCTTACGCTTTTCTTTGTCTTCTCGTTGGATTCCAAGCAAATCAAATAAATCTTTTGCTAATTCTGAACGACGAGAGCGAAAAAGGTCATTTAATAGTGGCTCTTCGAAGGTTGGTTTTCCACCGGATAAAAACCTATCTATATTTTCATGCCTAACCTTTTCCAGCACTTCCCCACTGATAACATATAAATTCCATGGTTGGAGATTGGTCGCGGATGGGCTCCGAAGCGAAGTATTGATGATCTTGGTGAGAACATCCTTAGAAACAGGTTTCTTCAAGTACTTACGAATGCTTTTTCTCGATTCAATGGCCTCATTAATTTCCATACTAAATATGCTCCTTTGTAATCCTTACTAAATCCTATATGGCTGTATGACTCGGCTTCTTATTTATCAAAATACCATATCGACTGGCATTTGTCATTTATAATGCTTGATTTTTATGGATTAATAGGGTATATGTTATACTGATGCATAAGTGCATGGGTTGAGGTGAGAATATTGACAGATAAAAGACTTGATTATGATACCTTCGTTAAACTTGTAGATACCCTTTATGATGAGATTAACATTTGGGATAGAAATTTTAATTTGATGTATATCAATACCGCATGCGAGCGGCACTATGGCTTAAAAAAAGATGAAATGATAGGCCGTAATTATTATGATTTCATTAAAGAAGACTACTGGTATCCATTGCTTCTGCCGCATGTATTTAAAGAAAAAACACCGCTGATGACATCGCAAAAAACACATATTGGAACAACAATAACCAGCATCGTTGTGCCATTTTTTGACGATAAGGGTGAAATCGAATATATGGTATCAAGCATTAGAGATGGCATAGAAGACATTCATTATTTGAGTGTAGACGAAATCGAAAAAAAGAAGTATGAGGAGCGTCACATCTCTTCTTCATCAATGTTATTCAAAAGCGAAGCGATGAAAGATGTGATGGAGCTTTCATACAAATTATCCAATGTAGATTCACCAATTGTGATTTCAGGGGAATCGGGTGTGGGCAAAACCATGCTTGCACGGGTCATTCACAACAACAGCAATCGAAAAGAAAAACCCTTTATAACCGTCAATTGTGGGGCGATTCCAAAAGAACTAATGGAATCAGAGTTGTTCGGCTATGAAGAGGGATCATTTACTGGAGCTAAGAAGCAGGGCAAAATTGGCCTCTTTGAGGCGGCGGATGGCGGCACACTATTACTGGACGAAATTTCTGAGTTGCCTTATTTGTTGCAATCCAAGTTATTGCAAGTGGTACAGGAAAAGGAATTTATGCCGGTTGGCAGCCATCGTCTAAAAAAGGTTAATGTAAAAATTATCGCTGCAACAAACAAAAACCTTAAGCAACTGGTAGATGCCGGTAACTTCCGAGAAGATCTTTATTACAGACTGACAGTATTTGAAGTAAACATACCCCCTTTGCGTGAAAGGAAAGAGGACATTGAGTTGCTTGCGTTCACTTTTCTAAATCATAGCAATGAAACCTATAAAAAAAATCATCAGTTGGCAAAAGAAACACTAGCTATTTTAAAAAACTACTCATGGCGGGGAAATACCAGAGAACTTAGCCACTTAATTGAAAGACTTGTAGTTACCGTAAATGATTTTATTATTAAGCCGAATCATTTACCTAATAGTTTATTTGAAATAAGAAACACTTGCATAACTCAAAATCAGGATGGTTTTGATCAGATGATTGACGATTATAAACGATTGATTGTCGAGGAAGCATATAACAAAAATAAAAGTTCCAGACGAGTAGCGAAGGAGCTAAAAATCAGCCAATCCAAAGCCTCCAGGTTAATTAGAACATACTTAGGCGAAGAAACAGAGATGGATGGGTAAACTGATTAATGCGAGTCAGATATGAAAAAATGAGTCTAACGTGACTCATTTTTTAGTTGAATTAATGGAGCAATAGAGGTGCATAAGCGAACAAACGTTGAAATACAGTAGCTTTCGCGAAAGAAAAAAAGTTGGCACATAAATTGCTCTATTAATAGCAGAAGGTATGTTGTATACAAAGGAGGTACCAAATGGATTGCTGGAATGGTTTTAAAGGTAGTTTGTGGAAGTCCGAGGTTAACGTCCGAGATTTTATACAAGAAAATTACACTCCGTACGAAGACGACGAAGCGTTTCTTGCTTTACCCACAACCGCTACAACCAAATTGACAACAAAAGTATCAGAGCTTTTGAACTTGGAAAGAGAACGCAATGGTGTTTACGATGTAGATACTGAAACCATTTCTTCCATCACGAGCCATAAACCTGGATATATAGATGCTGATTTTGAAAAAATTGTTGGACTGCAAACAGATCAGCCGTTAAAACGAGCCGTATTCCCCAAAAGCAGTCTAGGCTCATTAGAAGATGCGCTTGTGCATTACGGTTACTCTCTGAACCTAGAGATGAAAGAAATTTATTCCAAATACAGAAAGACTCATAACGATGGTGTTAAGGCTGCCTATACGCCGGATATCCGAAGGGCATGCGAATCAGGTTTAATAACCGGTCTACCCGAAAACTATGGAAGGGGAAGGCATATTGGGGATTATAGAAGAGTAGCACTTTATGGATTGGAATATTTGCTTTCTCAAAAAGAAAACGA
Organism: Anaerovoracaceae bacterium; assembly: GCA_041752735.1. GTDB lineage: Bacteria > Bacillota > Clostridia > Peptostreptococcales > Anaerovoracaceae > UBA1422. The sequence goes on along the minus strand of JBGSVW010000024.1, from coordinate 18,406 downwards.
ATTTAACTTACTCGAGCCTGGTGAAATGACGAACGAAGTGATACAACAGAGAGAAGAATTGTCAGATCAGATTCAGGCGTTGAATGAATTCGGAACCATGTGCAAATCATATGGATTCGATATTTCTCAACCGGCAGCGACCGCGCAAGAGGCAGTACAATATGTATACTTCGCAATTTTGGCAGCAGCAAAACAACATGACGGCGTCACGGTTTCGCTAGGCCGGACCTCCACTTTTTTAGACATTTATATTGAACGAGACCTAAAAAACAATGTGATAACAGAAGAAGAAGCACAGGAATTCATTGACCACTTTATTATGAAACTTCGACTGTTTCGTTACCTCAGATCCCCGGAATATAATGAACTGTTTTCCGGAGATCCAACCTGGATTACAGAATCACTCGGAGGCATGGGTGTTGATGGCAGGACCATGGTTACCAAAACATCCTATCGATACTTACATACACTTTACAACTTGGGCGTTGGGCCTGAACCAAACCTGACCATTTTGTGGTCAGAACGTCTGCCAGATTCATGGAAAGAGTATTGTGCGAAAGTCTCTATCGATACATCATCCATTCAGTATGAAAATGACGATTTGATGCGACCGGAATTTGGAGATGATTATGCTATATCCGGATGTGTCGGAGCTTTAGAACTTGGAAAAGCAACTCAACATTTTGGCGCTCGTATCAATATGCCCAAAGCATTGCTATATGCAATCAACGGTGGAAGAGAGATGAGAAGACTGGCATACAAGTTACCCCAAGATTTGAGCCGATAACCTCAGAATACCTTGACTATGAAGAAGTCATGGAGAAGTTTTTGCAGGTTCAAAAGTGGTTGGCTGGAATTTATGTGCAAGCAGTGAACATTATTCACTACATGCATGATAAATATGCATACGAGTCATTTCAAATGTCGCTGCATGATTTGCAAATTAAAAGATACGAAACCTTTGGTATTGCCGGGCTTTCAATCGCAGTGGATTCCTTGATGGCTATTAAAAACGCGAAAGTGAAAGTCATTCGAAATGCACAAGGAATTGCAGTAGATTTTAAAATATCTGGAAGCTATATCCCGTTTGGGAACAGCGATGAAACCACAGACCGTACTGCTGCAGAGCTTACGAGAACATTTTATAGATTCATTAGTACCCACAAAATGCATCGTAACGCAAAACCTACAATGTCCATATTAACAATTACTTCAAATATTGTTTATGGAAAAATGACAGGGGCGACTCCATGTGGAAGACCTGCGGATGCACCATTCTCGCCAGGAGCAAACCCAATGAATGGAAGAGACACCAATGGATCCGTAGCATCGCTTTCTTCAGTCAGCGAAATCCCATACGGTTGCGCTTGCGACGGAATTTCTTATACATTTGCCATTGCTCCGCCAGCACTGGGTAAAGAAGTGACTGCTAGGCAGTCGAACCTGGTCAGTTTACTGGATGGATATTTCACCCCAAACGGTGGTCAACATCTCAATGTGAATGTGTTTGATAAATCGTTGCTGGTTGATGCCATGGAACACCCTGAGAAGTACCCCCACCTTACCATACGAGTGTCTGGGTATGCAGTGAACTTTATTAAATTAACCAAAGAGCAACAGTTAGATGTTATTTCCCGAACAGTGAATGACTCAATATAGGGGCAAAATTGATGGAAAAAGGACCGATTCTTGGAAAAGTACATTCATTTGAAAGTTTTGGAACAGTTGACGGCCCCGGATTGCGATTTGTTGTTTTTATGCAAGGCTGTGCGTTCAGATGTCTGTATTGCCATAATCCGGATACTTTTGAGATGGACAAAGCGTCATATGTGATGACACCTTTAGAAGTGTTTCAAAGGATGCAGAAATTCTCACCATACTACAAACGAGGAGGAATTACCATTTCGGGTGGCGAGCCAATGCTTCAGCCCAAATTCGCAAGAGACCTCTTTAAGATTTGTAAGGCTGAAGGGATTCATACAGCAATTGATACCGCGGGAATTTCTCTTAATGAAGAGGTTATGGATGCACTGAACTATACCGACCTTGTGTTGCTAGACTTGAAATGTATTGATCCGGAGATACATTTAACCCTAACTGGGATGCCACTCGAACCCACTTTGGATTTTTCAAAATACCTTGCTGAAAAAGAAATTCCAACGTGGATAAGATACGTGCTCGTGCCTGGCATAACTGATAGTGACGATTTAATTGAGAAGCATGCTGAATATGTAGCCGGTTTAAAAAATGTCGTAAAAGTTGAAGTTTTACCTTTTCATAAACTGGGTGAGCCAAAGTATGAAAATCTGGGGATGCAATTCGCACTAAAGCATGTTAGTCCGCCATCACAGGAGCGTATAGAAAATGCAAAAAATATATATAGGAGTAAAGGAATTAATGTGAACTGAACACAACCGCTGAATTGCACTATGAAGAAGGGTTTCCAAAGGAGGTGAAAGAAGTTGCAGAGTGCAGAAGAGTGGAGTGGTGAAGGATTTAAGAACACTGTTAGATAAGACAGAAATTTAGTTAAAGGAGAGTTAAATGGGAAATAATATCAAAACTATTGAGTTTATAAAACTTGATGTTCCCGCAAGTGGTTGGAGTGAAAACACAAATGTGATAAAAGTCACTGATGAAAATGGTGTTTACGGCATTGGCGAGGCTGATGGTTCACCTAGCGTTGTAAAAGCATACGGAGAATTAGAAACCGAACATTTTCAGTTGACAAACATATGTGAAGTGGCCATTGGCAGAGATCCGATGGAATTTAAAGCCATTTGGGACGAAATGTACGACAAAAGCAAGTGGGTTGGCTCAAGAGGCATTGGGATATTTGCAATGTCAGGTATTGACATGGCATTATATGATCTCGCCGGCAAACAGCACAACCTTCCGGTTTACAAACTTTTAGGTGGAAAGCATCGAGATGTGGTTACACCTTATTTCACATTGTACCCATCTCATAACCTGGAAAACCCCACCGCAGATGATTATCTGCGCATGTATGAACCACTTTGTGCCAAAGCTAGAGAAAAGAAGTGCAAGGCAGTTAAAGTGTGTTTGTCACCGGGCGTAATTTCACTCCATGATGACAAAGAAGTGGTAAGATATCTTAAAACATTGAGAACTCAGCTAGGTGATGATGTTAAGTTAATTGTGGACTTTTTATATCGCTGGAATGATTGGCAGGCAGCTCGCTGGACACTGAACAAACTGGAAGACACCGACATCTATTTGGCAGAAGCAGCTTTACAGCATGATGATCTTGAAGGACACAAAAAATTAGCCAATACAGTTAGCACAAGAATCGGTGCCTGCGAGATGATGACCACTCACTACGAAATCATGGAATGGATCAAAAACACAAACATCTCTGCCATTCAACTTGACTATAATCGTTGCGGTGGACTTACATCGATTATGCGTATTCAAGAAATGTGTGACAACTACAATGTGCAGCTGATGCCACATGGTTGGGCGACAGGCATTACTGGTGCAGCCATTAGACACTTTGGCATGGCAAGTAGAACTTCCATGTATCCTGAGTACCTGCACAGAGACTTCTGGCCAGGTGAATTAATCAACAACCTTACCGTTGGCGATCCTGAAATCATTGATGGAACAGTTGCCGGAAGTGAAGAACCCGGTCTTGGCATGAAGATTAACAAGGAGTACTTCTTAGAAAAAACCGGAGTACAACTGTAGTTTATCGCAAATCAATCTTTCACAAACATTATAAACCCAACAAAATATTCGTTATTATAAATTGTTATTATGAGGTTATATGTATGAAAAATGCTATTAGTACAGAAAAACGCCCCATTAACATCGTAGCGGTAGCAATCGTTTTTGTAGTCGTGCTACTGCTTGGGGCTTGGCTGATTCTGAGACCGGAGGCAGCCGTTGAAACCATCGGCGCGGTACAGGCCAGCTCGGTGAAGATTCTTTCTCCATTCTTCCTGTGGCTAGGCTTAGGTTGCCTAGTCTATCTGCTATATTTCTCTTTTTCCAAATATGGACATATCCGCTTTGGAAATGGCAAACCCGAATTCAAAACATTCAACTGGCTTGTTATGATGTTTTGCGCAGGCATGGGTTCCAGCATGATGCTGTGGGCCATTATTGAGCCTTTGTATTATCTGACCGGTCCTCCGCTAGGTGCTGAACCCATGAGCGATCAAGCGTACGAGTTGGCTGGAACTTACGGTATTTTTCACTGGACGTTTACAGCTTGGGCATTCTTTGCGGTAGGAGCAATCCCACTATGTTATCGCTTCTATATTCTTAAAAAACCTGGCTTGTCGCTTTCTGCTGCGTGCGAAGGTGTTTTGGGAGACAAAATCAACGGTCCAGTAGGTAAATTGATTGAAATCATAGTTGTATTTGGTATTTTAGGCGGACACGGAACCACACTGGTTCTTGGTATTCCGATGATCCAAAACAATGTATCCAACTTATTTGGGGTTCCCGATACCCTTGCAACTGGGATTATTCTCATTGTGATTGTAACTGGCGTGTTTATGACAAGCTCCTGGCTGGGACTTGATAAGGGCATGCAAAATCTATCAAAATACAATGCATACTTTGCAATTGCTTTGGCAGTGTACTTTATCGTAGCAGGCCCGGCATTGTTCGAACTTAATGTCTTTACCAATGCGATGGGCTTCATTTCAAACAACTTCTTGAGCATGAGCCTTTGGACTGATCCTATCACTCAAGGTCAATTCCCTGAGTGGTGGACGGCTTTCTATTGGGCTTGGTGGTTGGCGCTGGGTCCATGGATGTGGATTTTCACAACAAGAATTTCAAGAGGCAGAACACTAAAGCAGGTCATGCTTGGAATGGTACTGGCAGGTAGCGCTGGATGCATGTTGTACTTCGGTGCAATCGGCGGATACACCCTGAACCTTCAAATGACGGGTGAACTCGACTTAGTTGCAAACCTTGCAGCAAATGGCCAAGGCCAAACAATAACGGATGTAGTACTAACTCTGCCAGCAGGGCAAATAGTACTGTTTATATGGGCAGCCATCGCTGTAATATTCTTAGCAACAACCCTTGACTCTTCTTCCTATACGTTGGCAGCAACAACAACCATAGGTCTTCAGCAAGGTGAGAATCCAGCAAGATGGTTCAAACTTTTCTGGGCGGTTATGCTGGCAGTTGTTCCTTGCAGCTTACTGTTTGCCGGAGCTTCTTTGAAAGCATTCCAATCAATGGCTATCCTGACTGCAACCCCAATTGCAATCCTGACAATCATCGCATTATACGGTGGAGCCAAATGGATTTTCCGGGATTACTCTGCATTATCCAGAGAACAAATAATCAAACAAGAAGATGCCAAAATATTAATGGCTGTTGAAGAACATGTAGTTGGCAAAACTCTTGAACAAAAATAATTAAAACAACTCTTTTGGATGATTAATACAAAACAAACGGAGGAAAAAATGAAAATAGTACATTTTGGGATACCAACAGCACAGAAGCATGAAGATAAGACATATTCGTATGTCGAAAAAATTAAACTTCATGTTACAAATCCTGATGATCACGAATATAAACTTCAATTTGTTTGTGCTGAGCCCGACTCCCCTTTGCCTGAAATTGTAAAGACAGAAAAACACCTTTCCATAATTGTTGATGACATGGATGAGGAAATCGGGCAGTTTGACAGTATCATTTATCCTCCAACTAAAATCAATGAGACAATCAAAATCTGTTTTGCAATGAAGGATGATATCCTTTTTGAGCTAATGGAGGTTTCCAAGTAAATTATTGATTTGATAAGCCTTAACTGAAATTACAGATAGTCTCTACTCCGAAAGGACCCGCCGAAATTAAGGCGGGTCTTTTCATTATTTATACTATTGGATTCATTTTTGGGATTCTACTTATCTATGACTGCCTTGTAGACACACGTTTTACAACCTTTAGGAGCCGGATTGGTGTCATCATACAACACAAGCGCTACGGCAGATAATGATGCAAACAAAGTGAAAACAAGCAAAATCGGCAAAATACCCTTCATGTGCGTACCTCCTCAAATCAGTAAATTTATGTTTTTTTATTACCCAATTTGCCTAAATTGAACCAAGCAATTTATTTGCCCAATGTATTTTATTCGTGAATTACTTTGCCCTGTAGACTGAAGTTGTGTATAACTATTCCATTGGACAACAGAAAGGTAACAACAAAATGATGGAATTTTTATCTAATGTTCTGAATACAACAATTTACATTGCCGGAATCGGTGCACTGATTCTTGCCATTTCAACTATAATCTTCCTTTACTTGGCATCCAAGGTAAAAGATGGTCCGGACTATCACCACCACCACATATTTTTAGCCGTTATGGCCGTGGCTTTATTTGGAGGCGTATTCTTTAATATGATATAGAGGTATTGCTTCTGTCAAGAAGAAATAAAAGGCTATTCTAAGGAATAGCCTTTTTTGTGTGGGTTTTTTGAGGAAAATAAATAAATGATGAACCCAATCGCTTGTCATAGTATAATATCCATATAATGATTTATTAATATATGGAACAAAAGACTAATTATAGGGCTAGATACAGAATCAAACCTTGAAAAGTTTGTTGCATTTGTAACAAAGTTACGGAGCACACCCTATGAATCGAGGTATAAATAGAACATGAGCGCAAAAGAATCACAATTGCATCAGGAAATTCAAGACCGTTACGAAACGGAAGCATCATCTTGCAGTTCGCTGGGATGCGGAAGCACCCTTTCTACTTTGGGCATTTCCTCTGGAGAGAGGATTTTGGACCTGGGTTGCGGTCGGGGAGAAGAAACCCTGCAAGCAGCACAACTGGTCGGCCCCTCGGGATTTGCAACCGGATTGGATTTGACTGAAGCCATGGTGACCAAAGCCATAGAAAATGCAGCGGGAAAAGGGATCAACAATGCACGGTTTGTGCAAGGAGATATTGAGACGTTACCATTCCCGGGTGAAAGTTTTGATGGAGTTATGAGCAACTGTGTCATCAATCACGCCCCGGACAAATTGAAGGTCTACCGAGAAATCCGCAGAGTTCTGCGAGCCGGCGGCAGATTTGTGGTCGCCGATGCGGTTACGAAGATTCCACTTCCCGATCATGTTAAAAACGACCCGGAAGCATGGGCACAGTGCTATGGCGGAGCAGTTACCGAAACAGAATATTTAAATGCCATCCAGAAGGCGGGTTTTTCAGAAATTGAAATACTAAATAGAAGAGAATACATCAAAAATGGACACGATTTCATCAGCTTGACAATTAAAGCTGTGAAATAAATGCACCCAAGGAGGAAAAAAAGAATGAAGAAAGTCACAACAAAAAAGGAAAATGCTTCTTGCTGCTCCAACTTCACGACAGCGCAGTGCTGCTCCAAATCGTCAAAGATTGTAGCCGGTTGTCATAACTAATCAAATGAGGCAGCTTTCGGGCTGCCTCAAACTACTTATTGGAGGAAGAAATGTTTTTAGCCAAAAACAACATCATTGTAACATTAGACCGGGAAAGCCCGGTGGAATATGCATTATTAAATCCGGTAGCGGGCAATTTCGATCTTATGGACGAAGAGGAGTACCGGAATTATCAAAAAATTGAAAGAGGAGAAGAAGCAAACCCGGAAATGGCTGCTACTTTGCTGGAACGCGGATATGCATTTGAAAGCGAAGCCGCATACGAGTCATCCCGAAAGGCCGCTTACGCCGACTTCAAAGATGAAGTGAAAGATGCCCAGGTACAGCTGATGTTAATCCCAACCTATGCCTGCAACCTGGCATGCACTTATTGTTTCCAACACGGCATCGATGGCCGTCCTCAAATGATTTCCAAAGAAACTGTGGATAGCTTTTTTGATTATGCCCGTGTGGAATTTGCGGATGCAAAGGTAAAACCATTTATCACTTTGTTTGGAGGAGAACCGCTCATTAACTCCAAGGCCCAGCGAGAGATCGTTGAGCACATTGTCGACCATTGTGTTGCCGAGGACTATGAGTTTTCTGCTGTAACCAATGGGTATGATTTTGCGGAATATGTGGATTTGCTATCCAAGGTCAAAGTCAAAGAGATTCAGTTTACCCTGGATGGAAGCCAGGAAGTCCATGATAAACGCCGTATGACCGCCAACAAAAAAGGCTCGTTTGATCGGGTTATCAAGGGTATGGAAAAGGCTGTAGCCCAAGGGATTCCCATCAACCTAAGATCTGTAATCGACAAAGAAAACGTGGATGATTTGGTGGCGTTGGCTCAGTTGTTGGATGACCGAGGTTGGCTGGACTTGCCCCCGCAATTGTTCAAGACCCAAATCGGTCGAAACTATGAACTGTTCGAGTGCTACGAAAAACCACAGCACCTGTTCACTCAGGTTGAACTTTGGGCGTATGTGGCCAAGCTGGCGGAAACCTATCCGGTCCTGAAGAAGTTTCATCGTCCCGATTTTATGGGTATTCGATACCTGGTGGATACAGGAGAAATGTACCTGCCCAGCTTTGATACTTGCCCGGCAGCCAAAACAGAATGGGTCTTTGACCTGTATGGCGACATCTATGGCTGTACAGCCAGTTGCGGGCGAGAGGAATTTAAACTTGGTACTTTCTGGCCGGAAGTCACAAAAAATGAAGAGGCGATCCAAACCTGGAAAAACCGGGACGTTACAAATATCGAGAAATGTAAAGACTGCAAATACGATATTGTTTGCGGAGGTGGTTGCGGTGTAGTAGCTGCAAACCGCCATGGTGGAGAGATTCTATCCCCTGATTGCAGACCCATTCAGGAATTATACGACATCGGACTGAATTTCTACAATGATGAAATTCATGACCTGATGAAGGTCGAAGAATCCGGATCAACAGTTGAGCCCGTACCATCCACAAAAGAGGCTGAGAACAAAATCCAGAACCACGGAGGTGCTACCCAAAGTGGATGCATGATTTGCGGAGAATCCCTGGTTTATTGGGGAAAGCCTGCGCTACAACGTTGTGACATTTGTGGTGAAACGTTTCAGTCCAATATCAGTTGTTCCAACGGTCATTATGTCTGTGACAATTGTCACAGAGGAGATACTCTGGACCACATGGAGGCCTTGCTGGTCAAGTCCACCGCAACCAATCCCATTTTACTGGCAGACGCAGTGTTCCACTTACCAACCATGAAAATGCATGGACCGGAGCATCACAGTATGGTACCGGCAGTGCTGGAAACAGCCTATCAAAACCTGCAGGGAATTAGAGATGTGGATAGAATCAGGGAAACCATCCGCCGTGGCAAAGACATTAAAGGTGGCAGTTGTGGATACCATGGTACCTGTGGTGCTTGCGTTGGAGCCGGTATAGCGGAATCAGTCCATCTAGGAGCAAAACCCAGTTCCAAAGAAGAACGTGGAAGTGCCATGCGGGCAACCGGAAGCGCACTTTTAGCTATTAGTGAATTTGGAGGACCCTTGTGCTGCAAACGGGACAGCATCGCATCCATTGAAAATTATATGGAAAACAGCGACCGATTTGTGAAAGCGGAACCAGCAGTATACATTTGCGGTTTTTCAAAATATAATAAAGGATGCCTAACCACAGACTGCCCTTACTTTCCTAAGGCGGCTTCAGGTATGGCAACAAAATAGGAGGTTAAACATGAACAATAAGATTGAGTATGTCAATGGGGAACGATTGGTTGAGTTGATAAAAACCAACGAGAAACCGGTCATTGTCGACTATTTTTCTGACGAGTGTCCACCCTGTGAGGTGTTAGCGCCTATCTTCGAAAAAATGGCTGAAAAATATAGTGACCACATTAAGTTCGTCAAGATTATGCGTCAAGACAACCGCGAAACTGCACTGAGCATGGGTGTGGGCGGTAGTCCAACCGTACTTTTTTTCAAAGGTGGGCAAGAAGTTGGTCATCGCTTGAGCGGATTTATGACCAAACCCCAGGTGCGTATTGCCATCGAGACCATTCTTGGTGACGTGCTTCCCCCGGCTGAGATGACACGGGTGGATTGTGACTTGCTGATTTTGGGCGGTGGACCTGCCGGACTCGCGGCTGGTTTATATGCCGGAAGAGCCAAGCTGGATACAATTATTTTGGAAACCAGCATCTGTGGCGGACAAATCGCCACCACCAACCACGTGTCCAATTATCCGGGAACAGAAGGAACCACCAGCGGCAAAGCCCTGGCAGCCAATATGAAAGAGCAGGCATTATCCTTTGGGGTTCGCATTGATGATCTCAAAGAAATCAATAGTGTCAAGCTGGAGGGACCGGATAAAATTGTGGTTACTGAAGATGTTGAGTACCATGCCAAAGCCATTATTCTGGCTACCGGTGCAAGACCAAGGCCACTGGATGCAGAAGGTGCTGATGACTTTAAGGGCAGGGGGGTACACTACTGTGCCACCTGTGATGGGGCCATGTATGAAGATGCGGATGTTCTGGTGATTGGCGGAGGAAGTGCCGCCATTGAAGAGGCCATCTTTTTGACCAGGTTCGCAAACCATGTGACAATTGTCCATAGAAGAGAAGGGTTCCGAGCCGCCCAAATGGAATTAGAAGAAGCCATGGCCAACGAAAAAATCACCATGCTGACAAACAAAGTGGTTAAAGAAGTTATCCCCGGAGAATTTGTCCTTAAAGAAGTGATATTAAAAGACGTAAAGACCGAGGAAGAAACCGTCATCCCCGCATCAGGCATTTTCGTCTATGTGGGCAATGATCCACAAACAGAATTGTTCGCCGGTCAAATTGGACTGGACCAGACAGGATACATCGTAGCGGGAGAAGACACCAACACCACTATGGCAGGGGTATTTGCGGCCGGGGATGTCCGGACAAAACCGCTGAGACAGGTTGCAACCGCGACTTCCGATGGCGCAGTAGCAGCAATTATGGCTGAAAAATATATCCAACTCGTCAAATAAGGTGGGATTGTGGTATAATGGAAACAACCTATATAACCAATGAAACGGAGGGAATAACATGTGTAGAGAACCAAAATTTTATGTATGTAAGCACTGTGGAAATATGGTCAATATGCTTCACGATAGCGGCGTCAAAATGATATGCTGTGGCGATGAAATGACCGAGCTGGTAGCAAATACAACAGATGCAGCAGTTGAGAAACATGTACCTATCATCACAGTGAAGGATGATATTGTGACTGTTACCGTCGGTAGCGTTCCTCACCCCATGACGCCTGAGCACAAAATCGTCTGGATTTACCTGCAGACCGAAAAGGGCGAGCAGTTGAACTGCGTTGATACTCAAGACGTTGCCGAAACCACATTCAAACTGACAGAAGGAGACAAAATCATCGCAGCTTTCGAGTATTGTAATCTCCATGGACTATGGAAAGCCACCGTATAATTACAATTTGCGGGAATCCATCAACAAAAATCCAAATAAGAGTAAACAAAAAACGACAGGGAATCCTGTCGTTTTTCTTATTTTGATTTGGCCAGGGAGGGACCTCATGCAGGAACTGGTTTACTGATATGTATTTTTTGCGTTAGATTTGTCCTTAAGATATTGTTAGTATGAACAAAGAGAGAATCAATGGGAGATTCTCTGTGAAAAATGACAAAGGAGAGAATATAAAATGGAAAAAACCATCATAACAGCAGCGCTAACCGGTGCGGTGACCCCTGCTGGATACCATATTCCGGAAACCCCGGAACAAATCGCAAAAGATGCCTATGAGGTGTGGAAGCTTGGAGCAGCAATCGTGCATCTCCACATGCGGGATGAACATGGGATGGGTGTCATGGACAAAGAAAAGTTCGCGGAAACCATTCGCCTGATACGGAGTTATGAGGACTGCGACGTCATCATAAACTGCACATCATCAGGCGACAATAGGGTCTCCGGCGGAGATGCAGCCGGCAACAAAAAAAGGATGGAGCATCATCGGGAACTAGTCGGTATTGAAATGGGCTCATACGACGCGGGGTCCTTTAATTGGATGCCAGGCGGCGTTTTCATGAATACCCCACAATTCCTTCAGGAGTTGGGACAGGTTTACCTGGACAGAGGCATCAAACCCGAAATCGAAATTTTTGATTCAGGCATGTTGGGTGTTACAGATTACTATGTCAAAAAAGGATTCTTACCACAGACCAACCATTACCAATTTTGCCTGGGCGTTCTTGGTGCCATGCCGGCAACCGTGGATAACCTATTGTACCTAAAGAATCGGATTCCCGAGGGTTCTACGTGGTCCGCCTTCGGCGTCGGCGCCGGTCATCTGACGATCCTATTTGCTACCTTGGCATTGGGCGGCCACATTCGGGTAGGGCTGGAGGATAACGTGATATTCGGCAAAGATCCAGAAGGCAATAAAATACTGGCCACAAATAGTATGCTAGTTCAACGTGCCATTGATGCGGTGAAGGCTTTTGGCAACCAACCCGCCACTTCAGCGGAAGCTAGAAAAATATTGGGCATCACGGTGCTGGATGCTGCAGCGAGACAAGCGGCCAAAGGAGACCGTTAATATGGAAGTCAAAATGATTGGTGTGGTTGGCGCTGGAAAAATGGGAGCCATGATTACATCGGAAGCCGCTATCGCAGGATTTCAATTGATTTTGCAGGACGCCTTCCCTGAAAGCCTTACCAAAGGCAAGGCCGCCATCGAATCGCAACTTGATAGGCGTGTTAAAAAGGAAGAATTTACCCGAGAAGAAGCTGATCGAATTCTCGGTGAGATTACATACACGTCTACTTACGAAGGGTTTGACAAGACGGATATTGTTATGGAGGCCGTCATCGAAGATATCAAAATAAAAAACGAGACTTTGACTCAGTTGGATAGAATTTGCAAACCTGAGGCGATTATCGTGACCAACACGTCATCGCTGTCCATTTCCATGCTAGCCAACGCAGTCAACCGACAGGACAGGTTTGCAGGAATGCATTTTTTCATATCCCCATCGAAGTTAGTGGAAGTGGTTCGAGGGTATTACACCGAAGATGAGGCAGTGAAAACAGCCATTGAAGTTGGCACCCGCATGGGCAAGGTTTGCATTGAAGTGAACAAAGACACCCCTGGATTTTTGGCCAATCGGATTTATACCCCTCTTTTCATAGAAGCATTTCGAGTGTATGAAGAGGGCATTGCATCAAAAGAAGACATCGACAAGGCCATGGAAAATTCCTACTTGCCTATTGGGCCATTTAAATTGGCGGATATCATTGGGTTGGATACTTTGATGAGCGTACTGGAATATTTCACCGAAGAACTGGGCCCTGAGTGGAACCCGCCTCAAACTGTAAAGCGGTTGGTGAATGCAAAAAGACTTGGCAGAAAAAATGGTAAGGGCTGGTATGACTACGATTAGACGCCCATACCCAAGGACTTCCTTGCCGACTCGACAAACTTGGCGATGGCAGGATTGGAGTTGTTGGTTTTCCATAGAATTGCGATTTCTGTCTGCAATTCTAGTTGGTCTTCACTATCTGGTTTGATGGGAATTAAAACCACACCTTCGGGGGAAATATACTCGGCTGTTCGGGCGGTAATCCCGACGCCAATATTGCTGTTGACTAGCATCATGAGACTGTTGATGTTGGAAACTACCGCAGCCACGTTAGGTGTGAAACCGGCATTCTTGCATAGATAATTTATATGAATCATTCCCAGATTATAGGTATCCGGTAAAATCATAATGAACGGATAACCGGAGAGATCTGCCATGCAAAGGCTGCCTTTTTTGGAGAGAGGGTGGCTTGCAGAGAGTGCTACATATAGCGGTTGGGCCCAAACAGAAAAGGAAGAAATCTCCGCTAGCTTATCCGTGTCGTAGGACAGGGTATACGCGCAGTCGATTTCATCACGTAATACATTGTTGATTAATCCGGACATTCCATTATCTGTATAAGTAATGGCGATTTCCGGATTGTCTTTTATGAAGCTCCTTATAATTTTGGGGAAGATGTCATCAATCAAGTCATTTAAAAGACCAAGCCTCAGATGACCTTCATCGTTTCCAGCACAGCTTAGATGATAAATGCACTTGTTATATTCAGCAACGATTTTTTCGGCGTGCTCGAGAAAATTCTTTCCAAAGGTAGTTAGCTCCACGTTCCTTTTGGTTCTGTTAAAGAGCTGACAGCCTAGTTCCTCCTCCAGACGGATTATTTGCCGGCTAAATGCTGACTGGGATAAGAACATTTGCTCTGCGGATCTTGTAAAATTCAAACTCCTTGCTAAAAGGAGGAATGCCTCTAAGTTTTTAAGTTCCATGATTGCACCTCATTTGTTTCATGCAGAAAGATTTCTGACGGGATGAAAGATAAGTAATGATAACATTTTTTATTATCAATAGTCAAACTGCACTGGTTATTATGCGTAAAATGGGTTACTGAAATGTATCCTTTGCGTTAGACAATGCCATGAATCTTGAATTAAACTGATGTCGATAGTAAGTGGCGGATTAACTTTTAACACGCCAACTCCATATTAGAAATACAGGGATTATAATCATGAAAGAAGCAGTCATTGTATCAGCAGTTCGTACCCCCATTGGAAGAGCCCGTGGAACCCTGGCCGCCGTTCCGGCAGCTGATTTGGGTGCCATCGCAATCCGGGAAGCCGTCCGACGAGCCCAAATCAACCCCAGCGATATTGAGGATGTTTACTTTGGAAACCTAATGGCCAACGAATATGCCAACATTGGTAGAGTTGCTGCTCTCGGTGCGGGTCTGCCCTACTCGGTACCAGCGGTTATGATGGATCGACAGTGTGGCTCATCACTTACAACCTTTGGGTTGGCATCAATGATGATTGAAAGCGGCCATGCTGAGATCCTGATCTCTGCAGGAGTGGAAAGCGACTCCCGTAGAAGTTATGTCATGGAAAAACCTGTGGCATCTTACCAGGTTGTCCCCCCACAATGGGCAAACATCAAATCAGCTTATGCCCCTGAAGACTGCATCAGTATGGGACTGACTGCAGAAAATCTGGCAGAAAAATACGGAATTACTCGGGAAGAATGCGACGCATTCTCCGTGGAAAGCCATAGACGAGCATTGGCGGCCATAGAAGCAGGGTGGTTCGACGAGCAAATCATTCCGGTGGAAGTTGCCCTTGGAAAAGGGAAAACGGTATTGGTCACCCGGGACGAATCGGTCCGTGGCGATTGCACTTTGGAATCCTTAAGCAAACTACCGCCTGTCTTTAAAGCAGGTGGTGTGGTCACCGCGGGAAACAGTTCCCCAATGAGCGATGGCGGCGGAGCGGCCGTCCTGATGGAAAAGCAAAAGGCCAAGGATTTGGGGTTACCCATTCTCGGTAAGTTCGTCGGATTCGTCAGCGTTGGGCTTGATCCCAAATTGATGGGATACGGGCCGGTAGAAGCCACCAAAAAACTTTTGCAAAAAAAGGGCATGACACTTTCGGATATTGACCTGATTGAAATGAACGAAGCATTCGCAGCTCAATCCATTGCCTGCATCAATGGGCTTGGGATTGATACAGACAAGCTCAACGTCAACGGTGGCGCGATTTCCCTGGGACATCCGCTGGGTGGAACAGGTGCGGTGTTGATTGCCAAGATGGTATATGAACTGCAAAGAAGAGATTTGGGCATGGGGCTGATTACCTTCTGCGTTGGTGGAGGACAGGGTGTAGCTGCCCTTATTGAAAGAGAGTAATGGAGAATACTGTGAGCAACATTAATAAAATAGCAAGCAAAGAAGAAATTATCGCGCTGTTTCAAGACAATATGACGATTATGTGTGGCGGATTCGCCAACAGAGGAAGTGCGAAAAAACTGATTGACATGCTGGTGGAATCCGGAGTGCAAAACTTATCAATCATTTCCAATGATGCCGGAGATCCCGACCTAACTGTGGGTCGATTGATTCGGAGCGGGCAGGCAAAAAAACTAACCGCATCCCATGTTGGTATGAATCCGGAACTAGGACAAGCTGTCCTGGCCGGAGACATGGAACTGGAACTTTGCCCCCAGGGAACCCTGGCGGAGCGGGTACGTTGCGGTGGTGCTGGGCTGGGCGGTGTGCTCATTCGGACAGGGTTGGGCACAATCATTGAAGAAGGCAAACAAAAGTTGGAAGTCAACGGTAAAACATATATGTTGGAAACGCCTCTGACGGCGGATGTGGCCTTGGTCAAAGCATATAAAGCCGATACCATGGGCAATTTGGTATTCAAAGGAACCCAAAGAAATTTCAATCCACTAGTGGCCATGGCGGGCAAAATCGTCATCGTTGAGGCCGAGGAAATCGTAGAACCCGGCTGCCTAGACATGGATGAGATCATTACACCGGGATTATTCGTTTCTATGATATGGGACAACAAGGAGAGCTAACAATGTCAACGAATATAAAAGAACAAATAGCAAAAAAAGTCGCCAGCTTTTTTGAGCCGGGTGACGTTGTGAATCTGGGCATTGGAATTCCTACGATGGTGGGCAACTATATTGCGGACGGCGTGTGGCTTCACACAGAAAACGGTCTGATTGGATATGGGCCTGCGCCCGAGCCGGGCCAGGAAAGTGAATACCTAACCGGCGCCGGTGCACAGTTTCTCACAGCATACCCAGGCGCAGCAGCCTTTGACAGTGCTACAAGTTTTGCCATCGTCCGGGGAGGCCATTTAACAGCCACCGTTCTTGGCGCACTTGAAGTGGATGTGCACGGCAACCTAGCCAACTGGAGTCGTCCAGGCGTCATCGTTGGAATGGGCGGGGCGATGGATCTGGTCAATGGAGCAAAAGACGTCATTGTCGCCATGGAACACACTGCCAAAGGCGATAAACATAAGATACTGGACCACTGTAGCCTGCCTTTGACAGGCGCTGGTGTTGTAACAAAAATAGTTACCGACCTCTGCGTCATCGACGTCACGGAAGATGGCCTTGTTTTGAAAGAAGTGGCTGAGGGCGTGACCCTTGACGAAATCCGAGAAAAAACCGGGGCGGCCTTAATTATTCCTGAACACATTGCAGTAATGTAAGGAAGGTACCAGATGGATTTTAAGCAGAATAGATGGAAGCATATGCTGGCCGCAATGGTACTCGCGTTGTGTGCGGGTATCGGATATACCTGGAGTGTCTTCCAGAAACCTTTGATGGAAAATTTTGCGTGGGGAATTGAAACCATTTCCCTGACTTTTACTTTGCAGGTTCTGGTATCTACCATGGCGCCTGTTTTCCTTGGCAGATTCCAAAAGACGTTGGGTGTGAAAAACTACCTGCGAATCGGGATTGCAATTTATGTGCTTGGCCTGATAGCCACCATGTTTACCTCGTCCATCGGCTACCTATACATCGTCTACGGTGTAGTGGTTGGCATTGGAATCAGCATGCTTTATCCCTGCCTTATGGCATACAGCGGTAAGCTATTCCCAGAAAAAACTGGAATGGCGGCAGGAATGCTAGCCTGTGCATACGGCGGTGGCTCCATTATTTGGGCACCACTGGCCGCACACTTTATCGGTTTGAATGGTGTCTTGCCTGTTTTTGGACTATTTGCAGGGATTTTTGCCGTCGTTATGATTCCGTTCTCGTTCCTGATCCGGGAGGTTCCCGAAGATTTCAGACCGGTTCTGACCCATGATTCGGCAAAGAGTGATAAAGTTCGGAAGATCAGGAATTTCTCAACAACGAAGGATTACACCTGGCGTGAAATGTTAAAAACATCAAAATACTACGTCATTATTGTTGCCTTAACCCTGGGGGCAACCGCCGGGCTGATGATAATGGGACATGCGTCCACCATTCTCCAGGAAGTGCAAAGC
Organism: Anaerovoracaceae bacterium; assembly: GCA_041752735.1. Lineage (GTDB taxonomy): Bacteria > Bacillota > Clostridia > Peptostreptococcales > Anaerovoracaceae > UBA1422. Next base: position 656 of record JBGSVW010000024.1, on the reverse strand, counting down.
TTCACACCGGAGAAAGCCGCGTTCCTTATTGGAATTATTTCAATCTTTAACGCCTTCGGTCGACTGACTTTCGGATTTATATCCGACCGGCTGGGCAGATACAACATTATGTTGCTGCTGTTCGCAATCATCGGAGGATCCATGCTGCTCCTAACAACTGCAGGCGGAACAGTATTTGTTTTAGCTCTGTTTGCCATCAGCGCTTGCTATGGTGGTTTCACATCAATGTTCTCCCCACTTTGTGCGGACAACTTCGGTATCAAGAATCTGGCAGTGAACTATAGTTTTTTATATGTGGCATATGGCTTTGCCGGCATCATCGGTCCCCAGCTTGCGGCTAGAACCAAAGCTGTCAGCAGCGATTATCATCTAGCGTTCATGGCTGTGGCAATATTTAGCTTAGTAGGTTTTGGTCTGATTTTATACTTGAAATTTCAGGCAAACAGAAACAATGAGAGAGTTGATAGGGCGTAACCATGAATAATTTGACCGAAAAAATAAATCTGACTGTCGATGGCCATCAAATAGAAGCATCCGAGGGACAAAACCTGTTGCAGGCAGCTTTGGATGCAGGGATATACATTCCACACCTGTGTTATCATCCCAACCTAACCCCTCAAGGTGGATGTAAACTTTGCACCGTGGAAATCGAAGGA
>JBGSVW010000023.1:0-12766 GCA_041752735.1 Anaerovoracaceae bacterium | reverse complement strand
AACGCTAACTTTATGTTTTTGCGTTTTGTATTCGTTTCCGAATTATTGTTTTTTGTTTTAAGAAATTGTCGAAAACCTTACACGCTTGTTTTACCAATTGTGCTTAGTTTCGTTTAGTTTTTGAGCTATGGTTAGCTCTTTTACTAAATTTCTACATTATGAAGTTTTCAAGGTTCACTGCTGAGTCCGTAAGGCTTTTGGCCTTCTTTTCTCAACGGTCGGCTTTTGCGAGCCGTATGTTATTCTACTATCCTCGACCTACATTGTCAACATGTATTTTCCGTTTTTTAAATTGTTTTTTTAGAAAGCGAAAATCTGTTGTTTCGTGTCTGTACGAGGATGGATAACCTTACTCCTTGCCTGTGGGATCACAGGCTTCGATGGTCCATTTATCGTTCCATCGGTTGGGTCTGACCCGGTATTTTTTGCCCTTCCTGTCAGTCAACTGTGTTGCCTGAAGGGGAAACTCCGTGGTCATAAGCGGCACATTATGCAAGGAAGCCTCATATGAGGCCGCCGCCGGTATCACGCCAATGTTCTTTAGCGCCTGAACCGCTGCTCCATTATATATGTTAATGCCCGGACCTGCAAACACTTTTTTACCGTTTTGCAAAAATTCTTCAATCCACCCAAGGTTATTGACCAGGACGGATGATGCAGTCATGTTTTCTCCAATCCAGGCATCTTCCTTTCCTTTTGTAATGGACGGAAGAATCATGATGTCTTTGGGGAGTTTGGGTTCAAGGCCATCCGGCAGCACCGGGTAACGTGGCATCTTGAAGTTTGGAATCTGTCTGCCTTTGGCTTTTAGTTGTATCAAACTGTCTGTCGCTTCCCGTCGCATTTGGTTTAGGGCTGACAAAGGCATGGATGTATCCTCTCCCAATTCAATATCTATTTTGCCCGGCAGGAACGGAGTTCCGCCTGTTTTGGAAAGTTGTCTGCTGATGGTCTCTACATCCAGACTACGGTTCAGTGCAGTTTCGCACTTCGCTTCACCGATTACCGTCACATGGTGCTCCCCCTCCCATATTTCCAGGGTGGGGTATTCGTCCGGCGACGCACAGAACTTCATTCCTACAGGAATGGTCCTCCACTCTTTTCGCGCTTCGGGCAAATAGCTTCCCTTTGCCTGCTCCAGGAGAATCTTTGAGCTGGTACGGTAGATTAAATCCCCGGCTTTGATTTCTCCCCGGAAGTCACCGATTCTTGCTCTTTGTTTGGCACCCTTCTTTATATATGTAAGGATATTGCTATTAATTTCTCTGCCATGGATTTCTATGCCATCTCCCAATGACAGTTCAGTAGTGTAACTGATGTCAACCATGTCTTTCACTTTTGGTCGTGCCAACACCTTCCCCACCAAGACCCCCTGATGCTTCGGGATTCGCCCCGAGAGCAGCTTTTGCCCCGGCTGCCCAAGAAGATATCCTTGGGTGAATCCACCCCGGTTAAACGCTTGTAGCAGGTCTTCTTTGTCTTTGGCATCGACGGTATATGTCTTTCCGCGTAAGGCCAAATCCAAATACTTTCTATAGATACGAGTGACGGTGGCTACATATTCAGCGGACTTCATCCTTCCTTCTATTTTAAAAGAAGAAACCCCGGCTTCCATCAAGGCACCCAATTGGTCGATGGCGCAAAGATCTTTGGGGCTTAAATGGTATCCCTCATTTCCGGCTTCATCCTGATAGGGAAGTCTGCACGGCTGTGCGCACTCGCCTCTATTGGCGCTACGCCCACCGATTGCTCTGCTTAAATGGCATTGTCCTGAATAGCACATGCATAGTGCACCATGGACAAACACCTCAAGTTCGCATAGTTGCTCCTTTGCAATGGATCTAATTTCCTCAATGGTCAGTTCCCTTGCCAACACCACACGTGCAAATCCCAGCTTCACAGCGGTTCTGACACCGGAAGCATTGTAGATGGTTCCCTGTGTTGAAAAGTGAAGCGGTAAATCCGGAAGGGTTTTGCGTAGAGCTTCGGCCAGGCCAATGTCCTGAAGAATAATCCCGTCTATTCCCATTTGGTAAAGAGTTGCGGCATAGTTCACCGCTTCTTCCATTTCTTCATCTTTGATTAGGATGTTCATCGTAACGTATATTTTGACATTCCTAAGGTGGGCATACTCTATGCCTTCCTTCAATTCCTCCATGGTGAAGTTCGTTGCGTTTATTCTCGCATTAAATAACTTGCCACCAAGGTACACAGCATCAGCGCCGTTTTCAACGGCTGCCAACAGTTGGTTCATGCCACCTGCAGGTGCAAGCAGTTCGACTCTTCTCTTTTTTTGGCCGGGCATCATCCCGGGCGTTTGGTTTGAATTTTTCATTTCTATAGTATATAATATTAAAGTGTGAATTGGGAGGTATTTATGAGTAAATTTCAAGATATGTTAAAAGATCGGATGTTTGTGCGGTATGGCGCCTTTATTTTGTTTACTGCCACCTTGCTTTATATCATTTATCTGATCCTGACAAACATTTCTTTTCTCGCCGGCATCGCCATCGCGGCACTTGCCAGTTTATCCGCAGCTCTTGCGCCACTTATCATTGGACTTATCATCGCCTATATCATCAATCCGTTGGTGACTCTCGTTGAAAACAAAGTGGCCAAACGAGTGGTTCGAATCCCCGACAATCCTGACAAGGCAATCAAATCCAATAGAAGAGTCCGTGTGACAAGTGTTTTAATGACCTATCTCTTCGTTGTATTGATTTTAGTTCTTATACTATATGCTACCGCATCGCTTCTATTAGGCAAGCTGATGTTCAACATCAGTTTCCCGGATCTTTATGATCAGACCTTGGTGTCAATTCTTGCCTATCAGGAAGCAATTAACAATTGGGTCGCCAACTTGCCCAGTGGCATGTTCTCCGAGCAATTGGATGGGGTGGTTCAAAATGTCATACAGTGGATTACAGATAACTTCTCCGCAGAATCCGCCATGGGCATCCTCAGTGGTGTGGGTGTCAGTATTTTTAATTTTGTCATTGGGATTATGGTCAGCATTTATCTTTCAATAGACAAAGATTTCTTTATCCGCTTATGGGGCAATACAATGACATTGCTTCTTCCAGAAAAAAGAAGCACCGCATTGGAAAGAACTTTAAAGGAAATCAATGGTGTCACCTCTAAGTTTATGCGTGGGGTATTATTGGATGCGTTTATTGTAGCTATATTATCCTCCGTCGCATTGATGATTGTGGGGCTGGAATTTGCGATATTCGTTGGTATTTTTGCCGGAATCTGTAATATCATTCCATACTTCGGTCCAATCATTGGTATGGTCCCAGCTTTTATCATCGGTTTTCTGACTGATAATATCTGGCAAGGATTAATTGCCGTCATTGTATTATTCGTAATTCAGCAAGTGGATAGTTCCTTGATTTATCCCCGAGTGGTGGGATCATCCACTGGGCTACATCCATTATTTGTATTGATGGCCGTCAGCATCGGCGGATATTACGCCGGTCTAGTCGGTATGATATTAGCAGTCCCCATTGCAGGCATAATCCAAATCTTCATCCGCAGGTGGGCAGCTGCCAAGGAAAATGAAAAGGAAAAAGAAGAAGAAGAAGAAGAAGAAAAGCATCTTACAAAACAAACACCCGCACCAAAGCCCAAAAAAGCTGATTCTCCGAAATCTTGATTTGTTATAACTTTTAACACATGCAAACGCAAAAAGAGCAGGATGTTCCTGCTCTTTTAGTTTTATTATGTTTCGCTTCGCGGCATTGGTACCTGTTGTTTATACGAGCTCCAGGAAAACCATTTCTGCGGCGTCACCCTGACGGGGGCCCAACTTCAGAATACGGGTATAACCACCGTTTCTTTCAGCATATTTTGGGGCGATTTCATCAAATAATTTTTTGACTACGGTTTCGTCAAATACATAAGCCATTACCTGTCTTCTTGCATGCAAGTCGCCACGTTTTGCCAATGTAATCATTTTTTCTGCTTCCCGACCGGCTTCTTTGGCTCTGGTATCAGTTGTGGTAATTCGTCCTTCTCTCAAGAGGTCCGTCACCAGATTCCGAAGCATTGCCTTTCGGTGAGCAGCAGGTCTGCCTAATTTTCTATAGCCTGGCATTGTGTTGCCTCCTTTCTTTCTATTCGTCGGTTGCGCGAAGTCCAAGACCCAGTTCTTCGAGTTTCAACTTAACTTCATCAAGTGATTTCTTGCCTAGGTTTCTGACTTTCATCATATCGTCTTCGGATTTGTGTGTCAGTTCCTCAACAGTGTTGATGGCAGCTCTTTTTAGACAGTTGAAGGATCGAACGGAAAGTTCAAGTTCTTCAATGGTCATTTCCAGAGCTTTCTCTTTTTGGTCTTGTTCTTTTTCAACCATGATTTCCAGAGAGTTGGTGTCTTCTGTCAGCTGAATAAACAGGTTCAAATGCTCCTGCATAATCTTTGCGCCGATGGAAACGCCTTCCTTTGGGGAGATTGAACCATCAGTCCAAATCTCTAAAATCAATTTGTCATAGTCGGTGACTTGTCCTACTCTGGTATTTTCAACGGTGAAGTTCACTTTGACCACCGGTGTAAAAATGGAATCCATAGGAATGACGGCAATGGGTGTGTTCTCTGTCTTGTTTTGCTCAGCGGTCACATAGCCTCTTCCTTTGGATAGATTTAATTCCATCACCAGTGTTGCATTGTCTTCAAGTGTGGCAATATGCAAATCAGGGTTGAAAATCTCCATGTCGGCATCAGCGATGATGTCGGCAGCGGTGACTTCTTTGGGCCCGACTGCATTGATGATTGCCCGCTTTGTATTCTCTTGTCCGCTCAATCGAACGGCCAATTTTTTCAGGTTAAGGATGATTTCTGTTACATCTTCCTTTGCGCCTGGAATGGTTGAAAATTCATGAAGGATTCCATCAATCTTCACCGATGTAACGGCTGTGCCCGGTAATGAGCTGAGCAGAATTCTTCTCAAGCTGTTTCCCAGGGTTGTTCCGTATCCTCTTTCAAGAGGCTCTACGATGAATTTGCCGTAATTCGCATCGTCGTCTGAAAAAATACATTCAATTGTCGGTTTTTCAATTTCTATCATTAAAAATCCTCCTATCCTTTCCAAGTGATAACTGCTACGATCGAGCATTACTTGGAGTACAGTTCAACGATTAAATGCTCTGCAACCGGTGTGTCAATTTCAGCTCTTGTGGGCATGGACACGATGGTGCCTTCCAACTTGCTGACTTCAACGGACATCCATGCAGGAACGTTGATGGACATTTCCTTAATCTCCTTAAATTTAGGAGAGCTTGTGCTCTTTTCCTTGACCTTGATCACATCTCCGGCCTTTACATTGTAGGATGGAATGTCAACTTTCTTTCCATTTACAGTAAAGTGTCCGTGAACAACCAATTGTCTGCCTTCTTTTCTGGATGCGGCAAATCCCAATCGGAATACCACATTGTCCAGTCTTGTTTCCAGCATGATCAGCAAATTCTCACCAGCCATACCTTTTTTAGCAGAAGCTTTGTCAAAAGTATTTCTAAACTGTGTTTCAAGCAGTCCGTAAAATCTTTTGCACTTTTGCTTCTCTCTCAACTGAAGTCCATACTCGGAAGTCTTTTTTCTACCCTGTCCATGTTGTCCAGGAGGGAAATTTCTTTTTTCCATTGCGCACTTCACGCCGTAACATCTGTCGCCTTTCAAGAAAAGCTTTTGGCCTTCTCGTCTGCATAGTCTGCAGTTTGCATCTGTATATCTTGCCATTTAATTTCTTCCTCCTTTCACTAGACTCTTCTTCTCTTGGGGGGTCTGCATCCGTTATGTGGAATTGGTGTAATATCCTTAATCAGGGTAATATCCAATCCTGCTGTCTGAAGGGCTCTAATCGCCGCTTCACGACCGGATCCGGGACCTTTAACATACACTTCTACGGTCTTCAGGCCATCTTCCATCGCTGCTTTTGCAGCTTGTTCGGCAGCCATCTGAGCCGCAAACGGTGTGGATTTTCTTGATCCTTTGAAACCAAGGGACCCAGCGCTGGACCAAGCCAAGGCGTTGCCACTCATGTCTGTAAGAGTTACAAGAGTATTGTTAAAGGTAGATTGGATATGAGCCTGGCCTTTTTCAATATTCTTGCGTTCTCGTCTTTTTTTACGTACTACTTTTTTTACAGCTTTTGCCATTTTATTCTACCTCCTTCCTACTTCTTCTTGCTTCGGCCAACGGTCTTTTTGGGACCCTTACGGGTTCTTGCGTTGGTTTTTGATTTTTGACCTCTCACTGGGAGGCCTCTTCGGTGTCTGATTCCACGGTAGCAACCAATTTCCATCAGTCTTTTGATGTTCATGGAAACTTCCCGACGAAGATCACCTTCTACTTCATATTCTTGTTCAATGATTTTTCTGATGGCACCAGCTTGATCCTCGGTCAAATCTTTGACTCTGGTATCAAGGCTAACGCCTGCCTTTTCAAGAATAGCGATTGCACTGGGACGACCGATACCGTAGATATAGGTCAAGCCAATTTCTATCCTTTTCTCTCTTGGTAAGTCTACTCCGGCTATACGAGCCATACTTTCCTCCTCTTCCCATCTTCCGTCGCGCAACCATTGGCCCTTACCGACCCGGACGCAATATAAACGGGATGTTCTTTATGATAACAAATAACGTACTTCATTAACCTTGTGTCTGCTTGTGCTTGGGATTTTCACAGATTACCATGACTTTCCCGCTCCTCTTTATGATTTTGCACTTTTCACACATAGGTTTTACGGATGATCTTACTTTCATCTTGTGTAACCTCCTTACTTGTCTCTCCAGGTTATTCTTCCGCGGGTCAGATCGTAAGGGGATAGCTCCACCTTTACTCTGTCACCGGGTAAAATCCTGATGAAATTCATTCTTATTTTGCCGGAAACGTGGGCCAATACTTGATGCCCTGTTTCCAGTTTCACAACAAACACTGCATTGGGTTGTGCGTCAATTACTACGCCTTCCGCTTCGATTAGATCTTTTTTGGCCATCACATTCACCTCTCTTGTAGGGTAAGCAATTCAGGCTCACCTTCGGTAATCACAACAGTATTCTCATAATGTGCAGATAATTTTCCGTCCGCCATGGACAAAGTCCAGTTATCCGCGGCTGTCACAATTTCGTAAGTTCCCTGGGCAATCATGGGTTCAATGGCGAATACCATTCCTTTCGCAAGTCTTGGTCCTCTGCCTGGTTGTCCATAATTTGGAATTTGCGGCTCTTCGTGCATATTCCTACCAACACCATGCCCCACTAAATCCCTGATGACCGAAAAGCCTTCGCTTTCTGCCTTCGTCTGGATTGCATAAGAAATGTCTGATAGTCTATGCCCCAGCTTGCAAAATTTCAGTCCCTCGAAAAAGCTGTCTTTTGCCGCATCCATAATTTGCTGCGCATCCGCCGAAATGTTTCCTACTGCATAGGTTCGTGCTGCATCGGTGACATACCCTTTATGGGTACATCCCACATCCACACTGATGATATCTCCTTCATGGAGAATCCTCTTTGAAGAAGGAATGCCGTGCACTACCTCTGAGTTGATAGAGGCGCAGATGCTGGCTGGGTAGCCGTTGTATCCCAGAAAACTGGGAGTCATTCCGCTTTTGCGGATGATTTCACTGACGAATTCATCAATTGCTCCGGTTGAGATGCCCGGTCGAATAAAGTCATCCAGCTCGCTTAAAATCCTGCCCGTCACCTTGCCTGACTGACGCATCGTGACAATTTCCTGTTCTGACTTGATAATGATCATGCTCTCACCTCAGAAGTTCCTCGATCTGGGCAAACAGTACGTCAACGTCCTGAATTCCATCCAGAGGGACCAGCGTTCCCGCTTCTTTGTAATACTCAATGAGTGGGCGGGTCTGTGCTTGATAAACTTCCATTCTGTTTTTGACGGTTTCCGGTTTGTCGTCTTCCCTGTGGAACAGTTCTCCACCACACAGGTCACAAATACCTTCCTTTTTAGGAGGCAATGTTACGATATGGTAGCTGGCTCCGCAATTCCGGCAAACGACCCGTCCGGCCATCCGTTTCATAATCAGCTCTGGTTCTGCAAAGACATACAGCACATGGTCAATCTTTTTGTGATGTTTGGCCAGATATTCATCCAACGCTATGGCCTGCTCAATGGTTCTTGGGAAACCATCAAACAGGAATCCATTTTCACAATCAGGTTCATCTAGCCGTTTGAGGGCAATGGCAATAACCAGAAAATCCGGTACCAGTTCCCCTCGATTCATGTAATCCTGTGCCTGTTGTCCCAAATCTGTTCCGCTTTTAATGTTGTCTCGAAAAATGTCTCCCGTGGATATTTGTGGGATGTTATATTTTTCGGTTATTTTAGCAGCTTGCGTTCCTTTGCCAGCTCCCGGTGGGCCTAATAAAATTAAGTTCATCGAAAGTCTCCCTTTTTTATTTCAGAAAACCCTGGTAGTTTCTCATCACCATCTGTTGTTCCAATTGTTTCATCGTGTCTAGGGCAACACCCACTGCGATCAGCAGAGACGTTCCGCCAAAACTTACGTCCAGAGGCGTCAGTTGTCCAACAAGTGTTGGCAACGTTGCAACTAATGCCAGGAATATAGCGCCTACAAAGGTGATTCTTGTCATCACTTTGTTCAAATATTCTATGGTTGTCCGACCCGGACGTATGCCGGGAATGAACCCACCGTTGTTCTTCATGTTGTTAGCCACGTCAGTGGGGTTGAAGGTAACAGCGGTATAGAAATAGGTGAAAAACATGATTAACCCGATATTGAATACAGCATAAAGCCATACTCCAGGTGAGGCAGCCGGTGATAACCACTTTTCGATCCACTGGGTAAACCCTGAATCGACTCCTGCAAAGTACGTAATGGTTAACGGAAATTGCAGTAGTGAAAGAGCAAATATTACAGGGATTACACCTGCTTGGTTGACCTTTAGCGGAATGTGTGTGGATTGACCACCATACATTTTTCTTCCAACCACTCTTTTTGCGTATTGTACCGGTATTCTTCTTTGTCCCTGCTGTACTTCGATGATGCCTACAATGACGATGATGGCAAAGACTACAAAGATTGCTATTGTAATGAATCCTATTTCTCCGGCCTGGAATTTAACCCAGGTGGTATGAATCCCGCTAGGCAATCTGGCGATAATACCACCAAATATAATCAGCGAGATGCCGTTGCCTATACCGTTTTCGTTAATCTGCTCACCCAGCCACATTAGGAATGCGGTGCCGGCGGATAAAACGATAACAATAACAGCTATGGAGAAAAAGTCAGTGCTTACCAGTGCTTGCCTAAACATGCCAACCGATACACCGATGGCCTGGATAAATGCCAGAACAACAGTCAGGTATCTGGTCCACTGGGTAATTTTCTTTCTTCCTTCTGTGCCATCTTTTGCAATACGCTGCAGTGGCTCAAAGGCAATGGTCAACAGCTGGAAAATGATTGAGGCTGTGATGTAGGGGGTGATGCTCAAAGCGAATATTGTCATATTGCTAAATGCACCGCCTGAAAACAAGTCAAACAGTTCCAACAGTCCTGTGTCACCCTGGAATGCCTGGTTCAAGATTTCTCGGTCAATTCCCGGCACCGGGATGTTGGATCCAATTCTGAAAACGACGAGCATCAGGAGTGTGAAAATTATCTTCTTCCTGATATCGGCTATTTTCCAAGCCTTTGCAATGGTTCTCAGCATATCCATATTAGATCACCTCTGCCTTTCCTCCGGCAGATTCAATTTTTTCGATTGCAGACTTGCTAAATCTCTGGGCCTGTACGGTGATTTTCTTTTCGAGTGTTCCCTCGCCAAGAATTTTAACGCCGTCTTTAACCTGTTTGACAAGTCCTTTTTCCCGCAGCAATTCAGGAGTTACAACTGTGCCGCTTTCGAATCGATTCAAATCGTCCACATTTACTTCAGCAAATTCTTTTGCCCAAATATTGGTAAACCCTCTTTTGGGGGTTCTTCTGTAAAGTGGCATCTGACCGCCTTCAAAGCCCAGTCTTGTGCCGCCGCCGCTTCTGGAGTTCTGTCCGTTCATACCTCTTCCGCCGGTTTTACCCTGACCGGATGCGGTACCACGACCTCGTCTTTTGCGGTTTTTGGTGGCTCCTGCTACTGCTCTTAATTCATGCAGTTTCATAATTTCGCACCTCCCTTTCTATAGCTCTTCAAGCGTTAGAAGATGTTCAACCTTAGTGACAGCTCCTCTAGTTACAGGGCTGTCCACCAATACGACTGACTGGTGCATCTTCCTTAGTCCCAAGGCTTCCACAACTTTTCTTTGTCTGGGAGTTGCGCCGATGATGCTTTTCGTCAATGTTACTTTTACCATTTTAGTCATTATGCGGTTCCTCCTATCCTAAGATTTCTTCTCTGGTTTTGCCTCTCAGCTTGCCGACCTGTTCAACAGTCATCAGTGTGCTGAGTCCTTCGATGGTCGCGTACGCCATGTTACCGGTATTGTTAGAGCCGATGGATTTAGCTCTGACATCCTTCACGCCTGCAGCTTCCAGCACGGTACGTACCGAAGATCCTGCAATCACGCCGGTACCTTGTCTGGCGGGCATGAGTAGTACTCTTCCTGCGCCAAAGATTCCGAGGCTTCTATGAGGAATGGTGGTTCCTACCGTAGGAACGTATATCAAGTTTTTCTTTGCATCTTCTGTTGCTTTTCTTACGGCTTCAGGAATTTCCTGAGCCTTTCCAAGTCCAACGCCTACGTGACCTTCGCCGTCTCCGACAACGACCGTCACGCTGAATCTCATGTTTCTTCCGCCTTTTACGGTTTTGGCAACACGTCTGATATTCACGATGGTCTCTTTTAATTCCAGCTTGGATGCATCAATTCTATTTCGCATTACGCTTCCTCCTGTTAGAATTTTAATCCGGCTTCACGTGCGCCGTCTGCCAGTTCTTTGACTCTTCCATGGTAGATGAATCCGCCTCTGTCAAAGACGACAGTTTCAAAACCCTTGTCAATCGCTCGCTTCGCAATAGCTTCTCCGACTTTTTTGGCTGCCTCTTTGTTGCCGCCGTATCCTGCTTCACCTTTCAATTCCTTGTCCAGTGAGGATGCTGCTGCCAGCGTGACACCGTTTACATCGTCAATCAATTGAACAAAGATGTTCTTGTTGCTTCTATAAACGCAAAGTCTGGGTCTTTCAGGAGTGCCTTGCAATGTTTTCCTGACTCTTTCGTGTCTTACAACACGCCGATCGTTTCTGCTTTCTTTAGCCATTTTCGTTCACTCCTTTCTTATTTACCTTTTACCCCGGATTTTCCTTCTTTTTTGCGAACTTTTTCGCCTTCATATCGAATGCCCTTGCCCTTGTAAGGCTCCGGTTTTCTCCATGCGCGAATGTCGGCAGCATAGTTGCCAACCAGTTCTTTGCTGTTGCCCTTCACCGTAATTTTGGTGGGTTCGGGGACTTCCACAGTGATGCCTTCAGGGTCTTCCATGATGACCGGGTGGGAGTAACCCAGATTCAGCGTTAGTTTTTTGCCGCTTTTATCTGCTTTGTATCCAACACCGACCAATTCCAGTTTCTTTTGGAAACCGTTGGTGACGCCTTCGACCATGTTTGCAATTAATGTTCTGGCCAATCCATGCTGACATCTGTCTGCTTTTGCATCACAGCTTCTGGAAACGGTCAATGTACCATCTTCTTGCTCAATTTTAATAAGTTTGCTAATCTGCTGTTGCAGTTCGCCTCGAGGTCCTTTGACAACAACCAGATTGTTATCGTCCACAAGGACTTCTACTCCGGCAGGAAGCGCAACAGGTTGTCTACCTATTCTTGACATTTGTTTGTCCTCCTACCATACGTAACAAATCACTTCGCCGCCAACACCTAATTTTCTGGCTTCTTTGTCACTGATTACTCCATTTGAAGTGGAAATAATCGCGATACCCAGTCCACCAAGAACTTTAGGAACTTCGTTGGCCTTGGCATACACCTTAAGGCCCGGCTTAGAGATTTTTTTAATTCCAGTGATTACTTTTTCGTTGTTGGGTCCATATTTCATTTTGACATGAATGGTTCCCTGCTTGTCGTCCTCTATCACATCAAATCCTTTAATGTAACCTTCTTCGGTGAGAATTCCTGCTATTGACTTCTTGATTTTTGAAGCCGGAATGTCAACCGTTTCATGACGTACAGTATTGGCATTTCTGATTCTAGTAAGCATATCTGCTATTGGATCTGTCATTGTCATATCTGTATTTCTCCTTCCTCTACCAGTTTTGCCCGAAGGCAACTTAGTAAATTTCCTTAACTCGCTTCTTCGACAACAGTCGGCTTACCAGCTTGCTTTTTTGACTCCGGGAATCTCGCCCTTGTAGGCCAGTTCTCTGAAACAAATACGGCAAATGCCATACTTCTTGAGAACAGCATGGGGTCTTCCGCAGATCTTGCATCTGGTGTATGCTCTGGTCGGAAACTTGGGTTTTCTCTGTTGTCTTACTTTAAGAGATGTTTTAGCCATTGTTCCCTCCTACTTCTCAAACGGCAGACCTAGAAGCTGCAGCAATGCAAAGGCTTCTTCGTCTGTTTTTGCCGTCGTTGTAAATACAATGTTCATGCCCTTCACCATTTCGACCTTGTCGTAATGGATTTCGGGGAATATTAATTGTTCTTTGATGCCCATGGAATAGTTTCCACGTCCATCAAATGCATTTTTGCTCACGCCTTTGAAGTCTCTCACTCTGGGAAGAGCGATGTTGAAAAACTTGTCAGCAAATTCGTACATTCTTTCGCCTCGTAAG
>JBGSVW010000022.1:0-78846 GCA_041752735.1 Anaerovoracaceae bacterium | reverse complement strand
GGGCAATCAACATTATGATAAAATCCAATCCCTCTGTTAGAATCTTTAGTAAGTAACTGATGGTAAGACCACCAAGCACAAAGATCCAATAATAAATTAATTTACTCGCCAAGCCGTTTCCCATAGTTCCTCCAAATAATTATAGATTATCGTCAAATGAAATAACGTATTTGTAGTCTTCGATTACCAACATACCATCGATTTACCAGCCGCCGCCGCCGCCGCCGCCCATACCGCCGCCGGAAAAACCACCGCCGCCACCGGAAAAGCTTCCACCGCTTCCCCCGGATGAAGAAGGTATCACAATATTATCTGACATGACACGGGTAGCATTGTCCAGAGAATTGAGTAAAATCAATGTGGTAAATGCGCGGTTTCCATATGTACCTTCGTACCAGTTTGGCGGTTCCATGACGATGTTTTCGAATTTTTTTGCCCATTTCTTGGAAAGACCAAGAACATAAGCATACGGCAAAACTTCATAGAAATACGATGGATTTTGATCAACCATCTTTTGAATGCGATCAACTTCTGCAACTCGTATGAATTCTTTGAAACCCAATATCTTTCCTAGGAGTTCCGCTCCTTTTTTGGTTCTTCTCTTCATGTATCTAGTTGCAGGATAGCCGGCAATGGCGAGGGCAGACACCAGAGATGCCGCTAGGATATGATCCGTATAGTAATAGACAATTCCAAATGCTACGGCAACTCCTAAAAGCAAGAAAATAATGCTTACTATTGTTGTGATGGTTTGCGTTGCTTTTTTGCGGATGAATTTCTTGTCATATTCAGAACAAGAAATTAAGTACGACATAAGCAATGGAATCAACACTGCCAACGATAAGATGCCAACTTCAAAGGATCCCGTTAAGAAACCAACTAACATAAACACTCCTGATATCGCCAGCAAAATGATAGCAAATGCGCCAAAACGTGCGGCTATGCTTGAGAGTGCAAAAATACGGTTTTCTTTCTTATGTATGAACTCCTGCTGCAACTGTGATTTAGCTGCTGTAAAACTGGGATAAAACTCTTCTCCCAATTCTTTTATACGAACAACCCCTGACAACGAATTTTCGAACAATCCATTGAAAAAAGTGTGCTCATAAGTTTTACAGCTTTCCGGTAAATCGGTGAGCTTTGTCAAGGTGAAATCCTTATCTTTCTCATCTACAGGGGCTATTTTCAAGTAGCCTTTATGGGCGAAATAGATGATCAAAGAAACCAAATCATTCTTGTCGCTAACACCATCAATAATATATCCCAACTCTGCCGGTGTGATTCCTTCCGGTGGTTCAAATTCAACTGTTTGGACATGTTTCGGGTCTCGACCAAATCGGAACCAAAACAACCCAAGCAATAGAATACCAAGCCCAAGAATGCCATAAATCAAATAGTAAATCCATGCATAGCTTAATTCACCGGAAAAATAGTCTTCCGGCAATACCACGCGTATGGTTATCCCTTCGCCTACGGTAAGCCGATCAGTTGAAATGATTTTGATTGTATTTCCATCCACAGACATTTGAGTATTCCCTGCTTCACCACCGCCGGAGAACACTTCGACTTTATTTACATCAAATGCTTTGGGCATATTAATTGTCACAACCGCAGAGTCAATATCAGAGTCCCATTTTGTTGGGATAACATTTAGGTATAGCGTATCAAAATCCTTATGGGAATCTGCGGTCATTTCATATAAATATGAAAATTGATATGAATATGGTCCCTGAATAGTTTGATCTGGGTTTCCAATCTGTATGACCTCAAAACCGCTTTCTGAATAGGTTTGGTAATCATACCCGGAAACAAAGATGTCGCTAATTCGATTGCGATATTTTGTGACGATTTTTTCTCCATCTACCTGTTCTGTTGTCTCACCACGATATGGTATATACCGAAGAATACCGTGCATATATGTGAGAAAATTCACATCAATTTCTTCTGTGATTATAGCTGATTTATCTTCCTTTAAGTTGACAAGAACGTTGTATCCAGTAGTTTCCATGTCTCCGTCTGCAGCCAGCGCGGATACCGGAAACATTGTTACCAAAATACATAGCACCGCAACTAGGGCAAGCGCAGTCTTTTTCATTAAAACTCCACCTTCACATTCTGTCTTTCTTCGGCAGCTTCGACTTCGAACATTGGTTTTTTCTCGAAACGGAAGATACCTGCTATGATGTTATTGGGGAACACTTGAATGGCTGTGTTGAATTCCCTTACAACAGCATTGTAGTACTTTCTGGAATTTGCAATGTCTTCTTCAACTTTCTGAAGTTGTCCCTGCAAGTCCATAAAGTTTTCATTGGCTTTTAGATTGGGATAGTTTTCGGCAACAGCAAACAATGATTTAAGTGTTCCTGCCAACATATTTTCGCCTGCTGCCCGTTGCTCCATGGTTTCGGCACCTGCAGCCATATTTCTTGCCTTGGTAACATTCTCCAAGGTTTCTTTTTCATGGCTTGCGTATCCTTTGACCGTCTCAACTAGATTTGGAATCAAGTCATATCTTTTTTTCATGTAGACATCCATGGTTGCAAAGGCTTCTTCAACGGTGTTTCGCAGTTTAATAAATCCATTGTATGCGGCGATAAACCAACCAACACCACCTACTAAGACGACTACGACAACGATAAGAATAATAGTTCCGGTTTCCATATTAATCCTCCTTATTATTGTTCGGGATAACCCAGTTGACTGGGTCGCCAAACTGTGACAAAAAATAATTCGCTTTTGAAAAATAACACCCGCCCCAAAAGCCCCTATGGGCGGAAAGCGGACTAGGATGTACACTCTTGAGTATGAGATGCTTTGGATTGGTTATCATACTTTCTTTTGATTGTGCATTGGCTCCCCATAATATGAATACCATGGGTTGCTCTCTTTCGTTCAAAGCCATAATCACATGGTCTGTAAATTGCTCCCAACCTTTTCCTTTGTGTGAATTTGCCAGACCATGACGAACCGTCAATACTGTATTAAGTAACAATACCCCTTCTTTTGACCAATCTTCAAGGCAACCATCTTCTGGTGGATCAATGCCTAAATCGGTTTTTAACTCTTTAAAAATATTTACTAGAGAAGGTGGTTTTGCTACTCCGGGTTTCACTGAAAAACATAGTCCGTGAGCCTGCCCCGGTTCATGATAGGGATCCTGTCCCAAAATCACTACTTTCACAAGATTGTATGGTGTTGCTTTTAGGGCATTGAAAATATCATGCATTTCGGGATAAACTATTTGGGTAGTATACTCCCGTTTTAAAAAATCCCGAAGTTTCAAGTAATATTCTTTTTCAAATTCGCCGGCCAGTATCTGGTCCCAGTCATTACCCAATTTCACCATGAATCTATTATATATCAAATGAATAGGCGGGGCAATGAAACATTGGTGCACAAATTCAGAAACTAGTTGAACTTTTTCTATCCAGTGTTTCCCAAATGCGATATACTTTCTTTATGAATAAAATTTATTTATCAAATAGGGCTCATCCCTTATTTCATCAACACCTAAAGCACCTGGGATACAAGATTATAACGGTTTGGGATAGTCCTTCTCTGAATAGCGGACTCGCTTCACATCCGGACTTATTTATGTGCAAAATGGGTGGAGACCCAGAATCACAAATCTTCTTTGGTGATACTTTAGTGCCTAAAGACCCATATCCACAAGACATTATATACAATGCCGTTTGTACCGGTAAATATTTCATTCACTATCTTAAAGCCACAAACAAGGCACTGCTGCAAAGAGCCAAAGAACTGGAAATGATTCTCATTGATGTCCGTCAGGGATACACCAAATGCAATATGGTTGTGGTTGATTCAAACAGTTTGATTACCTCAGATGAAGGAATTTATAATACCTTGGCACAATATGAAGATCTCGAGTGTTTATTAATTCAACCGGGCCATGTCAAATTAACCGGTTATTCAACCGGTTTTATTGGCGGCGCTTCAGGTAGAATCGGTGATCAGGTAATCTTTCACGGCAACTTGAAGGATCACCCCAATTATTCTGATATAACGCAATTCATTGA
The DNA here is from genome assembly GCA_041752735.1 of Anaerovoracaceae bacterium. Classification (GTDB taxonomy): domain Bacteria; phylum Bacillota; class Clostridia; order Peptostreptococcales; family Anaerovoracaceae; genus UBA1422. The sequence continues at coordinate 74,806 of JBGSVW010000022.1, read as the reverse complement.
ATCAAGGGGATTGAAAGTATTATGGTTTGAAGAATTCCCGCTAACAGACATTGGCACAATCATTGAATCAGAAGAGAGTTCACAATGAAAAAACAGGCGATTATTCCTTTATTCATCCCGCATATGGGGTGCCAACACGAATGTGTTTTTTGTAATCAAAACACAATCACTGCTTCAGATTCCCATATGGATTCAGCAAAAGTCAAAGAAGTGATGGGCTCAAAATTAATGAATCTGGAACCTCTTGGGTTAGACATCCTTGAAGCAGCCTTTTATGGTGGTAGCTTCACTGGTCTTCCTCTTGACCTGCAGCGGGAATTACTGGGCACAGTGCTTCCGTACAAACAAGCAGGAAGAATTAACAAAATCCGGTTATCCACCAGACCGGATTATATCAATCAAGGAATATTAGATTTACTAAAACAGTACTCCGTAGACACCATAGAATTAGGCGTACAATCTTTTGATGACAAGGTACTTTCGATGTCAAATCGTGGGCATACCGTCAGACAGGCAATTGATGCATGTCAGTTGGTTCAGATGAATGGTTTTTCCCTTGGCATCCAGTTAATGATAGGTCTCCCTGGAGACTCTAAAGAACTTGCTTATCAAAGTGCTGTCCATACTGTGAATATTAAACCAGACTTTGTTCGTATTTATCCTACCGTGATTTTGGAAGGTTCCCAGTTAGCTACAATGTTTCGTCAGAAAAACTATATACCACTGACAGCAGAACAATCCGTAGAGATCGCCAAAGATATGGTGCGCCTCTTTAATCAGGAAATGATCCCCGTCATCCGCCTTGGACTAAAAAGCACTGATAACATATGCACCGCGACTGATTTAGCCAACGCATATCATCCGGCTTTTAGGCAGCTTGTAGAAAGTTCTCTGGCTTTTGATGAAATGAAAACTCAGTTGCGTCAGGCTGAAATTCTTACCGGAACGGTTCTGTTTTCAGCTCATCCGAAGTCCTTTTCCAATTTGATTGGGCATAAGGGCGTAAACAAACGTCGTTTCGCAGAAGAATATCCTAATATTTCTTTTATTTATAAACCGGATTCCTCACTACCCAAACAAAAATATATATTTCGAATTCAGAAATAAACTATATTTTACCTACTACGCCTTGCAATTAATGAACATCACACAAAAATATTTCTCTCCGGATTTCACCAACGATTGTTACCAAATCCGATAATGAACGATTATTAATGGTGACTTCTTCTTTTAACTTTTGTATATAACCTATTCCGCCGACAGGGATTCGCTCTTCAACAATTTGAAAAAAATCAAGCAAATTATGTTGGCCTCGGTTGCCATGATACAAACCCGGAACATATGCGATACGCACATCCTTATGCCGGTGATGTATATATACTGTGTCCTGATTCAACAATATTTTTCTTGGATCAATCAAATATTCACTTGATTTCTTCAAGGCCAATAATGTTTTTTCAATAATCTCAAAAACATCCGATGTATTTGATAAATTCGTTTCCGAAAACGCAATATAACCACTGCATTCATAGCGAATTTTTTGCATCCCATTGTGTCTGTAAAAGACATCGGTACTGCAAAATCGCACAATCCGGATTCCAAAACCTTTCTTTCAAAAGGTTTGATTGATGCTTCAGGCAACTCCACTTCGTAATTCAACTCTCGTAAATTCATTCAACACCTCCGCATTTCAGGCAGGGTGTATACCCCCTTGATTCTGCCTGATCTTTTTCCATTGATATAATGTATTTGTCAACTGTAGGACATGAAAGTAGATGGTATGCTTCTCCATAAGCCTGGTAACAACATACCAGGGACCCGTTTTCTGCCACATCCGAACCACATTTTGAACATGGCTTATATCTCTTTCTAATTTCTTCATTTAGAACCGTTTGTATCGGATAAGAGGCTACAATTGAACAGGATTTTGTATGATATCTTTTACCCCCTTCCGGGAAAACCCAGACCATTGTAGCCGAGGTGTTTTTCTCCATCTCATCAAATGAAATTGGGGTTCCTAGTGCCGTTCTGCCAATAAAGCCCCGACATCGGAATTGTTGAGACACATCCATCCCATCTATAAACCCAAGTGGCAAACCTGTGTCAATCCAATAGAAATAGTTGTTATCACCTCCTCCTGTCTTTTGATAATCTATTACAATTTTATTAAATGCATTGCTTAGAATTAGCCCTGCATTGAGCAATAAAATCATTTTATTAACAAATTCCGGAAGTTCGCGTAAAATCGATTCTCTTGCCTCTTTTTCTGCTTTTACCAATCTTGCATCACGTTTGTGGTATATTGCATAACCACCAATGAACCCGACAAACAGAATTGTCCAACCATTTTGAGGTTCCGTGGGCACCCAATATATCTTGGTGCCATCTTGTAGTTCATGAGGTAACGTAACTTTCCTGTCCGTAGTGTCACTGTTGAGTTGATATATGGCGTTTCTGATTTCATGTTGGGTTGTATCTACCTTATTCTCCGACATTTCTTTCGCTTCCTCGGATTTTTGCTGTTTCTCTGTTTGTAATGGTGTAATCATTAGTTTTAAAGCTTGATCAGATAATACTTCACCTGATTCAGAGAATATATTAGCTTCCATTAAAATTGTTTCTTCTCCCGCGTTTGGTCTTAAAAAAGAAGTAATATGTCCTTCGCTGTCAATAATCACTCCTTGTTTAGAAAGGTTTGCGTTATATATTTGAAAAACCAATAATGATAGGCATAGACATAAAAACCCTGATATCACCCAAATCATACGCTTAATATTTTTTGCAATCGCTGCTGCATAGTCTCCGGTGCCATATAGTTTTTCGAATCGTTCTTGTTGTTTCTTGACTTCATAACACAAAATTTGGGAGGTGTTTTTCGCATTCATGATTTTATCCTTCAATGTTTGTAATTTTCTCCGTTAATTTATATCCTAGTAGGACAAACCATAACCAATGGATGTTCTGACGCAATTCTTCTATTTTGAAAGCATTGTTGAGTTTCACGTTTATTCCTCCATATGGAAGCGTAACTTTTGTTGATGGAACAATTGATTCCCTGTTGGTTTCAAACCACCAGACATAGAGTATTCAAACAGTTTGTTAAAATATATCTCACCGTTTCTTATGCCCACAACCTCGGCGATTTCCAAGACCTTTCTTCCTCGATTCTGAAGTTTACCAAGATGTATAATGATATCCAGTGCCTCTGCTATTTGAGTCCTAATTGCCTCAATTGGGAAATTAGCTGACTGCAGAAACAATGATTCCAATCTTCGTATCATTCCTTCAATAGAATTTCCGTGTCCCGTAGATAAGCTTCCATCATGACCAGTGTTCATGGCTTGAATCATGTCTATCACCTCTTTTCCACGAACTTCACCCACAATAATACGATCTGGCCTCATCCGCAGACTGGCTTTAATCAACTGTTCCATGGATATTTGCCCTTTCCCCTGCAAATTAGCATTTTTGCACTCCATTCTCACTAAATTTTCTATTTGGTGAATCTGTAATTCAGCCGAATCCTCAATAACAATGACTCTTTCATGATGAGGAATATAGTTAGATAAAACATTTAAAAAAGTGGTTTTGCCGGAAGATGTTCCCCCGCTGATGAAGATGTTATAACCACATCGTACTAGTGTTTCCAAATAGTCAGCTGCTTCCTTCGTAATCGTACCCCACTTGATTAAATTCTTCATGGTAATTGCCTGTTTTGGAAATTTCCGCACTGTTAATATCGGTCCGTTCAAGGCAATATTTTTGTAAATAGCATTGATTCGGGATCCATCTGCTAAACGTGCGTCCACAATTGGATTAAGCTCATTGATATCTTTGTGGACCTTTGCTGCGATTCTTCTAATAATTTCTTCCAGTTCTTCGGTTGATTCGAAATGTGCATCTGCTCGTTTGATAACGCCGTTACATTCAATAAAAATATCTTCAATGCCATTTACCATGATTTCTGACACGTTTGCATCTTCCAAAAAAGGTTGCAATATGTCCAAATCCTTTCGTATTGAGTAAAAAATACGATAAATCACTTTTGTAGTTTGTGATAAAGGCAATAACGAAAAATCTTTGTCTCCCAATACGATGTCTTCAATAAGATGAAGCACTTCCGTGTCTGACATGTTCTCTTCTTTATGTACTATTATTTCTTTGATTTGTTTTGTTATGTTATTTACATTCATTTCTATTTTTTCCTTTTTTTTCCTGTTTTGAACATTATAAAACAGCTGTAAATATTTTACAACTGTTTTATGGCAATTGATTCAATTTTTTAGATACGATGAAGGCATTTATCCTTTTAGAAGTCCATCTACGAGCAAACGCTTTGCCATCGTTTCCGTTCCAACCACCCATAAAACATCACCGGGTTCAATAATTGTATTGACCCTTGGGGCAATAATTGGAAGTGACCCTCGTTCGATGGCGATGATTGATCCTTGATACCTTCTTCTAAAGCCAGAGGTTTTTATCGATTTTTTTGCAAATGTGCTATACTTTTGCGTCTGAATCGCACTACAAATAATTTGATCCTCTGGGTCAACATCTTTAAAAACCTGACCATAAGTGTATTCCTTCAGGGTTGTTTTATGTTCATGGGTTAGTATTAAGTTATCCTCACTCTTTAAGTGAAATAGGTAAGCATCTAGGTGAGTTTTACTTCCGATTACATGAATCACGTCGCCATCATGTAACGGCTGATATAAGTCTGGCATTAAGATATGGCGTCCGTTGCGGATGATTTTTACTGTTAATAGGTTCAACACTTTACTGTCATATAGGTCATTTATTGAATGATATTTTCCAGTATCAGCAACCGTAAATTCAACTACAGAAACCTGATCACCCAGCCAATGCTCGTCATCTATGACTTTTCGTTCTTCCATGAGGTGATGTAATAATTTTTCGTTGAAGTTAGCTATAAATCTTGCCTCGATTTTAATAGACTGTCCTTTTAGGAAGTCAGAACGGATCGTCAGAAATACAATCAGTGCAGCGAGGGGTACCAATAACCAAGTTGGCCAATCCAGAAATGATGAAAAGGATAGAGTAACAAAGAAGATTGCGATGATAATTCTTACCCCATGAAGCATTAATAGAGGCAAACGATTTCCTTTGTTCTTAAGCCATAATTTCGCATAAAGATGACCACGTCTTGACCATAAAATACTGATGACCGGTACCATTGCAAGAATTGTCAAAATGGTTGTGGTGATTCCTGCTTGTTGCGGGCTGATATAGTTTTCCATGAACGGTTCAACCCACCTGACACTCCCTATATAAATAAGCAGCAATCCTCCCGAACAGATGAAAACCCGAGCTAAAAATATGGCGAAAAATTTCTTCCAATCTTCATCTAATGAGTTTACATTTTCTCTTTGGTTTGAATACCGCTTCATGGCGTCTGTAAATTTTTTTGGCAAATAAGGTTCTAGAAATTCTGCAAAACGTTCTCCATTTGCAATGAAAAGCGGAGTAAACAAAATCGTGATTACCGATACACAAACAATGATTGGAAACAAGTGATTGCTTGTCACAGCTAGTGTACTTCCCATTGAAGCAATAATAAATGAGAACTCTCCAATTTGAACCATACAGAAACCACCGCTTACGGCTGTTCGAAAACTTTGTCCGGAGAGTAAAATACCTAAGGTTGAAAACAGCAATTGGCCAAAAATTGTCACGAAAGAAATCAATAGAATGGGGCCAAGATATTCAATAAGCATATTGGGTGACACCATCATTCCCACTGAAACAAAAAAGATTGCGCCAAAAAGATCTTTAAGGGGCCTGATTAGTTTATCTATTCTGTCAGCTGCGACTGTTGCTGAAAGAATAGACCCGGAAATAAAAGCACCCAAAGCTTCAGAAAAACCCATATATGAGAAAATCATCACCATACCGAAACATATTGCCAGTGTCAATATCAATAAGCTTTCGTCATTTTGGAATCGTTGGGTTTTTTTAAGAAGTGACGGAATTAGATAAATACCAACAGCCAGCCAGAACACAAGGTATAGAAGAAGAGAACCAATTTGGAGCAGCATGTCAGCGCCACTGGTTTCTTTACTGACAGCCAGTGCTGTGAGTAATATCATTAAAAACACAGCGAAAATGTCCTCAATAACCAGAGTTCCAAGAATCAAAACTGCATGTTTTTTATTACTGATTTTATATTCATCACTTATTTTTTTGATTACCATTGTAGATGAAATGGAAATCATGCCACCTAAAAACAAACAGTCTGTCTGACTCCAACCAAGAAGTGAGCCGATTAGATATCCGACAATCAGCATGCCACTCATTACAGTCATGGCTGTGATAACTGCACTGACCCCTACCTTTGCAATTTTTCTAAAGCCAAATTCCAATCCTAAAGCGAACATCAAAAATACGATGCCAATATTTGCCCATGTTTCAATGTTTTTTAATTCGACAACCGTTGGTAGCCATCGTACATTGGGACTAATCAGGAAGCCTGCAATAATGTATCCAAGTACAACAGGCAGTTTCAACTTGCTAAACAGCAAAGTGACAACTGCTGCTACCGCAGTAATCAATGCCAGGTCTGCAATAAAAACATTCAGATGTGGCATGTACTATCCTCCTTCTTATCATAAATTTTATTCTCAAAAGTTAGGATTTTCGCCAAGCATCAAAAGACAAGTCTAAATGTGGATCCCTTGCCTGGTTCGCTCTCCAGTTTCAGCTCGGCATCAAACAAAGCTGCGATATGCTTTACGATAGAAAGCCCCAAACCAGTGCCCCCCACTTTTCTTGATCTGGATTTATCCACACGATAAAAACGTTCAAATAGTCTTTCTTGATGCTGGCGATCTATTCCAATTCCTTCGTCTTTAACACTGATAACGATATGTCCCCCCTCACGGCGACCCTCAACCCATACCCTCCCACTTTCGTTGGAATACTTGATGGCATTCTCAATGAGATTCATCATCATCTGGATGAACCTATCTTCATTTCCCTCAATGGTCAACCCGCTTTCAACATCGACCAACAAGGTTATTCCGCGCTTTTCTGCAATGGGTAACACCAAGTCGACTGTCTTATCTATTGAGTACTTCACATTGATGGTTTCAAGGGTGGATTCACGTTTGTTCTCTATTTCAGATAAAACCAAAAGGTCTTCAATTAATCGCTGTAATCTTGCGGTTTCAATGGCGATGATATCCAAAAACTTTGTGCGGGTGTCAGGATCTTCTGCAGCACCTTCCTGCAATGTTTCAATAAAGCCGGAGATTGAGGTTAAAGGGGTGTTCAATTCGTGTGTGACATTGGCCACGAACCCTCTTCGTATGTTTTCAACTCTGAGATTTTCTTCCTCCATTTCATGTAATTGCTTTTCCATGACACTGATAGATTTCATAAGATAAAAATAAAGAATTGCCACACCACCCCCAGTGATCAAACTACACACAAAGGCCATGGCAACCATATTATCAATGAATATCACCGATATAACGTTAAACGTCGTAATTAATACTATTGCTAGGAAACAGGCTTTTTTCACTTCATTTTGTATCCTTTCCCACGTATTGTTTCAATATATTTATCTTCATCTTCGTGAAGAGACATTTTTTTTCTTAAGTGCCGAATATGCACATCTACTGTTCGGCTTTCGCCAAGATAATTTATACCCCAGACTTTATCCAGCAATTCATCCCTGCTGAAGGCTCTTCCTCGGTTCCTGGTGAGGAATGTCAAAAGTTCAAACTCTTTCATCGTCAAATCGACTTTATGTCCCTCAACTATAACCTCATGCCTTCCGATGTCGATGGAAATTTCATCAACCCTAAGAATTTCTCCTGCATGCTCTTCACCGGTATTCCCTTCGAATCGGCGAAGTACGGCTTTAATTCTGGCCATGAGCTCCCTAACCCCAAAGGGTTTTGAAATATAATCGTCCGCACCGAATTCCAACCCCAGTACTTTGTCAACTTCGTCAGTTTTTGCAGTCATCATAATAATTGGTGTTTTGTTGCCTGCTGAACGCAATTCTTTACAAATTTCGTAACCATCTTTGCCCGGTAACATAATGTCTAATAAAATAAGATCGGGTTTTTCTGTTTCAGCCATTTCCATGCCCGTAACCCCGTCTTCCGCTTCCAATGACAAGAAACCACCGGCCCTAAGATTATAGGATACCAATTCTCTGATGTTGGGTTCATCTTCAATAATCAATATTTTACGCATAGAATTACCTCTGTAAATATTATAGCACAGACCAACCTTTCGTGTGTATTCTTTTCTTATCTGTTGGATATTACAATATGCTTAACAACTTCTCGAATCCCTTTTCCAAACGTCTTGTCCAATGAAATCACGATCCTTCCATTGGTGATTTCAAAACTAGTTGAATCCTCCTCTATAATCAGATTTTCCATTTCATTTTCCCTGATATAATCAGCTATTTCTTCTTCGGCATCAATAAACATATTGAAAACATTCAGAAAACCCAGTGAGTCCTTGATTGGTATTCTGTTTGATACAGTTAATAAATAGTTGTTCCGTCGGATAAAATTCGGATTTTTTCCTGTGACAATGAAATTCATATTGGATATTTGAAATGCAGAAAGAATTGACTCGTCTAATCCATTTCCACAATCCAGAATCAAATCAGTAAAGACTTTTTCTTTTGTAATATGGTTGATGAAAAACGCAAATTCGTTACCGGTCAGTTCTCTCAATGGGTTCCTGCCTCTGGAAGGATGAAACGTGAAAACCCCATATTCATCTTCACACATATATCCCTCGGAAATATGACAGCTTCTATCGCTATTATTTAAGATTAAATATAGAAATTTATTAATATTATTAAATTCAAATTTACTTTCAGGAAAGTATCTGTCTGTAGACTCAAATTCTTCCAGACTGATATATAAAACTTTTTTGCAGTGAAATCTTGATAATTCTTGAGAAATTGCCAATGCCACCGATGTGCATCCGGACCCACCACTGGAGGAACAAATACAGATTATGTTTGTTTGCTCAGTATCATACGTTGGCATGATTGAATTAGAAAAACCACTGTGTGCCAGGCGCAGGATGTTAGAAATGTGTCCTACCTGCTGATACTTGTAAAGAATATAACAATTATTTTCTTCACTGATGCTCTCTAATGTCGGGTCATCTGTTAAATATACAGTACGTTCGTTTGATGTGTTCATATCATCAGTTAATAATAAATCCCATTCACGGTTATCCTGTTTTGATTGATGCACCGAAATGGTGAAATAGTTGTTATTAAGTAGCAAACTTCTGGATAAGGCGACGTCATAGTCCGGATCTTTCGTTGTAATAGAAATATTAATTGTTTTCATCTCTACCTCCCATATATTTACATATTACATATATTTCCATATATTGTCAACAAAAAACCGGCAGATGGTTTCACCTGCCGGAAATAGATCCGTTACGGATATTAGTTTGTCTGCGATTGACTAGGAAACAACTTCCTTGCCATCGTAGTAATTACAGTTGGGGCAAACTCTGTGCGGAAGTTTAGCTTCATGACACTGAGGACAAGTTGATAGTCCTGGTGCTTTCATCTTCATGTTTGCTGCTTCTCTGGAGTTTCTCTTTGCCTTCGATGTTTTCCTCTTTGGTACTGCCATTATCTACACCTCCTTTGCGTACGAAATGAATCATCTGTTGATTCGCAACGGGTGAATTATATACTTTTTAGCCGTTACTTGTCAACATATTTTTGATGGTATCACGGTATTTCACGCCTTTTGTCTACTTCTGACTACTTTTTACGATTTCATATGTGTCACGTGCAATCATCAATTCTTCATTGGTGGGAACCAATAAAACTTTGACAGGCGAATCATCGGTGGATATAATCGTTTCTTTACCTCGGACTTTGTTTTTTACCAAATCCATTTTGATGCCAAGGTTATTCAAGTCATTGCAAATCACATCACGCATTTCGATTCCGTTTTCACCGATACCCGCTGTAAATACAAGTGCATCAACACCATTCATCTCCGCAATGTAGGCACCAATGTAATGTCGTACTTTGTGGGCAAAAACCTTAAGCGCCAGCTGTGCTCTTTCGTTTCCTTCTGCTGCTGCTTCTTCAATGTCTCTGAAGTCTGCAGAAACGCCGGAAATGCCAAGGACACCGGATTCTTTATTCAAAACATTGTTAACGCCACTAAATGACAATCCAACCTTTTCTCCTATGAAGCCTACGATTGCAGGATCGATATCGCCGGAGCGAGTACCCATTGCCAGACCTTCCAGGGGGGTATATCCCATGGAGGTATCTATGCACTTGCCTCTTTTGATTGCGCATACCGATGCACCGTTGCCTAGGTGGCAAGTGATAATCTTCATTTCATTGAGGTTGCGGCCCAAGATTTCTGCGGCGCGTTGTGCAACATATTGATGGCTCGTTCCATGGAATCCGTATTTTCTGATTCCGTATTTTTCATAATATTCATAAGGAATTGCATAAATATATGATTCAGGGGGCATCGTCTGATGGAAAGCCGTATCAAAGACACCAACCATAGGTGTGTCAGGCATCAATTCCTTGCAGGCTGCAATACCCAACAAATTGGGCGGATTGTGCAGTGGTGCCATTTCAATGCATTCTTCAAGTGCATTGATGACATCTTCTGTGATCATAACAGATCTGGCATATTTTTCGCCGGCATGAACGACTCTGTGACCAACAGCACTGAGTTCTGACATGTCTTTGATTACGCCATGAACAGGATCCAACACAAATTCCAACATTTGCTTAATGGCATCCTTGTGGTCTTTCATTGGAACTTCTTTAACGACCTTGTCCATGCCTTCTTTTTCATGTTTGATGACAGAGCCATTCAGTCCGATTCTTTCAATCAGTCCTTTGGCAAGCACCATTTCCCCGATCATGTCCAGCACCTGATATTTCAGTGATGAACTTCCACAGTTGACGACTAATACTTTCATTGTTTTTCCTCCATCGTTTAATAATATTAAAGCTGATGCACGTAAGCCGGTTTCATAACAAAATCGCTATTCTTATACAAGTCTTTGCTGAAAGAAAGATTGTATAAGTCTGATGCGAGCACATCCTTTGCCAATGACAGTTTAATCCCACTGTCCGCATCGGGATGCTGATCCATGTCACGGTTGATGTTTGTTATTATCGGCATTTTGGCACATTCAGTTTTTTTGATACGCCTTAATAGCTTGGCTCCGTTTTCGTTAAACGCAAGAATACGTCCATAACGGATTCCATTAATCTGGTGGAACTCATCGGCGGTAAAGCCAACCAGTGTCTGGGCCAACAACCTGTTGATGCCGGTCCAAGTATATCGTTTGGTTTTCACTTTGTCTATCAAATCATCCAGATCTTTTGCAGCTCGGATGTTTTTGACTATCTTATTTTGTATGCCCTCTGCGGCGCCTAATATTTGATCCAGATTCCCGCATTGACTTTTTATAAAAGCTTGTCTAACCATGTCAAAGTACTTGCTTTCATCCCAGATGATGGTGCTTCTGATTTCACTGGCACTTTCATGATGCCCCTGCCCTTTGCGAATTACTGTGACAGGTTCAATGTTACTTTTAAGCTGTATGATTGCCTTGAGATATTCAATTCCCAAAATATTATTCGGCAGTTTAAGAGAATCGGCTTTTCCAAAGGTCTCGGTTAAAGCATTCTCTCTGGCTTTAGGAAAAGAGAGCCCTTTCTCTAAGTTTTTTTTGAGTGCCTCTTTATAGTCTTTTGGTTCTTTGGCTAAGAATTCAGCCAGTTCAAACAAAGGTTTGATTTCACCGGACTCGCTTCCAAAACTTAAATGTGTAACACAGCCCAGTCCGTCCAGAATATTTACAGCTCCGGTGCCAAAATAGGCCGCACTGTTGCAGGCATAAGCAAAAGGAAGTTCAAAGACCAAATCTACCCCATTTTTGACGGCTGCTGCCGCCCTCAACCATTTATCGTAAATGGCGGGTTCTCCTCGTTGCGTAAAATTGCCACTCATGACAGCCACAACAAAATCAGCCTTGCATATTTCTTTCGTCTGTTGAAGATGATAAATGTGGCCACTGTGCATTGGGTTGTATTCAGCTACAATTCCTGCTACATTCATTGCCGCACTTCCCTTCTTTACTCTTCGTCATCGTAATAGGCGGAAGCATTCACTTCTTTTGACACAGTCCCGTCACTCTCCATTTGAGTGCGGTATGCTAAATCCTTAATTTCATCTCGGTTGTTAGCCAAAGTTTCATGGATTCCTGTGAAAGTTCGCTCTAGATTATTAAACATTTCGGTAAAGTAAATCACATTCATTTCATCCATCTTTTCTTGGAAGTTAAAGAGGATGTTATCAATATAGTCATAAGTGCTCATCTTTAATTTTTTGACATTGGATTCCGTAACACTAAGCAAGTCCTCGGCACGTTTTTTTGCTCTGATGGTGATTTCATGGTTTTCAACTAAGTAGTCCGCCTGCTTCTTTGCATCATTCATAACCGTTTCATACTCAACCTTGGCATCTCCAAGAATTCGTTCCCGTTCATTTTTGATCCATTGTGCTTGATGAATTTCGTCCGGAAGTTCTGTGCGGATTTCTTTTGTCAGTTCCAGAAGTTCGCTGGCGTCAACCATAATCTTACCCGTAAGGGGAAATCCTGATGCTGTATCAATGATTTCTTCAATTTCATCCAAAAGCTCTAATACTTTCATTTCATACCTCCCTGATGTCTCTATTTGCTGTACTTGCTGACCATGGCTTCGAAGATTGCATCCGGAACAAGCCCCTCGATGTTACCCCCCAACGAAAACACTTCTTTTGCCATACTTGAATTGATGAACGAAAAACGAGGATCTGTCATGAGAAAAATTGTCTCTACCCTTCCCTCATATAGTCTTGCATTCATCTGTGCCATTTGAATTTCATAATCAAAATCCGTGTTGCCACGAAGCCCACGTATTACAACATCAAAGTTGTTTTGGTTCACATACTCTGCCAAAAGTCCGGTAAATGTATCAACTCGAACATTTGAAAGACCCTTCACGCTTTGTTCTATCATTGCCATGCGTTCTTCAGCAAGAAACCATGGTTGTTTTGAAGGATTGTTGATTACCCCGACCACCAACTCGTCATATAACTTTGCACTTCGAACAATAAGGTCGAAGTGACCGCATGTGAGTGGATCGAAGGACCCGGCGTATAGTGCTTTTTTCATAATTTTCCTCCAAAAATAATTTTAACACATGTAAATAGACAATACAACCGTACCGTAACGGCCTTCCTTTATTTTTCTGAAGTTATAAACTTCCTGAGGGAATTCCACTTCTCTTGGGTGCTCCAAAACGATAAGTCCATCGGGATTCATTAGTTTTTTTTCGAATAATATGCCAAGTACATCCAACCATAGACCATCTCCGTAAGGAGGGTCGACAAATACTAGGTCAATCTTTTCTCTTAACTGCGCCAACACATTTCTGTAATCGCCCTGCATAATATGAGAAAATGCTTCTGCTTTACAGTGGGCAACATTGCCATGCAACAAGCGGATACTGTCTCTGGAACTGTCTCCAAAATAACACTTGCTTGCACCACGGCTTAATGCTTCCAATCCCAAATTACCGCTCCCGGCGAATAGATCCAGCACAATTGCATCTTCAACATGTCCGCCTAAAATGCTAAAAAGCGCTTCCTTGACCCGATCAGGAGTAGGTCTGACGGACCTGTCCGTAGGTGGGTTTAATTTTCGGCCTTTGTATAAACCGGCAATGATTCTCATAAATTCAGCCCCCTTTCGAAGAGCACTTTCGCTTTTTCTTGTAGTAAAGGATACCCGGTTAATTCCGGGTCAGTGTTTAGGGTTTGAGCCGCTTGAATTTTTGCTTCTTCCAGAATTTTAATATGTCTGAAAAGATCAGCGAGTTTCAGTTCCGGCAGGCCATGTTGTCGTGTCCCAAAAAATTCTCCCGGGCCTCTTAGTTCCAGATCTTTTTCGGCGATATAGAATCCATCAGATGATGACACCATAATATCTGATCGCTGTTTTGCGTAATTGCTATTACCTTCTGAAATCAATAAACAATAGGATTGAGCCTCACCACGGCCAACCCTTCCGCGCAACTGATGCAATTGCGCCAGACCAAAGCGTTCTGCATTTTCTACTACCATCACAGAGGCATTGGGAACATCAATTCCTACTTCAACGACTACCGTTGAAACCAATAGATGAATCCGCCCTTCAGAAAAATCCAACATGATGGCGTCTTTTTCTTTTCTTGGCATGCTCCCATGTAAACATGCTACTTTATATTTGGGAAACTCTTTTTCCAATTGAGCAAATACTTCTTCTACTGATTTTATTTCCAGCGTATCTGACTCTTCTATCAACGGGGTGACCACAAATGCCTGTTTGCCACTTTTTAGTTCTTGTTCAACAAAACGATATACTTCAGACCTGTGCAAATCATCAAAAGCTTTTGTTATGATCTCCTGGCGGCCAGCCGGTTTTTCATCCAGCAAAGAAATATCCATATCTCCAAACAAAATTACAGCCAGAGTTCTTGGAATAGGAGTGGCCGTCATAACTAAAATATGGGGTGTGTCCCCCTTTTCATTTAGGTGCATTCGTTGTTCCACCCCAAAACGGTGTTGTTCGTCTGTTACAACCAATCCCAGATTATTGAATTTGACACCCGGTTGGATTACTGCATGTGTCCCAATGACGATATCCAGTTCACCTGATGCTAATTGAGTCAATACGGCATTCTTATTTGCCGCTTTCATTCCGCCTGTCAATAAAGCGATTTTTATTTCTTCTCCATCAAGCCTCACAAGCCCCCGAAATAGGCTTCTAAAGGTCCTCTCATGCTGGATGGCAAGAAGTTCCGTTGGTGCCATTAGCACCCCCTGATATCCGCTTATTACGGCCTTAAACAGTCCAAGTGCAGCCAAGACAGTCTTACCAGAGCCAACATCCCCCTGTATTAAACGATTCATGCGTCTACCTGAAATCATATCGCCAAACATTTCATCTATAATTTTATTCTGGGCATCCGTCAAGCAGAAAGGCAATCTGTCTATAAATGGTTTGATATCTCCCTTCATGGGAAGACCCGGTTGACCTGCTTTATTATGTTGTGTCATCAACATCAATCCCAATTGGAGCAGATATAGCTCGTCAAATATCAATCTATACTTTGCCGCTTTTAATTCTACTTTCTCATCGGGAAAATGAATCTTGTGCATGGCGTAATCAAGAGAGCATAGTCTGCAATGCTTTTGCACTTTGTCAGGTAAATACTCTTTAAATTCGCAAGGAGGTTCCAGCGCATTTCTTATCCACTTTCGAAGTTCAACCTGAGAAATCCCATACGTTAATGGGTATAGCGGCAGAATTGTACGCGCTTGAATGCTTGCTTGTGGAGAATTTGCAGGAAAAAATTCAGGAAAAACCATCTGACGTTTTCCCCACTCTACTTTTGGAATCCCATAGAAAAAGTAAACATCGCCTTTAATGAATTGACTTTCCAAATAGTTTACATGAAAAAAGACAACTTCCATCGTTGAGACTTCACCACCGGGCAAGCTGTCCTCTACCAGAATTCTAAGAATCTGCTGTTTCTTATAGCGGGTTGATTCCTTCACAACCATCGTAACTACACCACTGGTCAGGGCAGGACTTCCATTTTGCAAGTTGGAAATTGACGTCACTTCTCTTCTATCTTGATATCCTCGGGGGAAATGATTAAGCAAGTCCTCCACAGAAAAGATGCCGATGTTGTTTAACCTCAGAGCTTTTTTGGGGCCAACACCCCGGATGGCAGCGATGGAATCATTTAAGTCCATATTTTTTTCTGCCCTCCTCATATTTCATTGCAATCGTTCTGGAGATGGTGCCCGCCAGTACAACAGAAAGGCTATTGGTTTCAATCCCCATGACATGACTAACCCCAATCTGAATGTCATCCATAAGTTGTGTAGTGACCATGCCGATGCTGGTACCAAATCGTACCACGATAAAAAGTCGGATATCTACCCCTTTTTCACTGAAATTGATTTCCATGTTGATGGTTTCATCCAACCCACCAAGTCGCGAAAAAGCACCGAATAGTTTTCCGTTCTGGTTGGTGATAAACACCTTGCCTTCAAATTTATCGACGGCATCCACAACAATCCGGGCAATAACCTTTTTTGTAATCAGAATGTTTCCACGTTCTGTTTTTATGGCATATGATTCAGCCAAGGGCGCATCCTCCTGATTGCATTATAATACAAAAAATCTGCATCCGCTATTGCCGGATACAGATTTTTCAATTCACTTTATAATTAGATGGCACGGTTCACTTTGTTGGATCTCATGCAACTAACGCATACTTTTGCTTTTCTGACTGTTCCTGCATCTAAAATTCTCACCGTTTGAATGTTTGCATCCCATTTTCGTCTGGTGTGTCTGTTAGAGTGGGAAACGTTGTTCCCGGAAACTTGTCCTTTGCCGCATACTTCACATTTATTTGACATTGCCGCACCTCCTTTACTTAGCTTTCATATTTTAAGCTCAACAGCATTATTGCGCTCGAACAAAGGGGATTATATCACGTTCATATATTTATCGTCAAGTACTATTTTGCCTGTTTCCCGTGTCTTGTTCATGTCGATGAGACGTTGATTTTGGCTTCCACGGAAACTTAACGTTAAATCTCTCAATGTAAGCTCAAATCTACCATCAATCAGCAGATCTGTCAAACCCAATAGTTCACCAATTGCCTCCCCTTCAGGCCCAGACTTTGCTGCCAACTCTAGCAGCTCTTCGTAGACATAGCCAGAAAAAGCAACAATATGAAGCCCACGTGCTTTGATTTCCTTTGCCAGGTTACAGAATCCTTCAGCTTGACAAAAGGGTTCCCCACCGCTAAAGGTAACACCGCTTAACAAAGGATTTTTGTCTACTTCACGAAGGATTTTGTCGATATCGGTCTCTACGCCACCGTTAAAGTCGTGGGTCCCTTCGTTGTGACACCCTATACAATGATGGGGACACCCTTGGGCGAACACGGTAAAGCGGATTCCAGGCCCGTCAACGATGGACTCTCTTACCACCCCAGCCAATCGCAGTGTTTGTGCAGACATTATAGTGCCTCATATTTGGGTGTTTCTTCTCCGAGATTACCCATTTTGTGGATAACGCGATCCTTAACTTCTTCCTGTTTGGCATCATTGAAACGATCAACCGTTCCTACTAAGTATCCGGTAATTCGTCTTATTCTTTCAAACCCGTCATCGCCTTCAGTTTCTTTGCGATTGCAACCTGGGCATTCATTATCAATGATTCCGGTATATCCGCAAACCGGGTCCCGATCAACCGGATGATTGATGGAACCATATCCCACACCGCTTTCTTTCATCAGCCGGATAATCTGTTCAAACGCGTCCAGATTCTTGCAGGGGTCACCATCTAGTTCAACATACGTAATATGCCCCGCATTGGTCAACGCATGATAAGGCGCTTCAATTTTAATTTTATCGAAGGCAGATATTTCAAAAGAAACTGGAATATGGAAGGAATTCGTGTAGTAAATCTTGTCCGTCACTCCTTCAATTATGCCAAAACGTTCTTTGTCCAATCTTACAAATCGACCGGACAACCCTTCAGCTGGTGTTGCAATTAAGGTGTAGTTGAAACCAGTCTTTTTGCTTTCTTCGTCCAATCTTTTACGCATATATCCAATGATTTCAAGTCCCAGTTTCTGTGCATGCTCTGATTGTCCATGATGTTGCCCAATTAATGCAGTCAAGCATTCAGCTAGTCCTATAAAACCCATACTGAGGGTGCCATGTTTTAGGATTTCTCCAACGGAATCATTGGGTTTTAGTTTATCTGATCCTAACCAAACACCTTGTCCCATTAGGAACGGATAATTTTTGACTTTTTTGGTTGCTTGGATGTAGTATCGTTCCATTAATTGACCGATTACCAGGTCCACTTTAGCTTCCAAGCCTTCGAAGAATGATTCCAAATCGCCGTTTGCTTTAATAGCAAGTCGTGGGAGATTGATTGAGCTGAAGCTCAAGTTTCCTCTTCCTCCAACCACTTGTTTGTTTGCATCGTAAACATTGCCGATAACCCTTGTTCGACAGCCCATATATGCCACTTCTGAGTTGGGATCTCCAGCCTTGTAGAAGGCTTTATTATATGGGGCATCTAAGAAGGAAAAGTTCGGGAATAAACGCTTGGCAGAGACACGGCAGGCAAGCTGGAATAAGTCATAATTGGGATCAGACGTATTATAATTGACTCCCTCTTTTACTTTAAAAATATGAATGGGGAATATTGCTGTCTCTCCATTGCCTAAACCCGCTTCGGTTGCCAATAATATGTTTTCGATGACAAGACGTCCTTCCGGCGATATGTCGGTTCCATAATTTATGGATGAAAAAGGAATCTGGGCTCCTGCACGGGAATGCATAGTATTTAAATTATGAACGAATGCTTCCATAGCCTGAAATGTGGATCTTTTTATTTCCACTAAAGCATACTTCATAGCTTTTTCTTGTAGTATTTGAATGTCGTTTTCGGGAATCCATGTTTTTAAGCTTTCTGCCTCAATTCGGAAGTAATCATTGTTATTGGACATAATTGGTGTCAATCCTGTTTCGGCTTCAATCCCCTTACCCATGGCTTTTATTTTCTCCACAGAACCTTCCACATCATGAAGCATATCCATTAGTTTTCCAAGATTTGTCCAATATAATTTTTTGAATGTTTTTCGGACGCCATTGCTCATTCCATAATCAAAATCAGGAATACTCTGGCCGCCGTGCTGGTCATTTTGGTTGGATTGAATTGCAATACAAGCCAAAGCTGCATAGCTTTGAATATCGTTGGGCTCACGTAAAAAACCATGGCCGGTGGAAAAACCATTTTTGAATAATTTCTCGATTTCTATCTGGCAGCAAGTTGTCGTAAGCGTAAGAAAATCCAAATCGTGTATATGGATATCTCCCTCTCGATGTGCCTTGCCATGTTCCGGTTTAAGAACGTACATTTCGTAGAATTGCTTTGCGCCTTCAGAGCCATATTTTAGCATGGTTCCCATCGCAGTATCCCCGTCTATATTAGCATTTTCTCTTTTTGTATCATTTTCTGATGCATCTTTGAACGTTAGATCTTCATAAATCTTCATAAGCCTTGTGTTCATATCTCTGACTCGTGTTCGTTCTGCACGATATAATATAAACTCTTTAGCTGTTCTTGCATGACCGTTTTCGATAAGAATCTTTTCGACGGCATCTTGAATTTCTTCAACCGTCGGACTGTCATTTTGACATGTCTGAGCAAGATATAGTTCTACCTGCCTGGCTAGGTACAACGCAACTTCATCATCTTTACCCCCTAAAGCTTCCGCTGCTTTGTAAATTGCATTAGATATTTTGCCAAGATCAAAATCTACTGTTCTGCCATCTCTCTTTACAATTTGCTTAACCCGTGCTTCCATTTCAATACCTCCGGACTCCAATTCTGACGATTTCCCCACACACAACATATGGTGTGTTTTTTTAGATTGTATATTGAATTATACAGTACATAGAATCGTTGTCAATTAAGGTTCGTGAAAAACATCAAAAAAACTTTTCGATAAAACCCTTGTTTTTATGCAAATTAGCTTTGCATAAAACAAGTTTTTGTCAACACCTCGCCAATTGCATTACTATTTCCAATGGAATCACAAATTAGACATACAAATATGTTTTACAATATGGTAAAATGAAGCATTGTAAATTTTAATGAGGAAAAAACATGAAAACTAAAATAACCATATGCTTCTTGCTAATCGCGCTTACGCTCTCGGGTATTTCATTGACCGGATGTAGCACCACCTCTTTTGATGAAGAGGCTTCAAACAAATTGGAACGGGACGTGTATAGCTTATATGAGGAGTTGAAGCCAGTTTTTGATGAAGCCAAATCAGAATATGATATCGCCACATATCTTTACAATTGGGCAGAAGAAAACGAATTTGTAGCCAGAAGACTGGCTGGCGGAAATCTGATGATCACAAAACCTGCCTCGGTTGCCGATCCCACCTTTCCTTCAACAATCATACAGTGCACCATAACGCAGACCGAAACAAAGCAGGCTAGCCAAAGAGCTTCGATTGCCTTGGCTACTATTATGAATTTAAAAGAAAACGGAAAAGTAGGTGTTTTATTTACAATCAGTAAGAATGGTGATTACACCGGTGCCAAAAGACTGACGGTTGAAAACCTGGAAGCAGACTATTTTATTCATTTGGAAAGCGGTGAAAAATCAGCTGTCAACAACGGAAGTGCCGGAACTGCAGAATATGAGATGGCTTTGAGCTATGAAATGGCAACACCGACTGCTACCGAAGCGTATATGTTAACAATTAGTGGTTTACCCGAAAACAATTCAGGCATCCTTTCAGGGACGAATCCCAATGCAATTTTAATGCTTTCAAATTTTCTAATTGGCTGCAGGGCTAGTGGGATGTTGGTTGAACTGGCGGATTTTGATGGAGGTAGTGAGGCGGGTAAATATCCGGGTTCAGCCTCAGCGGTAATTATGGTCAACCAAAACAATGAAGCTCGTTTGTTAACCAGGTTTGCTACGAGTCAGGAAAATTTCCAAGATAAATACGGAAGGGACTTTCCCGAAGCCATTTACACACTTACAGAAGTAGCCCCCCCGTCAAATGTCATTTGTAATGATGCTGCGGCAAATATTCTCAGCCTTCTTTATACTACCATCAATGGTGTATACAAAACTTCAGAAGAAGATAATGAAGGAATAACGTTGGCAGTTGCCAATATTGGGAAATTAACCACCACGGATAATCGCATGGAAGTCAACATACTTGCCCGTAGTGTAGATCCAAATGTATTGAATGAAATGGCTGATGCATACCATGCAACGGCCTACTTGTCCGATGCAACATTTCAAGTTTTAAATCAGACTACAATCTGGCCCTTCGACCCGGAACAACAGTTTTCCAAGGATTTTATCGCAATAGCAAAAGAATTGGGCCTAAAAAAATTATCTTCCAGCCCTACTTTCTTAATGAGCGAGTGTGTCATATTCTATGAAAAAAAGAAGGACATCAATATGATTTCCTTCTCTGTCAATAACAATGATTCATTTCTGGATGCCAAAACATTGCTGTTTTATATTACGAGTTTAGTTCATGAGCCCATATAAATAGACAATTAATTAGATTCTGTATAATCCTCTGGGATTCCGAACCAATCTTTTGGAGTCACAGAGGATATTTTATTGATGATAACAACTTCACTGATTTCGACACCGGTTGCATCAATAAAATCTTCTTGAATCGCAAATAACATGTCTTCTTTGAAGAAGAAACGCATCACACCGGTTACAGAACCATAAGTGGCTTCATATTTTTCAAAATATAGTTCTTCATCGACTACACCGACAAGTGCCGGGATGGTCGCATCGCCGCTTTCAATGAATTTCAGATCGGAATAGGAAAAGGTGACATCATCGTAATAGGTATCTCTGGAGTATTGTTTGGAAGCCGCATCAACGTAATACCCTTTCCCTTCGACATTTACACTTCTGCCAAGCTCAGAGCCTTGCTGATCGGTAAAAGCAATGGCAAACTCAGACCCTTTGACTCCTAACTTGATAGTGTATCCATCCAGGTCGCTGCCGTCATAAAATGTTCCTTCGTAGTAATAGTTGCCACTCTGTAGTAATTTGACGGTATCATAGGACTTTTGTTCCTCCCCTTTACCACATGCTGCCAGGAGTACCATAAGCATCAACACAGGCATTATTTTCGCCAAATTCATAATGGTCTTTTTCATTCTCTTACTCCTTCATTCTTTCTGGTTTAATGACTATTTGTTCAAACGTGCCTTGTAGTAGGCTCTTCTCTCTTCCGCTTCTCGGTGGAGCTTTATTTCATCCTCAGTTACCAAGGTTAACGGTTCTACCTTACTGGGTTTTCCGTCTTTTCCCATGGCTACCATTGTAAAAAACCCGGTTAGCGCCACTTTTGGCTCCGGATCGTCGCCTAACAAATCTTCTACTTCAGTAGTAACCTTGACCTCCATCGTTGTATTACCCACATATGCAATGGTTGCTGTACAGGTAACCAGATTTCCCACATAAACCGGTCTGTGAAATTGAAGTTCGTCAACTCTGGCTGTTACTGCTTGAGAGCGGGCATATTTGATGGCAGCTGTCCATGCAGTCGTATCCATCATATGCATAATGACACCACCATGTACATTTCCTGCCACATTTGCCTGATTCGGCATCATGATTTCACTGATTGAAATCGTTTTTTCTCTACAGCTCATTAAGTTTCTCCTTTTATTCTTTTATCGGTCGGTTACTTTCTTTTAAATATATCATAACTGAACCTATTAGAAACAATATTATGAAAATTATAGAAATATATTTTGATTCTATTGGAATAATTTCTAAGGTGGCAAGTGCACCAAATAATGCGATAATAACAAGTCCTCCCAGCATTCCGGTAATACTCATTAAGCTCTGTTTCACCAGATGTGTTTCTTCCTGCCAATCATAAAATGCCATACGGTTGCCAATAAATATGCCCATCACTGCGGATAAGGATGAAAATGCCAACGGCAATGTAATGATGATAAATGTTGTAACAAGGCTGGCTTTTAAAGCAATACTAAACAATACACCACAGATTAATGCAGTAGGTATTGTAAAAGTAAGATTGGTCAATAAATAACTATCATATAGGACCTTGGGTGGAATTGGCAGGGATTTAATCAACCAAATATTCTTGCCTTCCAAAGCAAGAGAGACTGCTGCCGTATTCGTCATGCTGATTACAGCCGCCAATACGTAGCCTGCTACATTATGGATAATCTCCATGGAAGCTGTTGCGTCAAATCCTTCCAAAACTTTTTCCGGTCCAATAACAACCATTGCAATCGCCAATAATACCGCAAGGATACAGCCAATTAAAAGATTGGTGGCACATATCGATGATTTTAAGATTCTCATGATGGTTTTTTTGTATAATGCCTTCCGCATGCTCCCCTGTCGTAGCGTTTCCATCTTATAATCGGCCCTGCTTACATGGGAAGTCAAAGCCGAATTGATTTCTCTATATTTAAGTGACAAAAGACTTGCGAATGTGCCATATAAAATTACTGAAATAACCACCATAATAAAAAATGAAACTGTATTATGTTCAACAATTGCATCCGTAAAAAGTTCTACCGGTGGATAAATCTGATTCATACTATCTGAAATAGCTGGTATCAAAGCCGAGATAGCAGAAAGGTCTACTTCTCCGGTTTGTGTGTTCACCAGTTTATCAAGTCCGGCATCTGCTGTTGACAACATCATGGACGAAACCATCAACGCTATAACAAATCCGATTCCCAGGATACTTGACACAGCACTTGCATAACGAAACTTTGATGCAATGGCTGTAATTAATGCGCCAATAAACGATGCAAGGATTGTTGGAATCAGGCAAACTACGAAAATGCCGGCAATCCATAAAATGTATATCTCCAGCGATGGTTTCACAAATATCCCATACACCACTCCCATAGGGATCATCACAAGTGTGGCGATAACTGTATTCCAAAAATACATATTTGCAAGTCTGCTGTAAATGACAGTTCTGATTGGAATTGGCAAAGAAAGCACTTTCTCATAATCGGAAAATGCAAAAAGATCACCGTTAGCTTTAAAAATAGTGAAGAAAAGAGAAATGAGACTACTTATAACCATGGCTATGCCTGGAATTAATTCTGACATTCCCAAATAGGCATATGCATAGGCGGCCAAACCGCAATACGTTACAAAAGCAAACAAGCAAATAGCAATTATGATTGTAACGATCATCTTCATTCTTCTTTTGCCGGCAACCTTTTCATACCGAAAAACGTTAATGCCCACCTGTGCCATTAATCGATTCTTGAACAATAGCAAACCCGGACTAGGATTTGCCTTGTGTGTATTACGCGATATTATTCCTTGTATATTCACCTTTTCTTCCCTATTCCTGTTTGTTAACAATGTCTAAATATACTTCTTCCAACGAACCACCGGCTTTCTCCTCCAGTAGCGCTTCCATTGTACCAGCAAAAGCCAGTTTCCCTTGAGAAATCATGGCTACTTTGTTGCACAACTTTTGTGCGACATCCAGCACATGGGTGGAGAAAAAAATCGCACTGCCATTGTCGCATAGCTCATGCATAATTTTCTTTAAGGTAGCGGAAGCTTTCGGATCGAGTCCCACAAAGGGTTCATCCAAAACGAGTAGTTTCGGGTCGTGAGTCATTGCAGAAATCAAAGAAAGTTTTTGTTTCATCCCATGGGAATACGAAGAAATTAGGTCACCCAGATTTCCAGTGAGTTCAAAGGCATCCGAATATTTAGTAATTTTTTCTTGACGGATGGTAGATGGAATGCCAAAAATGTCTGCAATAAAGTTTAAATATTGGATTCCTGTCAAATGCTCATACAAATCAGGACTGTCGGGTATATACGCAATTTGCTGTTTGCATCGTAATGGTTCAGTTTTGATGGAATGCCCCTGGATCAGAATCTCACCTTCTTCAAAATCAAGAACCCCAACCACAGCTTTAATGGTCGTACTCTTTCCTGCACCATTATGTCCTATGAAGCCAAAGATATCTCCTGCTTCCACATGAATGGAAAGATGGTCGACAGCTCTTTTTCCACCTTTATAGGTTTTGCATAGGTTATTGATTATTAGCATTGTTGATCCCTCGTATTTTTATTTTCTTTTTAATTGAACAATAGCCTCAATATGTTTGGTAAATGGAAAATTGTCGAATGGTCTAAGGTATTCCACTTGATATCCCCTACCTTGTAATTGAACAAGATTCTGCACAAGTGTTTTGGGATTGCATGAAATATAGATAATTTCTTTCACACCATAATCTATGATTTTATCCAAAGCCTTCTCTCGCACACCCATTCTGGGTGGATCCATAACAATAACATCTGGTTTCATCGATATGGTTTCTAATACAGCAAATACATCTCCAGCTAAAAAAGTGCAATTCATCAATCCATTTCGTAACGCATTTTCTTTTGCTGCCGCTACCGCTTCTTCAACAAGTTCTATGCCGATGGTCTCTTTTGCCTGTTTGGCCATAGCTTGCGCAATGGTGCCCGTACCGCAGAACAAATCAAAAGCAACCTTTCCCTCCAGATCAGTTATCAAGTTTAATGCCTCATGGTATAAGGCTTCTGCCGCTTCCACATTGGATTGAAAAAATGAAAATGCACTGACTTGAAAATCCAGCCCCATAATTTTTTCTAAGTAAAAATCACGACCATAAAGGGTTTTCAACTCATCGCAGTTTACAGCATCGGAAACACCATCATTTATCGTACGAAGAATACCTACAATGCTGCTGGAAACAGGCAAAGCCAGGAGCATAGCAACAAATCCTTCTTCATCAAATCCAGGTTCACTGGAAGTCACAATATTTACTAATAATTCTCCGGTTCTGACACCTCTGCGCAAAATTAAATTTCTTAGCAAACCGGTGTGCTGTTTTTTGTGATATTTGGGATACGGCTTACAAAATTCCAGAGTGGCATCCAACACAAAATTGAAATCTTCATGAACTAACTGGCAAGCTTCAACAGTGACGACGGACATGAAATTGCCCTTCCGGTGCATCCCCAATGTCATAGGACCATCTTTTACCAGATCGCCAAAAGTGTACTCCATTTTGTTTCTGTACTGATAACAAGACGGGCTTCCTACAATAGAAGCAAACACTTTTGTTACAATGTTATTTTCTTCTAAGAGTTTTTTGATTTCCAACTCTTTTAAATGAAGTTGCTCTTCATAGGGCATCCCTTGGTACAGGCAACCGCCACACCATTCTGTGTGTTTACATAGTTCCATATTGTCCGTCTTTCTTTCGCATGATTGATAAAGTATTTTGTTGCTTTGATTTAACTGTTGTGGAAAAGTTCTTTGTATGTTCCTGCCAACGTTTGGTGATCCACTTTTTTTGCATCGAATTTGAGTAGGCGAAAAGTGATCTGTATACAAATGCCTATGGCGAATGCCGCAATAACTGTTCCAATGCCCACCATTCCACCGAGCTTCCAACCGACTACTACGGCAATCACTTCAATGGTTCCACGGCATAAGCCAATGGGTAATTTTGTTTTTCGTGCCAGCGCCACCATCAGACTGTCTCGGGGTCCTGCACCAAAGCCGGAACCAATATAAAAATAAGTGGCTAGGGAGATAATAAACAATCCCACAATTAATATAATAACACCGGTGAGAAAACTGTTCATTACCGGAATCACATTCAGTTTCAGAATCAAGTCGAGAAATACGCCAATTAAAATCATATTCAGCACTGTTCCGACCCCAAGTTTTTCTCCCAGAAAAAATGCCACAGCCACAATCAGGATGCCAACCAAAATTGATGCCAAACCAATGGTCATGCCTGCAGTCTTGGCAAGTCCCACATGCAAAACATCCCACGGCGCGAATCCCACATGAGCCTTTAGCGTAACAACAATTCCCAACGCATAAAGGAACAATCCAAAAATTAGACGCAACAGGCGAATATATAATCCGCGCTTTAATTTATAGATATCCATACTGCTCATAGAATTCCCTTTTGTACTGCTGAAAACGGCCTTCTTCTATGGCAGTTTGAATTTTTTTCATGGTATTAACAAGAAAATATAGATTGTGGTTGGAAAGCAACATTGACGACAGAATTTCATCACCCTTGTATAGATGCCTCAAATATGCCCTGCTATAGTTTTGACATGTGTAGCAGCCACAATTGGGATCCAGAGGTGTGAAATCTCTTTCGTATTTTGCATTCTTGATATTAAGCTGTCCGATTGATGTCAACGCTGCACCATTTCTGGCAAGACGAGTAGGTAGCACACAATCAAACATATCAACGCCACGCTCTACACCTTCGAACAAATAATCCGGCGTACCAACGCCCATTAAATATCTAGGCTTGTCTTCCGGCAGATAATCCACACAATAATCCAGCACCTGGCACATTAATTCCTTGGGTTCCCCTACACTAAGCCCACCAATGGCATATCCCGGTAGGTCCATATCTACAATCGCCTTCGCGCTGATTTTACGTAGGTCCTCGTACATTCCCCCTTGCATAATACCGAAAAGTGATTGTTGTTCAATGTTATGATGCGCTTCTTTGCAACGTTCCAACCACCGGGTTGTTCGCTCCATAGATGGTACAACGTACTCTCGATCTGCAGGATATGGTGCACATTCATCAAAAGCCATGATAATGTCTGAGCCCAGAGCATTTTGAACTTCCATAGATTTTTCTGGTGTAAACATGTGTTTCGATCCATCGATATGAGAGGCAAACGTTACACCCTCTTCTGTTATTTTGCGCAAATCCCCAAGGCTGAATACTTGAAATCCACCACTGTCGGTGAGAATGGGTTTGTTCCAATTCATAAATTTATGCAATCCACCAGCCTCACGGATAATTTCATGGCCGGGTCTTAAGTATAGGTGATATGTATTGGAAAGAATGATTTGAGCCCCTAACGCCTCAACCTCTTCCGGTCTCATAGCCTTTACAGTTGCCGCAGTCCCAACCGGCATGAACACTGGTGTTTGAATTTCGCCGTGGGGGGTGCTTATGATTCCTCGTCTGGCTTTCCCATCTTTGGAAAGCAGTCGATATGTAACTGCATGTTTCATTTTTTCACTTTCTCTTTCTATATTTGCTTCATCTGGTTTAATTTATGATTTTTAAGGTTATTCAATAAACATGGCATCTCCATAGCTAAAGAAACGATACTCCATGTCAATAGCCTCCTGATAAATCTCAAGCATCTTCTCCCTGTTATAAAGTGCACTTACCAGCATTAACAATGTAGATTTTGGTAAATGGAAATTGGTAATTAAGGCATCTACAATTTTGAATTCATATCCGGGATAAATGAAGATTCCTGTACTACCACTTCCTGCTTCTACCCTCCATGCACCCAGATCATCACGAATTGCACCACTTTCGAGGGTTCGGGAAGAGGTAGTGCCAACAGATATTATTCTGCCACCATTCTTCTTTGTTTCATTGATTAATCTCGCTGTTTCCTCGGGAATCTCAAATTCTTCAAAGTGCATTTCATGATCTTCTACTCTTTTTGCTTTCACAGGTCTGAATGTGCCAATACCTACATGTAATGTCACATATGTCACATGTATACCACGTTCCTTGATTTTTTGGAGAAGCTCCTGTGTGAAATGAAGACCGGCTGTGGGTGCTGCAACAGAGCCTTCAGGCTCACAATAAACGGTTTGATATCGTTCATGATCTTCGGCAGTGGTAGGTCTCTCAATATATGGCGGGAGTGGCATAGTACCAAACTCTTCTAAGCGCTCCATAAATAGCCCCTCATAACGAAATTCCACTATCCGGGTTCCTTGGTCTCCAAAGTCTTTGACTATTGCGGAGAAACCAGGTCCAAATTCCACTACATCACCCGGCTTTATTCTCCTGCCAGGTCGAACCATGGTTTGCCACAAATCTCCCTCTATTCGTTTAATCAGAAGGAATTCTACTTTTGCTCCGGTTCCATCTTTAATTCCAAAAAGCCTGGCAGGCAATACCTTGGAATTGTTCAACACAAGGCAGTCTCCAGGCTTCAGATAATCAATAATGTCATAAAAATGTTTATGCTCAATGGTATGGTTTTTTC
The DNA here is from genome assembly GCA_041752735.1 of Anaerovoracaceae bacterium. GTDB lineage: Bacteria > Bacillota > Clostridia > Peptostreptococcales > Anaerovoracaceae > UBA1422. The sequence goes on along the minus strand of JBGSVW010000022.1, from coordinate 46,054 downwards.
TGTGCACAATCAACAAACGGGATTCATCACGTTTGTCGCTAGGCTTTTGGGCAATTTGTGAATCCGGTAAGTTATAATCAAAATCGTCTACTCTCATTGCTCCTCCAGGTCCTGTTCAATCATCAGTTGTTCATCTATAAGCGCAACGCCTGTCGGCTCAAGTCCTATATGGCGGTATGCCAAATGAGAAATCATACGACCCTTCTGCGTTCTGTTTAAAAATCCAATCTGTATTAAGTAAGGTTCATAGACATCCTCTATGGTGATACGTTCTTCGCCAATTGCAGCAGCTATGGTATCAATGCCCACAGGTCCACCGTTGAACCGATCGATGATTACCCTGATAATTTCTCGATCCAGACTCTCAAGCCCCATGGGGTCCACCCCAAGTGCTTCCAATGCAGAGCGAGTAATCTCCATATCAGCCACTCCGGTTCCTTTTACCTGGGAAAAATCCCTTACCCTTTTGAGGAGGCGGTTGGCTACTCTGGGTGTACCTCTTGATCTTTTCGCTAATTCATCCAAACTTTCTTCATCAATTTTGATGCCTAAAATCCCTGCAGACCTTCGGATGATTGTACATAGTTCCGGACCCGTATAGGTTTCGAATTTGCAGACCACACCAAATCTATCCCGCAATGGAGCTGACAAACTGCCGGCTCGGGTAGTAGCGCCAATCAAAGTAAACTTCGCCAGATCCAAACGAATAGAACGGGCAGAAGGTCCCTTTCCAATAATGATATCAAGGGCGTAGTCTTCCATGGCGGAATACAACACTTCTTCAACCGAACGGTTGAGTCTGTGAATTTCATCGATGAAGAGTACGTCGTTTTCGTTTAAGTTTGTTAAAATGGCAGCCAAATCTCCCGCACGCTCGATGGCCGGACCGCTTGTAATCCGAATATCCACTCCCAGTTCATTGGCAATTATATTTGCCAGGGTTGTTTTACCCAATCCCGGCGGTCCATAAAATAGCACGTGGTCCAAAGGTTCTCCGCGACGTTTTGCTGCTTCTATAAAGACCTTTAAATTATCCGTTGCATTTTTTTGTCCGATATAATCAGAGAAGTTTTGTGGCCGCAAGGTTAACTCCGCGACTTCTTCTTCAGCGTTATTTTGTGTTGCAGTAATCCGTTCTTCGAATTCCATAATTCATCCTCTCTTAGAATAGCTTTTTGAGAGATTGCTTGACATAAGCTTCCGTTGTCAGGTCATTGTCCTTCACGGCTGCCAGCGCAGCAGCGGCTTCACCTCTAGAGTAACCTAGGGCAATCAGAGCTGCGAGTGCTTCCATTCTGGGGTTGTTGCCGTCAATACCGACAAGTTCTGAACTCAATTCTCCACCAGCTCCATCGTAATGAGTGATGCTACCCAACTTATCCTTTAAATCCAGTACAATTCTTTGGGCAGTTTTTTTGCCGATTCCCTGAGCACGCGTCAGCATTGTTGAATCTTCAAAGACAATGGCTTTGCGGATTTCATCCACAGACATCGCTGACAAAATTGATAAAGCAGCTTTAGCACCAACACCACTTACTGTAATGAGTTTTTTGAACAGTTGCAAAGATGTCATGTCACTGAATCCATACAAACTGATATCATCTTCTCTAACGATCATCGCAGTATATACTTTGACTTCTGAGCCTTCCTTTTCGAGAAAAATATGGCTGTTGCCGGGAGTCATGACCTCATAGCCGATGCCCCCCGTTTCAATTAAGACGCTCGTATCTGTTTTCATGGTTAGAATCCCAATCAAATATCCGATCATAAATACAAAGCCCTCCTATTTGTTACTATTATTTAGTGCCTTAGACATACGTTCCTTTGCGCAGGACGAATTTCCGTGGCAGATGGCTGCTGCTAACGCGTCAGCCACGTCATCCGGTTTAGGTGTTTTTTCGAGTTTGAGCAGATTCTTGACCATGAATTGAACCTGTCCTTTGTCCGCTCTACCCATTCCGGTTAGGGCTTGTTTGATTTGAAGTGGTGTATATTCATCCACAGACAAACCCGAATTGATACAAGCTAGTATTGCTACGCCTCTTGCCTGGCTTACATTGATTGCAGTTGTAGTATTGGTATTAAAAAACAATTCTTCGATGGATGCGGCCTCCGGTTGATGCTCAGCGATAATCTCCATCAGAGAACTGTAAAGATGTTTGAGCCGGTCCGGCATTTCGGTGCAGGCCTCTGTTGTAACCGCTCCATACGCAACAGCCTTGAAGCGATTGCCTATCATATCGACGATTCCGTATCCTAAAATGGCATATCCCGGATCAATCCCCAAGATTCTCATCGGCACCCTCTTTTCTCTTATTTTCTTCATGAATTATAGCATACAAACATATGTTTGTCTATATTTGTGTTGAATTCCACTCATGTAATGGTATAATTATGAATATGTGTGAAAGAGTCTATATGCTTTAAGAGAGGAGTTTTTTCAATGCGATATTCAAGACAGAATAAGGTGCTGGAATTGATTCAAACAAATGAAATCGAGACCCAGGAAAAACTATGCCAATTGCTCCGAGATGCCGGATTTGATGTGACTCAAGCCACTGTATCCAGAGACATCAAAGAACTGCAACTCATCAAAACTCTTTCCCCTGCCGGTCACTACAAATATGCGGTTAGCAATGGGGATGCAGGGCCTATATCAGACCGTTTTGTCAAAATATTTAAAGAAACGATTACCTCTGTAAAAACGGCTGGCAACATTGTGGTAATAAAAACCCTGTCCGGTTGTGGTCCTGCAGCAGGCGAAGCAATCGATTCTTTGAATTTTGCCCATATTGTCGGGTCCGTTGCCGGAGATAATACCATTATGATTGTAGTGGACGATCCCGTCAATGTACCAGCATTATTAACTGATTTCGATGAACTGTTAAAGTAAGGGGAACCCTATGATTACTCACATTAGTATTAAAGACTTTGCCATCATCGAAACACTCGAGGTTGATTTTCACAAAGGATTGAACATCATTACCGGCGAAACTGGTGCAGGTAAATCCATTATCATTGAAGCTATGAATATGGCTTTGGGCGGACGTGCCGACAAAACCTATGTACGAACCGGAGCCGACAAAGCAATTATTCAGATGGTTGCCAGTCAGATGAATGACGAATCGGTTCTTACAAGGGAGATCTCGTCAGAAGGCAAAAATCTCTGTAAAATAAATGGTGAGATTGTTACTCTGGCGCAACTCAATGAATATTGCCGAACAATTACCGATGTCCACGGACAATATGCACATCAATCCTTACTAAATCCCGAAAATCATATCAAACTTGTGGATGCATACGAAAAAGAATCCATTACTTCAACAAAAAAACGTGTCGCGCAATTATTCGATGACTATCAGGAAACCAGCAAGCGTCTCTCATCATTGATTAACGAAACCCGTGAAAATCGCCGAAAAAAGGATTTTATGGAATATCAACTCAATGAAATTAATCAGGCTAACATTGCACCTGGCGAAGATAAGCTGTTAGAAGAGCAACTGTTGTACTTGAGAAACAAAGAACGGATATACCAAAACTTTGAAATTGCATATGGCATCGCCCGTACTGATAGCCGGTCTGCCTTAGAAGTTCTGTCAGATATTCAAAAAACTCTAAAGCCGATTTCCGATTTGTCACGGGATGCAGCAAACCTAGAAGATGAATTTACTGATATTTATTATCGAGTTGAAGATTTATGCACCAAGATCAGGGATGCAAAAGATAGAATTGTCTTTTCGGATCAAGAATTGCGTGATGTCACTGAACGTGACGACCTTTTAGAAACCATCAAACGTAAATACAACATGTCCATTGAAGAAATCCTCGACTTTGGGCAAAAGCTAGAGAAAGATCTGTTAACCATTGAAAATATGGATTCTGAGATAGAAAGCTTGAATTTAGAGAAGGCAAGAATCGAAGAGATGCTAAAAGATGAATGTGCCCGGTTGACACATTTGCGCAAGACTTCAGCCAGTAGTCTTGAAGAAAAAATCACCAATGAATTGATTGATTTAAATTTCCAGGATGCAAAACTTAGTATCAAAGTGCAAAAACTTCCTAAGTATACAATCGACGGAGTGGATGAAATCGAGTTCTTGATACGTACCAACAAAGGCTCTGATTTAAAGCCTTTGTCCAAGATTGCATCAGGAGGTGAAATGTCTCGTATCATGTTGGCTTTTAAGAGCGTCATCGGAGATTACGATGATATCCCCACGATGATATTTGACGAAATTGATAGTGGCATCAGTGGAGCAACTGCCAGTGTAGTTGGCAAAAAGCTAATGGAAATATCTCAAAAACATCAAATAATCTCCATTACCCATTTACCTCAAATTGCTGCTTTTGGTGACCATCATTTCCGTATTATCAAAACTACGGATGATCATATGACGTATACCACAATCAAGCCCCTTAGTGACAGAGAAAAAGTAGAGGAAATTGCAAGGCTCCTAAGTGGAATTAACATTTCTGACACAACCGTAAAATCTGCAAGAGAATTGATTGAGATGGCGGGGAAATTATAATATTTTAACAAAAAGAAAAAGTATAAAGAAAAAAGCACACCGAGGTGTGCTTTTAAATTTATCTTTTGTGACCTATGCCTTTTCTTCTTCGGTTGTTTCTTCAACAACTTCAAGAGCTGCTTCTTCAACAACTTCGGGCGCTGTTTCTTCAACTGCCTCGGGCGCTGTTTCTTCAGCTGCCTCTGGCGCTGTTTCTTCAACAACTTCAGGAGCTGCTTCTTCAACAACCTCAGGAGCCGCTTCTTCAACAACTTCAGGAGCTGCTTCAGGTGCTGGTGCGGCCTCTTCTTCGAAGATTGGCGGTTCGATTGTTTCTTTGATGCTCAAGCTAATTCTCTTGTTTTCTTTGTCAATCTCAAGAATCTTAGCTTTTACTGTGTCTCCAACGGAGAATTCGTCATTGATGTTGCCGATTCTCTTGTGGTTTACTTCTGATATATGAACCAGTCCATCAAGGCCAGGCTCTAACTCTACGAAACAACCATATTCTTTAATCTGAACAACTTTGCCTTCTACCACGTCGCCAACCTGATACTTGTCATCAATGACAGCCCAGGGTTCCGGCTGAGTTTGCTTCAGGCCCAATGAGATTTTGCCTTTTTCACTGTTCATGGAAAGTACTTTGACTTGAATGGTCTGCCCAATCTTCAGGACTTCCTGTGGATGCTTCAGCTTGCCCCAGGAAATTTCCGAGATATGGAGAAGTCCATCAATGCCACCAATGTCTACGAATGCGCCATAATCGGTGAAACGCATGACTGCGCCTTCCACAATGTCGCCCACTTCAATGGTGCTCCAGATTTCTTCCATGAGCTTCTGCTTTTCTTCTTGCAGATGTGCCTTTCTGGAGAATACTGCCTTGCCTCTTCTCTGATCTACCCGTGAAACACGGACGCTCAGTGTTCTACCAACAAATTCTGCTGAGTCTTCAACAAATTTGTCAGAAAGCTGAGACAGAGGAATGAATCCTTGTACTTCTTTATATGCAGCAATAACGCCGCCATTTACTTGTCTTAGCACATTAACGTCAATTAATGTTCTGTTTTCGTATGCATTGTTAATTTCGTCCCAATGCTCAACAGCTTCTAACTTCTTTCTGGAAAGAAGTATGCTGCCGTCTCCGTCATCGGTCTTGATGACTTTGGCGTGAATTTCGTCCCCAACATGAAATAGTTCAGTTAACTTTTGATCAGCTTCCAATTTAATTTCTTCCTTTGGAATGATCCCGTCTTTTTTGCATCCAAGGTTGACGATGATTTCTCTATCGGTCACTTGGTGTATGGTTCCGGTTACCATTTCGCCGCCTCTTGGCAGCCGCATTGACTTCTCGATTTCATCCATAAAGTCATTCATGCTTAGTTCATTGTTTTCGGTGATTTTGTCACTCATATTAGAAATAACCTCCTCAATTGCAACCTCAGGCGTCGATGCGCCTGCCGCAACGCCTATTTTATTATATTTTTGGATTTTTTTCAATGGTAAATCGTTTATATTTTCAACAAAATAGGTTTCCGGGCAGTATTTCTGTGCAATTTCGAAGAGTTTCTTTGTATTTGAGCTTTGATGATCTCCCACAATCAGCATGAGATCTACCTGTTTGGCAGTCTCCTCGCAGCCCTTTTGTCTTTCCGTAGTGGCTTTACAAATCGTATTTTCAATTTCAGCATTTAAGCCATTTTTGATAAATACCTGAGCCACTTCATCCAAAGTTTCCTTTTGAATTGTAGTTTGTGCCACAACAAATAAATCATTGTCCTTCACTTGCTCTGCATCAGCGGCATCTGCTACCACTATCGCTGAATTCTCGCACCATCCGTTTACCCCAATAACTTCGGGATGATTTCGGTCACCTACAATCACCACTTGTTTCCCCAGCAAATATGCTCGTTGAACATGATCGTGGATTCGTTTTACATAAGGGCAAGTCGCATCCACAATTTTTAGGTTCATGGAATCAGCAGCTTCGTAGAATTCTTTTGGTTCTCCATGAGACCGTACTATTACTGTATCACCAAAGACGGCCTCGTCAAGTGTATCAATGACATCAATTCCTTTGCAAAGGAGCCGCTCAGTGACATTCTTATTGTGGATCAACGGTCCTCTGGAATGAATCGGATTCCCTTGGCTTTGATTTGCCGCTTCTTCAGCTTTTTCGATGGCCTGTTTCACGCCAAAGCAAAAGCCGGAATGTGGCGCTCTGATGATTGTTTTCATTTCTTTTTATCCAAGCTTTCTAGAAATTTTTTAAAAGCGGCCTCATTGCCGTTTTCGGTGGGTCTATAATATTTGACATCTTCTTTGTAAAGGTTATCAGGTAAGTATTGCTGCTTCACATAACCACCATATTGATGGGGATATTTATATTCCAGACCAATACCTCTATCCTTAGCACCTCCATAGTGTCCGTCTTTCAGATGCAATGGTACATCATCAATAGTTTTGTTTCGCAGATCAGAAATCGCAGCATCAAGTGCCATATAGGCACGGTTGGATTTTGGGCAGGATGCCAATAAAACCACTGCTTCAGCAAGTAGAATTCTTGCCTCCGGAAACCCTACCATATGTGAAGCCTGGACACAAGACGTAACAATTGCTATCGCATTGGGATAAGCCATACCTATGTCTTCAGCCGCGATGACCATTAAACGCCGGCCGATCATCATTTCATCGGCGCCACCCTCTATCAGTCGCGCCAAATAATGTATTGATGCATCAGGATCGCTACCGCGTATGGACTTTTGGAGTGCAGATAGCAGATTGTATTTGTCCTCGCTTTTGTCAAAAAAAGTTGTTTGTTTCTGCATAGCTTCACGGACGACAGTCATATCAATACTGGCACCCTCTTTCAGATTGTCCAGGATAAAACCCATTGCATCCAATCCAATTCTTGCATCCCCGTTACTCATATCAGCCAACACCGTCAATGCATTTTCGTCAACCTCGAGATTCAAGTTGCCAAACCCTTTTTCTTTGTCCTGCAAGGTTCGTTGAAGAATCAGCAATACCTCATCTTTATCCAGTCTCTTAAACTCGTATATGCTCCGTACACGGCTTATTATTGCATTGTTTACAGCAAAGTAAGGGTTTTCTGTAGTGCTGCCAATAAAACGCAGCACACCCTCTTCCAGCGCCTTTAAAAGGGAATCCTGCTGCAGTTTGTTCCACCGGTGGAATTCATCCACATAGACATATGTCTGCTCTTTCTGTAATCCAAAGAATTTGAGTTTTGCACGCTCAATTAGTTCTTTCAATTCTTTGACTCCTGTTGTAGATGCATTGATTTCAACAAAGTCTGCATCCATTTCTTTAGCTATAATCCTGGCCAAGGTTGTTTTGCCGGTTCCGGATGGTCCAAAGAAAATAGCAGAATCAAAAGTCTTATTTTTGATTGCATTATAAAGTAACGAGCCGGGATACATAAAATGGGTCTGCCCCACAAAATCATCTAAACTCGTGGGTCGCATCTTTGTAGATAATGGAATCATTCCAATCTCCTGTCATAAAGTATATAGTTTAAATAGGTCAAATTCCCCTTTATTATAATCCACAATGTATATTGGCACAATCAAAAAGCGAACGGTTTTGCCGCTCGCCTTTTGAACTTTACATGTATGTGTTTATTATATTGGGTAAGGTCTTAATTAATTAGTCGTTGGCTACTTCCTTTTTGCGAAAAGCGAAGGGAGCGATTGCTCCTGCAACTCCCAGCATTGCCAGGAACAGCCAGAGACCCATGTTGGAATCGTCACCGGTTAGTGGGAACTCTTCCTTCTTGAAATTGTTAACAATGTTAACTACCGCTTCTTCTTCAATGAGCTCGACTGTTGAGTTATTATTGGTCACACCATTGATTGTAATCTCGAAGCCCAACTCTTTAGCTGTACCGGCAAGAGGTACCCCTTTGTCATTCGTTTCAGCTACATAATAAGTTGTTCCTGCTTTTAGAGGCGTCACACCATCTTGGTAGAAGGCGAAACTGGCTTCAGCTGAGATTCCACCGTTCAATGGCAGAGGTTTGAATGCGACTAGAATTGTTAACTCTTTGTCTTCAAACAATCCGGCATAGAAAGTTAGGTTGCTGGCAGTAGGTGTATTGTTTACAGTTACTGTCTTAATCACTTTGACTGATGGGTCAAACGGGGCCTCGAAATCAGCAAAGTAATTTGTGATAGTTACTGATCCTGTTAGTGCCTCCGGTGTAAGTTCGACAGCATTTTCTTCGTTTTCATAAGCCAATGCATACCAACCAGTTGTATTTTTTGGTAAGATGTAACCGTCATCATCGGTTTCGATGATATTTCCATCTTCATCTGTTTCAAATATGTAATACATTTGATCCAAATCAAGTCCTACAAAAGTTTCACTGTCTGTGGCAGGTGCGGAGTCTACAACTTCCAATTTTGCAATTGCATCAACTGCATCGTCACCTTCACCTAGTTGAACCAGTTCCATGCCCTCTTCGGTTTTGATAAATAAGCCTGCATAGAATGTCTTGGTAAGCTCAAATTCAGGATCATCCATATCAAGCACCACTCTCTTTGTGACAGTAATGGATCCCGGACCTACATATGTGTTGGTGAAAACTGGTACACCATTTGTTACATTGTCCGGATAAGTCACTTCTGCTACAAGGTACTTATTAATAGGGAACCAATGCAAAAAATCCCACCAAGCATATTCATAATTCCAAGTAACAACTACTATTATATTATATTTCGTTAAGTCGTTGGTAACTCCTGGAACTAATTCCCCAACTTCTTCCATGGTATATTCATAGGTGCCGTCATCCGTATAATATTTCGTTGGAAATGTTACCGAACCATCAATTTCGCTAAAAGCACTCAATGGATCAGTGCATGTGCTTGGATTAGTTTGTGTAAGTTGAAACTCGAATGTACCGGCTTCAAAGTCGCTAAGTTCTTTACCTTCTAGCACTTTTATTGCTATTGGTGTCCAACTTACTGGTTGGGTGTATTTGTTAATAAATTTTGCTTCATCTGAATAGTGGGCCCAACGTATTCGAAGTTGATTCGAATCATTTTTGATAACCTTAACAGTTAAAGTAATTATACTTGCATCGTATGTGATGCCAAGAATATTACCCCCAACTTCTTTCAAGGTGTATGTGTAGGTACCGGCTTGCGTATAAGTAATTGTTGGGAATACTATTGAGCCATCATGACCATTGGGTGCCATCAATGGATCAGCGCATGTGCTTGGATCAGTTTGTGTCAGTTCAAACATGAATGTACCAGCCTCATAGTCGCTAAGGTCTTTGCCTACTAGTATTTTCGTAGCCGTTGGTGTCCAACTTACTGGTTGTGGGTCAGGGGTAGGGCACATTAGCATCATAGATCTGCTTGGTCCTTCAAATAGGATTGAATCTTCAGGCATTGTTGGATCTTCAGGCGTTGTTGGATCTTCAGGCATTATTGGATCTTCGGGCATTGTTGGGTCTTCTGGCATGATTGGATTTTCAGTAATAATTAGATCTTCAGTCGATGCCTGCGCCTCCATCGGGGAAAATGGCCCTGCAAAGCTAGCAAAGATCATTGTAATGCAGATTAGCCATGCTATCGCTATTCTTCCCCTTTTTTTCGTTATTATATTCATTTCCGTTCTCCTCTCTTTGTAGCTTATTTGTTTTTTTGAGAACAAAAAAGCCACCACTTTTCAACCTGAGAAACGGTAGCTGGCTGTCTTGGTTATATCCTTATTTTATGTCTCCCCATGATTGCCTCAGGTCAATCCCAAGACCCTTTAGCTTTGCGTCACAGCCTCACAGCTGTTTTGCCTTTGTCGTTATGATATTATTGGCATTTTGATAAAATAAAACTGCCAAAAAAACTGTACATCAATGGCAGCTGGCTGTCTTGTGCTAATGCAACCCCTGTTGTGCATCCTTCAAGACCCTTTAGTTTTGCGTCACACTCTCACAAGTGCTTTGCTATTTTCATCTCTGTTCCCTGTGTTAAAAGAATATATTTATAGTACCTCATTGTCAAGTAAAAAACAAAAAAATACAAATTTATGAACCAATCTACAAGTCATCACTATAAATGATATCAATATGCTCTACTATTATTGCTTATCCTCACAATCAAAAAGCGAACGGTTTTGCCGCACGCTTTTTGAACTTTACATGTATGTATTGGTTGTATTGGGTTAGGTATTAGTTAATTAATCGTTGGTCACTTCTTTTTTGCGAAAAGCGAAGGGTGCGATTGCACCAGCAACACTTAGCATCGCCAGGAATAACCAGAGGCCCATATTGGAATTGTCACCTGTTAATGGGAACTCTTCCGATTTAAATTTGTTGATGATGTTAACGGTGGTCCCCTCTTCTGTAATGGTGGCTTCGGCATTGTCAATTTGAATTTCAAATCCCACCACCTCAGCACTACCGGTTAGTGGTACACCATTTATATCTGTCTCTGCAACGAAATATGTTGTTCCTGCTACCAATGGATTCCCATCAATGTCTGTCAGGAATTCTGTTGTAGTGGCGGAATTACCGTTCATCTTCAAAGCTTTCACTTCAGAAACAATTTTCGTCAGCCCTTTGTCTTCAAACAATGCTACGTAGAATGTTCTGTTGCTGGCAAATGCTTTGCCATCTACAGTAACAGTCTTGTTCACCGTTATCGAACCAAGAAGTGGCAAGTCTTCCGGGTCAAATACATTGGTAATGACTGTTGCACCTTTCATATTGTCAGGCGTCAAAGTTATCATGTTACCTTCATACAATACTTTTGTCCAATCCGGAAGGATGGGTGTAATTATGGTACCATCTGATTCTGGCTGGATGATATTCCCTGCGGCATCCGTTTCGAATACAAAGTATGTCTTATCTAAATCTAGATTACCAAAGGTTACATCGACGCTGGCAGATTCAACAACATTCAAATCTATCAAGTCACTAACTCTTGTCAATGTTCCATCATTGTTTTCAAACAATGCAGCGTGGAACGTATAGTTTACAGTAACAGTAGAATCATCGGTTAAGACCAACACTTTTTTTGTAACTTCAATGGATCCTGGACCTTCATAGGAGTTATTGAATTCTTGTCCGCCTTCATATGTTGCTTCAGCTTCCAGTGTGCCATCACCATTGTCGGTCACAACTACGGTTACATAAATCACTGTGGTATCATATGTAATCCCAGGGATTGAACCTATTTCTTCAGTAATCTCGAAATAGTAGGTTCCGGGTCCGTAGAATTCAATACCTGTGAAAGGAATGCTACTTCCGTTATTCATAACCATTTCACTGTAAAGAGCAGTACGAACATTTCTGTTTGCTTCCTGAATGGTGAAACTGAACATCTCGTCTGTCAGCTCTTTTCCCGTAAGGACTTTGGTGACATCAGGAATCCATGTGACAGGATCCGTTGAGTACTCGTTTACAAATTCTGTGTCTCCATCGTATTCAGCGGATGCTTCCAGTTCTCCCAGACCATTGTCTGTGACGGTTACTACAGCATATACAGTATGGCCATCATACGCAATTCCGTCCAAAACGCCTTCCGCATTAGCCTCTGCCGGAATCACTTCTGAAATCTCAAAGTAGTATGTCCCGGCTTCAGTGAATTCGATGGCGGAAAATGGAACGGAAGTTCCTACATTGGCGACTGTCTGAATCGGCTCAGTGGAGTCATCTTCTGTGATGGTAAATTCAAACATTCCGTTAGTAAGGTCTTTCCCAGTTAATTCTTTTGTTACATCCGGTGTCCAGGTCGTTGAGGCTGGTTCGTATTCGTTATTAAACACGAGTTCCTCGGCTCTGTCCGGATAAGTAACGGTTGCTGACAAGATTCCTTGCGCGTCCATTGTTACTTCAACGGTAACGGTTCTGGGTAATGTATCAAACAGGATTCCGTTCAAAATACCATCGATAGGTGGGATTTCTTTTACTACATAGTGATGTGTTCCAAGATCATTGATTCCATATTCAATGGTATCAAATTCTATGGCTACTTCGTTGCTTGCGCTCCCTAATACAGCGACTGTTTGTCCTGCTGCAAACGGAGTTGCGTTATCGCCTTCAAAGATTGCGAAATGGAACACATCGTTGGCACCAAGGTATCTGCCTGTAAGATTTTTAGTTCCCACAAATTCAACCGAAGTACCAACTGCGATTTGATTCTTGATGGTAATTTCGCCTGAAAGATCTTCAACGTTTGGTGTAAACTCAGCTCCTTGTCCATCCAAAACATAGTTGCCAAGATGGATAAACCCACCGAGCGTATCGGCAATTGGGGCACCAGCTGCATCTGTTTCGAAAGCATAATAGGTTGTTCCAAGTGTCAGACCAGTGAATTCCACTGTGCCTGAATTATCATCCACTATGCCAATGCTTTTCACGTCTCCGATAAGATCTGCGCCAGCAGCGTCTGCAAATAATCCAAAGTAGAACGTATCTGTGACATCAAATGGTGCATTGTTCTTTAGAACTTCTTTGGTTATTTCCAATGAACCTGTTTTATCGACGTAGTAGATTTTGATTACATTGTTTGCGCCATCCTGAACGATTTCCAACGCGGTGTTTGCAGCATTGTTACCATAAACAGTTTCATCGAAATCAAATCCGGCGAATGCTGGAGCAACAACTGTAATCGGTGTTCTTCCTGCGATTGCTGCTTGAGTTGTCGTCAAAGAAGGATCAATGGTCCCATTGAAATAATATTCAACATTGTAATGTTCAACCTGCAAAGTTGGATCCTCAAATGGAATGCTTTGCGGCGACCCGGCTGCGTCAGTGTAACTGAGCACGGCTTGGTCATTGGTTAAAACATCATCCACATTATCTCCAACACCGTTTCCATTCAGATCCTGAATCTGCACGTAATATGTTAATGTGTAGGTTCCTTCTTTAATATCACCTGTTGTCAAAACCCAGTTGAATGTGTCTGTAGGAGAATCATAAGTCACAGAACTCGTCATGCCGGATGGTTCGGTATGAACAACCGGATGACTTCCATCGATCAGGGCTTTGAATTGATAGTTGTTGCCACCAGCCACATCGGTGTTAAATCCCATGGGGTCAGTCACGACTGCGCCTTCACCAGCAGCTTGTTCAATGATGCTGGTTCCGATTGTTTCGAATGCAACGGTCAAATCATCAGATGCCATAAAGAACTTCGAGTTACTGCTAGCTACGGATTTCATGACCTTCGCGGCATTAGAAGTTGCTCCCATATCAAAGCCTACAGAATAGATGGTTGTGCCGGCTTTCTTGGCAAGCAATGCTTCTGACACGGTTCCAAAGCCATGGTTTGTAATCCAGGCACTACCGATTTGATAATCTTTATCACTACCATTGTTTGGCAAGTTGTAGTTGTAATTTGCATTAAGCAAGTGGCTATAATCAAATGCTGTTATAACTGTTGGCCAAGTTGCTCCGTCGTAATTCAGTGCTGTGTCTGCAGGTGTAAAAGGTCCGCCGGCAGTACCCTTATAACTTCTGTTTGGTTCACCATCGCTTAGAACAACCATGATTTCATTATCCGCAACAACAGTATTTAACAATGCCTGCCCTTTGCGGATTCCATCTTGGATGTTTGTTGCAACCCCAGTATATGTGTTTTGAATCTTATTTTTTAATGTTGTCGCATTGCTGCTAAATGGATTACTAACTGCTGTGCTGCTGAATGTAACAACGGCGATCTGGATGTCTCCTTGGAGTGCCAGCATCTGATCCACGAATGCTTTTGCCTTTTGTTTCAGCTCGTCAATTTTACCCTCATCATCCATACTACCTGAGTAGTCCAATACCATGACGATTCTGGTCACCAGAGGGGTGGTTACTGTTGTCTCGATATCTTGGCTATTTACAGTTAGTTTAACCTTTGCAATGCCAAGATCCTTATCAACCCATTCCGTGTTGACGACTTCTTTGTCAACGGTAATTGGAGGTGCAACAGCTGCTTGCGCTTCCGTCTGCGAAAATGGCCCGGCAAAACTTGCGAAAACCATTGTGATGCAGACTAGCCAGGAAATAGCTATCCTTCCCCTCTTCTTTGTAATAATGTTCATTTCCGTTCTCCCTTCCTTGTGGGTTTTTTGCTACTAAATACAAAAAAACTACCACTTTTCAAAACTGAGAAACGGTAGCTGGCTATCTTGGATAAATCTTTATTCTTGTTTTGCAACATTCTTTAAGGTCAATCCCAAGACCCTTTAGCTTTGCGTCACAGCCTCACAGCTGTTTTGCCTTTGTCGTTATATTATTTAGTGCATTTTAGATAAAATAAAAACTGCCTATAATTGTTCATCAATGGCAGCTGGCTGTCTTGTGATAATGCAACCCCTGATGTGCATCCTTCAAGACCCTTTAGTTTTGCGTCACACTCTCGCGAATGCTTTGCTATTTTCATCTCTGTTCCCTTTTTTAAAGAATATCTTTATAATACCCGGATGTCAAGAAAAATAACACAAAAAAACACGAATAATACATATTAATGCTGTTAATCAGGCCAATTCGTGGCTAGCGATACAATCAATTATAGAAAAAAACCCGTTTGGCAGCCGCTGCCTACGGGTTTTTTTCAAGTATTTTGTAGCAATTTCTTGCCCTTTTGACTATTTACCAGGACCAACTGTATTGATTATAGGTACGGCTGATATCCGCGCTTGAAATACTGTTGACTTGGTTTACAACAAAAGTATATGTTTCAGGACGTTCTGCCCTGAGTTTTGCTGCATCCTCCAGATAGTTTCGATAAGACTGTGCGAAGTACTCCTGCGCATTAGATGTTATATATGCTGCATTTGATCCTGAGTACAGACTTTTTTCTCTTGCATAAATTCCGGCAAAATCTGTGCTTCTAGATGGCATATTCTTCAATACATCCAGGAAATGTCCCATTTCATGTCTAAAGGTACTGATACTTACAGATCTCATTTCAATTGAATGCTTGCTTGTGCTAAAGTACCCCAAGTATGTGGAATTTGGATTGATTATGATTTTAAATTCCAGTTGATCAAACGCACTTACCAAAGCCCCAGTGATACTGTTTTTCAATACGCTTATTTCACCGGATGATGGCGTGGTCGTTGTAGGTGCAGGCGTAGGCGTAGGTGTAGGTGTAGGTGCAGGTGCCGGCGCTGTCGTTGTTTTGGTTTTCGTTGATGTTGTTGAAGTTTTGGTATTGGTTGATGATGTTGTCGTTTTAGCTGGTTCTTCCGTGGCAACTGTTACTTCTGGTGTAGTTGCTGCTTCCGTGGCAACCTTTGCTTCAATTTTTGCAACTTGTAACTCGCTGATTTTTTTGGCGATATATTTGGTGGCAGCTTCATCTTGTGATACTGAAGGAGTAACTGCAGCAGAAGCTATTATGGTTCCTACCATCAGCGCTCCATTTATACAAACCAACGAGATTAATACTACGATTAATACTCTCATGCTTTTTTTGTATGTGTTATACTTCTTTTTCATTTTGTTTTCCTCCCGAATCCTTCGCTTCAAAACACTTCCTGGAAACGAAAAAGCGACTGTCCTAGGGTCTTAGGTGGACAGTCGCTGTGCTCAAACAAAATAATTGCATTTGAGTATATTGATAACTTACGAGTTATCAACGGCAACCGGCTGTCATACCTTTCGGCTTAGACCCTTTGGCTTTGCGTCACCGGATTTCTCCGGTTTTGCTATTTCGTTATTTAATTGTTGGTGCTGGATTTCTTCACTCGGGCGTACTGTTAGGGAGTAAAAAAACCATTCAGAGTATCTCTGAATGGCCGCTATTTCGTGATGTTGATCCATACACATTGTTCATGCGGCAACCGGCTGGCATATCTTTCGATTTAGCCCCTTGGCTTTGCGTCACAGCCTTTCGACTGCTTTGCCATTACTGAATACTTATTTATAGTTGAACAATATTACAATTAATGGTAAATGTCAAGCCATTTTGAAATAAAATTGGAAATAATTTCTAAATTTACTCATTTTCAAAATAGTCACTATTTTGCAACATTTTATAATATTTTATGGACAAACCAAAAACCTTACGATATAATTACGACAATACTGCAAATTTTATTGGTTCGGTCATCTATTTGGAGTCTTACACAAAGGTGTTCCCATCTGAAGAATCGCCCCATAAAATTATTAAGTATCCCGTATTATTAAGATGGAGGAACATTAAAATGGAAGAAAGAACACTTGTATGCCAGGATTGTGGTAAGGAATTCGTTTTCACCATTGGAGAGCAAGAATTCTACAAGGAAAAGGGATTCGACAATGAACCAAAAAGATGTAAAGAATGCAGAGATAAGAAAAAGGCCGAAAAAAGAGGCTACAATCGGTAACGACTTTACAAAAACAACAAAACCTGCCAAAAGGCAGGTTTTTTGGTGCTTTCAATCTATCCAATCAGATCTATAACATTTATTTATATAGCAGTTTGTAAATCATTCATTGAGCTCGAAGATTCCCCCGCTGCCCCATTGCCAAGCTCCGCCGGTGGTTCCCAATTCAAAGTGTAACTTCGCTATCCCCATATCTATCTGCTGTATTATGGAATCTCCGGGGATGGTAGCCATCACTAGATCTTCCGAGTAGGTAAACCTCACCGGTTGGCGATTCACCGCCGAAGGTGCTTTCACAACGTACTTCATCGCCTTAATAACCCAATTGGGTGGTTGATCCTTGGCATACAAAAGCTCATCAATCCCTTTTGAATTTCTATGCATCTGCTTTCGCAACACTTTAGAAAAAAGAGTATCCTTCTCCAGATAATTGCCAAAAGGAATCACTGCGGCGATTTCTTCTTCCGCTTCCAAATTGCAATAGACTGATTTTTTGTCATATGTTCCGGCTACCCAACAGGTTCCAAGCCCCAGACTAGTGGCCATTAAAACCCATTTTTCACCGTAATACCCAATCTTTTCATATACGTTTGTGGTTTTTTTGATTCCCGCCAGCACAAGATAGTTTTGAACGCCAGAAAACAAACCATAGCTTTTTCGCAATCCCGAAAAAGCCTCTCCGTGATCAAAGACCATCTGTAGGTGCAATCCGGTTTCTCGGTTGATTTCTTTCACCATTTCCAATAGTGTTTCAGCCGTCTCTGCCGGAATTGTCTCAGCGGTGTAATGCCGTCTGGATTTTCTAAGCTCTATGGCTGTTTTTATTTCCATACGTTTCCACTCTCTTTCTTTGATTATTCTCTGGGTTGTTTATTAGACGTCCAATTCAATGGCACAGTTATGATACACTTTCTGAACATCATCGTTCTCTTCTAAAATATCAATCAT
This sequence comes from Anaerovoracaceae bacterium, assembly GCA_041752735.1. GTDB lineage: Bacteria > Bacillota > Clostridia > Peptostreptococcales > Anaerovoracaceae > UBA1422. The sequence continues at coordinate 28,271 of JBGSVW010000022.1, read as the reverse complement.
CTTTGTCAGTTTCGTAATATCTTGAGAATCCGGAGTAACTTCCATGGATGGTAGGTACTCAATGTCGGCTTCCACAAACTCATATCCGGCTTTTCTTAACTGATTGGCCACTTCAGAAAAATCATCCGGGGCGGTCAATATCTCATACCTATCTTCATAAACAATCATATCTTCCATGCCGGCATCAAGGGCAACTTCCATTAAAGAATCTTCATCGGTTTTATCGGTTTTTTCAATGATGATCATGCCTTTTTTGGAGAACATATATGATACACAACCTGGTGTGCCCAGGTTTCCGCCAAACTTATCGAAGGTGCTTTTTACTGCCGATGTTGTTCGGTTTTTGTTGTCAGTTAGTACATCAACAATCACTGCAACGCCTGAGGCTCCATATCCTTCAAAAGACATTTCTTCATAGGTGACACCTTCGATTTCTCCGGTACCTTTTTTAATTGCCCTTGAAACATTTTCGTTGGGCATGTTAATAGCCTTACCCTTATCAATGGCCTGCTTGAGTTCTGCATTATAGTCTGGGTCTCCCCCGTTCTTCGCGGCAACCGTAATCGCCCGCGCTACTTTTGTAAACATGGCAGAACGCTTAGAGTCCTGCTTTTCTTTTCTACCTGCTATGGTTCCATGTCTTCCCATTGGTATTCCTCCTAATTACTATTTGAACTGTTAAGATTTTTGTAGGCTGTGGCCATCATCAGTTTGATTCGGTTCAGCTGATTGACATCGCTGGCTCCCGGGTCATAGTCGATGGCAGCGATATTGGCCAAAGGATTGCGTTTTCGCAACGCTTTCATAATCCCTTTTCCGGTTACATGGTTTGGCAAACAGGCAAAGGGCTGCAGACAGACGATGTTTTCTACACCACTATCTATCAATTCTACCATTTCTCCTGTCAATAGCCAACCTTCTCCGCATTGATTTCCAAGGGACAGTATTTCTTGCGCCTTTCCTGCGGTTTGTTCAATCCTTGGCGGAGGCTCAAACCGTTTACTGTTATGTAAGGCTTTTCTGGCAGATTTCCTGTAATACTCAATCGCCCAAATGGCCAGTTTGTTGGTAATCATGGTCCAGTATGTACCATTTAGTCTATTATAATTGAATTCCTTGCTGTACATTCCATACATGAAAAAATCTATCAAATCCGGGACAACGGCTTCACCGCCCTCACGTTCTATAACCCCAACAATATCGTTGTTTGCGGTGGGATGGTATTTCACCAAAATCTCTCCAACCACACCAATCTTTGGTTTTTTGATATCTTCCCGAATAGGTAGTTCATCAAAAGCTTTAATCATCGCGGTTAATATCATTTTAAAGCGTACCAAGCTACCACTGTGCACATTCATTCTAGCCACTCTTGACCATCGTTCAGCCAACGCATCTGCAGATCCTTCCGTCACTTCGTATGGTCTGGTGGCGTATAGCACTCTCATGAGCACATCTCCGTAAATGAAGCTCATGATAAACCTTTTTAGCAAACCTAGTGTAATCTGGAATCCCTGGTTTTTTTCTATGCGCGCCATGCTTGCTGAAACCACGGGAATTTGTTCTAAATCCATATCTTTCAATGCTTTTCGCAGTAATGCAATATAGTTGCTGGCACGACATCCGCCTCCAGTTTGGGACATGAAAATAGCCGTTTTGTCTAAATCCAAATCTGCGGTCTTGATATATGAAATAATTTGGCCCAATGTGACAATGGTGGGATAACAGGCATCATTATTGACATATTTTAAGCCTTGTTCAACCGCATGTTGGTCCACATCAGGTAGCAATATTGCTTTATAACCTCTTTGACGTAGTGCCGTTTCCAGAAATTGAAAATGAATCGGCGACATTTGAGGCACCAAAACCGTATAGTCTTTTTTCATTTCTTTAGTGAAACGCAACCGCTCATAAGGCTCATGACTTTCGACATGGGTTACCTTGCTTTTTTCCCGTTCTTCCATGGCAGCTTTTAGTGAACGGATTCTGATTTTGGCTGCACCAAGATTATTGCCTTCATCAATTTTTAGTACGGTGTAAAGCTTATTGTTCCGCATGGTCAGTTCTTCTACCTGGTCGGTAGTGACTGCATCCAATCCACATCCAAATGAGTTCAGTTGAATAATCTCTACATCATCGGTAGTTCCAATAAAATCTGCAGCTTTATATAGTCTGGAATGGTACATCCATTGATCGAGCACACGAAGAGGTCGCTCTTGTTTGCTTAAGTGAGCGACGGAGTCCTCTGTCAATACAACCATGTCAAATGAACGGATCAAAGAATTGATGCCGTGGTTGATTTCAGGATCCAGGTGATAAGGCCTTCCGGCTAGTACAACCGATTTTTTCTTATTGGTTCTGGCATATTTTAAGGCGTATTCACCTTGTTTGCGGATGTCGCTCTTAAATCGTTTGTCTTCTTGTCTGGCTTCCCGGATGGCTGATTCGATTTCCATCCCGGAAATTCGGTTAGCTTTCAGTAGTTTTTGCATCTCTCTTGCAAGTTTGACATCATTGTCATAGGGCAGGAACGGATGGGAAAACTTTACGCCATTTTCTTCTAGAATATCATCCATATTGTTGGCGATAACTTCCGGATATGTTGCAACAATGGGACAATTATAGTGATTTTGGGCTGTATTGTCTTCCACTCTTTCATGATTGATGCTGGGATAGAAAATCCACTTGACGCCTTGATCCACCAACCAACGGATATGCCCGTGAACTAATTTCGCCGGATAACATGCGGTATCCGATGCTATGGTTTCCATTCCACTTTCATATAATTTTTTACCTGATTGGGGTGACAAAATAACCCGAAAACCAAGCCTAGTAAAGAACGTAAACCAGAACGGATAATTTTCGTACATATTTAAAACACGAGGTATTCCAACTACTCCCCGCTTGGATGCAGTCTCGCTTAAAGGCGAATAGCCAAAGAGTCGTCTAAATTTATAATCGTATAAATCTGGCAGGTTACTGTCTGCAGCTACCTTGCCCTCCCCTTTTTCGCACCGGTTGCCTGTAATATATTTAGCGCCATCGGAAAACTTGTTGATGGTCAGGAGGCATTGATTTTCGCATGCTTTACACCTTGCATGTGAACTTTCTACCGTGAACTCGTCCAATTGATCTTGTCTTAATATTGAAGAATCGGTATCAGCAACATAGTTTTCTCTTGCAATCAACGCTGCGCCGTAAGCACCCATAATTCCCGAAATATCCGGCCGCACAACATCTTTTCCAATAATCTTCTCGATGCTGCGAAGAACAGCTTCATTGAGGAATGTTCCACCCTGCACTACAATCTTTTCTCCGGTTTCATCGGTGTTTCTTAGTTTTATTACCTTGTACAAGGCATTTTTTATGACAGAATATGAAAGTCCAGCAGAAATATCGCCGATGGTAGCCCCTTCCTTTTGGGCCTGTTTGACCTTCGAATTCATAAATACGGTACATCGAGTCCCTAAGTCTACCGGTTGATCCGCGAAAAGAGCCTCTTTGGAAAAGGCCTCGCTATCCATGTTCACCGATTTTGCATAGGTTTCAATAAATGATCCGCAACCGGAAGAACAGGCCTCATTCAACATGATGTTGTAAATGGCTCCGTCTTTGATTTTCATGCACTTCATGTCCTGTCCGCCGATGTCCAGGATAAAATCCACACCGGGCAGGAATTGTTCTGCTGCTTTATAGTGAGCCACTGTCTCAATTTCGCCTAAATCCGCTCGGAAAGCTGACTTAATTAAGCCTTCGCCATATCCGGTGACAGTAGTGTTTGCTATAAAAGCATTTTCTGGCAATTTACTATATAGTTGACGTAGCATCGTCATGGTTGCTTGAATAGGCTTTCCTTCATTGCTTCGATAAAAGGAAAATAATAGATTTTTTTCATCGTCGATTAAGGCCGCTTTGGTAGTGGTTGAACCGGCATCAATACCCAGGAACAATTTTCCACGTGCTTTTTTGATATCTTTACGGCTAATCTTTTGTAGTGCATGCCTTGCCTGAAACGTACTGTATTCCAAGGAATTTCGAAATAATGGTTCTACATGCTTAGATTCTGAAATTGATTTGGGATCCACAGTATGAACCATTTCTTCTAGGCTCTCTAACGTGATTTCGGGATTTTTTTCTGCAAGCATGGCCGCACCAATGGCGACAAAATACTTAGAGTCTTCCGGAAAGATGACCTGTTCCGGGGTCAGCTTCAGCGTTTCAATAAAACGAGTACGAAGACCCTCCAAGAAAGACAACGGTCCTCCTAAAAATGCCACATTCCCCTTTATGGTTCGACCACAAGCCAGACCGCTTATGGTTTGATTCACCACCGCTTGAAAAATAGAGGCCGCAATATCCTCTATTGCAGCTCCTTCGTTGATCAATGGTTGAATGTCGGTTTTTGCAAAAACGCCACAACGAGCTGCGATGGGATAAATCATTTTGTGATTGGCTGCTGCTTGATCCAGTCCAGCGGCATCAGTATTTAACAAAACCGCCATCTGATCGATAAACGCACCGGTTCCCCCGGCACAGGTTCCATTCATTCGCTGTTCAATTGTCTGGCCATAAAAGGTAATTTTTGCATCTTCCCCGCCCAGCTCAATTGCCACATCGGTTTGTGGGATCAATGTTTCCACAGCTCTGCTACAGGCAACGACTTCCTGTTCAAATGGTATACCCATTAATTTAGCCAATGTAAGACCACCGGAACCGGTTATGCATGCTCGAACAGTCTGCCCTTTGTATTCCTGATTCAGATGAGTCAACAATTCCGCGACCTTGTCAAATACGTTTGACATATGCCGCTCATATCGTTTGTATATTAGTTGTTGTTCTTCGTTTAGGACAACCAGCTTAACTGTGGTTGATCCAATATCAATACCTAGTCTCATGTTTTACTCCAATTTTTTGCACTCGATTATTATACCATACATTCAATGAATATTGTATGATATAATGTCTAAAATAGGTGGTATGGAGATCCAAATGAAACAACAAATTTGCGATTTAAGAAATAACGAATGCCTTACTTTTACCAAAATATTCTGGGTTTTTCTTGTGTTTAGTATTGTTGGTACGTTCAGTGAAGGAATCTATTGGATTTTCCGTTATGGCCATTTTGCATATCGTACCGGGATGATTTATGGTCCATTTAGCCAGGTATATGGATTAGCCACAGTATTGGCGGTTTTGTTGCTTTATAGATTCAGGGACAAATCCTCTGTTATTGTATTTATTATTGCTTACATCATCTCAGTCTGTTTTGAATTTACCAGTAGCCTTCTGCAGGAATGGATTTTTGGATATACCTCATGGGATTATGGCGATTCAAAATTTGCTTTGTTGGGAAGAGCGAACTTAATTTATGCAATCCCCTGGGCGCTATTCGGCTTGCTGATGATTAAATATATCTATCCATGGTTTTGCAGGATACTAGCACGGTTTCCAAAAAAGCCATTTGCAATTCTCACTTCAGTTGTCTTGGTCTTTATGGTCTTCAATGCGGTTGTTTCTGCTGCCGCTGTACACCGCTACCAGCAGAGGCAACAAGAAATTCCGGCTACGAATAACATTCAAATCCAACTGGATCAACACTACTCTGACACCTTTCTGGAAAAACGATTTGCCCGGTTGAAATACAAAAACTAATCTTATTAAAAAGTAAAAAGCGTTAAATGAATTAACGCTTTTTTGTTTCAGGTTATCATAATTAAATTACTCTGCCGGTTCAACCACGACAAATACTTGCTCTTGATAAGGTTCGAATCCTTCTTTCCATTGATAGAAGAAACGTTCCAGCGGATAAGCGTAATATCCGTCTTCCCAGTGATCCGTTGTATCGTATGGGTCCGCAAATATCAACACATCATCACCAATTCCATCAGTACCATTGGTGTCATACCCAATAATTGCCTGCCAGTGGCCGCCCCAGTCAGACCAATCAACCATGATTGGAACATCTCGTTGCAGATAACCGGTCAACCATTTTACAAAATAGCTGTCTGTAGCTTTATCTACCCATGCTTCGGTGTCGTCACTATTTTCTGATGCGTATAGCGACATGGCGCTGAAGGTAGACGGTTTATCCGCTGCGCCTTCACCATATGGTGCCGACTCAACGATTTTCACCTCAGGAATGTCTTGAAACATTGCAATGAGGCCTTCCAAGCTGGTGCCCGTTTCATCGTTAGCGTCTGCATCCACAGAACAAAGTTGTTCTGAGTATTGAGTGAATCCAAAATTGTACAATACGCAACTGGCCATGCTCACACCGCAAGTCCACTCCGTAGTCTGCAGAACCGGCTCGTATTTTTCGATAATTGTCAGGTTCTCATCATCCGTCATATTGTAATAATCATTGATCACGAAATATCGTGATTCCGCATTGTCCCCGGCTGCACCATACAAATCGGCACCGCCATCCGCATCCATGTCTTCACCAGTCATAAATGGTGGTTTTTCAATGGAAGCATCCCCATCGCCTGTTGTCCCACACCCTGTGACCAGAACCATGGACACAACCAGCATTGCAATTAGCATTCCGAATAATTTTTTTCTCATTTCTTTCCTCCTTCACTTGTTTTAAAAACTTTTAAGAATCCACCTATAAATATCAGCAGGGCCAATCCAATGACCCGGATTATATTGGTTCTCCTGCCACTCAGTCAAATTATCAATACTTCTTTGCATTTTATCTTTATTTTTATTCATATTTCTATTATACATAATTCCGCTATAAATTCCATAAGATGTGAAAACTCATATGCCTCAGGATATGCCGGATAAGAAAATCGGTTGAATGTGATCATTCAACCGATTCGTTGTTTATCTGATTGTTGTTCCAATTTTTTTGTCCAATCTCCAATGTGGAACCGGGCCATCATCACTCCAATATTCATCCATCTCGATGATTTTCCCCTCATGGAATCTAATGAAAGATGTTGCGTGAACAGAGATTCCATCGTCAAGGTCATGCACCCGCACTACCGTGATGATTAAGTCATTTAGTTCTTCAATCCGCTGAATTTCTCCCATCCAGTTCCCTGGATATTCGCAGTTTGCGATAAGATACTCTTCCAGAGTGAAAAGTTCATTTGTATTATGCCACTTTACCACGGCATCTTTTGAAAAGTATGTTCTTAAACTAGGTCCGTTTTGTTCTGTCACATCGCGCCAGAAGGCGGAAATCAAATCTTGTTTATCCATATTACACCCCCGTTTTTTGGGCTATATTGGAAGTTTGACCATTCTACGCTTTGCATTTTATTGAATAATATGTTTTGGGTAAGTCTATAAGCCGGGTTCTGTATTCGACAATCATCTATCTAGGCCCATCATTGCTGATGCGCTCAAGCGACCTACCTTCCGGGGAGTGGCGGGTACCACCCTTAGCCCCTCTTTGGTCTTGCTCCAGGTGGGGTTTACACGGCTGACATGTCTCCATGCCACCGGTGAGCTCTTACCTCACCATTTCAACCTTACCACGGCATTACCCGTTTCGGCGGAATGTTTCTGTTGCACTTTCCCTATAGTTACCTACGCCGGACGTTATCCGGCACCCTTGCCCTATGGAGCCCGGACTTTCCTCGTGCTTGCGCACGCGACTGTCTGGCTTACCCAAAACATTGTAAATATAACATCTTATGGGGGATTAATCAACCCTTTCCCAAGAGACGCTTTCCTAAATTCTTTAGGCTCAGATACCCTTTGCTATATGTCAGTTCAAAGAAACCATCATAAACCTTGGCCACCGGCTTGGAAGAAAACACCACTACGCACAATGACGCCAGGCCAATAATGCAACCATAATAAACGAACATGTTCCCATCAGGGAATCCGGTATCCCGGACCCAATATCTCACCACCAGATGTAAAATATAAATAGGCATAGTGGTAATACCCACATATGTCAGATAACTTTTGCCTTTAGGTACTATGTTCAGCATAAAAATAATCCATAGACAGGGCAGCACCAAATCAACCAATCTCATTAATAGGTCAGCCCACCATTCAATCCCTATAAATCCGGCATCTCTTTTTAATAGATAAAAATCCGAGGGTATTGGCACTACGTATGCAAGGACAACGCTGGCGGTGACAACAAAAATGCCAAGCAAAACAGTCGGTAGAAGTTTTATTGATTGAATTTTTTCAATATGTTCCTTCTTACAATAGTATCCCAATAAGAAGAACGGCAGATAAGAAACAACCCGTCCACCGGCTAAAGTGCTGTCAAGCCACGGAATCTGACCTGCGGCAAAGTAAAGTACAATACTCAATGGCAAAATGTATTTAAATCGGATCATGTCCACCAGGAAAAAACGATAGAAGAATAGCGCAACCAAATACCATAAGGCAAATGGGACTTCAATCCAACTTAAATGAGCACCCCCAAGGAAGTAATAGCGTACACCATAAAACATGGGGACCAGTAAAAGATAAGGAAAAAGAAATGTTTTGAATGCTGTTTCTCTGGCTCGCTCAGGACGTTTGCTGAAATAGCCGGACAAGAATACAAAGGCTTGCATGACGAATACATTAATTGTAATATAAATGACCCCACTCAAGGAGTCCCTGACATAGGCTCCCCCAGACATGGTAAAATGCGAAATCGGTATGGTCCAAATCAGAATTCCCCGAAAATTATCCCAGAAAAAATCACGGACCTTCCCCGTATTAGATTGGTTGATGACATTTGGTTCCACTCGTTACCTCCCCTATAAATATCAAGCAGTAAACGGATTTTGATCATACTTTGAAACTAATATCTCAACTTTCGTACCGGCAAGTGCTGAAAGCTGTTTTGCCAAATCAGATGCAAAAAACTTCTCAGTACCAAAGTGACCCGGGTCAATCAATGAAATCCCAGACTCTTTTGCATCCATTGCCAAATGGTATTTCACATCCCCGGTGATAAATACCTGACACTTTTCTTCAATGATTTGAGGTAGATAATCTCCCCCACTCCCTGCGCAAAGGCCAACTTTTTGGATAGGCAGTTGGTTCCCTACAACAACACGTACTTCGTTGGAGTTCAGTTCCAGTCCATCCCCAACAGTAGCAACCAATTGTTCAAGTTTCAATGGTTCTTTCAGTGTTGCCACAAGAACGCTGAAATCCTGATCCTCTCCGGAAGCTTTACCAGTCAGTGGAAATCCGGAAAGGCCCAACCGATGTGCCATCTGAACGGTGTTGCCAACGTTGCTTTTGTCATAAGTCATATGTGCCGAATACAATGAAATGTTAGCACTTAGTAACTCTTGTATTTTTTTACCCCTTGGGTCTAAGTTGTCCAATGAGTATATCCCATCAAAAATAAAGGGGTGATGACTGATTATAATATCCACTCCCAGTTCTTTTGCCTCGTGAATTGTAGGCTCTGTCACGTCCAGGCAAAGTAGCGCTCTATCAATCTTTCCTTCCCCGCAGTGGATTTGTATTCCGCTATGGTCCCACTCTTCAGCTAGTTTAGGGGATGCGATTCGTTCCACCCATTCAATGAAGGTTTCATAATCAATCATTTGAGTCCCTCTTTTCACACAGCTTTCTAAGATAATCAATTCGTAGCTCTACTATTTGTTGTCGTTTCGTATTCGTGATCTGGCTTTTTTGAAGTTCACGTTGAACACGCAACTCATGTTCTAGTTTTTTGTGCAAATATTCTTTTGCCAATGGATCCAACAGGGTTGCAAACCATGGTGGGATTTCCCATCGGATATCTTCTTCCGTCCATGTAATATTGTACCCGTTGAATAGCGATTGGTCAGTGTGGTTCGTCGTAGCAACGATTATCTCACACAAATTCCGCTTTTCACGTACAAGACATTCATTCTGAATAGAAAATCCATTTTGAAAAATCCAGCGACGCAGTATTTCCGGATGGTTTCGTGGCTGAAAGACATACTTTGAGATGGTTTTGGCTTTTGATAAATCAGCAGCCATAATGGAAGTCATTAGAATACCTCCCATGCCCGCCAGCACCACCACATTCACTTCTCCCGGCTTTATTGTGGAAAGACCATCACCTGTTCGATAATTCTCGTCAGAAAGACCTACAACGTCTTCTCCATTGCTTCGGGCATGAGCCAAAGCTTTATCACTGACATCAGTCATAATTACCTTTGGGCAAGTGCCCCTTGTAAACAATGTAATCGGCAAAAAACCATGGTCAGTTCCGATATCGGCCATGGTTTCTCCCGGTTTGATTTGCTGTGAAAGTGCTTCCAATCTTCCGGTCAACATCGCCATCTTTTACTCCAGATAATCCTTTAATTTTTTGCTTCTACTGGGATGTCTCAGCTTACGAAGTGCTTTGGCTTCAATCTGACGGATACGTTCCCGGGTGACATCGAACTTTTTGCCGACTTCCTCCAGTGTGCGTGCACGTCCGTCTTCCAGACCAAATCTAAGTTTCAAAACCTTTTGCTCTCGATCTGTCAGTGTATCCAGCACTTCCACCAGTTGCTCTTTGAGCATGGAAAACGCTGCGGCTTCCGCTGGTGCCGGTACATCTTCATCCGGAATAAAATCTCCCAGATGGCTATCTTCTTCTTCACCAATTGGCGTCTCCAAAGAAACCGGTTCTTGTGCGATTTTAAGTATTTCACGAACCTTTTCTTCCGTAATATCCATTTCCTTGGCTATTTCTTCTGGGGTCGGTTCACGCCCATATTCCTGTAACAATTGTCTGGACACACGCATCAACTTGTTGATGGTTTCAACCATATGAACCGGAATTCTTATAGTTCTCGCCTGATCCGCAATGGACCGGGTAATGGCTTGACGAATCCACCAGGTGGCATATGTGCTGAATTTGTATCCTTTTCTCCAATCGAATTTGTCGACGGCTTTGATCAGTCCCATGTTGCCTTCCTGAATCAAGTCCAGAAATAACATGCCACGACCAACATACCGTTTGGCTATACTTACCACTAGACGCAAGTTGGCTTCGCAAAGAATTTGTTTCACGCCCTCTTCGCCTGCTTCCATACGCTTTGCCAAATCGATTTCTTCTTCAGCAGTCAACAAAGGAACCTTACCGATTTCCTTAAGATACATACGAACAGGATCATCCACCGCAACAGATTTGGGGACAATAGCTTCCAGGCTCACTTCTCGCTCGCCTAGTTCACTTACTTCCAATTCTACTTCGGGTATGATATCTTCCGCATCAAATTCCGCCTCGATGTCTTTGAGAACAAAGTCGTCAGGGGTTTCTTCCGAGACAATTTCTATGCCTCTGCCCATTAAATCTTCGTAAATTTCTTCCATTTCATCCTTATCCAACTCTGAATTTTCTAAGTATTTTCCGATTTCTGCATAAGAAAGTTTTTTGGACGTGGCCTTCTCAATTAATTCGTGGACGAATTCATTTTTTTTATTTTGGCTGTCATCGCTGTACATCACTTTTTCGTTCCCCCCAGCTTCTTTTGTAATTCCATTAACTCTTGTGTCAGATTCCTGATTTCATCCGGGTTTTCCTGCTCATCCGCTAGGGAAATCCGAAGAATGATGTCATGTTGTTTTTTAATCAAACATTCGTCTGCATAGGCCTTCATACATTCATCATAAATAATTTCTTCTTTGCCGGCCAATTTGATATTGTCTACTATGTTCTGAAGAACCCCTTGTTCCTCTGGTTCCAATTGCTCTCGAACCCTTTCAGGATGAAGCGGTTTGTCATCACCTACCATCTTCTTGAGAACGTTATAAATGTTCCTGCCTTGACGGCTGCTGAACAAGTCTTCATAAGGTTTTAGCTTTTCCAGGTATCCACTTTCAGTCAGCACCAGCATGATGGCGTTCTGCTCCAGTTTGCTGATGGCGTGCTCCATGATTTTTTCTGCTTCGCGGCCACCCTGAAGTGGAATTTTCTCGTGTGACCCTCTGCCCAGTTCTGCTCGGATTGCTCCTTCAGAAATGCCTGATTCTGTGGCCAGTTTTCGGATATAAATATCTGCCTCCATGGGGCTTAGGCTACGAAGAACCAAAACTGCTTCCTGTAGGAAATGTAATCGGTCTTCTGTGCTGGACATATTAAGCCCTGCTCTTGCCAGTTCCAATTTATAATCTGCATAAGGCAAGGCGGATTTGACAATTTGTAAGAATCCACTTTTGCCGTGACGCTTTATGTAATCATCCGGATCTTTTCCATCTAGTATGGACAGAACCTTAATGCGGAAATTTTCTTTGTGGAGAATTTCCATGCCTCTCAATGCAGCATTTTTTCCGGCCTCATCTGCATCATAGGATAAAACAACCTGACCGGTATATCGTTTAAGCAATCTGGCCTGGTTTTCAGTCAAGGCAGTTCCCAGTGAAGCGGCTACATTGCGTACGCCATACTGATATAGCGAAATGACATCCATGTATCCTTCCACAATAATTCCATAACCTGTTTTACCGATTTCCTGTTTGGTTAGATTCAGCGCATAGAGATTATTCTTTTTGAGAAAGATGGAGGACTCGGACGAGTTCAGGTATTTGGGCATATCATCACCCAAAGATCTTCCACCAAATCCAATGACTTTTCCTCCGGTGCTGATAATAGGGAAAATAACCCGATTTCTGAACTTGTCGTAGTGTTTACCCTTGGATTCGGATATTAATCCCAAATCAATCAGCTTTTCATCATCATACCCTTTGGATTTGAGATGCTGGTACAGACTGTCCCACTCTCCATCGGCATAACCGACACCAAATAAATTAAGTACCTCAGCTGTGATGCCACGTTTTTGCATATATGTAGCTGCCGGATTCGCCTTCTCCCGAAATGCCTTATAGAAGAAGGTAGCAGCCTCACGGTTGATTTGATATTGGATATCTTTTTTTTCAGATTTTTTGAAATCTGTTTCAATGACTATGCCACACTCATTAGCCAATTTCTCTACAGCTTCAGAAAATTCCAGGTTGTAATACTTCTGCATGAATTCAATGGTATCACCACTTGCGCCGCAACCAAAGCAAGTGAAAATCTGTTTTGCTTCTGAAACAACAAAAGAAGGTGTCTTTTCATTGTGAAACGGACAAAGTCCTTTGTAGTTGGTGCCGGTTCTCTTAAGAGGAACGACTCTGCCAACAACGTCAACAATGTTACACCTGCTCTTTATTTCATCTATTGTGTTGTCTCTAATAGTTCCGCTCACCCTAGCCCCCTGTTAATTTCTACAAGGTACATTTACGACGCCGGATGCCGGATTACTTTTTTTATTTTTAATTATTTAATTATTTTTTCATAATTGGTGATGGCATATCGGTCTGTCATGCTTGCCACATAGTCTTTTGAAACCTCGGCAATACCATAATCGGTAATCATCTCTTGCGTGTCCTTTGGTAAGTAGTCCGGATTTGCGATGAAATACTTGTAAAGGGTTATGATGACTTTTTCACACCTTTCGGTTTCTTCTTCTAATTTCACATCCAAACTTTCATAAACCCGTTTGAACATAAAGCTACGAAGTACATCCATCTGTGCCTTGACTTCGGGACTTTGTGAGATGTGGTTTTTCCCATCGCTTGTGGAAATCATATCCCGAACCATGGTATCAATCCGGGTACGATGGTCCACTCCAAGAACCTTCAAACAAGTGGATGGCAAATCACTTTGTTGTAGCACGCCGATTCGTAATGCATCATCGATATCATGGTTGATGTATGCAATCCGGTCGGATATTTTGACAACTTGACCTTCCAACGTAAATGGTTTGGCAGTTCCTGTATGATTGCGTATCCCATCACGTACTTCCGCAGTCAGATTTAATCCGCCCTTTCGTCTGTCCCCTTCCAATACATCTACTACCCGTAGGCTTTGAATGTTATGCCGAAATCCACCAGGATGAATGTCGTTGAGCACTTTCTCTCCCAAATGGCCGAAAGGTGTATGGCCCAAATCATGGCCAAGAGCGATTGCTTCTGCCAAATCTTCATTAAGCCCTAAGGCTCTACAAATTGTTCGTGATATTTGTGATACTTCGATGGTATGTGTCAGTCTGGTTCGGAAATGATCACCTTCCTGAGAAAGAAAAACCTGTGTTTTGTGCATCAGCCTACGAAACGCTTTTGAATGGACAATCCGATCTCTGTCCCGCTGGAAATCCGTTCGAATATTGCATTTTAACTCATCAAAAAATCTGCCTTTGGACTCAACGGACTTGCATGCAAATTCAGACAAAATGATATATTCCCTTTTTTCTTGTTCTTCTCTTGTAATCATATCATTTAAATACTCTCAGCCAATTATGGCGAATAGATAACATTTACATAAAAAACCCAATTACCCAACAGGACAATGCACCTACAAAATTCATGACTGCAGTCAACATTAGTATCATATCATGCATATTTCATTATCACTCCCTCGATGATGTTGGCGACATTCTCGCAGGAATCGATGCCATCCTCCAACATTTCGAATATTTGCTTCCACTTGATAATATCCACTGGATCTTTTTCTGTTCTGAATAGGGTTGCCATGGCTTTTCGGAAAACTATATCCCCTTCATTTTCCAGGCTGTTTACTTTTATGATTTTTTCTTTAACATTGTTCGTTTTATTGAATTCATGGAGGTGCTTGAATACCATCTGAAGTTCTCTAATAGATTGCATCATGATATCTGCCAGTTGAACCGCTTCGGGTCTCATCGCCTTCACATCAAATAGGAACATGCGGTTTCCGATTTCTTCCATATAGTCCACGATTTCATCCATGTCTCGCGTGATTTCGTAGATGTCTTCGCGGTCAAAAGGTGTGATGGAAGAGCCGTGCAAACTTTTGAGAATCTTATGGGTTTCCATATCACATTCCGTCTCTAGAACTTTGAGGTTGGCAACTTTTTCTTCCACGTTATCATAGTTGTGCACCAAATCCACGAAAGCCTCTCCCGATATGACGATTTTTTCCATGAAAGCGATGAACATTTCATAAAAATTATCTTCGCTCTTTTTTAAGCCTTTGCCGATTTTCAACATCTCTTACCTCTTTTCTTTTAATCCAGTATGCCCGAAGCCCCCTTCGGAACGTTCTGTTTGATTGAGTTGGGTTGTGCGTTCCCATGTAATCCGTTCATATCTGGCAATTACCATTTGTGCCATCCTGTCTCCGTTTTCTATCAGCACATTTTCATCCCCAAGGTTGATGACAGGTAGCATAATTTCGCCTCTGTAATCGCTGTCAATGGTTCCTACCCCATTGACCATCGCAAGTCCATGTTTGATGGATAGTCCGCTTCTGGCGCGAATCTGTGCTTCAAATCCCATGGGAAGTTCCACACGTATGCCGGTGGAAATCAGAACACGCTCTCCTGGTTTTAACAATATGGGTTCTTTGAGATAAGCCCTGACATCCAATCCTGCCGAGCCTATGGTTTCATAAGCAGGCAGTATGCCGCTTTCGGAAATAATTTTGATTTGAATATTTTGTTCGTCCATATTAACCTTGCACCATCCTTTTGAGGGAAATCTTGTGAGAAGATATGGCCGCCGCACTATAAGTGCCTGGATTACTGATGATTGTTGATACTTCTTCAATACCCTCGGCAGTAACTGAATCAATGTTGTTGAGTACTTCTTCAGGAGAAAGCACTTTACCTAGTATAATAGCATTTTTGCCAATGGAAAACATCCTTCCGTTAACATTTTCCAGCCCAAAAATGTAGTTGCTCTTCAGTTGTTCTTTTGCTTTATTGAGTTCTTCGCTGGTTACACCCTGGTTCTTAAGCCCTGTTAGTTCATCTCGTATAGCACCCATCGTCTCTTCCACCTTGTCATGTCCGATTCCTGCGTATATATTAAAGTAACCACTGTCATGGAATGAGCTGTTCATGGAAAATACCGTATAGGCTAGACCTCTTTCTTCTCTAATGTTCTGAAACAGTCTGGAGCTCATGCTAGATCCCATGATGTTGTTCAGGCAAGAGAATGCGTAATAGCGGCTGTCTCCCAGCGGCATGCTTCGCGTACCCATGCACAGATGTGTTTGTTCAATGTCTTTAACCTTTACTGAAAATTTTGGTTTGTATTCGGTTTGTAAAATCGTCTTTTGCTCTTTATTTGCCTCAAGCACCATAAGACGCTCCTCAAAGAGCCCGCAAAGTAAATCCTTGTCGAAATTTCCAGCTATTGCAATTACAATATTGTCCCGGGTGTATTCCTCTTTAATGTACTTCAACAAGGAATTTCGAGTCATGGCTTTCAGGGAGGATCTGGTACCGGTAATGGAATTTCCCAGCGGATGGTCTTGGAAGACCATTTCGCAAATCATGTCATGGACTTCTTCGTCTGGCGTGTCTTTGATCATTTTGATTTCTTCATAAATTACATTTTTTTCTTTTTCAAGTTCTGTTCGGTCAAACACTGAGTTAAGAAACATATCAAGCAAAATTTCGGTGGCTGAAACGGCATTTGTAGCCAATGCTTTAATATAATAGCAGGTGGCTTCCTTACCGGTGAATGCGTTGATCTGCGCGCCGATATTATCCACATCTTCTGCAAGTTTTTTGGCACTTCGCGTTTGTGTACCTTTGAACAACATATGTTCGATAAAATGTGAAATACCGGCGGTGCGTGGCCCTTCATCTATCGCGCCTGCACGGACCCAGATGCCAATGGCAACAGAGTTTACATATGGGATTTGTTCCATGACCACCCGGGTTCCACAATTCATTTTTTTAATTTCTATCATTTTTTTATCCTTCTGTTTTTTATTTGAGTGCCTAAAATCAGCTGTTTTTTGCTGCTTTAATGGTGTTTTTTGCATTGAGCAGAAAGGCTTCAATGGGTTGCTCTTGGGCTCGCTCTTCTTCCCAATATTTGTCGACGAACCTTTGTATCATATCATTTTCCGATAGATTTTGTTCATACATGCTATGAATAAAGATCAGCTCTTCATCGATCTGCTTCTCAAAAATGTTCCAATACTCTTGTATATAATACAATGGTACCATGCCATAATGGGGTGAAATCAATCTCTTCGCATTATAAGCCTTGCATTTCTCAAGAGATGCCCTTGCATCACGGTAACTTTTCAGTACTGCGCCATGAATGCATCCCTCCCCTTCCAGCACACCGGTGCTTTCGCTGGTGAACATGATACCTGCAGGTTCTAACACATATGTTGTAGAGCAATTGGTGTGTCCGGGTGTTTCCAAAACATGTATTGATTCTTCCCCAAGGGAAAGAACTTCACCATCCGAAAGAATCCTGTCAACTGCTAGTCCTTTCACAGTAATCTTAGATAAATCACCTGTGCCGAAAGTTTTTTCTGCTTCTTCTCCCAGTCTTTGAATGACTTTTAGGGCACTTGATCTGCGGAGTACATGATCTGCATAAGCGCTTGCGCATACCACTGCCGTCGGCCATTCTTTTTTGATGTATGGCACTCCGCCTACATGATCGTAATGTGTATGACTTAATAAAATGTAGTCAAGTGTACGTGGGATACCCCGGGAATTGGTTTGATCCTTCAGCGCTCGTTTGATGTTTTCAGCTGTCAATTCTCCGCAATATGCCATTCCACAATCTAAGATTGCAGTTTTATCTGATCCCAGGATTAAGGTTGTCTCGCCTCCAAAACCACCTGTGACACGAATGATTCCGGGGGGATAATCAAATCTGTCGAAGCCTTCGAAATCAGTGAATAGGCTGCGATGTTTCTTTGTTTCCTTTTGTCGCGTCAGGCAGATAAAATTAAACATCAACATGATAATAATTAGTATTCCAGCGAATCCTTCCAGAGGAAACATATACGCAATTACGTTTTTAAATCCCATTAAACCAAACCCAAAGCCGAGTATCGCAATCAGAATTATTTTGAGGCTTTTGTTGGAAGTGGGTTTTAATTTTGTGGTAAATCCATAATAATTGCCCGTCGCAGATGCGTAGATGGCGAAAAACAGCACCACGGTATAAATGATATTGACCGCTCCTGAAAAATTTGTCGAAAATGCCAGCATAGGCATTTCCATTGTATTGGATAAGTCAGGATCTGTGCGCAGCACCAACAGGATAAATAATGCCAGTAACGTTAGAAATACGCCACCCAATGCCGCACCCCAAATGGCATGCCTGGTACTTTTGGCATTTACCGCGGCAGTGGCCACAATGGGAATCACTGCCAGAATATTATATGAGATATATAGAATAGCAGCCAGCCACCAGGTTGGTGCCAGAGGGCTGGGTTCAAATGTTGTGTCACCTGACTCCAATCCATGACCTTTGAATAATACCAAAATACACAACAGTATAATAATGCCGATGAGAAATGGCATCATAAACCGAAACGCATGAGAAACTCTGTCAAAGCCACCAATGACTGTCATGATAACCATTGCAATAATAACAGCGCCCCCAAGAAATCTGGGGAGTCCAAGTTGCTGGTTAAACATGGCTCCGCCGGCAGCTGACATAGTAATCAACACAGTAAACAACATGATTGCCATGAAATAGCCAACAAACTGAACCAAGAGCTTATTGTGCCCCGGAACGATGACTCTACCCATATCGTTGGTGCCAAGCTTTATGGCGATCACAGCAGTAACAATTCCAAGGAATATAAAGAGTCCGCCCACCATGGCCACACCAATGAAGCCAAAGTTTCCGAATACACCAAAGAATTGCCAAATTTCTCTACCTGAAGCAAAACCGGCTCCAAGAATAGCGCCGGTATACACCAGCGCCACGCCAAGCATATTCAATCTGTGCTTCAGCATCATAGACGTAACCCTCTGTTTTTTTGATAACCCCGTAACTCACCATAAGTAAAGATGACAAGCCCAATCCAAATTAAGACAAAGGCAAGGAATTGTACCAGGTCAAAAGCTTCCTTGAAGATATAAATTCCAATGAACAAAGTAATGGATGGAGAAATATATTCAATCAGTCCCATGGTCACGAGGCTCACCTTGTTGACAGCCATGGCAAACAATGCCAACGGAATCGCGGTAAACAATCCGGAGCAAAGAAGTAATCCATATTGTACCGGTGTGCCAACCCCCAAAGCGCCTTGCCCGGTCCATTCCAGATAGATAATTACCGCTACTGCAATGGGCACCAGTAACATTGTTTCGTATAACAACGACAGAAGTGGCTCAATCTGAAAGCTTTTTTTCATGGCTGCATAAATAGAAAAGGTCAAAGCCAGACTCAAAGCAACCAAAGGCACTCGATGGAAATAAATCAGAATGACCAGCACCCCCATAAATGCCATGATTAAAGCAGTGGTTTTGTATTTTGTCAATTTTTCTTTAAATAAGAACACACCAAATAGGCTAACCATCAAAGGCTCGATATAATATCCGATACAAGTTTGAATGACCATATCTGCATTCACCGCCCAGATATATATACTCCAGCATAACGTAATCATCACGCCGGCCAAAAAGTACTTTCTTATGGCACCCTTCACTAAAAGCGGTGCCTTTATTCGTTCCCATCCATAAAAAATCAATGCGGCGACAAAACAAACAACCCCCACAAGTGCAATTCTGTAAAAGATAATTACAGAGGATTCGATGGGCCGTAAGGCTTGCCAATATATGGGCAATACCCCCCATAGAATCGAACATGTTAGGGCTGCTATCATTCCAATTTTATATTCTTTGTTTGAATGCCGATTCAAAAGATTGTTGCTTCCTTTCTTAGTCCCTCATTTCATCGTCATACACATAGCCACTGTCCATCAGATCTGTTTTTTCTTCATCCTCTTCCTCTTCTTCAATGGCGAGGTCAGCGAAACTCATGATATATTCGTCAATTTCGTATTTTAGGCAATCCTCAAAATCATACTGAAATTCATCTTCTTCCATTTTTTCGAGTCTTGATAAAATCAATGCATCTCGAAGTGGCAAAGACTTTTCTTCTCCACCGGAAAGGCTTTTGCATCCCACTTCTGACTCAAAGCAAAACCAGGTTTTAAATCGGAAAAGCTCTTCCACAAAATGTCTAAGTAAGCTTTCTTCTTCTGAAGTTTGGAGCAACCCAATGAGAGAACGCTTAATATTCTCTAAGAGTGTAAACATTTCAGTTGACGATTCCGGCATTGCTTCCAACATGTCATCAAAATAATTATGAATCAATTCCGCAACGGTTTTGTGATAAGTCTGAGAAAACAACTGGAACAAGGTTTCTTCGGGAATGGTTTCATCCGATTCTATTAAGTCTGCTAAATTTTCGAAGTACTCAAACTCGCTGGGTTCATCGATTTCGAGCATTTCCATCAATTCATTCAAATCCATGGGGTACCTCCTTTTCTGCTATACTTCTTCAATGTCAAAACTCTTGAACTCCACTTTAGTATCGGAGTTCTTAAATATTCGGTCAATCATGCGTACAAAATTCTCGGACAAGTCACTGGCATAAAAAATGTTTTCTACAGGTGAGTTCATCGCCAGCATATCCTTCTCTTTTAAGATGTCGTGGATGCTATCTACGATTTCTTCTGAAGGGTTAATGATTGTCAAATCCGGATAGATTCTCTCCAGGTTGGCACGGATTAACGGGTAATGGGTGCACCCAAGAACCATGGTGTTAATTCGGTTTTCTAATATGAAATCATCCATATAATGATGGATTGTCAAATCCATAATGTCATTTTCGATAATGCCCTCTTCGATTAATGGAACGAAGGCAGGACACGGCGTTTCAAATATGTTTAAATGGCTGTTCAATGAGCCGATCAAATCCTTGTAGGTATGACTGGCGATGGTCACTTTCGTTCCAATGACCCCAATCCGGTCTGTCGCAGAGCATTTGTCCGCTACTGCTTCAGCAGCCGGTTGAATGATGCCCAGAATTGGTATATTTGGATATCGGTTCCGAAGGTGCGTCAAGCTGGTGGCGCTCACCGTATTGCAAGCAATGACTATCATCTTAACATCGTGATGCACCAAAAAGTCGGCAATTTGCGTGCTGAAAGTCTTTATTGTTGAAACGGCCTTTGACCCATATGGCGTCCTTGCAGTATCACCAAAGTAAATGATCCGTTCTTCGGGGAGTTTCTTCATGAGAGGTGAAATACAAGTCAATCCGCCAAGACCGGAATCAAAAAAGCCGATGGGTCTGTTGTCCATAGTTTCATATCCTTTCCATTTGAGGTATAATACATTTTACAACAACTACATGTCAATGTAAACAATACGGAGGACTCCAATGGATAAAAAACTCAAGACAAGATCTCAAATTAACCAAACAGATAAATGGGATATTGAAGCCATGTATCCAGATGAAACCAAATGGGATGCCGATATTAATGATGGCCTTGCCAAATCTAAAATCTTTGCCGGTTACGCCGGGACGTTGACCAACGACAGCCAAAGGTTGCTGGAAGTACTCAAACTTCGCGATGAAATCTGGCAGACTTTGGAGAAGGCATTTGTTTACGCCAGAATGCGACGTGATGAGGATAACACTTCAGAGAAATACCAGGCAATGACTGACCGAATTAATACCGACCTGGCAAAAGTCAGCGCAGCCATGTCTTTTTTCACACCGGAATTATTGGAAACCCCTGAAACAACCATTCAAGGTTTTCTTAAAGAAAATGAAGGACTGGGGATTTACAAGCATGCCATGGAGAGTCTCTTCCGTGAAAAAGCCCATGTTCTGACAAAATCCGAAGAAAATCTGTTGGCTCAGATGAGCGAAATCACTGGGGCCACTTCGGATATATTCACCATGTTAAATAATGCAGATCTGAAATTCGGAACCATCACCGGCGAGAATGGTCAAACAGTTGAGTTGACCCACGGAAACTATATCACTTTCATGGAAAGCCATGACCGGTCTGTCCGTAAGGGTGCCTTCGACAAAATGTATCAATCTTACGAGGCATTAATCAACACCCTGGCGACCACCTACAGTTTCAACACAAAAACCGATGTAGTTTCTGCAAGAATTCGTAAATACTCCTCGTCGCGGGCTGCCGCCCTATCCGGGGATAATATTCCAGAATCGGTGTATGACAATTTGGTTTCTGCAGTCAATGAAAACCTGCCGGCATTGCACAAATATATGTCTCTGCGAAAAAAGATACTAGGTGTTGATAAGCTGCAAATGCATGATGTGTATGTTCCTTTGGTCAATTTACCCAAGCGGGATATCCCCTTTCAGGAAGCAGTCAATATCATGCTTGAAAGTCTTGCGCCTCTTGGGGAGTCTTACTTGGAGGGAATCCGTCAAGGAATCTCCCAAGGATGGATTGACGTTTACGAAAATCTAGGAAAAACCAGCGGGGCCTATAGCTTTGGTAGCTACGACAGCAAGCCATACATCCTACTAAACTACACAGACACTTTGAAGGATGTTTTTACTTTGGTGCATGAAATGGGTCATTCCATGCATTCATACTTCACCCGTGCTGTTCAGCCCTTTGTATATGGTAGCCATTCTATTTTTACAGCGGAGGTGGCCTCTACGGTGAATGAAAATCTGCTGATGAAGGACCTACTCCAAAAAGAGACGGATCCAGTCATGCGAAAATATCTGTTGAACATGCATATTGAAAGTTTCCGCACCACCCTATTCCGACAAACCATGTTTGCCGAGTTTGAAGCACTCACCCATAAGACTGTGGAAGAAGGCGGTTCATTAACGGCTCAATGGTTGTCTCAGGAATACAATGCACTCAACAAAAAGTATTTTGGACCGGCATTGGCGGAAGATGATTTGATTCAATACGAATGGGCTCGTATCCCCCACTTTTATCGTGCATTTTATGTCTCTAAATATGCAAACGGCTATGCCGCTGCCGCAGCGTTGTCAGATGCTATCCTCAAAGAAGGTGCTCCGGCAAAAGACCGATACTTGGCATTCCTTAAAACCGGAGAAAGCGACGATCCTATTGAGCTTTTAAAAATTGCAGGTGTGGATATGAGCAGTACAAAACCGGTGGAAAGCGCCATGGAAGTGTTTAAAAACCTGGTTGATGAATTCGAAAGACTAGTGTAAGATGGTGATATGGAAAAACGAATTATAAGCATTTATACAAACGGCACCCAGGTGTCCAGAGAAACCCGATCTTTGCTGAAAAATAAGCTGGAAGCCAGCGGATTTTTTGTACCCAAGGAGTTTTCACCGGATTCCGAGTTGCTTGTTTGCATCGGTGGGGATGGAACCACCCTGGAGAGCATACACAAATATGGCTTTCCAAAGGTGCCCATCATTGGAATCAACACTGGTCATTTAGGGTTTTTTCAGGAAATTCATCCCAATCAACTGGATGAATTCATCTTTAACTACAAAGAAGGCAAATATAGACTTCAACCGTTGGCAACAGTCAAAGCCCATGTTCATGAAGGCGGACAGGTTCATTTGCACCGCGGCCTCAATGAAATCGTGGTCAAAGGAAGCAATGCATTTTCTGCGCATCTTAATATTTCCATCGGTGGAAGTTTTATCGAACGCTTTTCAGGCGACGGGGTTTTGGTGGCTACGCCAGCGGGCAGTACTGCATACAACTACTCCCTAGGTGGTTCCATCGTAGATCCCAGGCTGAAGTTGCTCCAGGTAACACCCATAGCGCCCATGAACACCACCGCATACCGTTCCTTCACCTCGAGCATCCTGCTACCCTGTGATATGTCCCTGGAAATCGTTCCGGAGTACACCAAGGATGACAGCACCTGTATCATTACAGATGGAATCATCACCCACTACGAAAATGTAGATTTGATCAAAATCGAGTTTTCGGAGACTTCTGTGAATCTGCTGCGCTTTGAAACTTATGATTTCTGGAATAAGGTCAAAACCAAGTTTTTATAGTACATACTTTGTGAAAGAGCACTGTAATAATCATGAAAGACAAATATACCTATACCGTAACCAGCGATGATGAAAATAAGGAGCTCCAAGTCAAGGAGCTCCTTCGATATAAGTTCAACTTTTCATCCAGGTTGCGAACCAAAATCAAAAAGCACCATGGCGTCACGTTAAACGGCGCGCCGGTGAATCCCTGGATGGTGGCAAAAGCCGGTGATGTTCTTTCCATCTCAATTCCCGATGAAATCAGTTATTTCCCACCTGAATCCATTCCCATTCAGCCCATATATGAAGATGCTGATTTGCTCATAATTAATAAACAGCCCGGTATTGTAGTCCATCCCACCAATGGTCATCCGGACCATACCATTGCCAATGGAATCACCCAATATATGTTGGATACGAATCAATCTTTTAAAATTCGTTTTATCAACCGTCTGGATAGAGATACGTCCGGCCTGCTTGCATTGGGCAAGAATTCCCATGCCCAGGATGGCTTTGTGAAACAAATGAAAGCCGGTCTTGTAGAAAAGAAATATCTGGCCATAGTAAAAGGTCTTTTTCCGGAAGATAACGGAACCATTGATGAACCCTTGGGTCGACCTGATCCGGATCAGGTTCATCGAGGAGTCGTGGAGGGTGGGCAGCCTTCTGTTACCCACTTCAGAGTTTTGCGGCGGTTTGATTCCGGATATACCTTGATGGAGCTTATTTTGGAAACCGGACGCACTCATCAAATTCGGGTGCATTTGTCTCATCTTGGATTTCCGATTATCGGGGATACACTCTATGGTTGTGCCGAGGACAATCTCATAAAAAGACAGGCCCTCCATGCGGAAAGCCTGTCGTTTCTTCATCCTGTCACCGGGTTGCCACTCAATCTGAATGCCCCGTTGCCTGAGGATATGGCCAAGTTATTGTCTAATCTATAATTCATCTTATAATTCATTTAAATTACGATAAATTAATATGGATTAAACCGGATAGACCGAGTCTTCTTTATTGAGCAGATTCAGGTCTAATTTTTCTTGGATTTCAACTCTTCTTTTGAAGAATGTCTGTGCGGGCTTAGGGAAAAATGCCTGAGTCAGTACATCCTCTTCTTGCTGCATATATTCAGCAGCGTCTTTTCTTGCCTGTGCCAATTCCGGCGGCAATAAGTCTGCAGGACGGCAGGTAATCTGCTTTTCATCGCCTAGAATTTTTTTGACAATTTCATCTTTGATGGGTACAGTGGTCTTGCCGTACATGCCCTTCACCAATTGCCTGGCTTCATTTGGAACCATCTTGTATCGTTCTCCCATAACCACATTGAGAACCGCCTGGGTTCCGACAATCTGGCTGGATGGGGTAACAAGAGGAGGATATCCGAAGTCTTCACGAACCCGTGGCACTTCTCTTAAGACTTCCTCGAATTTGTCCATAGCATTGGATTCTTTCAGCTGTGAGACCAGATTGGACAGCATGCCGCCAGGTACCTGGTAGAGCAGCGTATTGATATCAACACCCATCAGCTTAGGATCAAGCAGCCCACTGGCAATATATTTTTCGCGAATCGGACGGAAATGTTCCGTAATCTTGTCCAATTTTGCAAGATCCAGACCCGTATCCCATTCAGTGCCTTTGAATGCGGCAACCAGTGGCTCTGTTGGTGGTTGTGATGTTCCTTCAGCAAACGGAGAGATGGCGGTGTCAATAATATCAACTCCGGCTTCAGCCGCTTTCATATAAGTCATGCTTCCAAGTCCGCTGGTGGCATGGGTATGCAGTTCCACCGGAATAGATAGCTTGGATTTTAGCTCTTTGACCATTTCGTAGGTGCCATAAGGATCCAACAGACCTGCCATGTCTTTAATACAGAATGAATCCGCACCCATTTGTTCGATTTCTTTGCCCAATTGGACAAACATATCATTGGTATGGACCGGGCTGATGGTATACGAAACACAACCTTGTGCATGAGCGCCATATTTTTTTGTGGCTTTGATGGCTGATTCCAGGTTTCTGGTATCATTCAATGCGTCAAATATACGAATAATGTCAATTCCGTTGGAAACGGCCTTGTTTACAAATTCATCCACTACGTCATCAGCATAGTGCTTATACCCAAGTAGGTTTTGTCCTCGAAGCAGCATCTGAAGGTTCGTCTTCTTCACTAACTTTCGAATAGCTCTAAGACGATCCCATGGATCTTCTTCCAGGAATCGGATACAGGCATCATAGGTTGCCCCGCCCCACATTTCGATGGCATGGTATCCAACTTGATCCATATCTTCCAGGATTGGCAACATCTCAGCGGTTGTCATTCTGGTAGCGATGAGGGATTGATGGCCATCTCGCAGGACTGTTTCGGTAATTTTTAATTTTTTGGTCATTTTGTCCTCCATTATTTTTTATATTTATATCACAAATATGAAATTATAATCATATTGTTTTATACTTCTTTAATGTTTCGACGATAACTTCACCATCAGAAATGGTTTTAATATATTCATTGCCTATCCGATGTCTGGTTTCCCAGCCTTTGCCTGTTATGACTACAATGGTGTTTTCGTCTGCTTCATAGATGGCTTGTTCAATGGCCAACACCCGATCAGTAATGACTTCATAATTCGCACCAGCCTCTTGGGCATACCTTGCGATTTCATTACAGATATCCTCAGCTGACTCTTCCCCGGGGTCTTCCATTGTGATAAATATCTTTTCCACATAGGGCGCTGCAGCTTCCGGCAAATCTTTACGACGACTCTCCGCTTTATTGCCTGCACTTCCAAAGACAATGTAAATTTTTTTGCCTGGGTGCTCTGTCTTTGTGGATTGTAGCATTTGTGTCATGCTGTCAAACGTATGTGCATAATCCATAAGCACAATCTTTGTGTGGGTATCATTGAAAAACAATTCCAT
The DNA here is from genome assembly GCA_041752735.1 of Anaerovoracaceae bacterium. Lineage (GTDB taxonomy): Bacteria > Bacillota > Clostridia > Peptostreptococcales > Anaerovoracaceae > UBA1422. The sequence continues at coordinate 1,619 of JBGSVW010000022.1, read as the reverse complement.
TCGACCACTGACCCTGCTACGATACAACCCGGATTTTATAAATTCCATTGGAATTTCAAGATGTTGGCAGATAGCAATTGTAGCCAATGCATTGGCTACATTGAATAATCCGGTTAATCCTATGGAAAATTCTTCGTCAAAATCCGGCCCGGTGGCTCGGAATGTAATCCCCTCCAATGAGGTTCGGATATCATATCCTTGAATATCGCATCCCGGCTCTAAACCAAAGGTGATTATTTTTTCAACAGTTTTACTTTCCTTGGCGACTTTGAGGAATCGCTCTGAATATGGTGTATCCATATGAATACAAGCCACTTTACACTGGTTGAACAGCAGCTCTTTTGATGAAATGTAGTCTTCCAAATCAACGTGTTCGGCAGGACTGATATGGTCCCGGCCGATGTTCATAAAAACGCCAACATCATATTGTACACCAAGCGTCCGATGATATTTCAACCCTTGACTGGATACTTCGGTAACCATATATTTCGTACCGCTATCAGATGTATTTTTAAAATGCTGGTGAAGCGGAAATGATTCTTTTGTTGTATTCAATGATTCATCTTCTTTGACGATGCCATCAAAGTTCTCAATGCTGGATAAGATTGCACATGGAGGATTTTTCTGGTCCATCAGAAAATCGTCTAAAACATCCCTGGTAAAAAAAGCGGTGGTGGATTTTCCTTTGGATCCTGTTATGCCAATCAGCGTGAAGTTTTTCCATGCCTGGTTAAAATACAAATTCGCTGAAATGGCCATAGCTATACGGATATCGGATACAATAATGCAAGGGATTTGTCCTAAGGGATCTGACAGTTCCAATTTTTCGCTGACATATGCAATGGCGCCTTTTGAAAGGGATTCTTGCAGGTATTTCACATCAAAATGAATGCCTTTACAAAAGTATAGGGTTCCGGGTCCGACTTTTCTTGAATCATAGGTGACCAACTCAACATCATCAACCAGATGCGCTGACATACCATGATGCTCAACCAACAGCTCTGCTTGGGTCAATGCTTCAAGGTATTCCTCTAACCGATGTATCATCATTTGCATATTGAAATCGCCTTTCTTGCCAAAATTTCCATGGCATCCACATAAATGTCCGTCAATTTATTTTCTATTGCATAGCAGGACAACTCAGTACATGCCAATACTATTTTTTTGCATCCTGCTGCCCGAAGCTGGTTTTCCACTTCTGCGAAATCGTTGGGATCCACAGGCAAACCGGCTTTCACACCATCATAGATGATATGCATCAGTTTCTTTTGGTTTTCTTTGCTGGGGATCATGGGGATCAACCCGCTTTTAATCATTTCATTTTGGAAGATTTCGGCTTGAATAGTACCGTCGGTAGCCATAATACCCACCTTTTGCTTCTGGCAATCACATTCATCTAATAAAAACCTTGCCGTCTCGCGCACCATATTGATGATGGGGATTGTAATAACCTTTTGAACGTCATCCATGACAACGTGTGACGTATTACATGGAATTGCAATACAAGTAGCTCCACTTTGTTCAAGAAAATGAGCATCTTCCTGCAGTTTACTAAGAAGTAAGGAAAGATCCCCCGATTCTATCGCTTTTGTACGGTCTGGCATCGTGGCATGGCTCAG
>JBGSVW010000021.1:0-57233 GCA_041752735.1 Anaerovoracaceae bacterium | reverse complement strand
GACATAATTTCATTCCAAGCAGGTCTGTTGAAATTTGTTCCTGAATAACCGTCATCGTATAGGAATTTTAAATTCTCGAAGGCTTTATCTTCTGCATAAGCGGTTAAAATTAATCGTTGATTTTGAATACTGTTAGATTCACCTTCACGGTCATCCTCTTGACTTAGCCTTCCATAAAGTATGGTGTATTTTTCTTTGTCTGCCATTTATAAATCCTCCTTTTCTCTTATGGCAAACCGAATACGGTACTACACACAATACCGTAAGCGTTGCCACAAAGCTATTGCAATCAAACCTTTTTTTGAGATTCTTCTAAAGTATTATTGATTATAGTCAATATTTTTTCTGTAGGTGTGGACTGCTTCACCGTAGGAAAAACAGAGCAAACTTGAAATGTTCGACCTTCAATATCCATATGTCTCTCTACAATATGCTGACTTCCATCGTTTAAAATAGCTGTATCGTCAAAGGTTCTATGGTATATTCCTTCGGTGTCATTCTTCCAAACAACTTCAGCAGTTTCATATGCTCCGAGGATTTTAGTTTCTAGATAGTGCTGTGCTTCAGATCTTTTATTCATTAGATTCCTCCTCTAGATCAAGCCCCATTTGGTATTTGACGGCATCTTCCATATTGATTTTTCCACGGTTTTTTTTGACTTCTGAAACACATCTGCCACGAAGCTTTCGTAAATCGTCATCACTAATTTCAAGACCTGCAGCTAGAATATTCATCATCATACTCATTTCTACAGACAGACGAAAGAGATTAGCAGATTGCCGATTCTCTGTCATTTTGAGCGTTCCATCAATAGCGTTCAGCAATATTTTTGATAGATAGGTCGAGCTGCTTTGACTGGCTAAATAGCCAATATAAAAATCTATGGCGTGATAAATGAATTCAGATTTGTTTTTAATGTTGTTTGGTTCACAAAGTGCTTCCATATTTTTAATCATAGATGGCGGCAACCATGCGTTCACACGCTCTTTGTTTTCAAGTTTATTTGTATTCATAAAATAGCTCCTTTTTTAACATCACCTTGCATAGCACCATGTAAATGGCGTATTTATGGGATTTCTCTGTAGTTACAGCACCGTCAACGTACAAAATGCTTATTTACAGCACTGATATGATTTAACTGGTTTTTATCTAAGAATCGGCGTGTATCGGGGTTTCTTCGGTCGGCGTTGCCGTCCGATGTGATCGCAAGGGGCGTTTACAGCACCTTGCTTTATCCTGCTAATTTTTAGTACTCGGTTTTAGTGGTGTCCAATCAGCAATTTCAAATAAAACCATTGTGCCATCTTTCTTTTCTGCTGTTTTTGTGGCTCACATATGCCCCAAATTTCGATTATAATCGACATCAGGCATTGTGATGCCAATGGCTATCTCAATCTCCACACAAGGGAAAATAATCGCCGTTTTGACTATTTTCTTAGAATATAATTAGCCACTACTCAATTCCACAGGGTCATAAGGGTCATTATCTGGAGCACCTACCGAAGTCCCCTGATTATCGACACTATCGTCCCTAATGACAGAGAGCGAAATAATGCGTTTACCATTACTCTTTTTGAAATCCGCATAGATAAAGCGTTTGCGAAGTACAGCAAGGTTTAGTCGAATATGTTTTGACAAAAGCCGTGAAGAAATTTGATCGCCACTTTGAACAGATAGAAGGGTCGATAATTCTGTTGGCGTTCCAGTATAACTTTCTTTGTCTTTCATAAAATCAGAAATGAGAAGGACAATGTCATGGAGCAGCACATCTTTATTTTGAAAGCTGTCAGAAACCACTTCCCAGATATTTTCTTCATTGCGCTTTAGACAAATTTCTCTGTACTCAATATCTCTTCCCACACAAAATAACTTTGCCTGACCGCTGCCACGGACATCTTCAGAAAGAATAAAGTTAGAATCTGCTGCACCCTGAATACCAGTTGTACCAGATATTCTATTGAAGGGATCACTGTCATTTTCTTTTCTCAGATGATGAATAAGCAGTATGGCGATTCCAAGTTCATCTGCAATATTTTTTAGAACAGATAAATCACTATAGTCAGTGGCATAGCTGTTGCATTCCACAAGCAGCTAAACAATAAGAAAATGAAAGAAATCATTGATGAAGTACTAGCAATTTAGAATAATTGCATTTAGGACAAATAATAGCCCCATCTAGCCAATAGAGTTAGATGGGGCTATTTTCCGTATTCAGTTTACCTTTGACCCATAGTTCACAAGTTGTCTTTATGACCCCTTGTATTTGTGCGGGCGCTGTTTTTTATACTCACAAGTGTAGTTTGCATTTCCGACAATGTATTTCAACATCAAGGAGAACGTGCTACAATATTCTTATTCAATAAGCAATCAGTAAGTAATAGGGGTTTGCCCCAAAGGAGATAGCAATGGAACAGATGAAGCGCAAAGAATTCAAAGATCGAATTTGTTTCAAATGTGGTTCGACCCATGTGGCAAAAGTAGTTCCCGCCAGTGCATTATGCGTGCCTGAAATCAGGAAAGATGTTGAAGAGGGTCGTGCGGTGGCCAACTGTTGTTGCGCTGGATCGGCCGGCAGCGGCATCTATCGTTGTCTTGACTGCGGATTTGAGTGGGATCATTTTATGGAAATAAGTATGCTACAAGAGCTGGATGCAAAAAAATAAAGTAATTGATGAATTCCATACCTTTTTTTGTCGGTTTATGCTACAATCAAATGCTGGAATATGAAATACATTAAGAAGGGACGTGAGAACCGATTGGAAAACGAAAAAATCATTTTACACGGATTTAACAACTTAACGAAAACGCTAAGTTTCAACTTGTACGACATCTGTTATACAAAAACAGTGGCCGATAGGGAATCTTATATCGAATACATTGACGAGCAATACAATGCCTCAAAACTAACTGAAATACTCACCAATGTCTCAGAAATCATTGGGACCAAAATCTTGAACATCGCAGTTCAAGACTATGACCCTCAAGGTGCCAGTGTGACCATATTAATATGCGAACAAAGCGACCCACCTTCAACTGATGTGCAGCAGATTCCCATTTGCAATCCTTCTGTTGCGGCGCATCTGGACAAAAGTCATATAACGGTGCACACCTATCCGGAGTATCACCCGGACGGTGGCATTTGTACGTTTCGTGCGGACATTGATGTTTCCACCTGTGGAGAGATTTCTCCGCTGATGGCTTTGAACTACCTGATTGAAAGTTTTGCTGCTGATATGATGACACTGGATTACCGTGTCAGAGGATTTACCAGAACCATTCAAGGAAAGAAAATTTTTATTGACCACAAAATCGACTCGATACAAAACTATATCAGGCCGGATTTGCTGGATCAGTATTTTACCATAGATGTGAACATTTTTCAGGAACACATTTTTCACACGAAGTGCAAACTCAAGAATTTTGACTTGGACAATTACTTCTTTAATTTCTCCGTAGATGACCTTAGCCCCGATGAATTAAATATGATCATCACAAAGGTAAGGAAAGAAATGGACGAAGTATTTTATGGCAGAAATCTACCGGACTAAGGACTGCCAGTTGAATGAACCAGGAGGAAGCAAAATGTTGATAAAAAACAGTGATGTTTGGTACTCAGAATACCACTCGGAGGATGACGTCAAGTTGTCTTTCAAAATAGATAAAGTGCTCCACACGGAGAAATCCCTATTCCAAGAAATTCAGATTTTCAACAACGAAACATTTGGAAACTTCATGGTACTGGACGGATATGTGCAGGTGACCGAAAAAGATGAATTTGTTTATCATGACATGATCACTCATCCAGCCATGGCAGTCAACCCGGATGTCAAGAGAGTTCTAATCATTGGAGGTGGAGACGGCGGAACTGCAAGGGAAATATCCCGTTACCCATCCATTGAAAGAATCGATATGGTAGAAATTGATGGGGCTGTGGTTGCGGCATGTGAAAAATATTTGCCGACCATGTCATCCGTATATAAGCAGGAACCACGATTAAATCTGATGATTTTAGATGGCCTTAAGTTTGTCGCTGAAGCTCCGGACGCCTCGTATGATTTAATTCTTGTGGACTCTACTGATCCGGCAGGCCCCGGAGAAGGGCTTTTCACCGTGGAATTTTATCGTAATTGCCACCGAATTCTCAGCGACAATGGCATCCTAATCAATCAGCACGAGGGTGGATTCTATGATGGGGACATTGAAGAGATGAAAAAGGCCCATGCTAAAATCAGAAAGGTATTCCCAATCGCCAGAGTGTATGGTTTCAACATACCGACCTACGCATCCGGCTATTGGTATTTTGGTTTCGCCTCAAAAACCTTTGATCCCATTGCAAATTTAAAAGCTGATACTTGGAATGGTTTAGGTCTAAAAACTAAATATTATAATACTGATTTGCACAAAGGTGCGTTTGCATTGCCCAACTATGTCAAGGAAATACTGGCATCGGTACAAGTTTAGTCAACAAGGAGAAAGAATATGATAGCTCACGTCACCGTAACAACCGAAAACATGCAGGAAACCATTGATTTTTATCAGTGGCTGCTTGAGCTACCAATTGCAAGCAAAATATCTATGGGAAACGGAGGAGAAATTGTATTCTTCGGAAAACCTGAGGAAACAAAATTTGAGGTGATTTATCAGCCGGATACCAAGGTGAAAGCAGCAGATGGCGTTACCATTGGATTTGCCGTGGACTCTATTAAGGACAAGATTGATTTGCTTGATAGTCGGAACGTTCCTCATAGCCCGGTGATTTCGCCTACTCCCCATGCAAGCTTTTGCTTTTTTACTGACTTGAATGGCGTTAGAATCCAACTGTTTGAGGAACACAAATAGACTAGACGGATCAAGCTGGAAGCTGCACTACAAAACAATAAATAAAAAACTGGCGAACAAAGTAAGCCAGTTTTTTTATTGTGCTGAAATTATAACAGAGATCATTTTAGTGCGTCTATATCTGGATATAAACTTCTCCATCCTTGATTTCTACAGGATATGCCTTGACACCGGCGGTCTTTTTTTTGACAAAAAACATGGATAGTTCGCCAACGTTTGCACCGGTCTTGACATCATATTGAGCCCCATGCCTCGGGCATGTAACAATCCCATTTTCTAGATTCCCGTTTGCCAGAGAACCGCCCATGTGGGTACAAGTGTTGGCAATTGCATAAAATAAACCGTCAATGTTTGAAATTAATATATCCGTTCCTGAGATGCTAAATTTTTTCATTTCACCCGGTTTTAAATCCGCAGCGCCTTGAACCAATAAACTTGTCATGATGGTACCTCCTATTTATTCTATAAGGTAAATTTTCTATTGTTGCAACTGTTGTATTTGATTAACTACATTCTAGCACTAATTTATACTTTGTGACACCCCGGATTATCTGAACAAATCCAGGAATTTCTGCCATAAATTCTTTTCGTCCGGCTTTGGTTCTGTGGCAGGGACTTTGGTTTGCCCGTTGATGCCATCGGTTTTGATTACAAATTGAACGAAGTTTACATTGGTATTTTCCTCTGAAACGTAGGAACGGTATACTTTGCCATCGTTTGAAAGCATTGCCAACATTGAATCAAGTTGGTTGTTCATTTCTGTCTCCATCCGGGATGCCCCTGTGCTGAATGCCTTTGTCCCTGCTTGATAGGTGGCAACGCCTTCCAGAAATAATTTCATGCCATCATTTAGTTGAACAGTGTTGCTGTAGAGTTGATTCAGCCCTTCAGACAAAGTTTCGATTCCGTCCGTCAAACTACCGGCACCGGCAGACAGCCCTGCTGCCCCAGAGGCTAGCTGAGTTGTGCCTAGGGTATATGAGTCAACTTCGGCGACAAAAGCAGTGATATCGTCTAACTGCTGCTTCAAAGCATCAATGGACGGGTCCGAAGGAAGAGATGCCAGGATTGTTGCGTAGTTTTCCGGCGTTAAAGTGGGGACGCCCATTCCAGACAATTGTGCGTTTGCATTATCAAAAGCAGATTGCTGGATGCTCAATGCCGCTGTACGGAGGGAAGCTCCTTGATCAGATAATGTTGATAGACCATCGCTTAAATTTATAATCCCGGTTTCCAAAGACGCTGCACCGGCTTGCAGCGTACCAATCTGACTATTTAACGTCTGAAATCCTTCTTGATATTTCTGCATTCCGTCTTTTAACGCGGCGGCGCCTTCCAGCAATGTGATTGCACCACTATCAAGTTTGATCGCCGAAGAAGTAAGCTGATCTATACTCTGACTGATTTGTTCAATATCCAAAGGAAGATTAAAGTTCATACGGATGCCGGCTAACGTGATGGCATCCATTTCAAAATCTGTTACATCAGCGGTAAGCTCCATTGAACCATTCTCTCCAGGTAGGACTACATAGGAAAACTGCTTTGTACTACCATTATCCGCAGCGGTTGCACCGCTGGTTACGATGTTCTTACTAAGTTCCATCTTCATTGGAAGGGTTACTTGTAAAGAAAAATCATCAAAGAAAGTGCCTTTTTCCACAATGTTTTTCAACGTGTTTATGGTGATTCTGAGGTTGCCACTTTTTCCATTTAGATCCTTTGGATTGATGGCTTGCCCATCGAGAAAGTATTCAATCTGGACAGTCCACGGCAGTTGTCGGTCAGATAGTTTCCCCAGATAACTGAACCTGCCGCTTTTTCCCGCAAAACTAATGAAGCTGTCAGATGCTAGAATTTCTTCTGTGGATGAAAGATTCTGTAATGATTCATAAAGACCATAATCGACAACAGTTGCATCTTTTTCCAGTGCAAAGCTATTGACTACCGAAATGCTTTTCAGGGCACCTGTAGAATCCAATATGCCGTATATGACTTCGTCCTTCGGTGTGTTGTCCGGATTAGCCCCGGAAATGAAGGTGGTTGAAGAAAAAACCAGAAGTGTGACTAAGAACATCAAGAGTATTCTTTTCATGACACTTTCTCCTTTCTGGATTTGAAACTCAGTTTTTGGATTGGAAAATCAAAAATATGCAATAAGGCTGGTAGCGCAAATAAAACTGCACCGGCAGAAAGCAACGCACCCCGACCAATCAATATGCCTATTTGACTGATTGCATAGTTGGTTGAAACCAACCCAAGGCAGAAACCTGCAATACCAAGTATCGAGGCGGAAGTAATGATTGAGGTCATGGTTGCCTGGGTTGTATGAATGATGGCCTCTTTTTTGGCCAAGGTTCTGCGAAAATCCATGTATCTGTCAGAGTACAAAATGGCATAGTCCACCGTTGCCCCCAACTGAATGGAGCTTAATATCAAGTAGGCGATATAGACCAACTGAGTCTCCATAAAATACGGAACAGACAAATTAATCCATATGGCGCTTTCGATGACAAGAACCATAACGATTGGCAAAAGTAGATTTCGGAAGGTTAACAGTATAATCAGTCCGATTCCCAAAATGGCTAGCCAGGTCACCACTTTGTTGTCATTTGAAATAATCACTTTCATATCATAGGTTGAAACGCTTTCTCCAAGAAGGTGATAGGAATCTCCGTAATAGTTTTGAGCCGCGCCCCTGATTTTATCGATTAATTCAAAAACCGCCGGGCCTTCAACATCCAGATTAGAAATCACCACAATCCTATTATAATTCTTTGAAAAAAACTGTTCGGATTGATCCTCAGAAAGTAAATTTGTGGGGATCTCTTTGCCTACGGTGTTGGTATAAGAAATCACGGAAGACACATAAGTCATTTCTTCAAGATCCTTACTAAAGGATTCCTCCGTTGACAGATTTACTTTTGGCACAAGCAGGACCATTTGATTGGATTTCCCAAAACTCTCCTCAATCATGGCCTTTTCTTTTCCTACCTGGGTATCAGCACTAAAGAATTTGGAAGCACCAAAGGTGAAATCAGCTTTGCCCTGAGCCAGAAAAGCGGGTACCGCAAGCAAAGCGACTATAACAAGGACAACGACCTGCATCTTAACCATTGTACTGGCAAATTTATTGACATCCCTAACAATAACCCGGTGCTTGGTTTTTTCAATCCATTTTTCGGACACCATAATCAGTGCAGGCAGAAAAATCATCACTGTAATGAGACTGAATGCGATTCCTTTAGCTAAAACCCAACCCATATCAGGACCGATTTTGAATTTCATGAAAACCAGAACCCAGAAGCCGACGATGGTAGTCAAAGCGCTGGCAGAAACTGTGGAGAATGCTTTTTTGACTGCCAAAACCATGGCTGGTTGAGTGTCCAATCCTTCTTCACGATACTCGGCAAACCGATGCAACAAAAAAATCGAATAATCCATGGATACCGCAAACTGCAAAATGGCTGCTGATGTTGCCGTGACAAAGGAAATTTGGCCAAAATATAAATTCGTCCCCATATTCAATGAAATGGCGATACCGATTGTAATTAGAAATAGCAGAGGCTCAATCCAGGAACTGGTAGTCAACAGTAAGACCAATAGGACCAATGGAACTGCAAACAACATTATTTTCGGAACTTCCCCGGCAGAAGAACTCATAGCATCGGCAGTTTCAACCAGGGACCCAGAGATTGCGCCACGGTCGGCTAGTAAGCTACGAATTGCTTGTACCGTATCCAATTGTGTATCCTTGCTTATTGTGACGGTATAGAGGGCGTTTTGGTCACGATAGTAATCTTCAACGACCGTCTCGTTGCCCATATCAAGGGGAACGGATATATCATAAATATCGTCGAGCCAAATAACATTCAAAACTCCCGGAATTTTTTCAATAGATTGCTTCACATAAAGGGCTTCCGGCAGGGTCACATCGGTATATAACACTCTGGTATTGGGCAAATTCTCCCCGAATTCGTCCTTAAAAACCCCCAGGCCAACGGTGGACTGGGCATTATCTGGAAGGTAGTCGCTAAAATCGTAATTTGTGGAAACTCCAAGGCTACAAATACCACTAATTATGGCCGCTAGCACGAAGAACAAAATGACCCGTACAGGGTGTTTTAGAAAAAAAGTGATAAGTCGTACCATGTGCCTGGCCTTTCAAAAAAATATCGCTGTAACCATAGGATAATTCAGGTTAGGTCAGACTTCAACCAACAATATTCAACACAGTGTTGGTTATTTCATTACTAAAGAAAAATCTCTGAATCAGATTCGATCCAGAGCTTTCAAAATTCCATATAAGATAGCTTGCGGTCTGGGTGGACACCCTGGTACATACACATCAACCGGGACAATGCAGTCAATCCCGTTTCGGGTTGCATAGGAATCCTGAAAAATCCCACCGCTACATGCACATGCACCCACTGCCACCACTAGTTTTGGCTCAGGAGTTGCGTTCAAAGTCTTCACCAATGCCAGCTCCATATTTCGTGTGGCTGTACCGGTGATTAATAACATATCCGCATGTCTTGGTGATGCCACAAAATGCATACCAAGTCGTGTTAAGTCGTTAAACGGATTGTTTAAGCCATTGATTTCCAGATCACAGGCATTACAGGACCCGGCATCCACCTCCCGAATATTCAAGCTTCTGCCAAAGATATTCTTGATTTTCTGCTGGAGCAAATCTTCCATTACGGAGTAAGAAAGATCTGGCAGATTACGCTCTTCGATTACTACCGGTGTGAGGCGAAGCTCACTTCTGGATTTTTTTGCCAGTTCAAAGATAGGCGTGTTATGAGCCGCCCCAGATTGACAGACCTCAACGCAAAGGTTACAGAAAATACAGGTGTCGTAGTTGATGCCAATTTGTCCGGAAGATTCACCATAGACAATAGCGTTTGTAGGGCATCTCTTGAGACAGTTTTCACATTGGGTACACAAGGAGGAATCAATAATAGGGGTACCTCGAAATTGCTCAATGTCAAGTGGCCCTGCAGGATAGTCAAGGGTCACCCGTGGATATTGAATTATCTTTTTGATTACTCGGAACATGGCATTCCTTTCTAACAATCATGCAATCGATGAACTCAAGTTTCGTGTTATAGGTCGTTGCCTGCATAGGATAAGTTGAAACTTTTGTTAATCAGAGGAAAGTCAGGGACAATGTTTCCCTGAACCGCGTAACACAGCACCGGCCAGTTGCAAAAGGAGGGTGTGCGGACTTTGTAACGGGAGATTGTACCGTCTTTGCCAGTCATAACCCAATGAACGCTTTCTCCCCGGGGTGCTTCAGTGATTCCAATGCCCCACTGGTTTGCCGGTAGGCTATCAATAGTAATCCTGTCCGGACCCTCCGGCATAGATTCAATCGCTTGAATCATCAGGTGTATGGACTGGATACATTCTTCCATTTTGATTTTCATTCGAGAGGCTACATCTCCTCCGGTCAAGACGGGGACGTCAAAGTTTAATTGAGCATATGCTGCATACGGAAGTGTTTTTCTTGTATCACTGGAAATGCCGGATGCACGTGCGACAGGACCTACCGCGTTGAGATCAAATGCGGTCTTTTCCCACAACACACCGGTGTTTTCGATTCTATCCGTGAGCATGGTCTTGTAGCGAATGATTTCTGTTGTATCGTCAAACTCCCTTTTCAAATCCATAAGCCGCTTTATGACCTCAGTTTCATTCCCGGGTAGTTTGTCGTTCCTGATACCGCCGGGGACATTAACACTCCGCAGAAAACGAGAACCACACAGTAATTCCGCCAGCTGGTAGCACCAATTTCGAAGAAGTCTGAACTGGAACGCCCCAAATCCAAAAGCAACATCAAGACAAATTCCGACTAAGTCGCCCATGTGGCAAGTCAGTCGTTCCAGTTCTGCATAAAGAACTCTGAGATATTCGCTGCGTTCCGGAATTTCCACGCCGGCGATTTGCTCAATGGCCATGCAATAGGCTAGTGAGTTGGTAAAGGTTTCATCGCCTGAAATCCGTTCGGAAAGATAAAAACATTGTTCAAAGGACATTCCTTCGCTTAGTTTCTCGATTCCCTTGTGGGTAAAATACAATTGAGCCTCTAAGTTCTGAATAGGTTCCCCCGCCAGACTGAAACGGAAATGCCCTGGTTCGATGATGCCCGCGTGAACCGGTCCTACCGGGATTTCATAAACACCCTCACCGGAAATTTTTCGGAAGGATGAAACCCCATCTACAAAAGGTGGCTTGTCATTCTTGGCAAAGTCCTTGCGCAGTGGATAATTCCCATTTGGCCAATTGCCATGAAACACCAGAGGTTTGGCATAAGGGTGGCCAATGGGTACCAAACCAAATAAATCATGGATTTCCCGTTCATACAAGGCTGCAGCATGGACCTGATCAGCGATAGAAATAAACTGACTATCCGCAGGGCGAACCGAAGTATTCAGCAAAATCAATACACCTTGCTTTCTACAGAAAAAGACATATCTTAAAATATAATTTCCAGACATCTCCCGCTCATCGCTGGCAAAAAGCGTGATGAGTGTACCCGCAAGTTGAACATTCACATATGCTGAAATGTTGCGGATTTCATCCGCAGAAACATCCAGCGAAAGTTCTTTGCCATTGCGAATCTCGCTATTTTGAATCAACAGGGGGAACGCTTTGGCAAGCTCCTGCGCATATTCTATAAGTTGTTTTTCACTTTCTACTTTTTTCAACGAATCAACCTCCCAATACGATTTGTTGGGCAGCCAGGAACAAATCTTTTAATTCATCCGGCATATAAATACCGGTAACAATAATGGCAATCAGCATGACGCCCATGGCCAGAGCGCCAGGAAGATTGGTTTCACCGGATGGTATTTCGTTACGATCCACATTCCCATAAAAAACCTTGAACAAGGTGGCGGCAATCCCCGCAAAGATGACTGCCAAAAGGAGTATCAATATAACCCCAAGCCATGCACGATCTGCAGCAAAGATCGATATAAAGACATTGACCTCGCTGGCAAAAATACTGAATGGTGGTGTCCCGGCAATTGCAAGAAGTCCCAGTAGGAATATTGTGCCAGTGATAGGCAAAACCTTGAGCAACCCTTGAATTTTAGATATTTCTCTGGCGTTGTACTTTTGAAGAATATTTCCGGAAGCCAGAAATAGCATGGACTTGGTCAAGGAGTGGTTCATCATATGCAGTAGGCCTGCAAAAATAGAAAGGGGTGTAAATAACCCGATGGCTAAGGCGATGATGCCCATATGTTCAATGCTGGAATAAGCCAGCAGGCGCTTATAGTCCTTTTGAGATAGAATGAAAATAGCAGCGGTAAGGACTGAAAGCAGTCCGAACCCAATCATAATCCGCCCGGCAAAATCACTGTCTCCGTTGCCTTTGTTGACAATGGTTAAACACCGGATGATGGCATACATGGCACTGTTGAGCAGCACACCTGAAAGTAACGCACTGATGGGAGAGGGAGCCTGGCTGTGAGCGTCCGGCAACCATGTGTGCATGGGAGCCAACCCAGCCTTGGTACCAAAGCCAATTAGGATAAAAATAAAGGCAAACCTAAGGATCGGTCTATTGAGATTTCCGGCCTCTGCCAAGAGTACATTCCATTTCAAGGCATCTCCGCTTTGAATTGCGTCAACCGAAGAAAGATGCAGAAAAATGATACCCACCAAAGTAATAGCAATGCCCACAGAGCAGATGATTATATATTTCCATGCCGCTTCCAGGGAATGTTGGTCATTTTGAAAACCCACCAAAAATGCGGAAGCCAAGGTGGTTGCCTCAATGGCTACCCAGATAATGCCAATGTTGCTGACTGTCAGCGCCAGTACCATGGCGAAGAGGAAAACATACATTAACATATAGTAAAGCCGTAGCTTGTCCCTACCTATTTTCCCGTGACGGACTTCCTCTTGCAGGTATCCAATGGCATAGATACTAGTCAAGAAATAGATGACTGTAACAATGTCCAAAATGATAATGCTGAGGGAATCGATTAAGAATAGTCCGTTGAAAAATGAATAGGCCAATTCTCCGGTCGTCATGACAGTATGGGTGCAAAAGCCGGCAACCACAAGCATCAGCAAAGAAGTAATCATGCTGATGAGATGAAGTGTTTTGGCTTGTTTTGCAAATTGAGAGAGAGCCACCGCAGCCAGGGGGGCAATCCATAATACCAAACCCATCCGTTTATCCTTTCAAGTTCCGAAGATTATTTATGTTAATGGAGTCAAATTTGTCGTTGATTTGGACCACCATGACGCCCATAATCAGGACAGCGGTAATCATGTCAATGAAGATACCGATATCCACAATAAATGGCATCCCATGGGTGGAAAAAATTGCCGTGACGAAAATTCCGTTTTCCATAACCAGATATCCGATGATTTGTCCGATGGCCTTTTTTCGGCTGATCATGAAGAAGAATCCGATTAATATCACAGAAAAGGCGTTTACCACCTGGAGGCTCACATGGCCAGTGTCCAATCCACTGATGCCCGACAGGGTAAAATAGGAAAAGACCACCAGCATGCAACTCATCAAGATCAAAATCGGGATGTTAAGGTAAAAATCCTTTTCCACCACATCCTCCACATTGGCAAAGGTCTTGTGAAGCAACATGGGAATGATGACAACTTTTAACGCAATGATGATGGCACAAATAATCAATATATCAAAGATTCCTTCTTCTCGCAGACTTTCTATTCCCATGAAACCTGCAATGATGGCAATCAAAATAGCCTGCAGACGAAATGTCCGGATGTAGGAACGGATTCTTTTATGTGACACCAGCGTGATGGCGGTCAGCAACATCAACACGGATAATAAATCAAGGTAACGTTCCATCAGGACCTCCCTAAAACGAAATATTGCATAAAGCCTAAAAAGGCCAGGATAAACGACAATGCAGCTAGATTTGGAATGCTGAAAAACCGCACCTTGACCGTATTGACTTCAATCAGCGCGATGATGATGGCCAACACTAACATTTTCCCTAGATAAATCAGCAAGGACAAAGCTACCCCGGCTACTCCAGTGACGGTCAAAAAAGAATCAAGAGGCAGAAAAATATTCACCATCAGGGTCATCAACATCATTTGTTTGATGACTGCCCCAAACTCCATTAAAGCCAGATGCCGCCCGGAATATTCTAGAATCATGGCCTCATGAACCATGGTTAGTTCCAAATGGGTATCGGGATCATCCAGTGGGATTCTTGAGGTTTCCGCAATGAGGATAATCAGCATAGCCAGGAAAAGAAGGATGTAAACCGGACCAATGAAACTTGCCCCGCTTTGAGCCATGGAGTCCATAATGGTAAACACCGAAGTGGACTTACAAATCAATCCCAGGGTAATAATAACTACAATGACCGATGGTTCAATCAAAGATGAAATCATCACTTCCCGGCTGGAACCCATACCGCCAAAAGCACTACCGGTGTCCAGGGCTGCCAGACACATAAAAAACCTTCCCAATGCAAGGATGTAAAACAGCATAATCATATCGCCCGGAATGCCGTCCGGTAGAATCCTGACAGTAACAGGTACAAGCATGGCCGCCACAACCGCCGTGCCGAATACGATGTAAGGCGTTGCCCGGAAAATCCAGGAAGAGACATCGGAGACCACTGCAGCTTTGCGCATCAGTTTGTGTAAATCATAATACATTTGCAGCACAGGTGCGCCGGTTCGCTTTTGGGTCAATGCTTTAAGCTTCCCTATGATCCCGTTCACCAAAGGAGCAAGCAGAATGACCATGACAATCTGCAAAATAAGATATGTTATTGTTGCCATGTAACCCTCCTTTCAGTTCACCCGGTTATAAAGCATTAAAACCAGTACAGCGACGAAAATATAGAGCAAGTAAGCGTGAACGCTTCCTGTTTGTATCATAAATTTTAGTTTTTCTGAAAGCAAGGATACACCCTTAATCATGGGAAGGTACACATACTTTTCCAAAGTGGATTCGGTTTTCACATTATATTCAATGGATTCCGGATGATATAGGGCATCCCCCACCAGCTTCAGTTCTCGGGTTGATTTGATAAATATCCGGAATACAATTTTAATGGGTTTGGAAAAAGCACGTCCGCTATACTGCATTCTGGGTGTCAGCGTTTTGAATCCGCAATCCCAGGTTCCATAGAGCCGCTGCGAATACTTGCCACCAATGCCCCTTATAAACAAAAGTGCAAGCAAAATCACGACTGCGCAAAGCCCGAGGGCCAGGGCAGGTGAGATGGCGTTCTCATTGATATTCAATGGAAAAGAAACCAAAAGAAAATTTCCTGTTAGCTGATCCTTTATGGAAATCCCTTGGAAGTTCAGGACGACTCCATTGATCAGATTCACTGCGACCCTTGGGAACAAACCGAAGAGCAGGCTCATGGAGATGAGAATACCAATGGCCACATTCATCACTTTGGGCACTTCCACCGCCGATTCGGCATGGAGGGTTCTTGGTCTTCCCAGGAACGAAATGCCGTATAACTTAATCATGCTGCCGGCGGAAAGCGCGGCTGCCATAGCAAGCGCAGCGGCTGTAATTATTAATAGAATATTCAATCCTGCCTGTCCCAGAACTAAACTGGAAAAGATGGATTGATACATGAGCCATTCGCTGACAAACCCACTGAAAGGTACGATTGCCGCAATGGATAATGCCCCCCCAAGGAACAGCACAGCGGTGACGGGCATTTTTTTAATCAGCCCGCCTAATTCCTCCATGTTTTTGGTGTGTGTGGCAAAATGGATGGAGCCAACACTGAGAAACAAACTTCCTTTATAGATGGCATGGAAGAAGCAATGAAGCAGGGTGGCCATCAATGACAATGCAGCTACTTCTTTAGCGCCTGTGGCGGTGGAGATGAATACAATGCCAAGGCCGATGAAAAGAATCCCCATGTTTTCAACGCTGCTGTGTGCCAGCATCCGTTTGATGTTTTTTGAAATAAAGGCATACAAGACACCCATGATTGTAGAGAAAATCCCTAACGCCAAAAGGACGTATCCCCACCAGGCGATTTCCGCCCCCAGGAAGTCCAGCACAAAACGTAGGAGGCCATAGATGGCTGTTTTGATCATAATTCCTGACATTAAAGCTGAGATGGGGCCGGGCGCTGCCGGGTGAGCCCGAGGTAGCCAGATATGAAGTGGCGCGATGCCACCCTTTGTTCCAAATCCAATCAGGAACAACACAAACATAATATTCTTAATGCCTGATGGGATTTCTGCTGCGCTTTGTGACAGGTCAAAACTTCCCGTATGCTGATACATCAGCATCAAAGCGACAAGGAGAAATGCGGCACTGACATTAGTCATCACGATATAAATCAACCCGGCCTTGCGGGTTTCTGCATTTTCAGATTCAAAGACCACGAGAAAGTAGGAGACGATGGCCATGGCCTCCCAAGCCATAAAAAACAAGATTCCATTTCCTGCCACGAAAACCAGTAGCATGGATAAGATAAATAGAACATATAAAAGCTGATAGGTGCTGATATTGCGTTTCCCAAGGTAATGAGAGAGATACCCCACCGAATACAGGGAGACACAAAAGACCAGGATTGATAGTATTAATATGAAGAAGGCAGACAACCCATCAAAAGTGATGCCCATGGACAAGAAAGGGATGGGGGAGGAAAAGAGCTGTAGATGAAACGACTCACTTCCGCTTAGCAAAAAAACAAGGGCCGATGCTGCGCCCGATATCCCGGCAAGCATGCATAGCCCCTGGGCCAACAGGACACTAAAGCGTTGCTGACCGCTAAAAACCAAAGCTGCCACTGCAGCTGCTAAATATATGATAATCGTAAGACAGAGCAGTGAGTCTGACTCAAACATGCCCATTGATAGAACCTCCTTCGCTACTTGCATAAAATAGCAATTTCAGACTATCATTTCAACGGGTTCATTGTCAAGGGAATCGCCTTTATAGTTTGACGACGGTTTTGCCGAATTCGTTGTTGATAATCTGTCCTAAACCACTGCACATGGCACTAAGACCACAAATCAGACCTTCGTAGCCTGCAATCATCTTAATGGTGGCATTGCCGGAGAAATCTCCCAGAGCCAGAAGCAGGAACAGGATGGTCAAGGAACCAAATATAAATTTTGTCGCATTATTATGCTTCAAAGAACCAATAAACATGCCTGCGGTAAAGATGGCCCAAATCAGTAAATAGAATCCCATGGATACTTCATCAGCCGGATTGGATGCTGGAATGACCCAAATAATCACCAGAGACCACCAAAAGCAACCGTACGCAGTGAAAGCTGTTCCGCTAAAGGTGTTTCCCCCTGTGAATTCCAGAACTCCTGCAATAATCTGGGCAAGTCCACCCATGGCAATGCCCATGGCAACGATCATAATAGAAAGTTCAATGATGCCGGCATTGTGCAAATTTAATAAGACCGTGGTCATGCCAAATCCCATAAGCCCAAGAGGGGCAGGATTGACTTTTTTTGATAAGTCATTCATTAATGTAATCCTCCAAATAGTGCCTGAAAAGGCACACGATGAACAGTTTACTCCAAACTTAATCCAAACGCAAACACAAATCGCCAAAATGTATGGATTCGGAATATACTGACTATTTGAAGGGTAGACAGTTTTTTTATAGAGTGATCAAACTTGTTTTTTCTGGTGGAAAGTTGTAGGATATTATTGTTACAAATGAAACCTAAAATTATGAAACCAATGATATCAAGATGGGGAATTGGCGAAGTTGGGATCGCGCTGCGTTCGCAATGCAGAGGCCAGGGGTTCGAACCCCCTATTCTCCACCAAAACAAAAGAGATAGTCTATCGACTATCTCTTTTACTTGCCGTTAGAATTAGGTTTGGAGCCCTGGCCAGAGAGGGTACCTAGGAAATTGGCAGTTTTTGCATTCGACACATAGAAAACCGGGTTTACAGATGAACGGAATGATGATATATTGTTAAATATAGTATAAGAAAGTACATTAAAGTATGAAATGAGGGAAAACAAGTGCCAGCAGATATCAAATTTCTAACGGTGGAAGATGTCAGTGAAATGCTGAAAGTAACAAGAACCACGGTATACAATCTAAAAAAGAAAGGGATGCCTTTTATCAAGTTGGGTAAAAATATCCGTTTCGAGCAGCAAGAAGTGGTTGACTGGGTGAGAGCAAACGGAAGAGAACCGTCTCCCGAAGAAAAGTAAAGGAGCAGCCCAATGGGATTCTTCGCTGTTATCCTGATCGGTATATATGTTGCAATATTGTTTGTGTTGAGTGCTTTTTTTGTAAAAAGAGCACTCGCTTCATATTTAGAGTATAACTTTTGCGGAAGAAATCTTTCAATGACTTTTGTCGTGTTCACTTACCTCGGTACGTGGATTGGTGGAGGAACAATTATTGGACTAGCCGGAAAATCTTATCAAAGCGGGATGAATCAATACTGGTTGTTTGGGATTTCCTGCTTGATGGGTGCTGCTTTCGTAGTGTTTTTTATAACCAGAATCAGAAAGCTGAATTTTATGAGCATTGGGGATTTCTTTGCTGCTCGTTTCCCAGAATATGGAGAAGCAATCCGAATCCCAGTGTCTGTAGGAATTCTTGTACGTAATGTAACTGTAATCGGAATGCAATTTACAGCGTTATCCTATATGATTACTTATGTCATCGAAATAGACAGAAACCTTGCAGTGTTATTAACATTTTTAATCGTCACAGCCTATACTTCCCTTAGCGGACTTTGGGGTGTTGTGCTGACCGACGTACTGCAAGGGTTTATGCAAACCATAGGCATGATTATCTTGCTTGTACTTAGTGTTCGAATGAACGGCGGAATTAAAAACATCTTTGAGTATTATGACCAAAACCAATTAATAGGAAACTTGAGCATTACAAATATAAGCAATATACAAATCAGTGGTGTTGTGTTTGTGCTACTACTAGGGACTTTTTTTCTTGTGGGCGACCAGGGAGATTGGGAACGCATTTATTCATGCAAAACGGACAAAACAGCATTCTGGGGATTTTTAATTCCTTTAACCATTACTCTTATTTTATTACTGCTACCAGCGTTCATAGGTGTTTTTCAAAAGTCTTTGATTGGCTCTGATATGGAGCCAGGATATGTCATCTACAGTTTTATCTTTGAAAAGTTAGGAAAACCACTGACGATATTTTTGTTGCTATCATTATTCTCGGCAATTTTATCTTCATCGGACTCATTTATGCTTGCATCGGGAATTATTTTTTCTCATGATATTGTTAAGCGTTTTCTCAACCGAGATGCTGAAGATAAAGAACTGATCTTTTGGACAAAAGGGGGTATGCTACTTGCCGGAGCAGTCGGTTTTGCCTTTGCTATCAACTTGAATGACATCATTTACCTCTGGATTTATGGCTTGTCGGTTGCCACAATTTTATTAATCCCTAGTTATGGGTTCGCATGGTTTTCAAGAAGTGTTAATGGTAGGGGAGCAATCACAGGAGCATTCTCGGGATTAGCATATTGCATTGTTCTTACATTTACAGGGTTTACGCTAAGTTTGACAGGATTGCTACAAGGGATCCTGATAAATGTGGTTGTGACACTTGTTATATCTTGGACCAGCGGAAAACCCCCTGATAGAGTAGTAGATACCACATATTATTGGTCGGAAAAATTCAAAAATACCAAGCTGCTTCCGTAGGAAGCAGCTTTTTTTTATTGATATGAAAAAAGGCTTGCAAATATTTTGACAATTTGATAAGATGCAATTAAGCGTACGATAATGTACAATAATGTATGTTAGTTATTGCCTGTAAACAGATAAGGAGGAAGTTATATGGAAAGTATGTACGGCTACTTGATACTTGGCGCATTTGCCCTTGTGTTTATTTCCATTTCCGTTGCGGTTTCAAAGCGGTTCCCCATAGAAGGGGTTGATGATTTTGTAGCAGCGGGTAGAAGTATTCCCTATGCATTGATTGCAGCCAGTGTTATGGTATCATGGATTTGGACCACTACCATCATGGGTGCGGCAGAAGCGGGAATGTGGTATGGCGTTTCTGGGGGGTTTAATTACTCTTGGGGTGCGTGTGTCCCATTCTTTATTTTCATACCTCTTGTAATTCACTTGAGAAAAATGATGCCAAAAGCGACTACTTTTACAGAATTTGTAGAGCAGCGCTATGGTACCAAGGTTTCGAGAATCTTTTTTGTGTTCGGGATTGGAGTCATCCTATATGTATTTACCGAACAGGGTGTGGGCATTGGAATCGCCTTCAGCAGGATTTTTGGAATCCCCTACGCATTAGGCGCCTTTATACCGGTTGCGATTGTAACTGCTTATATAACCAGAGCCGGATTGCGTGGGTCCATTTTCAATGATTTGATTCAGTTTTTCATCATAGCCATTATTTTTATCATTACGATTCCGATGATATTGAATGCAATGGGTATTGAGGGACTTTATAAAGGACTGCTGGATGTTGTTAATAATCCAGACAATAACAACTATAATCCAGAAGCCTTGTCCATGACTTCCGCTGCGGGATTGCGATATGGGATAACCGCTGTGGTTATTGCCATGGGTCAAGTATTGCTTGACCAAGGCTATTACTCCAAAGCGATCGCCACAGTCAGCTCCAAAACATTATTGAAAGCATATGTCATAGGAACATTGTTCGCATGGGCACCAATTCCCATCCTCAGCGGAAATGTATTTGGAACCTCAGTATTGGCCATGAATGTTGGCGTTGGAAATGGGATCAACCTCACGTCGGAAGCTGCTCCCTATATGCTTCAATTTGTTTATGGAACCGGCCTGGGAAGCATCATGTTTGTTTTAATGATCTTTATGGCAGGCATGACAACCGGGGGCAATTGTCTGGCTGGAGCGCAGGCATTATTCACGGTTGACTTTTACAAAAAAATAGTTAATAAGGAAGCAACTGAGAAGCAACAAATGGCATTTGGAAGAAAAATCACCATCGCATTGGGCCTCATCGTTGGTATTGCAGCCATTATGCTGGAAGGTGTCTCGCTGCTAAAATTGGACATTTTCAGTGGTATTATTTTTGCGGCACCCACAAGTGCATTTGTAGCGGGTATGTATTGGAAAAAAACCTCGCCAGTTGTTGCAGTAACATCTATGTTTTTAGGTCTTGCTGCCGGATTGACAGCTTGGTTTGCGATCCCAAATGAGGATATCAATTGGTTTGTTGGAAATATGTTGTCAATGTTTGTGCCCGCTGCTATCGTAATTCTTGGATCATTTGCAAGCAAGTATTCGTTTGATTTCAGCAAATTGAAGTCATATGAACCCTCTCATAAAGTACATGAATCGGAGGTGAAATCATGATGAGCGAAACTGCATTAGGAATTTATTACTGGGGAGTGTATGGTTGGTTTTGTGTAGGCTTTTGCCTTATTGCATTCCCGGCAATCAAAGAGATTATATCAATGCTTTCGAAGCGATAAGGAGGTAAGCCATAATGGGCATACATGTAGCATGTGTACAGATGAAACCGGAACTGGGTCAATATGAAGCAAATCTCAGTAAAATGGAACTGTTTGTACAACGGGTGATGACAGAAAAACCGGCCACCCAATTAATTGTTTTCCCTGAACTGATTACCACAGGGTACGAATGCACAAAAGAACAGTTTGATGCCATGGCCGAGGTGCTTCCTTCAGGGAAGAGCATGATCGCAATGGGTAATTTGGCGAAAAAGTATGGTGTTCATATCATTTATGGTTTCGCGGAACGGGATCCAAATTTGGTCGATGTACTTTACAATTCAAGCACCATGATAGATGACCAAGGGAAGGTGTTAGGAAGATATCGAAAAGTACACCCCTTTGATACTGAAAAACAGTGGTGCCGCCCAGGTTGCGATTATCCTTTATATGACACATCCTTTGGCAAAGTTGGTGTGATGATCTGCTGGGATACCGGATTCCCTGAAGTAGCCAGATCGTATGCCCTTCAAGGAGCGGATTTGTTGGTAGTTTGTACCAACTGGGAAAAACCCTATTCCGATGATTGGGACTTGATAACCAAAGCCAGAGCATTCGACAACACACTTCACTTAATTGCAGCAAACCGAATTGGTGATGACCTGGAACTTGGATTCTTTGGCCATAGTAAAATTATCGACCCAATCGGTAAGGAAATTGCTGCGCTCGATGAAGAAATCGAAGGCTACATTGCCGCCGAATTGGACCTAACCATGACCCAAAGAGAACGACAGCGATATTACACATTCTTTAAGGACAGAAGACCAGACACCTATGAAGAACTAGTCAGAAAGTACTAAATAAAAAAGGGGAAGGAAAATCCTTCCCCTTTTGTTATAATGTTCCCATAAGGAGACAACTGGATGATAGGATATCTTTTAATTTTTAGCTACTTTGTTGTACTAGCAAGCGTATATCTTTTTCAAAAAAAAGGGATTCGCCAGTATTCCCTTACACAGTTTTTATATCATGATAGCGCAGCGGGAACATATCTCCTTACCTGCAACGTATTTAATTCATGGTTTTGGGCGACTTCCGTGTTGGGAGCGGCGGAAGCTTCCTACATTTATGGGATTTCTGGTGGATTTGCCTATGTTTTTGGGGCATCAGTAGGATATGTGTTAACAGTAATCGTGATTGTCAAAGCCAACCGCCTAATGGGAGAACCTTCTTTTGCAACCGGATACTTGAAGAAACGGTTTTCGCCGGCCACACAAAGGATGTTTTTTGCTTTTGCAATTCTTGTCGCAATTTATATTATGGTTGAACAGGCCGTAGGAATCGGCCTGGTGTTTTCTTCAGTTTATGGCACTTCTTTCAAAAAAATTGCCTTTTTATCCTTGGTGCTTGCTATTACATTTGTCGTGAAATCAGGTATGCGGGGGGTGTTGGTGAATGATGTTATAAACTTTGTTTTGATTGCATCGTTGTTTGGTGGAATTTTTTTCATCATTTCATATCAGAATCTCTCAGGCCTGTTTGCATTACCGGAGAATGCCACTGAACCTAACGGAAGAAGAGACTCTTTCATGAACGTTTTTTCTTACGGTGCATTCCGTTACTTTATCATTGCGATTATCGTTGGATTCGCTCAAAGTGTTATGGATCAAGGATATTGGCTGAAGGCTAAGGTTGCCACGAATGAGAAAACGTTCATTCGGGCACAGTTGCTTGGTGGATTAACCATATGGATTCCGATTACATTATGTTGCTCATTAATATTTGGCTTTCTAGTGTATGCGAACA
This sequence comes from Anaerovoracaceae bacterium, assembly GCA_041752735.1. Lineage (GTDB taxonomy): Bacteria > Bacillota > Clostridia > Peptostreptococcales > Anaerovoracaceae > UBA1422. The sequence continues at coordinate 34,168 of JBGSVW010000021.1, read as the reverse complement.
CAGGAAACCACGGAACCATAAGTAGCTTTGGTGAAGTCTTAATACAAACAGTTTTCATAGAACGTTATGGTTATTCCTTGGCAGTAGCGTTTTCTATTGCCATCCTATGTGTTGTCATGACTACCATAATCAATTGTTTAATGGGCATTTTTTCTCTGGCTGCAACTGAAATTTTCCACACACAAATATCAGAAAATGGCAATGTGAGAGAAGCTTTGAGATTTGGAAAAATCTTCACCGTTTTGACAGGTGGATTTTGTGGCTTAATTGCTCTGTCTCTTGAAAATATATCTTTGCTGAGTATTGATACATTCAGTGGAATTTTCTTTGCAGCACCATGTGCCACATTGTGCTGCGGATTGCTATTTCGTAAGAAATTCGGAAATCAAGGAATTGTGGGGACAGCACTAGGAATCCTGCTTGGGTTGGCTGTATGGTTATATTTAAAGAATCCGGATTTTGACGGATTTGTAGCAACCATAGTATCGTTTAGTGCGCCTTTGCTGTTTTTCGGATTACTGAATATGATATTACCAGATAAATTTAACAGCCTTTCTTTAAAATAAATTATATGATTAGAGATTAATAGTACTGAATAAAAAAATGCACACCCCCTTGGCTAATGTCAAACAATTTGACCTGAGGGGTGTGCATTCTATCATTTTGTAAGGGCATGCCTGAGGGGGTTCCAAGTGTTAGCCCCGCCATTCGGGCTATCTATTCGATTGGAACAACTTCTTCTTGATTTAAGTTTACCCGTAAAGTAAACTTATACAATACATATGCGTCCAGATAATATCAATTGCATATCAATGCTCTATGGATTTGCAGAAAAGTAGAAAGCTTGGTAATAAAATGAAAAAAACAAAAAAAATGATAATAACAACTTGGATTGTATTGCTCGTCATGGCTATTAACCTTTTCCCCTTTGGCCTTGTCTATGCAGCGAATATAAATCCCAGTGTGCTTACAAATCTTTCGGCAACTGTCACACAGGATGGTGTGTCCATCCCTGATGACGGAACCATAACCAGTACTATGCCAATAAGGGTTGAAATATCATTCGGCGTACCGGTTGAGGGCGACGACCCCACACCATCCACCACTGTTCAGCAGGGAGATACAGTGACTTTTGAGCTGAGTGATGCGTTCACAGTACCTACAGGCGCATCAATCGAATTAAAAATGGGTACACTTTTGGTTGGGCACGCCACATTTGCGACTGATCCTGTTACGTCAATGGTGACTGCTACCGTCGTCTTTGATGGTGACGCATCAGTTTTTAATGGAGACTCCAATACCGTAACGTGTCAGTTTGGCGCCAATTTTGAATATGATGGAAACGGTTCCGATGGCGACGCGGGAGATCATCTCGTGGCAATATTAGACAAAACATATACAGTGAATGTGCCGGAGATTCCAATTGAATATAATGTGACGAAAACTGGTACAGCTGACTTGGCAAACCAGAGCATTGAATGGAGTGTTACGATTGAAGCAACACAGGGTAGTGTGGCTATTGACCTGGAAGACTACAATTTCTATGACGACTTGCAAAGTGTAGGGGAATACATAGATGCGTCGTTTAAAGTGGATGGAACATCGGTTTCCCCGGTTTATGATTCAGTCGACAATACACTAGGTTATGTTTTTCCTGAAGATTCAACCAGCCCTAAGGTAATCACATTCAAGACAGAAATATCCGATAGCAAGTTCTATGCTACCACTGAGCAAACGGTGACCAATAATGCTCAGCTTCTCGATAGCGAATCTACAGTAGTAGATGATGGACAATACGAAGTAAAATTTACGCCAAAATGGATTGAGAAATCCGGCATTTCAAGTGATGCAGGCAGCTCAGGGATATATGATCCAACAAATCGGACGATTACATGGACGATTACTGCCAACCATATGGGTGCGACACTTAACGATGTAGTCATTACCGATGTGCTGCCATCCGGATTGACCCTACAGTCTGCCACTTGGCAAACGTGGACGGGAACAGCCTGGGATACTGCAACCTCAATCACACCCACTGCCGGAGAATATGCCATTGGAAACATCAATTCAATGATTCTTTTGACCATCGTGACCAATGTACCCGATGAAACATATACAGCAAAAATTACAACCTATACCAATTCGGCCAGTATAAAATGGCTGGGATCCACGGGATATAGCCTAGGGTCTGGAAATATTGCAGTTGAGGTAGGATACAATGCCATTTCAAAATCTGGTGTTACGGATACCGCGAACCAAAAAGTTCGATGGACTGTCAATGTGGATACAAGACAGCAATCCATCCCGAGCCTGAAGGTGTATGATCTGCTGGTCTATGGGACTAGTATCAACCTTTCAACAGTTACAGGGATTCCAAGTGGCATTGCAACTACAGATCTAACACCGCGTTATGGACAGAAATATGCCGATAATTTTGACGGCTCGTTCACAGTTAATGTGATTCCCATTTTTCAGGGCACCACACAGGTTGCGGACCTCCTGGAAATCACGGGTTTGTCAACTACTGCGGTTAACACATTCAGATTTGATAGTCAAGTAGTCAATCCCAACATATTTGCCGGCAATAAAACCTCTACAGTTTCAAACACAGCGACCCTGTTCAGTGCTAATGCAAAATTGAATGCCGCGACTGCAAACGTCAGCTATATTAATCGAATGCTGCAAAAGAGATTGCTCAATCGCCAAGCGATACCAAATCCAGCAGCAGGAGTAAACTCCTGGCTGACCAGTGATGCATCGCTAGGGTTCGACTATCAGGAAAAATCGGCTATTTTCCGACTCTCTATCAATGCGGATGGCATTGATGTGACCAATGCCATAAATGCAGCGGGACAAGCATTGGGGGTTGCAACCGTTACTGATACCTTGCCGGAAGGATGGGAATTTGTAGAAATAATAGATGGATCCAATTACCTTGCTTTTGAAGGAACAGGACAATCCAATGGGAATGTTGCTGCGAATGATACAACCCCTGATACGGTAACGGGCCTTACTGCTGATTTCAGCGGACGTATTGCGACCTTTACCTTTGATTCGTTGGATAGCCCTTATGTGATTCTCGTGAAAGCACAACCCACCGACGAAACAAATGCAGAGTATTTCTCTGTAAACCAGACCATAACTGAACGTAACGATGTTTCTTTGAAAACAGAGAACTGGAGTACCGGTGTAAGTAGTTATCAGAATGTAGGCATCACCAGTCGAATATTGGATAAAACCACGACACAACCCACGGCCGGAGAGTTGCTTTGGACTGTGGAGTATAAACCTTATGACGTTGCACAAACCGGATACAAACTGGAAGACCAGTTGCCAATCGGTATTGATTTGCGCATGGATTCAAGTGGACGATTAATCCTAGATGGTAATATATCGGCCAATGAGATGACGCTCAACGCAAATGGGAGCTATACATTAGGGGATTCGGTTACCCTGGAGTTGGGGGTCAATATAATCTATAATAATGCAACGCGTGTGCTCAGCTTTATTTTCCCTGACAACACGAATGCTTATCGCTTTAGCTATCTCACCGATATTACCGGGGAGCCGGGAACCATAACAAATCAAGTTTCCTTGCTGGGAAGTAGCACGAACCAAGAAGATACCTCAAAGCCATATACTATTTCAGCATCAGACGGAAGCGCCAGTTTGCTGAAGAATGGCTGGATCAGCATCACAAAAAACGATGACTCAGGTACGCCCCTTGCTGGTGCTGAATTTACGCTATTTGCAATTGACGGAACAACCGTAATTAAACAGGGCATTACCGGGGCAGATGGGACACTCAAACTCAAAGTTATCCCTGACGGTGAGTACATACTGCGAGAAACACTGGCACCAGAAGGATTTGCGTTGGAAGGTGTAGACCATTCGTTGGTTGTTACGACCAACGGTTCGACGGTTACATCATCGATTGATGAACAAACTGGCGTGAGTGCCAACATAATAACAGTCCAGAACTTTTCGGAAGGAACTGTAGGGAATCTACGAGTTACCAAAACAGTTGAAGGAGAAGGGGCTGATGCCACGAAACAGTTTGTATTTACATTAACATTGGTAGGGATAACAGATACATTCAACTATATCGGAGCCGGTACACCAAGTGGTACCATTGCAAGCGGTGATACTTTCTCCTTATCCCATGGTCAGAGCATTACTATTGTAGGGATACCAAAAGGGACTATGTATTCAGTGGTCGAAACAGACTATTCCGGCGCAGGATATACGACGACAAGTACAGATGCAATCGGAAGCATAGTGCTAGACGAGACCCAGACGGCATCTTTTGTGAACGCCTATAGTGCTGCGGGTACACTGGCAATTGCCGCCCATAAAACAATTTCAGGGAGATTGCTGGTTAATAGTGAATTCAGCTTTGCTTGGCAACAGATAGACCCGCTGTCCGGCAATTCAATCGGAGAAACCGTGATTGCGAAAAATGCATCAACCGGTGATGTTTTCTTCCCTGCGATTCATTATACAGCGGCAGATGATGGAAAAGACTTCACCTATAAGATTAAGGAAGTAAACAACAAAGTTCGCACAATTAGATATGATCAGACGGAATATCAAGTGAAGGTACATATAACGGATTTGAGGGATGGCTCATTAAAAGTAGATAAGACGATATACAAGGTAGACGCAGCAGGAAATCTTGTTGAAGTTGATTCTATTCTCTTTCATAATGAGTACGACAAGTCATTAGAAGAATTCCCCAATGACGAAGGTGCCGATACCGGTGATCCTCGCGATATGTATTTTCTTGGATTTCTGGCAATCATCGGATTGCTGGGCATGGGGTATTCATTTAGTAGAAAGCAAGAACAGTTATAGTCCTTAACGTTTTTCATGATTCAAAAAATATGAAACCGGCTACTTCATTCTGTAGCCGGTTTTTATTTAACAGGTTAGTTTAATTGATTAGTTATATAATGCTGATTAACAATCCCATGACAGCACCATAGATTATGGTATTTTGGGGTTTTGCCGTGATTGGACAAGAACCACTGGGGCAACCAACGAGTTTATAGTAGACAAAGCCCAAAGCTCCACCAATGAAAACACCGCCTATAATATTCAATATCATGATGATCTCCGTTTCAGTATATTAAGAATATGAATATAAATTCATCAATTTATTTTATTTTAAAACTAATTATAAATATTTTCAGTGATTCAGTTACTTACATACCAAATATTGTGTTTACATATACATTGGAATATAATCATCTTTAATGAACATTTATCTTTCAATTGCAGGAGGTTTCATATGGCACAGTATCCAGATCTAAAAAACAAACGGGTTGTGATTACAGGAGGCGCAAGCGGCATTGGAATGGCAACGGCACAACGGTTTATCGCAGAAGGCGCAAATGTCATCGTCTTTGATATCAACCAGTCCGCATTCCCCACAGCGAAAGAAGCGATGCCAGGCCTAGCCGGAATTGTGGCTGTGGATGTAAGCAAAGAAGATAGTGTAAGAGAAGGATTTTTGCAGGTTGACCGGATCCTTGGCGGAATTGATATCCTAATCTCCAATGCGGGGATCAGCATCAGAAACAAGTTTGTTGATACCGACTTTGCTCAGTGGAGAAAAGTGCTTGGCATCAATTTGGATGGAATGTACCTTTGTTGCAAGGAAGCAATTGATCGAATGATGCCTCAAAAATCAGGTGTTATCTTGATGACAGCCTCAAATAATGGTATGAATGCACACCCGTTTTACACAGATTATAATGTGTCCAAAGCAGGGGTTATTCTGCTGGGAAGAACCATCGCTCTGGAATGTGCACCTTATGTGCGAGCCAACTCAGTGTGCCCCGGCTATGTCCTGACCCCCATGCAAAGAGCCGAATACACAGATGAAATGCTGGCAGTAGTCAATGAGGGCATCCCAATGAAGCGTCATGCAGAACCGGAAGAGGTTGCAGCCCTTTATGCTTTCCTGGCATCGGACCAGGCCAAATATATCACCGGACAACATATTCCAATTGATGGTGGCGAAACGGCATAATTTGCATCCAAAGCGAGAAAAATGGGAGGGATGGTCATGGATAAAATAAACAGCATAAACGCTGAGAGATTCAACAGTAAACTTACAGCTTATTTTTCCAAGTTGGATATGAAGCTAAAAGAACAACCCGGACTTCAAATTTTAGTCCGGTCAGACAAGCTTGGAATAGATTATTTATATCCAAACGAAAACAGGATCAGACCCTATCACCTTGCCAGCATCGGCAAAGTCTTCACAGCAACACTGGCATTTCAACTGATTGAAAGAGGACTATTGTCAACGGAAGAAAAAGTCAGTAAACTTTTACCTCCGGAGCAGTTGGACAAATTGTTTGTATTTGAAGGTGTTGATTATCAAGACCAGGTCACCGTGAAGCATCTGATTGGCCATATGTCAGGCGTTGCTGATTATTTTGATGACCCTGTAACAAGCGGACTCTACTTTTCCAAAGAGGTAATCGACAACCCAGGGACCAAGTGGACGCCTACTATGCTATTGGATTTTTCCAGATTGAATCAAAAGGCAGTGGGAAAACCCGGTGCGGTCTATCATTATTCAGATACAGGCTATGTGCTCTTGGGGCTGGTGATTGAAGCAATTACTGGAAAGCCATTTCATAAGTCTTTGGAAGAGGAATTCTTTGTACCTTTGGGCATGAATGATACCTATCTGATGTTCTATGGTGAACCGGTGAATCAACCCAAAAAGCCCCTTGAAAAGCTTTGGCTCAACGGCACTGAAGTCAGTACGTTTACCAGTGTCAGTTGTGATTGGGCAGGCGGTGGAATTGTATCCACGTTGATGGATCTACTCAAGTTCCAACAAGCGTTGAGATTAGGCCAGCTGGTAAAACCATCTACGTTACAAGAAATGACCAAGTGCCCAAACAAGTTTCAACCTGGCATTTACTATGGGCTTGGGATGATGGAAATCCATTTTGAAGACTTCTTTTTTCTCCTAAAAGGCTTCCCTCGAGTCACCGGTCATATTGGAGTTCTGGCCACACATATGTTTTATGATGAAAAAACCCAAACCCATATCATTATGAATTTTGGCAACACAGCTCATATGACAGCTAGTTTCAAAGCACTGATTGAAATCTTAAAAAACTTGAAAGGGATTGGTGCATAACAGCGGCGGATGGAATTTACTTGCAACTCCCGCAAGATTATGATAATCTTCCATAAGGCGATGGAGTTCGCCATAATTGCGAAATGCTGATGACTCCTAGTTTTGGCTTATTGCCGAAACAGGAGTCATTTTTTATGTATAACTGCACAGTAGGTAGAGTAAAAATGAGAAATTATTTATATGTATTTATCGGTGGCTTTGCCGGCGGACTATTTAGGGTCATGGCGATTAAGGCTGAAAACTTGTTCATCATCGGTGGAATGGACTTGACCATCATGCTGATTAATATCGCAGGGGCTTTTTTGCTGGGCATGTTTCTTTCAGGCACAGCTCGTTTCTACTCTCTTGGGCCTGGTATGCATCTGGGCATTACCGTCGGATTCTTTGGCGCTTTTACAACTTTTTCCTCGTTATCCATGGAAGCGGTTGGGTTGCTGAAGACAGGAGATGTGGCAGGTTTGGTCTTTTACATATTTGTATCCTGCATTGTAGGGCTGGGTGCTGCTGAATTAGGCTTTCGGGCAGGTATTGGATCTGAATTGATACGAACAGGAACAACCTGTGAAATCCCACCTAACACCGGCATGCATCACAACATGGTGCCTGTCCCAATAAAAGAAGAGGAGGAAGATTAATAATGGACTGGATTTTTATTGGACTTGGCGCAGGCGTCGGCAGTGTATTTCGGTACGAAATCAGTCGACGAATGTCACTGAAAAATAATAGCCGAAAGACGTTGGGCACTTTTGCGGTAAATCTGACAGGTGCTTTTCTTCTAGGTGTGGTTGTTGCACTATCGCTAGACAGCCTTTGGTGGAGTCTGCTTGCAGATGGTTTTCTGGGAGGGTTCACCACCTTTTCCACACTTATGGCGGAGGGGGTACATCTGATACGAGGAAATAAAAAGGCAAACGCAGTGGTATATTTTGCCGCTACAGTAGTTCTGGGAATTGGCGCTTTTCTTATTGGAAATACAATGATCTTGTGGATTTACGCCTGATAACTTGCATTCCCGTTCAATCAAGCATAAAATAGAAGCAGGTACTTATAGGACGAATGGATCCTGTGTAGAAAGGAGGCCGCATATGTCAATTGTCGGTGCATTTGTAATGCCACACCCGCCCATTATCTTTTCGGAAGTTGGGAAGGGGGAAGAAACAAAAATTCAAAAGACCATTGATAGTTGCCGGGAAGCTGCCCGCATGATTGCCGGTCTCAATCCGGATACCATTATACTGACAAGTCCCCATAGTGTAATGTATGAAGATTACATTCACATCTCACCGGGCAAGGAGGCTAAAGGGGATTTATCTCGCTTTAACGCGCCTCAGATTCGTGTTCATGCCCAGTATGATGTTGAATTTGTGAAACAACTAGGGCTAGCCGCCAAAGCTGCAGGTATTCCCGCAGGAACCCGGGGAGGCAAAGATGCTATTTTAGATCATGCGACCGTAATCCCTCTTCGATTTGTCGAGGAACAAAATATCCCATATAAATTAGTACGCATTGGCATTTCAGGACTGCCTGCAGAGCAGCATTATAAGCTGGGACGTTGTATCGCCCAAGTTGCAAAGGATAGTGGCAAACGGGTGGTATTTTTGGCTAGTGGCGATCTTTCCCATAAATTGACCAAAGAAGGTCCATATGGCTATGCCAAGGAAGGACCTAAGTTCGATCGCCTCGTGACAGAAGCATTTCGCACCTCTGACTTCGCAAAACTAATGAACTTGCCTGCCAATTTGTGCGAACCAGCCGGGGAATGTGGGCTCCGCTCCTTCATCATTATGGCTGGAGCCTTGGAAGGAATTGAAACAGAAAGTAAATTACTATCTTATGAAGGCCCATTTGGTGTGGGGTATGCAGTTGCGACTTTTGTCCCAAAGGCCGAAAGAGATCCTTATGTACGGCTGGCCCAATATGCTGCCGAAAACTTTGTAAAATCCGGAAAGCGGATTTCCATGCCTGACTGGGTACCTACAGAGATGAAACAAAAAAAAGCCGGAGTATTTGTTTCCGTCAAGAAAGGCGGACAACTCCGGGGATGTATCGGTACAATTGCACCAACTACCGGAAGCATCGCCGAAGAAATTATGCGTAATGCTGTAGCTTCCAGTGTGGAAGATCCACGTTTTGTCCCAATCCATCCCAATGAACTTTCAGATTTGACGTTTAGTGTGGATGTGCTGGCAGAACCGGAACCGATTACTGCAACTGAAAGTTTGGATGTTGAAAAGTATGGTGTCATCGTTTCAAAAGGAAGGAGACGGGGTTTACTGCTTCCCAACCTGGAAGGCGTGGATACTGTGGAAGAACAGGTTGCCATTGCACTACGAAAAGCCGGCATCGGAGATCATGAAGGGTTTTCCATTGAGCGGTTTGAGGTGGTGAGACATCAATGAAAGCGGCTTGCCCCATTTGTCCGCATAGATGTGTGCTAGAAGAAGGCCGGACCGGCCTTTGCCGGGCACGTAAGAATCAAAATGGCAATGTGGTGTCAATGAATTACGGCAAGATTACATCAATGGGGTTAGATCCCATTGAAAAAAAGCCTTTAGCCCGGTTTATGCCGGGAAGACAGATCTTATCAGTGGGGAGTTTTGGATGCAACCTATCCTGCCCATTTTGCCAGAATTACACAATCGCTTCCGCAGATGAGGGAATCTCAGTTCGTATCATTCCTCCTGAGGAACTGGTGGAGCTGGCAGTTCGCATGATTCCGGATGGAAATATCGGAATCGCTTATACCTACAATGAACCTTTGATTGGATACGAATATGTATTAGACTGCGCCCGACTGGTGCGGCAAAGAAATTTACATAACGTTGTGGTAACCAATGGATATGTGAATCCGGAGCCACTGGAGGTCCTATTGCCCTTCGTAGATGCCATGAACATCGACCTGAAGGGATTTACCCAGGAATTTTACAACAAACTGGGGGGTAATCTTGAACCGGTCAAAAAAACCATTCAAGCAGCAGCGATGGCTTGCCATGTGGAAGTGACTACGTTAATCATTCCGGGAGAAAATGATAGTGAAAAGGAAATGGGAGAGTTGTCCCACTGGCTTGCAGCGGTGGACCCCAATATTCCACTACATATTTCCAGGTTCTTTCCAAGACACCTTTATGGAGACAGAAGCCCAACCCCTGTCAGTACGATACACCGACTGGTGGAGGTAGCAAGGGATAAATTGCATTATGTTTATTGTGGTAATTGTTAAAGGAGGAGTTTTATGAAGTATGAAGTATCCAACAGTGGCCCTTTCCCAATCGTTCGGGTCAGCCTACAGCAAGGTGAAGAAATCCGGATTGAAAACGGTGCCATGGTGTATCACAATGGCAAGGTTAGACTGGATGGAAAAATGAACAGTGGCGGTGAAGGTGGATTCGGTGGTGCACTCAAAGCGTTGGGACGTTCCATGGTAAGTGGTGAAAGTTTTTTCATTACCACTGCCGTCGGTCTGGCGGATGGTGCAGAAATCGCATTGGCTCCTGGATCGGTTGGACAGATTATGGAACTGAACGTTGGAACGACGCAGTATCGACTTAATGACCATGCCTTTCTTGCAAGTGATGCTAGTGTGAGTTATTCCATGATTTCACAAGGTCTAGGCAAAGCAGTCTTTGGAGGCACTGGGGGTCTTTTCGTTATGGAAACCAAGGGTCAAGGCCAAATGCTGGTAAATGGATATGGAGATATGATTGAAATGTCACTTGATGGTAGCGCGCCTTTGGTTGTTGACAACTATCATGTTGTGGCATGGGAATCCACATTGAACTATCAGATTAAGGCCGCTTCAGGCATGGTGGGCTTCACCAGCGGTGAAGGCTTGGTGAACGAGTTTAACGGCATAGGAAAAGTTTTTATACAAACCAGAAACGCCGTGGGACTTTACGACCTCATTAAACCTTTCATTCCAACACAAAAGTAGTTAGAGGATTGGATAATAATTGTTGATTGAACTGGCTTAGGTATTGAGATGAAAAAAACGAAAAAAGAAGGGGTCACAATCATGATCCTAGTATTTGTTGTGTGTCTGGCCATGTCTTATGTGGAAATATTTATGGCACCTGGATATGCGACGAAAAGTGGGATTAAAATGGCACTGTTTCTTGCAGTTCCCTTGCTGTTTTTACTCACTTCGAAAAAAACCTCAATACCTAGTCTGTTTCGAATGAAAAGAGGAGGGTGGCGTTTCTCTGGCACATTGGCAGCCATAACATTTCTTGGCATCATAGGTGCCTATTTCATTTTTAGAGGCCAATTTGATTTTTCTTCTGTAGCACCAACTTTAGAGAGTACGCTAGGAATCAATGGATCCAATTTTATATTTGTTGCTTTATACATTTCTTTCATCAACTCCCTGCTGGAGGAGTTCTTCTTCCGTGGTTTTGCTTTTCTTGCACTGATGAAATCGGTGGGGAAAAAGACCGCTTATTTTTTTAGTGCCACAGCATTTGCTCTCTATCATGTTGCAATTATGAATGGCTGGTTTTCATTGCCGCTTATGGCATTGCTCATCTTCGCCTTACTTTTAGCCGGTTTGCTATTCAATTATATCGATGAAAAAAAGAGTAGTATTCTACCCTCTTGGATGATCCACATCAGCGCCAATTTTGCCATCAACGCCATTGGTTTTGTACTTCTTGGAATGGTACCGTGGCTTTAAATGATGGGTAGCATTAATCTGTAATAATCCACCTGAGATTGAACCACAAAACCACTGCTGGTATAAAGCTGGTATGCAGGTTGATTGGTACTATCCACTTCCAGTGTAATTGATTCATTTTCAGAAGGCGTTAACCGGTCAAGGAGTTGACATAGCAAGTATCGACCCAACCCTTTTTTCCTGTATGCCGGTGCAATATTAAATCCACAAATGTAGAAATCAGACCCTTCTTTTCGCACATTGGCCAATCCGAAAATATCCGCTTCTATTTCTCCGATATAACAACGTGTTAGAGGATGTTTGAGGTTTTCCCGGACCATGTGTGACGCATTTTCCCAATCTTCACCAAAGCTAATCATATTTAGCTTCACCATCTTTTCAATATCCGACTCATCCGCTTCTCGTAGAATACATTTGCTTGCGAATGGAAAATCCGACTTATGAACATCGCCTTGATATGCCAACAGATACTCGGAATGAGAGAGTTCTGCCTGCCATTTGCCGAGAATTTCCCTACAAACTGTGGGGACCGCATCGGTGACAATTAACACTTTTGCAATATTGTATCTTTGTAAAACCTGCCACGATTCCAATAACAACCCTGAAAAAACTCCGGTCCTTCGGTGGTCTGGATGAACATAAGCTGAGATCTCAGCAGTGCCCATTGTTGGCGCAAAAACAATCAGGACGCCGCACAGTGTTTCTTCAAAATAGCTGAGGAAGAAACAAGGCATATCTTTATAGTAATTCATGTCATTACTAAGAAACAACTCCCGTCCCGAACAATCAAACGCCATGCAACATTGTTGCAATGCTTGAATTTGTTGGGTTTGTATCTCAGTCAGAGATGTTAAACAGAAGGTTTTCATAGTAATGTTTCCTCCTTTGCCGACTATATTTTATCACAAATAGATACAATTTTGCCCTGCAATATGGTAAAATAGTTCACAGGTCAGTTCTATCTTGTGAGAGGGATACAATGCACGCGCAAAGAATATTGCTAATTTTTATATTGATCCTTGGTATGGCCTTTGTGTCGTTTGGCACAGTGGGCATCTTTTTTTTGGCATACATTGCCATTGGTCTTATTCTCATCATTAAAACCGTCACATCCGGACAATACACTTCTAGAAAATTTGCCTTGGTGGGGATTTACATTGCAGTACTGGCCATGCAGCTTATGTTTTGCCAGATTGTCATTTTTGGCGGACCGATTCATGGCCCAATGTTTACCTTCAAAAAAATACTAGGGCTGGTGCTGATTTATGTACCGTTTATTGTGAACACGTATGCCAATTACAGACGCTCGGTGTTCCCATCTGTTGAGGACCTCTACACTGTCAGTTTTCATAGTTTAACCAGTGGATTAAATCGCATTGTTCGGGCAAAAAATGGTCTGGTCAAAACGAAACAAAGTTTAAGTATCACAAATATCTCTGACTTCCTGACTGATTTGCCGCGGCACAGTGTGACCAGCTACATCAATCGGAATGGCTTGACTGATAAGTATTTTGAGGAGTGTGAAACCAGCCTGGATGACCATCACATTTATCTTGTTATGTCTGACACCGGAAGTCCGGCCAGCGAGCTGTTATCAATTTTCACCCGCAAAATGTACAACCACGTTTCAATCAGTTTTGATTATGACCTCAAGACAGTGGTCAGTTATAACGGTGGTGAAAAACTATACCCCCCCGGGATGAACAAAGAACAAATATCTTTCTTTCAAAAAAAGCAGGGTGCTTCAATCATTGTATATTCATTGGCATGCACCAACAAACAAAAGCGGACCATGATTGATAGGGTCCGTGAAATTAATAGGGTAGGAAGTGCTTATAATATGGTGGGCTTGGTTACAAGAGCCAGCTTTAAGCCAAATATCATGTTTTGCTCTCAGTTCATTTATAGTTTGCTTCAGGAAGTGGATCTTAACTACTTCGAAAGCAATGCAATAGACGTAAAACCTACTGACTTTGTAGAAAAAGACTATTACAGAAATCTGGAATATTGTTATAAAATAAAATTCAACTAAACTGCAGAAATAAACAAAACATGGTTGACAGCCATTGGTATCAATGATAATATAAGACAGGTTAGTAAAGACTAACCTATTTTTTAAACCATGAGTTAGCTATAACTAACAGATGGAGGAAACACAAATGCGCACAATCAACGATCTAAAACTTGGTGCTTCCGGTTCCGTGGTGAAATTACATGGTGAGGGCCCACTGAAGCGTAGAATTATGGACATGGGCATCACCAAAGGGGTGGACGTCCGAGTGAAAAGAGTCGCCCCTTTTGGAGATCCCATTGAGCTGACCGTCAGAGGGTATCAGCTTTCTATTCGCAAAGAGGATGCTGCTACAATTGAAATATGTTAATCTAACACGAAACAGATCAAGGCTTTTCTAAAAAGCCTTTTTAAGACCAAACGGTTAGTTAATACTAACCACATCCGGAGGTAATATGAAATTAAAAATTGCACTTGCAGGCAATCCCAACAGCGGGAAAACAACTTTATTCAACGCACTGACCGGCTCCAATCAATTTGTTGGCAACTGGCCTGGCGTTACAGTAGAGAAGAAAGAAGGCAAACTAAAAGGCCACAAAGATATTGTGATTTCTGATTTGCCAGGGGTTTACTCTCTTTCTCCCTATTCGCTGGAAGAAGTAATTACAAGAGATTTTCTCCTTGATGAAAAACCGGATGCCATTCTCAATATTGTGGATGCGACCAATCTTGAAAGGAACTTGTATTTATCCACACAATTATTGGAGTTGGATATCCCTCTTGTCATTGTGCTGAATATGATGGATGTAATGAAGAAGAACAAAGAGACTTTAAATCTTGATGAATTGTCTAATGCATTGGGTTGCCCTGTAGTTGAAATATCAGCAATTAACGGAGAAGGAGTGGATCAGGCGATTGAGGAAGCACTCCGTCATGCAAGAGAAAAGAAAACCGTTAGACCCTCCCATCATTTCAGCGGCGAGGTGGAGCATTGCCTGGCACATATTGAAGAAGCCATTCTGCACCACCTGCCCGATCAGACTCAGCGTTTTTTTGCGATCAAACTTTTCGAACGAGATCATAAAATTGCCCACAGACTTCAGATGACGGAGGAGCAACTTGCGCATATCGAGGAAGATATTAGGGCTTGCGAAGTAGCCTTTGATGACGATGCAGAGAGCATTATAGCCAATGAACGCTATAACTACATTACTTCAATTATTGAGAAGTGTTATCTGAAGAGACGAAAACTAAGCATTTCATTTTCAGAGCAAATTGACAACATCGTAACACACCGATTTTTTGCTCTACCTATATTCGCATTGGTGATGTTCATCGTCTATTTTGTATCTGTCACGACGGTAGGTGCATGGGTAACCGATTACACCAATGATGTAATCTTCGGGCAATTGGTTCCAAATGCAGTAGAAGGGTTCTTGATTTCAATTCATACTGCCGATTGGCTCAATGGCTTGATTCTTGACGGAATCATTGGTGGCGTTGGAGCAGTTTTGGGATTTGTCCCGCAGATGTTCGTGCTATTTGGCTTTCTTGCATTTTTAGAAGCTTGTGGCTATATGGCAAGGGTGGGATTCATTCTAGATAAGCTTTTTCGAAAAATTGGTCTATCTGGAAAATCATTTATTCCAATGCTAATTGGAACGGGCTGTGGTGTGCCGGGAATTATGGCTTCCAGAACGATAGAAAGCGATCGTGACCGTAAAATGACAATCATTACCACCACTTTCATGCCTTGCAGCGCCAAGTTGCCAATCATTGCGTTGATTGCCGGTGCTTTGTTCGGAGGTGCTTGGTGGGTTGCACCTAGCGCATACTTTTTGGGCATCGGCGCAATCGTACTATCCGGTTTGATTCTTAAAAGAACGAGATTGTTTTCTGGAAACCCGGCACCTTTTGTTATGGAACTACCCAATTACCATTTACCAACTGCCATCAACTTATTACGGAGTATGTGGGAAAGAGGTTGGTCATTTATTAAGAAGGCAGGCACTGTAATCTTGATTTCCAGCATCGTGATTTGGTCTCTTTCAAACATTGGAATAGTAGGGGGTAGGGTCACTATGATTGATGACTTTTCTGATGGATTCCTTGCCATACTGGGTGGATGGATTGCTCCGATTTTTATACCACTTGGTTTTGGAGATTGGCAGTCAACAGTTGCCACCATCACTGGATTGATAGCGAAGGAAAACGTTGTTGGGACCTTTGGTGTCCTATTTGGTTTTGCTGAGGCAGACCAAGACGGTGCTGCGCTGTGGGGTCCGTTGGCCAATCACTTTACCGCATTATCGGCGTACTCTTTCTTGGTTTTCAACTTACTTTGTGCACCGTGCTTCGCAGCCATAGGTGCGATCAGACGGGAAATGAACAGCGGAAAATGGACTTGGTTTGCCATTCTTTATCAAACAGGATTTGCATACGGGGTTTCACTAATTGTATTTCAACTGGGAAATCTGCTGATGAATGGCATCTTCGGGATTGGCACCATAGTGGCTATTGTATTATTGATATGCTTGATTGTGTATCTGGTTAGACCCGGTTTTTTTGCCGGAAATGCTCCCTTGGTGAGCAAGAAAGGAGAAAGTGCGGCATGATGGATTGGATAATTGAAAATATCTCCACAATTTTAGTGACTTTGATATTGATTGGGCTGATTTCGATTGTGATACGAAAAATGCTTAATGATAAAAAAAAGGGAATCACATCCTGTGGTACTTCCTGTAATGGATGCGGGATGGCAGGTAGTTGCAAAGATATTCAGAAAAAATAATGAGAAGAAATGAAAGCGTCTGTCGAAAAGCCATAGGCGCTTTTTTTTGCTTAACATTGACAATAAAAGGAGGATACATTATCATATATTTATTAATTGCATAAAAGGGAGTAGTTTTAAGTTTATGGTTCAACAACCGACTTTTTCATAAGTCTGGACATAAACCCGTCAGGTAACAAGACTTTTAGCACCACCAGTAATTTCTGAAATGTCGGGCTAAAGTCTTTTTTGTTACACATAAGACTAGCAGGCAAAATGTCTGAAGGAGTATCACATGTTTGAACAAAGATTAACAACCCAGGTCCTAACCGAGATGGGCGTAAACCCACAGGAGGGGTTGACGTTGGAAGAGGCAAAGGCGAGATTGGAGCAGTATGGGACCAATACTTTCGAAGAGAAGAAACCTAAAACCATGGTGCAAAAATTCTTTTCTCAGCTGAACGATCCACTTATTTATATTTTGTTGGTCGCTGTTGTCATTTCTCTTTTTTTAAAGGAATTCGGGGATGCAGCAATCATCATGGCAGTTATTTTACTAAATGCAATTATCGGGGTGGTGCAGGAAGCGAAAGCCGAGAAATCTTTAGAAGCTTTAAAGAAACTTTCAAGCCCCATTGCGTTAGTAAGGCGGGATGGCATCCATATGGAGGTTCCTGCAGGAGAACTTGTACCTGGTGACATTGTGTTGCTGGAGGCCGGTAGGATTGTCCCTGCGGATCTTCGTTTAATCACTGCCATTAACTTAAAAATAGAGGAATCTGCATTAACAGGAGAATCTGTCCCGGTTCAAAAGGATGCGGAATTTGTTGCACCCGGAGAAGTAACGTTAGGCGACCGCCTTAATATGGCATATCTTTCCACCCATGTGTCTTATGGCAGGGGGGAAGGTGTCATTGTCAGGACTGGAATGGAGACTGAAATTGGTAAAATAGCCAAGCTAATAAATGAGTCAATCGACGAAATGACCCCACTGCAAAAAAGATTGGCAGACCTGGGGAAATTGTTAGGTATCGTTGCAGTAGTTCTTTGTGTGATTCTGTTTATACTCGCCTTGGCTCAAGGAAGAGATGTCATAGAGATGTTTATAACCGCAATTTCTCTTGCCGTAGCAGCAGTGCCGGAAGGCTTGCCTGCGGTTGTCACCATAGTGCTTGCGTTGGGCGTTCAAAGGATGGTGAAAGTAAACACCATCGTTCGGAAACTTCCTGCAGTAGAGACGTTGGGTTCTGTAAGCGTAGTATGTTCCGACAAAACGGGCACCTTGACCCAAAATAAAATGACGGTCACACAAGTGTACATGGATGAAAACATGTCTGATGTGAACAAACTCAATTACAACACAAATCGCTTGCTAATCAACGGATTTATCCTATGCACAGATGCATCTATTCATGAAAGCACCAGATTGGGTGATCCTACTGAATTGGCATTGCTTGACCTGGGAGAAAAATTTGGTATATCAAAGAAAGAGTTAGAGAAAAATCATCCTAGGGTTTGCGAGCAGCCCTTTGATTCGGTTAGAAAAATGATGACGACTGTCCATAAGAATCCTGATTCTTCGGAAGTCATCGCATACACGAAAGGCGCCATGGACCGAATACTATTGAATTGCAGGGAGATTCAAATTGAGGGTGTCCGTCGCTTGATTACACAAGAAGATAAGCAAAAAATAGAAATCGCGGCCAAAGAAATGGCTCAAAATGCTCTCCGAGTATTAGCGTTGGCAATCAAAGTAGGTGACGATACCGCCACTGAGACAGAGTTGGCATTTGTGGGATTGGTTGGCATGATTGATCCGCCAAGACCGGAGGCCAGGGATGCTGTAGCTGTTTTCAAGAAAGCTTCAGTTATTACAATCATGATAACCGGAGATCATAAAGATACTGCATATGCCATAGCCAAAGAGTTAGGCATTGCAGAAAGAGAGGATCAATGCATTACCGGCGATGAATTAAACAACATGACACAAGAAGAACTCAATGAGGCATCACGTAGTCTTCGTGTTTTCGCCAGAGTATCGCCTGAAAACAAAGTAATGATTGTAAACGCTTTTAAATCTCATGGTAACATAGTGTCCATGACCGGTGACGGCGTGAACGATGCACCTTCCCTAAAAATTGCGGATATTGGTGTTGCCATGGGAATCACCGGCACGGATGTAGCCAAAGGGGCGGCAGATATGATTCTAACAGATGATAACTTTGCCACCATCGAAAAAGCCATTGAAGAGGGTCGAAACATCTATAATAACATCAGAAAAAGTGTTCTTTTCCTCCTTTCTTCAAATCTTGGAGAAATCATCACCATGCTGGTAGCAATCGGAATCGGGTTGGCATCTCCCTTAAAGGCGATTCATATCCTATGGGTCAACCTAATAACAGATTCTTTGCCGGCACTGGCACTTGGTGTTGATACCGGTGATAAAGACATCATGAATGGACCACCTAGAAATCCAAAAGAAAGCATGTTTTCCCACGGTGGAATGGCGTTCATGATTGTTTTTGGCACTGTGATTGGGCTTGTAACACTGACAGCCTTCTTGTTTAGCCCAATTCAACATATGCTTGATGCTAACATGACTATTACTTTAGCCAATATTAATGAGATGCTTAAGAATGAAGACATATTGATTCATGCGCAAACATATGCATTTACAACGTTGGCGATTACCCAATTATTTAATGCAATCGGTGTGCGAAACTTCCACAAATCTGTTTTTCGCATGAACCACCTTAACAACAAAATGATGATTATTGCAGTCCTTGCAGGATTTGCCATGCAGGTGGCTGTCACCGAAATACCGTTCCTCACTGGTGTATTTGGGACTGTTGCACTTTCCCTCAACGAGTGGGCGATACTAACCGTATTGGCAACTGTACCATTATGGATTCACGAAATTATGGTGTTGGGTCAGGTCTTACGAAAAAAGATTTACAATAAAGACACCAAGTGAGTATAATGGTACTAACAGAAAAGGAGGACGAATCCCATGGATTTAAAAGAAGTGATGAACCAGAAGGTCTTTGCCGTAGTTGGAGATACAATCAATGAAGATAAGTATGCTCATAAGATAAAGAAAAAGATGATTAAAAATGGTTATGAGGTGTTTCCGGTAGGCAAAGAACTGGTCTCCCTGAATGACATTCCTGGGGATTTGGATATTATCGATCTGTGCATTCATCCTGCCAAAGGATTGGCTCTTATGCAAGAGTGCAAAAAAGACTTTAAGGCTGTGGTCATTCAACCCGGTGCTGAAAGCGACGAGCTTGTACAGTATTTAAAAGATAACAAAATTGAATATCTCGAAGGCTGCCTTCTGGTAGGCCTGAAACTATACGTCGAAAAATAATGAGGGTAGTCGAATGACAAAGATTTTGAAAGCTCTATTCAGTCTGTCATTGGTTGTTGTGCTTACTTTCTCAATTGCCATTTTTGGCCTCCAAGCGGAGGCAGACACCGCTACGAACAACAACCAGGTTTCCATTATATTCACGGGAGATATGCATTCTCATCTGGATGCGCAGGAAAGTGTTGGCGGTTTTGCCAAACTTAAAACCATCGTGGATGAAATCAACATCAAGTATCCGGAATCTTTCTTATTGGATGCCGGAGATTTTTCTATGGGAACCCCATTTCAAACCATCTTTAAATCAGAAGCTTCTGAACTTAGGATGCTGGGCCAAATGCGCTATGACGTGGTGACATTAGGGAATCATGAATTTGATTATAGGCCAGATGGACTGACAAAAATGCTTAACACGGCAGTGCAGTTCAAAGGAACCGGAGCAGAATTTATTAAGGTATACAAGGAAGATTCCGGGTTTTACTCTTGGGTGGAAAACAAGTATGCACTGATGCCCCAGATTGTCCAATCCAACATTGATTGGAAAGCAACACTGGCAGACAAGACGTTAGCGCCTGCAGCCACCAAATTAAAAACAGCCATGGATCAATATGGGGTCAAGGATTATGTCATTGTTGAAAAGCAAGGCATAAAAATGGCAGTCTTTGGTTTAATGGGTTTGGAAGCAATCAGCCAGGCACCGGAAGCAGGAGTTCTCTGGAAAGACTATATTGCTAGAGCCAAAGAACTTGTCGCTGAAATAAAAAGAAATGGCGAGGCTGATTTGATTTTATGCCTCTCTCATAGTGGATACTATTATGATGATGGGGATGAATCGGAAGATATCATGCTCGCTAATGCCGTGCCCGACATTGATGTCATAATCAGTGGTCACAGCCATGATGTGCTGGAAGATGAAATCATTGTTGGCACTACCACTATTGTTGGCAGTGGGGCTTATTCAGACTATGCAGGTCATTTAGTACTCAATAAGGAAAGTGATGGATACACGGTATCAGATTATAAGTTGATTCCATTAGATTCAAAAGTAATAGGTAATGAGGCAATTCAACAGACAGTTGATGGGTACAGGACACTGGTAGACACTGAATACTTTTCAGCGTTCGGATACAGTTATGACGATGTTCTGGCTTTCAACTCATATAGCTTCACATCCATGGATATTTTTGGTGATGAGCAGGGAGAAGACACCTTGGGCAATTTGATTGCAGATTCATTCATCTATGCGGTACAACAGGCTGAAGGCTCTAATTATGTCCCCGTTGATGTTGCTGTCGTCCCCAACGGTGTTGTTCGTGGATCAATTGCTAAAGGTGATGTCACAGTTGCAGATGCATATAACATCAGCTCGTTGGGAATCGGACCGGATGGAATATCGGGTTATCCACTTGTAAGTGTTTACTTGACGGGAAAAGAGTTAAAAGCTGCAGCAGAAGTGGATGCATCCGTTTCCAAAATGATGACTGAAGCCCGATTATATTTCAGTGGGCTATCCTATACCATTAATGACAAACGATTGTTTTTAAATCGTGCGACGGATATTCAGTTAATGAAGGCTGATGGAACAAAAGAAAAATTGGATAACAACAAGCTTTATCGCGTAGTTGCAGACCTGTATACTTGCCAGATGCTTGGTTTGGTAGAAGATGGTTCCTATGGCTTGTTGTCAGTCACCCCCAAGGATAAAGAAGGTTTGGTGATTGAAGACTTTGAAAAGAATCTTATTTATAACAACGAAGATGAGTTGAAGGCATGGTATGCTGTGGCATCTTACATCGATTCATTTACTGGAGATGCAATTCCTGCCAAATACTCGGCACCGGAAGGTCGGAAAATATTGAACAATAGCTTCAACCCGATTGCATTACTAAAGCAGCCAAACCATGTAGGGTTAATGCTTGCAGGCATACTATTAATTCCAATCGTGATTATTGTTGGAATCGTATTTTATGTCCGCAACAGGCGCAAAAAACGTCGCGGCTATGACAAAAGCATTTTTAAATCAAAAACCAAAAGAAATGAAAAGCCCAAAATGCGAATCCGAAAAATGAAGAAAAGCAAATACAAGTATTAATGAATCTGGACGATATGAGGACCTAGAATGACAGTAGTAATTGCAGCATCCAGAAACCCCAAGAAACTCAGGGAAATGGAAGAAATAACAAAAGATTTTGGAATGACAATCATTTCTCGGGATGATGCCGGACTACCTACGACTGAAATCGAAGAAGACGGCGTTACTTTTGAAGAAAATTCATACAAAAAAGCGTTTGAAATCATGAAGATTGCAGGTTGCCCCACCATTGCTGATGATTCAGGACTTGAAGTGGATTGGCTAAATGGGGACCCAGGGGTTTATTCCGCTCGGTTTGCTGGAAAAGAATGTGACGATAAAGCCAACAACAAAAAGCTTCTTGATTTACTAAAAGGTGTGCCAAAAGAGAAGCGGGGAGCTAGGTTTGTGTCTGTGATTACATTGATTTTCCCTGATGGAAAGGTATTGGTTGCCCGAGGGGAAACGAAAGGCATTTTGTTGGAAGAAGCAAGGGGAGATGGTGGTTTTGGCTATGACCCATTGTTTGTTCCTGACGGAAAAGAAGTGACTTATTCGGAACTAACAGCTGAGGAAAAAAACCAAATCAGCCATCGAGGAAAAGCTCTTCAAATCTTGAAAGAGTTGCTGTGTCAGGATAACATTCGGGGATAAATGCCATGAAAAAAAGAATTATTAAAATGATTACACTTGGCATTAAGCAGTTTCGAGACCCCTATTATCAGGGGTTTGCCGGACAACTGGCATTCTTTTTTGTTCTTTCTTTGGTACCAATAATCATTCTGGTCTCCCAGATTGCCGGTGCCATTTTTGGTACATCGTTAGATTCCCTTGTAGATTGGTTGCTAAAATATGCTTCCGGTGAAGTGGCGGAAACCATCAAACGGCTACTTTCTTATAAAGTTGCATTGGGGTCTAATCTTTTGTTGGTGTTTGTGGCACTTTGGGCATCCTCCAGAGCTAAATTCGCATTGGTTAGAATTACAAACTTCACCATGACCGATGGTAGAACCACAGGAAATGGTTATTTTCGTGAACGATTTCGCGCAGTAGTTTCCATGAGCATTACGATATTGACATTAATTATGTCGCTGGTGGTGTTGGTTTACGGTCAGCATATTTTGGAATTAGTGCTAAGCATCTTGGGAATACAAGATTTTGCACCTCAGTTATGGCTCGTTCTGAGGTGGCCTCTGGCTGCTGCAATGTACTTTTTCATGATTAGTTATGACTATTATAGTATGCCCAGTACGAAAGTTAGATATCGGGAAATCATTCCAGGTAGTATTTTTGCCTCCATCGGCCTATTGCTCGTCACGTGGGTATATTCTCTTTATGTGGATCAGATTATGGATTATGACATTCTGTATGGGTCTTTAGCAAATCTTGTGGCGTTGATGTTTTGGTTTTATTTTCTCGCTTGGGTGCTTTGTCTGGGGATGCTATTTAACAAGGTATGGATGGACACCAGCGATGATATAATTATTGAACAAATCGATTAGTTTTCATGAATCAGTACACTGCTTTTAGCTTACAGAAACGAGGCAATTAGAATGGAATTATTAAATGAATGGCTGATAATGCATTGGGAAACAATAGTAGATGTCTTTCTATGGGGTTTTTCATTTTTAATGATATTATTGTTAGCCTATATGCTATTCAAGATTTTTAAAATGCGTTTTAAGTCAATTGATTTGATAGGATTAGTCATCTCAGTTGGATGGGTAGTTGCCCTTTTATTGTTTGGATTCGAAGATATAAGGCTATTTCTACTTGGAGTACTATATTCAGACCCTGCAGTGTTATAAGCGCAAAAGACCCGATGGCATCAATAGCCATCGGGTCTTTTTTTATTTTAAAAATATTTCGATTCGCGAGTTAGCCAATGAAAGGATTCAATGCACAACTATTTGATGACGCGGATACGGATGATGCCATCTACAGCTAAAGCACTATGTAATGCGGCCTCGGTAATGTCAGAGTCGATATCCATGAGTGTGCAGGCATAATCCCCCTTGCTCTTATTGGTTAAATCACGGATGTTGATATTCATTTCAGCCATGATACCTGTGATTTTTCCCAGCATGGAAGGAACATTCCTGTTCAATATGCTAATCCGCGCTGTTGCTTCCCGATTGAGTGGACCCATAGAGCAGTTTGGATAATTAACCGAATTTGTAATGTTCCCGTTTTCGAGATAGTCCATCATTTCCTCAGCTGCCATAATTGCGCAGTTGTCTTCTGCTTCTTCGGTAGAAGCCCCAAGATGAGGAATCAAAATGATTTTTTCGTGATTGATGGTTTTGTTGTTTGGGAAATCACTGACATAATACTTCAGCTTGCTACCAGAAATGGCCTTGACAAAAGCCTCGTCTTCTACCAGGCTGTCTCTTGCAAAATTAAGTAGGACTGCACCGTCTTTCATCTGATCAAAGCAGTTGTCATCAATCATATCCTTGGTATTTTCAGTAACCGGAACGTGAAGTGTCACATAGTCACAAAGAGGCAATAAGGTTTCCAATTTACTGGCCATTGGAATTTTATTTGACAGTTCGTGTGCAGCAGTCAGTGTGATGTAAGGGTCATATCCAACAACTTTCATGCCTAATTTTTGTGCCGCATTGGCTACTCTGACACCGATTGCGCCAAGGCCAATAACACCTAAGGTTTTGCCTGCTACTTCATTGCCTGCGTAACAGGATTTGCCGGATTCCACTTCTTTGCTGACATCTCCATCCAGACTTTTAACCCATTGCATTCCTGCGGGGATATTTCGGGCAGCCATAATGATACCACACAGAACCAGTTCCATGACAGCGTTGGCATTGGCACCCGGCGTATTAAAAACCACGATACCGGCTTGAGCACATTTGTCTACCGGAATATTATTTACACCGGCACCTGCTCTTGCTATGGCAAGTAAATTAGGTGAGAAAGCCATCTCGTGCATATTATGGCTTCTGACCAAAATACCATGAGCATCATCGGAATTATCAATTAATTCATAGCGATCTGTAAACTTAGACAGACCAACAGTAGAGATTTTATTCAGCGTTGCAATTTTGTACATGATGTCACCTCAAATCATAGAAATCACCACACTAATTCCGTGGCGTTAGGCTATTATACCACTTTACCCAAAGGGGGACAAGTGATATAATACATAGTCAAAGTAACACTTGGAGGTGAAACAATTGAGTCAAAATAGAAACTATAATTTTTCCGCCGGACCATCCATGCTACCCCTTGATATCATGGAAGAAGCGGCCAGAAATCTGACCAATTTTCAAGGATGTGGGGAGTCGGTGATGGAAATGAGTCATCGGTCCAAAGAATTCGGCAAGATCATTGCAGAAGCGGAGGAAAACCTACGACTGATCATGAGAATCCCCGACAATTACAAGGTTCTTTTCCTGCAGGGGGGTGCTACTTTGCAGTTTTCCATGATTCCCATGAATCTGCTAAACAAATCCAAAAAAGCGGATTATGTAGTCACTGGGGCATGGGCAAAAAAGGCGGCGGAAGAAGCGGCCAAATTTGGCGACATCAGAATTGCCGCGTCCTCAGAAGAGAGCAACTTCACATTTATTCCTGAGCTGACCCAAAAAGATTTTCGCAGCGATGCAGACTTTGTTCATATTACCCTGAACAATACTATTTATGGAACAAGATTTCCATATATTCCTGACACGGGGAACATTCCGCTGGTTGCTGATATGTCCTCAAGCATTTTGTCCGAAGTCATTGATGTTTCCAAGTTTGGTATCATCTATGCCGGAGCACAAAAGAACGTTGGTCCGGCAGGGGTAACCCTGGTCATTATACGTGAGGATCTGATTGGTAATGCGCCAAAGAACATCCCCGTTTATCTGGATTACAAAATACATTCAGGAAATGAGTCTATGTACAACACACCACCATGCTTTCCAATATATATAGCAGGTGAAGTTTTCAAAAAAATCAAAAATGAAGGTGGCATTGAAGCACTGGAAGCCAAGAACCGAGAAAAGGCCGGAGCTCTTTATCAAGCCATTGAGGAGAGCGATTTATACAGTTGTCCCAACCGAGAAATGGACCGTTCCTTGATGAATGTGGTGTTTGTTACAGGTAATGAAGAACTGGACAAAAAATTTGTCAAGGAAGCAGCTAGTCTTGGAATGAGCAATCTAAACGGACATCGCTCCATTGGTGGTATGCGGGCAAGCATCTACAATGCCATGCCTCGTGAAGGTATAGAGACGCTCATCAACTTTATGAAGAAATTTGAAGCAGAAAATTTGGACATTAAATAAGTACGATACTGAAGAAAATAAAAAGGAAGATACAAATGAAATATTTAATATTGGTCCCCGATGGAGCTGCAGACCACCCGTTGGATCGCTTAGATGGTAAAACACCTCTTGAAGTAGCCGATATGCCGGTTATCAACAAATTAGCGCAAAAATCGATTATTGGCCTGGTGCGCACTATCCCCGATGGCATAGCTCCGGGCAGTGATGCAGCAAATCTTTCGGTGATGGGATATGACCCATCCATATACCTCACAGGCCGTTCTCCGTTGGAAGCTGCCAGCATTGGGATTGAAATGTCCGATACGGATGTGGCCTTTCGCACAAACCTGATATCATTGAAGGGGGATGGCGCTTACGAAGACCTAATCATATTGGACCATAGTGCCGGGGATATATCCACTGAAGAGGCAAATGAGCTGATCGAGACTGTCAACAAGGCCTTTGGTAACGAAAACCGACGTTTTTATACCGGAACCAGTTACAGACACTGCTTGATTATTCACAACGGATCCACTGACTATGTTTTGACCCCCCCTCATGACCAGTTGGACAAAAAAACAGGCTTGTATCTGCCCAAGGGGCCGGAAAGCGATGAAATCACCGACATGATGAAGCGCAGTTATGAGATTCTGAAGGACCATCCGGTGAACCAAAAACGGATTGCAGCCGGAAAGAATCCAGCGAATTCATTATGGATCTGGGGACAAGGTAAAAAACCTGCACTTTCTTCATTTAGAGAAAAATATGGCATCACCGGTGCTGCAATTTCAGCGGTAGACCTTATTAAGGGTATAGCAAAGTGTGCGGGACTGGATTCGATTGAAGTGCCTGGAGCGACAGGTACTTTACATACTAATTTTTCCGGAAAAGCACAGGCAGCAATAGATGTTTTTCGAAGTGGCAAAGATTTCGTTTATATGCATCTTGAGGCACCCGATGAATGTTCCCATCAGGGAGACTTGGAAGGCAAAATTTCCAGTCTTGAGCGAATAGACAATGAAGTATTAAAGCCGATTCTGGAATACTTCCGTGCATCAGGTGAAGCGTTCAGTATCTTGGAATTGCCGGATCATCGAACACCGATTGCACTCAGGACGCATACGTCCGAACCGGTTCCTTTTGTACTTTACCGAAGCAACAAAGAACAACCGGAAAATCCGGATAACAAATTTACTGAAGAGGCGGGCAAGCATGGCATCTACTTTGATAGCGGCTTTGCCCTGGCAGATACATTTTTTGGGTGAATAGATTGAACATAATCAAAAAAATTATATTATCATTAATGCTGACCATCCTATTGGTCGGTTCTTTTCCCAATGTAAGTTGGGCAGCACAAGCGGCACCAGAGATTTCAGCGGAGGCAGCGATTCTGATTGACATGAAAACCGGTGAAGTGCTTTACGAAAAAAATGCCGAAACTGTTTTAGAGCCTGCAAGTATAGCAAAAGTGCTCACCGCACTGTTGGTGATAGAAAATTTAAATTTGGAAGACACCGTTACAATCGCAGAAACCCTGAATGTGACTGGCAATGGCATGAACCTTTCTGCTGGAGAAACTTTAACCATCAAGGATTTGTTGTATGGCATGCTCGTTCATTCTTCCAATGATGCAGCAGTTGTATTGGCACGACAATTGGCGGACACACAAGAGGAATTCAATCAAATGGCTGAATTTCGTGCTGAACAAATAGGGGCAACCAACACAAATGTAACAACAGCCAGCGGACTCAACGATGTAAAAGGGAATGTAACAACCGCAAGAGATCTAGCATTAATTTGCACCGAAGCAATGAAAAATCCAATTTTTCGAGATGCTGTCTCTACGGTCAAGATCACCATTCCAGCCAACCAGGTATCCGCGGAGAGGGTATATAGCAACACCAACCTGTTATTATATGACACTAAGACAACGATCGTCGTCAACGGCATTGAGCGTACGCCAAAGTATAAAGGCATCATTGGAATTAAAACCGGGGAGACCAGCACCGCCGGAGCCTGTATTGTTGCAGCCGCTGAGCGTGATGGTTCAGAATATTTGGCAGTGATTCTTAATGCGCCCGACAAACTGTCCCGGTTTGCTGACAGCATTGCCCTATTGGACTTTGGCTATAATAATTACTATACATATGAAGCCATTTCTGACGGAGTTCTCCTTGAAAAAGTGCGTATTGAAGGGAGCAGCAAGCTTAGGGTGGCAACCGAGGTACCCGGAGGATATTTCATCACATTGCCTAAAGAAGCCTCAGCATCATTGGTCACCCAAAAGATTCAATTCAAAGATAATATCTCAGCCCCCTTGGATAAAGGATCGGAAGTAGGGACCATATCGTTTTATCTTGTTGGTGAGAAGATTGGTGAAGTTGACTTAGTAACCACAGAAGACATGAAAGTCGGTGGCCCTTGGACTGCATGGGGCATCTCGGATTTGGCAGCGTATATTCTCATGGCGGTTATTGGTGTTGGCGTATTGGTGCTATTGATCGTTATCCGTGGGCATAACAAAAGAAAAAGTGCAATGGAGAAACGAAAACGGATTGAAGATGCTAAGATAGCCAAAGAACAAAAAGAGTTGGAAGAGAATAAAAGGATAAGAGATTGGCCATATTAAGTAAAGGGAGACGCAATGTTTCACATTGAGGAAAACCTAAAAAAACTCCCGGACACCCCGGGAGTTTATCTACATAAAGACCAACTTGGCAACGTGATTTATGTTGGGAAAGCCATTTCCCTCAAATCCAGAGTCAGGCAGTATTTTCAGTCGTCCCGACATATGGATCCTAAGGTAAAGGCCATGGTGTCCAACATCGCTGAATTTGAGTATATAACCACCGGCACCGAGATGGAAGCCTTGATTTTAGAATGCAATCTGATTAAAAAGTATATGCCTAAATACAATGTCTTGTTACGAGATGACAAAACTTATCCATATATCAAAGTAACCACCACGGAGCCGTTTCCGCGCATTTCTAAAACCAGAAACGTCGGCAAAGAAGGGGATAAATATTTTGGCCCATATTCCGATGCGGGAGCAGTCAATCAAATGGTGGATTTGCTCAACCAGGTATATCGTCTGAAACGTTGTAGTCCTGTTAAATTCACAAAAAACGCAACACCTTGCCTGAATTATCATATCCACCAATGTGATGGAATTTGTATTGGGAAAGTGGATCAAAGAGAATATGGAGATCGGATAGAGTCTGCCATGGATTTCCTAAAAGGGAGAAACAAAAGTCTGACGACACATCTAAAAGATAAAATGGCAGATGCAGCCGCAGAAATGAAATATGAGGAGGCTGCACGGTACAGGGACTTTATATTAGCGGCAACCGCTATTCATGAGAAGCAGCGGGTGGTATTGACCGATACCCATGAGATTGATGTGGTACTCGTTGCGGATTCGCGACATATTGTTGTTTTCTATGTTCGGGACGGCAAGCTTTCAGGTCGTGATCATTTTGATTTGGAGACCGCAGATGAAGAAGACACATCCTTGGTATTGTCCGCCTTTCTTAAGCAGCACTATGGAAGCCAAGGAATTGGCCCTTCAGAAATTATAGTTGAGACAGAACCGGAAGATCGGGAATTGCTGGAATCATTTCTTCAGAATCTGTGGGGGAGACGGGTTAAAATTTTAATTCCTCAAAAGGGCGAGAAAAAGGCGTTGTTGGATTTGACAAAAAACGATGTGACCCAATTTAGTAAAACTTTGGAAGACCGAGAAAAAAATCGAAGAGATAGGGAAACCGAGATTTCTTTTGAGTTGTCCGCTTTGCTTCAAAGGATGGAGGTAACTGTAGCGCCAGAGAAAAAATTCAGACTCGAAGCCTACGATTTATCCAACACAAACGGCCTGGAAGCAGTTGGTGCGATGGTTGTTTTTAAAGGCAACATGGCAGACAAAAAAGCCTATCGGCGATTCAAGATACGAACCGTTGAAGGGCCAGACGATTATGCTTCATTACAGGAAATCCTATATCGCCGATTAAAACGGGGACAAGAGGGAGATCCCGGTTTTGTTGAACTACCGGATTTGCTCTTGATGGATGGAGGCATTGGTCACATCCACGCAGCACAGACAGTCCTTGATGCTATGGGAATCTCAATCCCTGTAGCCGGAATGGTCAAAGACGATAAACATAGAACCCGTGGATTAGTATACGATCTGGGCGGCAAGCCTATCGAGGAGAACCTATCAAAGCGGCCAGCATTGTTTAAATTGATTGGTACAATTCAGGAAGAAGTGCACCGTTTTGCCATCGACTACCATCGGGGTGTACGAGACAAAAAAAGCCTCGGTTCTGTGCTGGATCGGATTGAAGGTATTGGTCCAAACCGAAGAAATGCACTGCTTGAGCATTTTGGAAGCGTGGAAAATATCAAAAATGCAAACGAAGAAGCATTGCGGGAGGTACCTGGTATCAGTGCAAATCAGGCAAAACGCATTAGAGAATATTTTGTTTGATATTAAACCTCTAAAATGGTATAGTAGAACCATCAAACCGAATAAATTATGTTGGAGGAATAAAGATGACTGAAAATAAAAAAGTCGCAGAAGTCGAAGAAATGGAAGAAGCCGAAGTGATTACCCTTGAATTTGATGACGGGGAAGAAGTAGAATGTGAAGTCATGGGCGTTTTCGATTTCAATGGCAAAGACTACATTGCCCTTGTGCCTGACGACGGAACCGACGATGTTTATATCTACGGATATCAGGAAGTCGGCGAAGAAGAGTTCACTCTTGTTGACATAGAGGACGATGAAGAATTCAAAGCAGTTGCTGCAGAATTTGACAGAATCATGGAAGAAGAGGACCAGGAATAAGAAATAAAAAGAGGCTGATGGCCTCTTTTTTATTGTTTTTTTTCATATGATGTTGTAAAGTGTCTTTGTGTGGTTAGGCCACAGGAGGAACAAAATGAAGAACTATGACATCATAATTGTCGGTGCCGGAGCCAGCGGAGTTTTCTTGGCATATGAGCTGACAAAAATCAATAATACTGCAAAAGTGCTGATGATTGAAAAGGGATATCCACTGGAAAAGAGGGTGTGTCCTATTAAATTAGGAAAGACTGATTCTTGCATCAAATGCGTACCTTGTCAGATTATGAACGGATACGGCGGAGCCGGAACCCTTTCAGACGGCAAATATAACATCACTACCCAGTTCGGTGGGGATTTACATGCATATGTGGGAAAACCCAAAGCAATGGAACTGATGCTCTACGTGGATCAGGTGCTTTGTGATATGGGTGGTTCGGAAGCAAAACTATATTCTACCGAAAATTCCACACTGAAAACAATTGCCCTACGAAACGACCTTCATTTGCTGGATGCCAAGGTCAGACACCTTGGAACAGACCGGAACCTCAAGATACTTGAAAAAATATACGACTACACCAAGGACCGGGTGGACATGATTTTTGAGACCGGTGTGGCAGATGTGGAAGTCCTTGGGGATCATTCTTTCAAAGTCATCACCGACAAAAAGGAAGAATATACCTGCAATGATTTGGTCCTGGCAACCGGCCGGTCCGGTTCCAAGTGGATTTCAGAAGTTTGCACCAGACTTGGGGTTGGTCAAAAGAGCAACCGGGTGGACATTGGTGTACGGGTTGAGTTGCAAGCAGCAATTTTTAAACATATCACAGATGATGTATATGAAAGTAAGATTGTTTACAAAACAGATAAATATAACGACATGGTCAGGACTTTTTGCATGAATCCATATGGCGAAGTGGTTGCCGAAAACACCAATGGCATTGTAACGGTAAATGGCCATAGCTACAGCGACCCCGCCTTGCAGACAGAAAATACGAACTTTGCGCTATTGGTTTCCAACAAATTTACAGAACCATTTGAAGACAGCAATGAATATGGCGAATCCATCGCTAGACTTTCCAACTTGTTAGGTGGAGGTGTATTGCTCCAGCGGTTTGGCGATTTGGTCAAAGGCCGAAGAAGCAGTGAGCGCAGGATGGAGAAATGCTTCACCCGTCCAACCCTCAAAGCGACACCGGGTGATTTAAGTCTGGTCATTCCCAAAAGGCAGTTGGACAACATCATTGAAATGATTTATGCCTTGGACAAAATTGCACCGGGGACCGCAAACGAGGACACTTTACTGTATGGTGTAGAAGTCAAATTCTATAACTCAAAAGTGGATGTGGACAAGCATCTTGAGACAAAAATACCGGGGTTATATGCCTTAGGTGATGGCTCTGGCGTGACACACTCGCTTTCTCAGGCATCTGCCAGTGGCATTCATGTAGGTAGAATCCTAGCAGAAAAGTACAGGGGAGACGACCATGGACAAAAGAGATGACATGTTCTTTACCCGATTAGGAGACGGTTCTGCCGTCTTTATGAGCAAAACTGAAATTCGTGAAGATGTTTTGGCAGGGATGGAAGATGCCATCGACAGAGGCAAAGCTACACCACTGACCAATGAAGATGTAGATAAGTTGGTGGATATACTTACCATGGCCGAAAAAAACGTTAGCGTTGAACGTGGCAATGAAGGAATTTGCACCTTTGATGCGGGCACCCTGAAACTTACGGTTCGGGCTGGACTGCCTGTGGATAGGGGCACTGCCTGTTTGATTCATGAGCGAGCTATTTGCTCCGATACCATGGAGTTGTGTAACACGGATTATAGCTACAAAGCTCTCAAGAATATCATTCAAGAAGAAGCCATGGCCATGGAGCAAGTACAGATGGACTGTATTATTCCAATTCTCTATGGGGCGATGCCTAATTTAGGACTATATACCAAACCGGATGGCCCCTTTGATAATTGGGCGGAGCTACTACCCAACGGACGGATTGCAGAGGCCCTAGAAGCCCAGGAAGACGCCGCTGAGCAGTGCAAGAAGGACATGATTTACATCGGGTCCATAATGGCGGAAGCCGGTGCTTGCGGACTACAGTTCGATACCGTTGGTGCAAGTGGAGATGCTGATGCACTGGCTGCTTTCGAAGCGGCAAAAGTACTTTCCACAAAGTATCCCGATTTGGCAATCACCATGGGTATGGCCAATGAATTCCATCTTGGAATGCATGGGCGCCTAAAATTCGAAGGTGAAAGATTGGCAGGTCAATACCCGGCGAAGCAAGTCAAGACCGCAGAGGCAGCAGGGGCAGGTAGTTTCGGCGTGGTGGTCAACACCAACAGTAGTAAGAGCCTGGCGTGGAACCTTTCCAGATCCGTCACTTATACCAAAGATACTGTTCGGGTTGCAGGAATTCCGGTTCTGGCCAATGCAGGCATGGGCGTAGGGGGCATTCCCCTTACCAATACCTCTCCTACTGATGCTACGACACGTGTTGCCAAGGCACTATTGGAAGTCGGCAAAGCCGATGGATTGTAGATAGGACACGGAGACATGTTCGGTATGGGCATATCCCATGAACTGGCCGCCGAGATGGGCGGGATTCGGACAGCCGGAGATCTGGTTGCCAGAATGGTTCTCAAAGGGATGAAGCTCAAAGATGCCAAAGAATATGTGGCAAACAAACTGGAATGCAGCGTCATAGATCTGACGGATTCTGCCATGATGAAAGAGATCAGGGAATCTCTGGACATTGGCACAACCTTAGACCGAAAGCATGCTGCGAGCGGAATTATGGCTAAAATGAAGATCGCAGAACTTTTGGATATCCGTATTCCCAGCGTAGAGATATTCAAGAAAAAAATTGGCAAAGCATAAGAGATTTCTTGACAATCCACCCACTTTTTATTATTATGGTCAAGTGGCCGTTGCAAACGGACACGCCAGACCTGCGGACATGGCGGAATTGGCAGACGCGCACGGTTCAGGTCC
>JBGSVW010000020.1:0-199730 GCA_041752735.1 Anaerovoracaceae bacterium | reverse complement strand
TGAAACCGATCCATTTATCCTCCTCTAATTCCAACCCATGGTTTTGTAATATTTTTTCATCATGCCGGCAAGAGGCACGTCTTCCAGAATTGTGACAGGCAACGTGTCTTGTGCGGAGACGAGGCCCTGGCGAATGTTGATCCGTCGTTCCAGGTCATAGCTGTTTTTTCCTGCCTTGAGAAAACCGCCCAGGGTCATGGGCATGCCGGTGACCAACTTCAAGCCTTTTGAGTAAGGTACGATGCTGGTGTTGATGCCAAGGATTCCCGGATGTTTCACCGCCAGACCCACAATAGGTCCACTGACGGAAAGCACTGCTGATGCGATTTTGTTCAGCACCGGGTATTTCAAAATGGCCGATGGGAACACCGCATAGGAGGTGAACAGACAAATGCCTGAGCTGGAGACCGCTTCCATCAGCAACTGGAACATGACGCCCAATTGCGCTTTGGATGCGGTGGATTTTCCGCTGGTGGAAAGCCCCAGACCTTCCAGAAGCACCAGATATCCGCCGTTGAGATGACAGGCACCTCGATTGGATGTGGCATAACTAAGGCCCTGGCCAACAGCGTTTCTTGGATTGTAGGCAGCCAATTCCATCCCCTTTACGTGGATGGCATGCTCTCCCTGTCCGTATTTTTCGGACATCTTACGGGTGCCTTCGGCAAGGATGTCGCCGACCCCTTCCCGATACGCAATCTTGCGGATTATTTCTTCCAGATTGTCGGTCTTGCCAAATTGAACGCCTAAATCCACCACGCCGGCATCTGCCAGATGCATGGCAAAGGCCAGTGTTCCACCGGTGGACATGGTGTCCATGCCGTACTGATCAAGCAAATAGTTGAGGCGAATCACCGTGTCCATGCTGCCGTTCATCAGGTTGGGTCCCAGAAGACCGATGGTTTCCAGTTCCGGACCTTTGATGGATTTTCCATCCAGTTCTACAATGCGGGCGCAGTGAATGGGACATGCGGTACATCCCCCATTCTTAATCAGGCGGGTATCCCGTAAGGTTTCGCCGCTTAGGTTTTCATAGTCATCAAACTGGCCCAGTTGAAAATTCCGTGTTGCCAGGATTTTATGTTTTTGCATAGGTCGCACCAGCATGGCAGTACCCAGTTCAGGGCATTTGCCTCCGGTGAAATAATGTTTGCGGATTTTACCGATCCACTTCATATTAAAAGATTTCCAGGCTTCCGGCTCTGCGGCTTCCAATTTTGTAACACCTGGGCCTTTTCCCATTGCCGAAATGGCTTTGACGTTTTTGTCTCCAAAGACCGCGCCGACACCACCTCGTCCACAGGCTCGTTCACCACTCATCACCGCCGCGTAGCGGACTTTATTCTCACCTGCCGGCCCGATTGCAATGTTGGGCTTGTCCAATATGTCGCAAACCTCTGTGGTGAGTTTTCCCATTAGGGGCGCCCCATCCAGAAATGCTATAGCACCGTCGGGAGAAATGTCCAGGGTGATGGGTGTTGGGCTTTTATGGCGAAGTATCATGCCATCGTACCCGCAGCGTTTCATATTCAATCCAAAGTCCCCACCGGAATTGGTGCTAACGCACAGGCCTGTCAGGGCAGAAATGGTTGTAATATTAAAGCGGGCGGAGCTGGGTGCACCGGTGCCGTTCATGGGCCCTGTGGTAATAACCAAAATATTTTCATCGGAATAGGCATCTGTGTTGGGTAGCACATTGTCAAATAAGATTTTGGCCGCCAGTCCTTTGCCCCCCAGGTATTTCATCCTGTCTTCATCTCGGACTTGGTAATTGGTAATGGTCTTTGTGGCCAGATCAATGTCAGCGATTTTGCCTGTGTATCCATGATATGAAGAACCGTTGGATTTCACGGTACCATTGGAGCCGGATATGCCGGAGGGTTCCATCAGACTACGCATGATATCTGCCAGCACGGCTTTGTCCATGAGCATGGGAACCGGATACAGGGGATTTGATTCTTTATCTGCATAGGTGGACATGATTTCGATGTCTTCCTCTTTAATCTGAGAAAAGGTGGTGGGGATGCCCATGCGACGGTTCATACCTTTGATGGCTTCGGTGAACAGCACGGCTTTTTCCATCATCGTGTCGCCTTGGATGCCAACAATGTCAGCCAGTGCGGCCAAAGGTTTGTATACGCTGGCGCCATATCGCTCCAGCATTTGTGGCAGGATAATGGCATTGGCCAGACCATGGGGAACGCTATAAAAACCGCCCAGGGTATGGGCCACGGCGTGGATGTATCCCACGTAAGCACGGGTAAATGCGGCACCGCCCAAATAGGATGCTTTTAGCATATTTGCTCGGGCTTTTAGGTTACTTGGGTTGTTGTAGCACTCTTCCAGATTTTCGAAAACCAAACGGGTAGCCTCTTCAGCCCACCTTCGGGTTCGGGATGTATTACTCCGTCCGATGTAAGCTTCTACTGCATGGGTCAACACATCCAGCCCGGTGGCTGCAGTGATGTGCTTGGGCAGTCCCGCCGTCAGTGTGGGATCCAGCACCGCCCATCTTGGAATCAGAGAAATATCGTTGATGGGATATTTGTGGTGGGTTTTGCTGTCGGTGATTACCGCTGCAACAGTGGTTTCAGATCCGGTTCCCGCGGTTGTGGGAACTGCAAAAAACGGAGGTAGCTTATGAAGCACTTTGAAAAGTCCCCGCATCTTAGAAACACTTTTGTTGGGTTTGACCACCCGAGCACCGCATGCTTTGGCACAGTCCATGGAAGAGCCGCCACCAAACGCCAGCAGGCTATCGCAGTTGTTTTTATGATAAAGCACCACTGCTTCTTCCACATTATCAATGGTGGGATTGGGCTGGACGTTGCTAAATACGGTGAAATGAATGTGCTCCGCTTCCAGACCGGCAAGTAGAGGATTTAATAACCCCAAGGAAAGTAGCTGGGCATCAGTGACAACCAAAAGGGACTTACAGTTTTGACCGGCAACAAGCTTAGGCAATTCTAGAATGGAATTTTCTCCCTCCAGCAGTGCCGGCTGACGCCAGGGTAATACGAAGGAACCTGCATACATGACAAATTGGAATGTCCTACAGTATATTTTGCGAAGTGTTTTCATGGTAAACCTCCCTATCTTGGCCGTTTGGCCTTTTACAAATTATCCCCGGTAGCTTACTTCTACAGCCATTTTTTCTTTTTGAAATATATGATTCCTCCCACGAAGACCAGCACACTAGCTGCCGCCACAATGGGATAGGCGATGTTTGACTGATACTCAGGCATTTTTAAGTTCATCCCATACCAGCCTACCAGAAGGGTCAGTGGCATAAAAATGGTTGCTACGATGGTAAAAACTTTCATTAAATTGTTTTGTTCAATGTCGATTTGAGCCTGATAGGCTTCCCTCAGTTGCGAGACATACTCATGAAGGTTATGTACTTCTCCCAGAAGCCGATCCATCTTTTTATTCAAAATCCGAAAATGGGTCTGCATTTCTTCTGTCATCAGGTTGTTCTCATTTTCGTAGAGCCCTTGCAGGATTCGATCCATGGACTCCACATATTTTTTAATCCGTCGCAGTTCTTTACGAAACTCAATGATTTTCGTTCGTGCATTTTCGTCGCCGGACATAATCAGGGAGTTTTCGGTTTCGGTAATCCGATCTTCCAGTTTTTCAAGATACTCGAAATCCTTCCGGATGATCTCAGAAAAAAACAGTTGTAGTACTTTGTCCGGATTGGCGATGGAAACGTCCGCCGGTTCCGGGCCTAAGCCTTCTTCCGTTATGGTAATCAAGGCTTCTCTGGTTTTGGCAGTGCGGCATAGGAAAACAATGTCATTGTCCCGCAAGGAGATGACAATACGCTCTGAAGCTTTGGAAGAGTCAACACCATGAAGATATTGAAATGAAAAAATCGTTTCGTCCTGCAGACTCTCGAATTCAGGCACCCGATTGTCAGCAAGCTGCTTGATTAAGTACTCACTAACCAGGGTTTCCACGGCCTTTGGCATCTGATGGTTGTGCTCCAGCTGAATGACATAAATCATGGTACAGTCCCTCCTTTTTCCTCTTCATTCCTATTTTTCATTATACAATAGCAAATGATATAATGCAAAAGAGGGCATCAAGATGCCCTCTTAAAAAGCTGTACTAATCGACCAAATTTCATAATTGGCCAACCGTTTCATGGATTCTATTTTGCTGCAACGACTTCCACTTCCACCAGCACATTTTTGGGCAGGGTTTTTACCGCCACTGTGGAACGTGCAGGATTCGACACAAAGTACTTGGCATAAATCTGATTGAATGTGGCGAAGTCCGCCATGTCTGTGAGAAAACATGTGGTTTTGACCACGTTCTCGAAGCTCATGCCCGCGGCTGCCAGCACGGCCTTGATGTTGGAACATACTTTTTCAGTCTGTCCCTCCACATCTTTTCCCTGGATTTCTCCGGTCACAGCGTCTAGTGGAATCTGCCCTGAGCAATACAGCATTTCATCAACCAGGATGGCCTGGGAATAGGGTCCAATGGGTGCTGGTGCATTTTCAGTAAATATTACTTTTTTCATTATTCGTCCTTTCCGGCGCAACGCCTCCCCCGGCAGTGCGTCTCTTTCCTCACGGTTTGTGAATCAGTTTATAGCCGGCCTTATTGAAAGCTTTTTCAATTTCTTTCAGGTGGGCGTGGTCTCTGGTCTCCATGGAAACGTGGAGGGAACATCCGTTGATGTCCATGTTTTCTCCACCGACCTTGTGGCTGACCTTGGTGACATTGGCGCCGGTGTTTGCAATGATCGTTGCCACATCCCGAAGTTGTCCCGGTTTGTCTAACAATTCGATGGTAACTTCGGATAGCCGTCCGGAGGTCTGAAGACCTCTATTGATGACCCGCGACAAAATGTTCACGTCGATATTGCCGCCTGATACGATGGCGCAAACACGCTTGCCTTCCAAAGGCAATTTGTTAAACATAACCGCAGCAACAGCAACAGCACCGGCTCCCTCGGAAACCAGCTTCTGTTGTTCCATCAAGGTCAGAATCGCTGTGGCGATTTCGTCGTCATTAACAGTAATCACCTGATCTACGTACTTTTGGCACATGTCAAAGGTCAACTCTCCCGGGCACTTGACGGCGATGCCGTCAGCAAAAGTGGAAACCGCGGAAAGTGCACAACGCTGGTTTTTCTCCATGGCGTTGGACATGCTGCAGGCCCCTTGGGCTTGCACGCCGTAGACCTTGCAATCCGGTTTGAGTTTTTTGATTACATAGGCAATGCCTGAAATAAGCCCGCCGCCGCCCACGGGTACAATCACTGCATCCATGTGGGGAAGCTGCTTGAGAATTTCAAGGCCAACAGTTCCCTGTCCGGCAATCACATCCTCATCGTTGAAGGGATGCACGAAGGCAGCACCGGTTTGCTGCTGAAAGGTGACAGCCTCGTTATAGGCATCGTCATAGACGCCATCCACCAGCTTGATGTCCGCTCCATATTGCCGCGTGGCTTCCACCTTGGAAATCGGCGCGGTGCTGGGGAGAAAAATGGTTGCCTTAATGCCCAGTGCCCTGGCTGCGAAGCCAACACCCTGTGCATGGTTCCCTGCGGAACAGGCTACCACGCCTTTTTCCCGTTCTTCTTGACTCATCTGGCTCATCTCAAAATATGCGCCGCGGAGTTTGAAAGATCCGGTGTTTTGTAAGTTCTCGGTTTTTAGGAAAAGGTTGCAGTTGGTTTTGATATTGGTGGCGGGAATCATATCCGTCTCCCGAATCACATCCTTGAGCAGGTGTGCCGCCTGATATACGCGTTCCAATGATAGCATTGATTTTTTCCTTTACTCCATGACCGCTCCCCGGTTTGCACCGGTGACGTTCCTCATATAGCGGACCAGCCATCCGGCGGTGACTTTTGGAGCCGGTTGCTGATATGTTTCTTTTCGTAGGGCAAACTCTTCATCGGTGACCTTGGCATTTATGCTGTAAGCAGGAATGTCGATTTCGATGATATCCCCCTCGTTTAGCAGTCCAATTTTGCCTCCTGCTGCTGCTTCGGGACAAACATGTCCGATGGAAGCACCTCGGCTTGCGCCACTAAACCGACCGTCTGTAATCAGCGCTACGGATTTATCCAGCCCCATGCCTGCCAGGGCACTGGTGGGATTAAGCATTTCTCGCATACCCGGACCGCCTTTGGGACCTTCATAGCGAATGACTACCACATCACCCTCTTTAATCTGACCGGCATAGATGGCTTCAATGGACTCTTCTTCACTGTTAAAGATTCTGGCCGGTCCACTATGTTGCAGCATTTCAGGTGCCACGGCACTCCGCTTGACCACACAACCTTCTTCGGCGATGTTCCCCCACAAAATAGCGATTCCCCCTGTGGGACTGTACGGATCTGTGATGGGTCTGATGACTTTTTCGTCTCGGACCTGTACCTTCTTTAGATTGTCACGAAGCGGTTTACCGGTGACGGTCATAACATTTAGATTCAATAATTTCTTTTTGGCCAATTCGCTCATCACCGCCTGGACACCCCCGGCCCGATCCAAGTCCTGTATGTGGGTGTCACCCACCGGTGCCAGATGGCAAAGGTTGGGGACTTTATCGCTGAACTGGTTGAATAGGTTCAGGTCTACTTCCACGCCGGCTTCATTGGCTATGGCCATTAGGTGTAGCACGCTGTTGCTGGAGCATCCCAAAGCCATATCGCAGGCGATGGCATTTTCCACGGATTCCCGGTTGATGATGTCTCTGGCAGTAATGCCGATTTCAACCATTTCCATAATCTGCATGCCGGCCTGCTTGGCAAGGCGGATTCGCGCACTGGTAACTGCGGGAATGGTGCCATTGCCGGGAAGAGCGATGCCGATGGCTTCGGAAAGGCAGTTCATGCTGTTGGCTGTATACATGCCGGCGCAAGATCCACATCCGGGGCAAACGTTTTGCTCGTATTCTGTCAGCTTCGCATCGTCAATCAGATTGGCTTTGCGGGCGCCTACTGCTTCGAAAATCTTGGAAAGGCTTACTTCTTCATTGTCAACCCGGCCGGCCATCATGGGTCCGCCGGAGCAAACAACAGTTGGAATATCCATCCGGACTGCACCCATAATCATCCCGGGGACGATTTTGTCGCAGTTGGGAATCAAAAGCAGTCCGTCCAGGCAGTGAGCCATGGCCATGGTTTCGATGCTGTCAGCAATCAATTCCCTGCTGGCCAGGCTGTACTTCATCCCGGCGTGACCCATGGCGATGCCATCGCATACGCCGATGGAAGGAATTAGAATCGGCGTACCGCCGGCCATCCGAACGCCGGCCTTGGCGGCCTCTGCGATTTTGTCCAGATGGATGTGACCGGGGACGATTTCGCTATAGGCGGAAACCACACCAATCAGGGGGCGCTTCAATTCTTCTTCTGTAAATCCCATGGCATAAAACAGGCTGCGCATTGGCGCCCGTTCCACACCCTTGGTGACCTTATCACTTCTTAATTTCATTGTTTCTCCTTTGCCGGCTGACCTATTATCCCTTATCTGAACACAGTTGGCGCGTCGGCTGTTTCGGCAATATTATTTCTTTAACCAGGACATCATTTTGCGGAGGTCCTGTCCTACTTTGCAAAGTAGGTGTTCGGATTCACGTCTTCTTGTGGTCAGGAATTTGGCTTGACGTCCCGCAGACATTTCTCTGACGAACTCGCTGGCGAAAGCGCCGGATTGGATGTCTTCAAGAACGTCTTTCATAGCTGCTCTGGTGTCGGCGGTGATAATCTTTTTGCCAACATGATAGTCGCCGAATTCGGCGGTGTTGGAAACAGAGTAACGCATCATTTCAAATCCGCCGCTGTTGATCAGGTCAACAATCAGTTTCATTTCGTGAACGCACTCGAAGTATGCCATTTCAGGTTCGTATCCGGCTTCCACCAGTGTATCAAATCCGGCTTTCATCAATTCGGTGACACCACCGCAAAGGACAGCCTGTTCGCCGAACAAATCGGTTTCGGTTTCTTCTCTAAAGTTTGTTTCCAGAATTCCTGCGCGGCCTGCGCCAATGCCGGATGCATATGCCAGGGCATAGTCTTTGGCTTTGCCGGATTTGTCCTGATGGACGGCAATCAAGCTGGGCACGCCTTTGCCTTCTTGGTATTGGGTTCTTACTGTATGTCCCGGTCCTTTGGGTGCCACCATGATGACATCAACAAAATCTGCCGGTTGAATCAGGTTAAAGTGGATGTTGAATCCGTGGGCAAACATCAGGACGTTTCCCGCTTCCAGATTTGGTGCAACTTCATTGGCATAGATGTCCGCTGCCTTTTCGTCGGGCACCAGCATCATGATGAAGTCAGCCTTTTTGGCGGCTGCAGGTACATCCATCACAGGAATGCCTGCGGCTTCTACGGTTTTCACACTTTTGGAATCAGGTCTTAGTCCAACGATAACATTGGCTCCACTGTCTTTCAGGTTTTGCGCATGTGCGTGTCCTTGGCTTCCAAAACCGATAATCGCGATGGTTTTGCCTTTTAAAAGCTCCAAATTACAATCCTGGTCATAGTATTTCTTGATCATTTCTTCTCCGTTCCCGATGCTTGGCATCGCTCCAAATATTTTATTCTAGTTCCAATTGTATACGTTTGGTTCGGATCGCCGTCGCTTCTGCTTGGCGTATCCTTTTGGTGAGGTTAGGCTTTCCCTTGGGGTTCTTTGTTCCAGCCACGCAATATTCCGGTGACACCGGTTCGGCATACTTCCAGAATTTCATAACCTTCCAGCATTTTCATGAGTCCGTCGATTTTTTCGGGGGCTCCGGTGCTTTCTATAATCATGCTTTCCTTTGACAAGTCTACGATACGACCCCTGTAAATGTCAACGATTTCCCGAATTGCGCTTCGGTTTTCTTCGTTGGCTTTGACTTTCATCAAGAGCAACTCACGAAAAAGACTTTCATCCCGGTCCAGTGGATAAATGCCCTGGACCACTTCCAGCTTTTCGGTGTGGGCAAGAATCTGGGCCAGCCCTACTTCATCCCCTTCGAAAACGATGGTGATGCGGGAAATTTCTGGATTGTTGGTGGCTGAAACCGTCAGGGAGTCAATGTTGAATCCCCGCCGGCCAAAGAGACCGGCAACCCGGGTCAGGACGTTTGCCTGGTTATCGACAAAAATGCTGATGACTTCTTTTTTTACTGTCATTTGGGTCGCCTCCTATCCGATAATCATATCTTCTATGGTGCCGCCACTTGGGATCATGGGCAGAACCTTCTCGTTTTTGCTAAGCATGCATTCAATCCAGATGGGTCCGCTTTCTTTCATGGCGGAAAGGAATGCTGTCTTGAATTCTTCCGGTGTTGTGACTCGATATCCCTTTGCTCCGAAAGCGTCGGCCAGCTTGACAAAGTCTGTTTTGCGGCCTGGGTCGGTCTGGGAATGCCTGTCCTGATAAAATGTTGTCTGCCACTGATAAACCATCCCCAATACCTGATTGTTCATAATAACAGTGATGATGGGTAAATTCTGGCTTACGGCGGTGCAGGCCTCGTTCAGGTTCATATGGAAAGATCCGTCTCCGGTAATGTGGATGACCCGCTTTTCAGGGCTACCCACCTGGGCACCGATGGCCGCGCCATATCCAAATCCCATGGTACCAAGTCCGCCACTGGTGATAAACTTGCTGGTATGGTTGTGCTTTAGATACTGGGCTGTCCACATTTGATGCTGTCCAACGTCGGTGACGTAAATGGTTTCTTTGTCTGTGTTGTCGCAAAGAATGCCGATGATTTCACTGGGATGTAAGGTGGCGTCGCCAACCTTGCTATCCCCGGTGTATTTCTTCAATTCGGCGATTTCATCCATCCATTCTTCCCGTTTCTTCTCTTGGATCAAAGGCATCAGCTGATGTA
The DNA here is from genome assembly GCA_041752735.1 of Anaerovoracaceae bacterium. GTDB lineage: Bacteria > Bacillota > Clostridia > Peptostreptococcales > Anaerovoracaceae > UBA1422. The sequence goes on along the minus strand of JBGSVW010000020.1, from coordinate 189,872 downwards.
GAAATTCCTTGATATCGCTGATAATACTGTAATCCACCAAGACGTTCTTGTTGATTTCGCTTTTGTCGATATCTACCTGAATGCGGATTGCTTTCTTGGCGAACTTACTGGGATTCAGGGCAACCCGGTCGCTGAACCTAGTGCCTAAGGCCAATAGCAAGTCGCTGCGGTCGATAGCCTTGTTGGCTGCGATGGTGCCGTGCATGCCAATCATACCCAGGGTTTTGGGATTGTCTGCGCCGATGACGCCGGCAGCCATAAGGGTAAATCCGGCAGGCATTTCTGCCTTATCCATAAATTCATTTAATTCTTTTTCGGCTTTGGATGCGCACACCCCGCCACCCACATAAAGCACCGGCCGTTTAGCCCCGTTGATCAAGTCTGCAATCTTTTTGAGTTGCTTCCTGTCAAGGGTGGGGGGCAATGGCTTTTCTTCTGAGGTGTATTCAGGCCGATAATCCATGGTGGCACCGGTGACGTCTTTGGTAATGTCCACCAAAACAGGACCTTTGCGGCCGGCGTTGGCAATGCGAAACGCACCGTGGAGCGCCTTGGGCAGGTCTTCAATTTTGTTGACAAAATAGTTATGCTTGGTGATGGGCATAGTCACGCCGGTGATGCAAATCTCCTGAAATGCGTCCCGCCCAATTAAATGCTCCGGCACGTTTGCAGTGATTGCTACCATTGGAACACTGTCCATGAATGCGGTGGCGATGCCGGTAACCAGGTTGGTGGCCCCGGGACCGCTGGTAGCAAAAACCACACCGGTACCTCCGGTGGCTCTGGCGTATCCATCGGCTGCATGAGCTGCTCCTTGTTCGTGGGCTGACAGCACATGGCGAATCCGATCTTTGTATTCAAATAATGTATCGTACAGATTCAGCGCAGCGCCTCCGGGGTATCCGAAGATGGTGTCTACACCCTGTTCAAGCAGGATTTCTGCGACGATTTGTGATCCGGTTAATTTCATAAATTCTCTTTCCCTTCCTATTTCAATACAATTTGTCTACATGAAACGGCATAGTAGTATCATTATATTCGTTTTTTTTGGAAAGTCAACAATTTCGATGCACTTTTTGTATTAAATACATAGTTTTTGCGTTGTATTTTTGTTTGTACAACACAAACACCGTGTCAAATTTGCGTTTTATGCTATTTTGGGCCGGTTTTTCTTGATTGGAGGATTGAACCCGCCGGTCTTGACAGCGCAAGCATGATGTATTACAATGTATTACAAAAGGGAGGTTTTAAAAATGACCATTTCAATAAGGTTGGCAGAGGAAGAGTCCAACTTGATCAAAAGCTATGCTGCGCTCCATGGAATTTCTGTTTCTGAGCTTGTTCGCCAAGCCGTTTTGGAACGCATTGAAGATGAATATGATTTACAAATCTTTGATGAGGCCATGAAAAAGCACAAGAAAAAACCTGTCACCTATACGCACGATGAACTTTGCGACATGCTGGAGCAAGGCGAATGAGTTATTCAGTTGTGTACACGGAGGGAACTTACAAAAGTCTAAAAAAATTAGACAAGTATACTCGTACGTTCATTTTGTCATGGATATCCAAAAATCTGCAGGGTTGCGACAATCCCAGGCAGCACGGGAAACCCCTTGCTGTCAACCGCGTTGGCCAATGGCGCTACCGGATTGGTGATTATCGTCTACTCGCCGAAATCGATGATGACAAAATTGTGATTCTCGTCATTGCCGTTGGGCATCGTCGTGACATATATAACAAATGAATATTGACTAGTTTACGAATAAAAAGCCCTGGGTACGCCAACCAAAAGGCCGAAGAACAACGGTTGTTCTCCGGCCTTTTGGTTAAGGTTGACGTCCTGGTCTTCCTATGGTATATCCGTACGGTTATACCGAAACAACGAATTGTTTCTTTCCATTCCATCGTACCACTACCTGTTATGTTTGTATATGTTTTTTTGTGAATACTTCCAAATTTCACCCCTCTCCGTTGGTATTTCTCCAATACGGTTTAGATAGATGATTAAAACAGACTTTGGATGCTCATGAGAAGCCAAGGCAGGAACACAGCTGGAATCAGGTTGGCTACACGTATTTCTTTGATTTCCAGGAAGTTGAAACCAATGGCTGCAACAATCAGGCTGCCGGTTGCAGACATTTCAACAATGATAGAATCCGGAATAAGCCCCACCGCACTCATGGCAAGCAAGGCAATGGCTCCTTGGTAAAGCAACACCGGAATGGCAGAAAAGGCTACCCCGATGCCTAACCGATAGGCAAACACAATGCAGATGGCTCCATCAAGAATGGACTTGGCAAACAACATCTGATGATCCCCTGTGAGTCCACTTTCCATGGATCCGACTATAGCCATGGAGCCGGTGCAGAAGATAATGGTTGCTGATACGAATCCTTTGGTGAATCCACCACCTGAAAATCCAAGCTTTTTCTCTGTCCAATCCCCCAGCCATCGCATGCCTTTGTCGATGTTCAGGGCTTCGCCCACCACTGCACCAAGCACCACACTGAGAATCAAAATAAGACTTTCCTTGCTTTCTAGAGCGCCTGAAATGCCTATATAGATGACGGTCAGTCCCAGCCCTTTCATGATGGTTTCCTGGAAACGGTCCGGAATGCTTTTCCCGAACGTTTTGGATAACAGGATGCCAAACAAAGAACAGATTACAATGGTCACTGCGTTTACAATTGGTCCTAACATGTCAACTCCTTATTTTTGTGTTGATTTAGTTGTGAATTGAATCGGTTTATCGGTCTCCTTGAGAGAACGCATATAGTAAAACAAATATTGCTGCGCGATGCCGGCGTATGGGCCAAAAACCCGGTCTGCAAAAGCCGTCATGGCCTTGGTATCTTTTTCGTCAAATCCGTACAGCTGATGCATCACCTTACGAACCCACACATCGATGGGAAACCGGTGAAGCCTAGCCAATGAAAACAGCAGGATGCAGTTTGCCACTTTTGGCCCCACGCCACTAAGGTCGTGGATGCAATCCTCCAGGGTTTCAATGCCCCGGTATTTGATTTCGTTGGCGGTACTGATTAGATACTTTGCCCGATAACCCAGTTTGCACACATCCAGTTCTTCGCTGGAAAGGGATGCCAACACGTCGGGGGTAGGTAGGTTGTAATAGGTTTTGCCTTTATAGGTTCCTGCTTCTTCACCGAAATGAAGCGCAAGGGACTCCACACATTTTTTGATTCGTGGGATATTGTTGTTGGCAGACAAAATGAAAGAAACCAAGGTTTCCCAGGGTTCCTGCCTTAATATGCGCATACCACCCCCAAAGGCTATGGCCTGGGCTACAATGGGGTCTGCTGATGACAAGCTTCTTTTTATGAATCCATAATCTGTGTTAAGGTCAAAATAATCAATCCAAAATTCGCGATCAGATTCATCCGCATGATTCAAAACCAGGGTCCCTGTCAGCGGTGTCTGGTCTGGCAGGTACATCAAGTTGACAATACGTCCTGATACAATCCCGGTATAACTATCGTCTGGTTCTTTGTTCCAGCGGAAACATTGGCCGCAATCTAAGGTATGATCCGGATGGAAGTCCGTTACATTGATTCGTATCTGGCGCATGTCCTCACTCATGTCTTCAAGCAAACCTTCGCTTATGTCTCTACTCATGCCAGTCCACGGATTTCTACGTTGATTTGTTTGATGTTAAACGCGGTCATGCTCTCTACAATTTGTGCACACTGCTGCTGAAGCAGCTTGGCGGATTCAACCGCACGGCTATCCAACCGCATATTGACAAGGACTGTAATACGTAATCCACTTTTCTTATTATCTGTGATAACACGAAGAACGCTGGTAACATCTTTCATCTGAAGGGCAGTGAGTTCTACGATATCGGAAATAACCTTATCTGTAATCTTGAATTCTCCCAAATAGCTATACGTTGGCCGCACCACGGATTTTTCGGCAAACCCGCCTTTGCCCGGACCCCAACCACGGAAAATGCGTAGAGAATCCACAAAATAGCCGGAAAAATGTCGTTTCAGTTTCATGGATGGAACAGGCACAACGTGTTTACCCTGGCCAAAGCGTTGCTTCTTGGCAAGGTCTCGTTCCTTTTCGGTTGTGATGTCTTCAATATATACGATTTCTGTAAATTCCGGGAGTTCCAGCCGCACTCGAATTCGTTCCACCATAGCATCTGAGGTGCCGATAATCAGCAGGCTCTCGGGGTTAATGGTTTTTAATTTTTTGGCCACATCGGTTTTATGATCCTCATGGCTGAACAGGGCTGTCTTAATGGCGCCAACCACGGTTGGTTGTCTTTTTGCTGAAATCCCAGCTACCACGTCGTTGTTGTATATAAATAAACCATCGTCGATAATCCCAACGATGTTTTTGGTTCTGCAAACATTCATTGCCTGATAGCTTTTGCCGGTACCGCTTTTGCCTACCAGAGCGTAAACTTTCATATTCTCTTATCCTATTCTCTCTTTACTTATGCATTTCTCTTTGATATAATGACCGCGGAATATGAAATCAATTCTGCAATCTAATAAGGAGGATTCAAAATGGCTTATAAAATTAACGAAGAGTGCATCAGCTGTGGCGTATGTGCACCCGAATGTCCGACAGAAGCAATTAGCGAAGGCGATAGCATTTATGTAATCGATGCTGACAAATGCATTGATTGTGGCGCTTGCGAAGAAGTTTGCCCTGTTGACGCTCCAAAGCCAGAATAATAAATTCTGTTCGGTTGCTTAATACCGATAAGGAATAACCGTTTCGAATCGAAACGGTTATTTTGTTTGTTTACTTATTGTTGTCCATTTTGTTGTCCATTTTGTTGATGTGATATACAAGGGAGTAGAGACTGTCGCTTAAGTGGACATTTTCTACGGCCACATGCCCGGGCAACTCCAAGTCCACCGGTGCAAAGTTCCAGATTCCTTTCACCCCGGCAAAGCACAGTTTGTCTGCGACTTCCTGGGCGCTTTCTTTGCCTGTACAAATGATGCCTATATCTGTTTTGCGGGTTTCGATAAAATCGACCATGGTATCATAATCCAAAATCGGCACGCCGTCCAAATTTTGTCCAATCATTTCGGGATTGACTTCAAATATTCCTTCCACTGCAAAGCCAGACCTATAATTCCCAATGTAGTTGGCTATGGCGTGGCCCAGATTTCCTGCACCAACAAGCACCAGACGGTATTTGCTTTTGAGGCCTAAAATCCCGCTGATTTCGCCATACAAGTCTTTGACATTATAGCCATAGCCTTGTTGTCCAAATCCACCAAAATTATTCAGATCCTGCCTAATTTGAGAGGCAGTGTATCCGATCAACTTGCTAAATTCACTGGAAGAAATTTTGTCGACACCCTTCTTTTGGAGTTCGCCTAAATACCTGCGGTATCTGGGTAATCTCCTGATGACTGCATTTGATATTTTTGCGCCCTTTTTCATTTATTTTTCTCTTCCTTCGACGTAACGAACCAAATCGCTTACACGCTGGAATTTTTCGGCATCCTCATCGGGAATTTCAATTCCGTATTTTTCTTCGATGAGAATGATAATTTCAACGGCGTCGATGGAATCTGCTTCCAGGTCCTTCATCAAATGTGTATCCATAGTGATAATTGATTCATCCACCTTTAATTGTTCGGCGATGATCTTCTTAATTATTTCAAATGCCATATTGTACCTCCATAGTTCTAATGTGTCCTTAATTATATTGTGTTTACTTTGTTATTGCAACCATTTTTCATATTTGCCATTGAGGGTGTCTCTGGCCTCAGAAAGATCAGTGGCCAATTTTTCCAGCGCTCTGGGGTCCCGCATCACCTCTTCCGAAGAAATTTGCTCCTCTATCTCGCTGATGACAAACTCCAACTCCTCTATTTCCTGCTCCAGTCGTTCCGCATCCCGTGCTTCTTTGCGCCGGTTGGCTTCTTCTTCTTTTTTGATTCTTCTCTCCTCTGCGGGGGAAATGAATGTGGGAAGCGGTGCCGGGTGACCATCAAGGGTCTTCGTCGCATCCGGCTGGGACGCACCGGCTCGTTGGCCGTTTTTGGGATTTTGCGAAAGTTCTTCCATATATTTTTTGCCGGATTCAATTTCCAACTTCTTTTCGGTGTAGTAATCATAGTTTCCCAAGAACTGAGTCAGGCCGTCACGCCCCAGTTCCAGAATTCTTGTGGGTATTTTTCGCAGGAAGTATCGGTCATGGGAAATGACGATGATGGTTCCCGGAAAATCCAGCAAAGCCTCTTCAAAGACTTCTTTGGATTCAATATCCAGATGGTTGGTGGGTTCGTCCAATAACAAAACATTATTGCCGGCTAAAAGCATTTTGAGCAGGGAAAGTCTGGCACGCTCGCCTCCACTTAAGGCGCGAATGGGCAGAAATACCATATCGTTTCGGAAAAGAAACCGGCCCAGTATGCTACGCATCTCAGTGTCTGGATACAACCGATAGGAATCCTTGAGTTCTTCCAGCACTGTATTGTTTTCGTTCAGCAGCTTTTGTTCCTGGTCGTAGTAACCAAATTCAACATTATGTCCCACTTTAATTTTGCCTTCCCGTGGTTCCGTTTCTCCAAGAATCATCCGAAACAAAGTGGTTTTGCCAATGCCGTTGGGGCCTACCATGCAGATCCGCTCACCCCGTTTAAAGTCAAAGTTCACATCATGAAACAGGTCTTTTTTGGTCCGGCCCACGCCAAAGCTCATGGCCAGGCCTTCGCCTTGAAGGACGTCCGTACCACTTTTGAAGTTTTCCCGGAAACGGATTTTGATTTTACCTCGGGTGCCTTCCGGTGCTTCCAGCCGTTCCACCTGAGCCAGCCGTTTTTCTCTGGACTGTGCCCGTTTCACCAGCTTTTCAGTGCCGTGACTTTTGAAACGACGGATGATTTCTTCCTGTCGTTGTATTTCTTTTTGTTGAATATGATAATGCTTCAGCTCGTCCTCTCGCATGAGACGTTTTTTCTCGGCGAAGGTGCTGTAGGATCCATCATACATATGAAGTTTATGGTTTTCGATTTCGGCAATTCGGTTGATGGTCTGATCTAGGAAATACCGATCATGGGAAATTAAAAGGATGGTGCCCTTATAGCTTTTGAGATATTGCTCCAGCCATTTCAGGGTGCCAATGTCCAAGTGGTTGGTAGGCTCGTCAAGGAGCAGCAAGTCAGGTTTCTTAAGTAGCAGACAGGCCAGGGCCAGTCGGGTCTTTTCGCCACCGCTGAGTGCGGAAATAGATTTGCTCCAGTCGGTTTCACCAAAAGCCATTCCGGCCAGCATGCCTTTGACCTCGCTTTTGTAAGAGTACCCACCTTGTCGCTCAAAGGTCTGGTGGAGTTGGTCGTACTGATGGACCAGTGCGGTTTGAGCCGGTCCGTGTTCCATGGTTGGGATGCGTGCCGAAAGCTCCAGCATGTCTTTGTCCATTCTGTCCATATGGGAAAAGATTGCTTCTGCTTCCTGCAAGATTGTTCGACCGGGATCGAAATCATCCTTTTGCTTCAGCACACCGATGGTGGTGTTTTGGGAAACAAAGATACCACCTGAATCCGAGGTCAGCTCGCCTGAAAGGAGTTTCAGAAGGGTGGTTTTGCCGGCGCCGTTTGCGCCGATGATGCCGATCCGGTCTCCTTCATTGACATGAAAAGAGACATCCTTTAGGATGACATCGGTTCCGTATACTTTTGATAGATTGGTTGCACTTAATACAATCATGATTTATTTCGTTTCCTATTTCGACTGCGGGGTTGCAAAGGCGTCAAGGGGCAGGCTGGCATAGGCGTCCAAGCTCAGGTCGTCCACAATGCCTGCCTTATAGTTATAATAGGCGGCGCAGCCGATCATGGCGGCATTGTCGGTGCAAAGCACCGGTGCCGGGACGCAAAGCCGGATGTCGGTCCCGGCGCAGGCCGACGCAAGCATGCTCCGCAGCTTGCTGTTGGCCGCAACGCCACCGGCCAAAACCAATGTCCGCAGGTCAGAGTGGCTCATGGCGGCCATGGTTTTGGTTACCACCACGTCTAAAACAGCTTGTTGGAAGCTGGCGGCCACATCGGCCACAGTCGCAGCCCCCGGCAAGCCGGACCCCACTTCTCTTCCTGCCTGTTTTTCATTATGTAAATAATTTAGCACACCGGTTTTGATACCGCTGAAGCTGAAGTCCAGAGAATCTTTGTCAAGATAAACCCGCTTGAAAGCCACCGCCTCGGGATTTCCTCTTTTGGCGATTTCGTCGATTAGCGGGCCACCCGGATACCCAAGACCAAGAACCCGTGCGACTTTGTCATACGCTTCGCCAATGGCGTCGTCTCTGGTTTCCCCCAGCACGTGGAATTTGTGAACGTCGTCCACTCTCACGATGCAAGTGTGACCGCCAGATACAATCAATGCCATAAAAGGTGGCTCCAAATCCGGGGTTTGGATCAAATTGGCCGCAATGTGTCCTTGTATATGATGGACGCCAACGATGGGTTTATTCAGCGCCAGGGCGTAGGTTTTCGCCGTAGCGATGCCTATCAAGAGGGCGCCTACAAGACCGGGGCCTTTGGTCACGCCGATCAAATCCACATCAGAAAAGCCCACAGGGCAACCGGCTGTTCTTCCGGCTTCTTCCAAGGCCTGGTTGACTACGTCATTGATGTTTTCCAGATGGTGTCTGGACGCAATTTCCGGCACCACGCCGCCAAAGGCTTTGTGGATGGAGATCTGTGATGCGATGATATTGGAAAGAACCTCACGGCCTTCCAAAATAAGGGCTACGGAGGTTTCGTCGCAACTGGACTCTATGGCCAGGGTGCAATGTTTATTATTGATCATAGTACACCCCCGCACTCTTTGCATGAGCAAGCATCCACTTCGTCGTTTTCTTCCGCTTCCAGCCACATAATCATGGCATCTTCATTGTTGTCCTCGTAATATCCTTTTCGAAGTCCGGCTGAAACAAAACCGAACTGTTCATATAGCGCGATGGCTGCATGGTTGCTGACCCGAACTTCAAGGGTGAATCTCTTCAAACCTTCCTTCCGTGTCCGGTCAATGAGCATCTCAACAAGGATATGACCAAGATGCATCCGCCTGTAATCAGGGTGAACCGCCACATTGGTGATGTGGCCTTCGTCTTCGATGGCCCACAAACCGGCATACCCAATGATGAGTCCAACTCCTTCAGAAATTAGTTCTTCTGCAACCAAATACCAAGCCAGCTGGTTTGTGGTGAGCTCCGCCTCAAAGGAGGCTCGACTCCAGGGTGCAGCAAAGCAGGTGGCATCCAGTTCAGTCATGGCATCGATATCTTCCGCCGTTGCGACGCGGATTCGAATCTCACTCATGATTCACCTCCGCCTCTTTCGCTTCCCGGGCCAGACGGTCGTCCAGATTTTTTTGCGCTTCCGCAATCCGCATATAGTTGGGGAATACGGTTTCATATTCCCGTGTATTTCCTTTTTTTATCTCGGCAAGGCCCAGACGTGCCACAGATCCGGCTTCCTGGTAACGATGCTCTTCCGGGGCAATGGAAAGCAGCACCGGTTGTCCGGATGCCCAGTCTTCCACTTTTTTTCCATAGGGTTTCAGTCCGTCACCGAAAAATTTTATTTGGTCAATTCCGCTTTTTGCAATGGCTTCCTCCAGCAGAGTCAAGTATTCATCCAGCATATATGGACCACCGGCAACGATCTCTACAATTTCATCATCCAACCATTTATACACGCCGCCGTACACTTGGTTTCTGCGGGCGTCAAAAATGGGGCAGATGAGTCCATCATAATTCGGGACATGATAAGCAAAGGTTTTTAACGTTTCCACCGGGGTGATTTTGCAACCCATCACTTGAGCCAATCCCCGTGCTGAAGAAACACCGATGCGTATTCCTGTAAAGGATCCGGGACCTGCGGACACTGCAATTACACCTATATCGCCTAATTGCAATCCGCAATCGGTTAGCAATTGTTTTGTCAGGGGCATCAGGTATTGCAAGTGGTTTAATGTTCCCTTTGAGGAAGCTTCTGTGACCTTGCCTGCGTCATCGATGATGGCAACGGAACAGTGAGGGCCAGTAGTCTCCATGGCTAAAATGTACATGTATAGGTCCTCCCTTCGTCGGCTTCGTCTTCGCTTTCACTGCCTGTTTTGCTTCCCGTTTTGCTTCCCATTTCGCCATCTACTTCCACGTAGTCCAGATGAATCCACAGCGTATCTTCCGGCATCAGGTCAGCCACTTTATCAGCCCATTCTACGATGGTGACCCCTTCTCCAAAAAAGTAGTCTTCGTATCCCAGTTCAAACAGGTCATCAGGTCCTTCCAGACGGTATACGTCAAAATGGAAAAGAGGAAGCCGACCATTGCGGTGCTCCCTGATGATGGTGAAAGTGGGGCTTTGGATAGGCTCCAAGATACCCAGACCTTCTGCAATATACCGGGTTAATGTGGTCTTACCTGTGCCTAAGTCTCCTACCAGCCCGACAATTGCGCCGGGTTTCAGCTCCTTGGCAAGGGCAAGACCAAATGCCCTGGTTTCTTTTTCGTTTTTTATTTTGACGGTTCTCATGGTTTCCTCTTCCCACCGGAGACAGTCACCCCGTCCGGTCGCTTCTATTTATGTAAGAAGCGGGAAATTCTTTTGTATAGCAGGAAGGTAATAATGGAATTTGCTCCTGCTTTAATTAGGTTAAATCCAATGATAAAAGGCAGCAATGCATAGACGGCTTCTACGGGCATGCCGTAGAAAATCGGATTCAGGATAATGTTTGCCACTGCCATCATGCCGGTCATGGTGAAGGTGCCCGCTGCCATGGCGATGACTGCGCCTTTTCTATTTTTGTTGGATCTGTAAATCAGTCCGGCGACCAGGACAAATGAGCCTGTTGCCAGAATGTGCATGAGGATGCCAAACCAACCTCCGGCAGCGCTGACAGTCAGTCCTTGAATGACGGACGTCACCACAGTCAGCGTGAACCCGGCTAACGGACCAAAGGCAAACGTCCCGATAAAGATAGGGATATCTGCCGGGTCATACTCCAAGAAAGGAACTGCCGGGAAAATGGGGAAATGGATGAAGTAGACCAGGATGACCGAGATGGCCACCAGCATACCCATCTTCGCCAATTTAATGGTGTTGTTCTGTCGGTTTAGTGTGTTGTTGTTTGATTTTTTCATTGTTGATTCCTCCTTTTGCAATGCAAAATATGTTGTTTGGGAATCTGTCAGGTTGAATAAATCAAGCCTTGAAATTTCTTCCAAGGCTTGCACATAAATACGAAGTATTCACGTTTCTTTCATCCGGACTATACCGTCGGTCCCGGAATCTAACCGGATCTGCCTTGCGGCTCGCGGACTTGTGATGGAAGGCTTTTGCCTGGCATCCTTTACCGCCGGTGAGGAGTTGCGCCTCGCCCTGAAACAGATATGATACGTTGATTATTATACCGCCATGCTCTATATTTTGTCAAGCCGACGGACAAATCACTACTTTTTTTCTACTCCCTGGTCTGGGGAATAGGCCAGTCGATAAATGGCATCTGCATAGATGTTAGTCATCGCCATTAGGCTGTCAATGGACAGATACTCATCCTTTTGGTGGGCCACTTCATGTTCCCCCGGGAATGATGCCCCAAAGGCCACGCAGTGATCCATCGCGCGGGCATAAGTACCACCGCCAATAACTAAAGGCTGAGTTTCCATGTCCCCTGTGTTGTCCCTATAACAATCCATTAAAGTCTTGATAAACGGATCGTCTATCGGTCTGTACAAAGGTTTGTGGTGAAGACCTTTGATGATGCCAAAGTTGTACTTGTTTACGATGGGCATCACCGCGTCGTACACGATATTCTCATTATATGTGACCGGGTACCTGATATTGATGGTCAGTCGACCAGCTTTGGTATCCATGTCTATCATGCCGACGTTGAGAATCAAATTACCGGAGGGTTCGTCCACAAGGCCGCAACCTAACGCTTTGCCATCCAGTTCATAGCCGATGTGCTGATTATAAAAGTCGATGAAATCGTTCAAATCTTCGTTGCCAAATGCGAGCCCACCAAGAAATTCCATCATAGCCGAAATGGCATTGACGCCACTTTCCGGTCGCGCACCATGGGCGGATACGCCGGTGGTTACGATTTCAAGGGTTTTTCCAATGACCTTGGTGTGAATCTGGGCTTTGGCAGTCTCCCGAAACTCGGCAACTTTGGCTTTGATTTCTTCGTAGGTTTCTTTTTTCTCGGCACGAAGAATCACTCTGGCGTTGGCCGCAACCATGTTGGGTGCTTCGCCGCCTTTGAACGTTCGCAGTTCCAGACCTTTGTTTTCGGACTTGGCAAATTTCTTTGCAATGTCAAAAATCAGGACGCCTTTTTCGGCATGAATGGCAGGGAACTCGGCATCCGGGGTGAATCCGAAGTCCGGCGCTTTTACTTTTTCAAGGTAGCGGGTCATACCGATCCAGCCGGTCTCTTCATCCAGTCCAAGAATCAGGCGGACTCTTTTTTCAGGCACCAGGTCCAAATCTTTCAACGCTTTCATGGCGAAGAAAGCAGAAACCGCGGGGCCTTTGTTGTCAATGGCTCCCCGTCCGAAAATTTTTCCGTCGGCGATTTCGCCTGCGAAGGGCGGGTGAGACCAGCCATCACCTTCCGGCACAGTGTCCAGATGGCAGACGATTCCCATGGTTTCAGTGTTGACCGCTGTAATATTGCCTTTTTCATCCTTCAGATATCCGCCAAAGTCAATGTGCCCACCGTAGTTGTCTACGTTTTCCACATCGAATTCTTCTTGTATTCCCTTGTTCAACAAGTATTCAAAAGCCTTTTGAACCCCTGCGCCAAAGGGCATATCACCTTTTGCCGGTTCTACAACACTTCGAATTCCAATGAGTTCCTGAAGGGTGGCAATCATTTCATCTTTGTTTTCTTCTATTTTGTTGTTCAGCGCTTCTAAATAATCCATTATTTCACGGCTTCTACGCGGGCAACGTCATCAGGGTAGCTTTCCTTGAGAAGTCTTTCAACAACGCCACTGAGGGTCATCTGTGCACCCGGGCAACCGGCGCAATGGCCCTGTAATCTAACTTTTACCACTTTGTCCGCAGTATATTCAACAAACTCTATGTCTCCTCCGTCTCTCTGAAGGAAGGGTCTGATTTGTTCCAGTCCTGCTTTGATTTTGTCTTCGATCATGTTAATTCTCCTTTGTCTTTGTGTACTATGTTATTTACAAATATATTTATGTTTTTATTGGTTACTAATGGTTGCTAATGTTTTCTAAATGTTTGGGTTATTGAGTTATTGTCACAATGGGTACCGGGGAAACTGTAAAGACTGGTGTGATTATAGTGTCCTGAACGTTATTTATGATAACAGATCGCTCCGGGTCCCCCTGCGCATCAAATCGTATGACGCCGGACGCACCTTGGAAATCCACCACGCCGGAAAGTGCCTCAATGATTTTTTCTCCATCGTCTGCACTTCCTGCCCGGGTTATGGCATCAATGGCCAGCAGATATGCATCAAAGCCAAGTGCTGTTGCTTCTTCCGGTTCTCCAGTACCATACTTTTTTTGGTATGCCTTCAGGAAAATATCCGCCATTTCGTTATCCGTATTGGCACTGTCATATGCTGTCGGAAAAAAATAGTTACTTAATCCCGCTCTGACTGCCGGCTGTATAAACTCATCGGTAGCCCATGATTCTGTGCCAAGGAAGGTGAGCCTTAGCTTCATTTCTTTTGCCTGGGTGATGATTGCCTGGGCATCACTGATACCGCCTGGTAGAAATACCACCGTCGCATCGGAGTCAGCAATTTTGGATAATTGCTTTCTGAAATCCCGATCTCCCGAATTATAGCTTTGGGTTGAAACAACAACGTTGGGGTTAGCAGTCAATGCCTCCAGTTTTTCTGAGTAAGTCGTGCTCAGCGCCATTGCATAATCATCTCCCTGGGGCAATAATACCGCAGCTTTGGTGGCTTGTAAGTGCTGCACCGTAAAATCAGCCAGTGCTTTTCCTTGATATGCTTCTACAAAGCATACCCTAAAATAATATGGATTGTTTTTGTTCACCAATGGGTTGGTATTAGTTATTGTCAGAGCAGGGATTTTGGCTTCCTGGAAAACCGATTCAGCCAGCATGGAAAAAGCGCTGCCATAACTACCCAGCACGATGGCGGGTTTGTTTTCTACGAGATTTTCCAATGCAGTTTTAGCGGTGTTCAGTTCCGATCCATTGTCGACATAAACCAGTTCAACTTGTTTGCCAAGGACTTCCGGGAAGAGTTTGTGTGCCAGTTCAATACCCTTGATTTCTGCGGCTGCTTCGTCGCTAAACTCGCCGGAAATCGGCTCGTACAAGGCTATTTTGATGGTGTCCTGCTTGGTTTCGTCTCCGAAAAATCCATCGACAAAATTGTCGTAGGTTGTGCAGCCGGACAAGGTGCCGATGCACAGTAGAATAGTTACACATATTACTGTGGATTTAAACTTTTTGATCATGAATTTCCTCCGGTGGATCTTCCGTTCCGACAGATATGTCCAACGAAAGTCCCTTCTAATTATACATTTTTTATATGAAAAGTAAAGAATCGACCCACAAACATTGCCAAATCTACATCTTCCCCTCACATTCAAAAGACCGGCTTTTCACAGCCGGTCTTTTGGTTTACTTATGGTTTACTTTAGTTTAAACCAGAGTATTGTTAGTTTCCGGATGACCCCTGATAAGTGATCTCTACATCGCTCAGGTCAGCTGACATGTCATAATAGTAAGGAGCACTGGTTATCCCATGATAATCATCGTCCACATCTTGTCCATCCACGGTCATGGAGCCAAGATCAATTGTGATATCATAGGAATAATTTGCATCTTCTCCAACCATTTGTATGGTCGCATCGCAGAGGTTAAGGTCAAACTCGGCATTATCGAAGGCCAACATTTCTATGGTTAACTCCCCGATATCCATATTCAAGTTCAAAATTGTAGCATCCAGTTTTGATAAATCCACCTGACATGCATCGAAAGACAGGTCGGCCTTGCTTAACGTGGTTCCTTCCGGAACGGTAATTTCCAGCGTCATGGTAAATCCGTTTTCATCCCCTGAGATGTAATGCTCCGTGTTGGTATTCACCACCAGCTTACCGTCTTCTATGGAGATGTCCGGCTGTGTCATTTCAGCATCATATGTCATTTCAATTAGGTATTCATCTCCTTGCTTAAACTCCACGTCGCAGAGGTCAATGTCTAAATCCATTGATGTAAATTCTGCGGAGTCGCCTCTCAAGGTATAAGTTTCTGTATTTCCGGAGCCTTCATATATAGACCAATTACCGAAATGCCAGTCACCGGGTAATTTGTTCAAATCGCGAAACCCATGGAGGGCTACTCCGGTTAATGTAGCCGCAAGTCCGGTGAGGAACACGACGACACAAACGATTATAAATATTTTTAATTTGTTATTGCTATTGCTCATCATTGTCACCGCCTTTCTTAGATTTGGATTTTGCAGTTGTGTCAGGTGCAGCCTCGGTTTCCGGAGTTTTCAGTGCCTCTTGTCCTTCTGTCACAGGCACAGTTGGGGCTGCTTGTGCTTCCGTCACCGGTTCTGTTGGAACTGCTTGTGCTTCCATTGTTGGTGCAGCGGGTGCAGCGGGTGCCGCGGGTGCAGCGGGTGCAGCCTGGGAACCCTGCATCCCCTGCTGGAGTTTCTCCAGTTTTCTTTGAGCCCGTTTAACTTGACCTTCACGGTGCTTCCTGGCAATAAACCGGAAGAACAGATTCGATAATGCGACGATGCCCACTGTGAAAAGTGCCATCAAGGATATCCCCATGAGTCCCAAGCCGATGACCAATACTGCCAACGGTCCGCTGGTAGCCAGTAGGGTCAGCCCTACAATGACAGCCACTATGCTGAGAACTATCAGGACTATTGCAGTCACCAGACCTGCGATTAGAATTGCAACGATGCCGATAAACAAACTGACAAGTACAGCTGCCAGCGCAAAGGCCACTGGGATTGCCACAGGTGCCGCGAAGATGCCACCGACGATGCCGATAACAACCCACCATGCCGCGGAAAGTTTTCCCGGTGCTTTTTCGGTGTTGCCGGTGTTGCCGACGTTGCCTGCATTGTTATAGTTTCCGGTGTTGCCGGCGTTACCAGTGTTACTTGCATTATTGTAGCTGCCGCTGTTGCCACCTGCTCGATTGCCTCGGTTGCTGTCCATGCTTTCCAATTGTCTTACAGCATAATCCGCTTTGATTTGTGTTGCAATTTTTGATGGGGTTCCAAGTTCTTTTATGACAGCTTGTTCCTGATCAGGACCTGCTTCTTCAAAATATTCGTTGTAGTATGCTATGGCATCGTCTATTTCATGCCGCGGAAGTTTGTACAGTTCAAGCTGTAGCTTCCTTAAAAATTCTTTTCTATTCACTGTCCTCACCTCCGTTTAATAGAGAATTCAGTTTGGTTTTATACTCGGTCCATTCCTGCTTGTATTCCAGATATTTGACTGTGCCGGATTCGGTAATTGCGTAGTATCGTCGGTTCCTACCTTGGAATGGTTCATCGTAGGTTCGAAGATGGCCTTCCTTTTGAAGTCTGCGCAAAACCGGGTAAAGGGTTGATTCTGATATATCGATGGCCTGCTTCATGGTTTGTGTCAAAACGTATCCATATGTGTCCCCTTTAGCCAAAACGGACAGAACGCAGGCATCCAATAATGTTGATCCTATTTGAAAGCTCATGCTACCCCGCTCCTTTCTTTTTGTTATATGGTGCAGCCCGCCGGCTGCGTCCAAGTTAGATATTAACAATATTGTTCTTATGGCAATACTATACGACATATAATATTACTTGTCAACAACTTTTTTGGAAAATTTTTTTGGGGGTTGGGATTTGGAGGGTTTCACATGATGCTTGTTTATTAAATCTACGCAAAAATGAAAAAATCTGCACATTTTTCCTTATATTTTGATAAAATGTGCAGATTTTTACTCTTTTTTAGGGTTTATTCGATTTCGCGCAAACTCCCGTGCGGGGTTTCCAGCAGTCCTTCCAGAAGGTTTCGGAGTTCGGAGGCGGCAGTGATTTGGTTCACCATCCGTCTGACGGCGGTAGCGCCATGCTCACCTTTGAGATACCAACCCACGTGCTTGCGGAGTTCCATGACAGCAACCCGCTCCCCTTTTTCAACAATAGCCAGATCCAGATGATGAATCAGCATGGCTATTTTTTCGGCTGTGGTAGGGGGTTCCGGTTTGGGGCGACCCCCATAAAGGGCCAGTGCTTCCCTAAAAATCCAGGGGTTGCCCAGGGCACCTCTGGCAATCATCACATACTCACAGCCTGTTTGATCAAGCATGGCCAGGGCATCTTCCCCGTGGAAGATGTCCCCATTTCCGATGACGGGGATGCTAACGCTTCGGGCTACATCGGAAATGACGGACCAGTCGGCTTTGCCGGTGTAGAACTGATCTCTGGTCCGGCCATGGACTGCGACAGCGGCGGCGCCGGCCGCTTCAGCCATTTTCGCTACCTCGGTTGCGTTGATGGAATCCGCATCCCATCCGCTTCGAATTTTGATGGTGACTGGTTTGTCGGTATTTTGGACGGCGGCTTCCACTACTCGAAAGATATTCTTGGGATCTTTCATCATGGCGGAGCCTTCGCCGTATCTTGTGACTTTGGGAACGGGGCAACCCATATTGATGTCAAGGATGGCATTCTCTCGGGAATTCAATTCTCTGGCTGTGTAACCCATGACTTCCGGTTCGCATCCAAAGATTTGGATGGCCACCGGTTTTTCTTCTTCGTGAATCCGAAGCAAGCCCTGGGTGTTTTTATTATTATACATCAACCCTTTGCCGCTGACCATTTCCGTATAAACCAATGACGCCCCCATTGATTTGGCCAGTAGCCTAGTGGGTGCGTCAGTAATGCCCGCAAGAGGGGCAAGGAAAAACGGATTGTCAGGGGTAAATGTTCCGATTGGTTTCATAATATTATGCTTTGCAGTCCACTGTACCAACAACTTTCTTGTTCTTTTCGTAAATGATAGCCAATCCTTCTAAAGTCAGGAGCTTATCCACGTGTTCGATACAGTCCAGATCTTTGCTGATCATTTCAGCAAAGCCGCCGGTGGCTACAACGGTGATGGGTTTGTCGCTTCCATTGATTTCTGTCAGCTCAACTTTCATTTTTTTGACTATGTAATCAACCATACCGGTGTGGCCGTAAACCAATCCGGATTGCATGGACTGAACTGTATTTTTGCAAATGACGTGACCGGGTTGTTCCAATTCGACCTTTGGAAGCTTGGCTGTTTTTTCGAAGAGCGCTTCGGAAGAAATCTTCAGGCCCGGGGCAATGGTTCCGCCCAGGTATTCGGCTCGTTCCGTAATGGCGCAAAAGGTGGTAGCTGTTCCGAAGTCGATTATAATCAAAGGTCCCCCATATTTGGCGAAGGCAGCAACCGCATTGACAATCCGGTCAGCACCCACCTGTTTGGGGTTGTCGTATTTAATCACCAGACCGGTTTTGACACCCGGTTCAATGACAATGGCGCGCTTATTGAAGTATTTCATGGAAAGATGCTGCAGGGTAAACAGCACAGACGGCACAACGGTTGAGACGATGATGTCTTTAACATCGTGGATATTTAATCCTTCATATGAAAAAAGCTGGTTAATAATCATTCCGTACTCATCTGCGCTCTTGTTGTTGTCGGTTTCAAGTCGCCAGTTCTGAATGAGATTACCATCTTTGAAAACACCCAGTACAATATTGGTGTTGCCTACATCGAATGCCAGTAGCATGGTTTATTCCTCCTTAGCTCCGCGTTGGATGATTAACGTTTGTGTTCGTTATTCAATTGATTTATTGAGTGTGGAATTCCGCAAAGAATTCAATCGCTAGGGTTTAATTATATGCAAAAGGCCCTGCGGAAGCAAGGCCTTCTTTCGTATTTAAATTTTGCGTTGTTCGTTTCTTGATTATTCGGTTACTATTTGATTGTCACAAGTAAATCACCTGCATTGACTGATGAACCCTTGGTTGTGGATACAACATCAATGGTTCCATCAACAGGTGACATGATTTCGTTTTCCATTTTCATGGCTTCCAAGATCACCAATACCTGGCCGGATTTGATGGCCTGGCCGGGCGTTACCTTGACGTCCAGAATGGTTCCGGGCATCGGTGAAGATACAACTGTTGCTCCGGCTGCAGGTGCTGCTGCAGGTGCTGCGGCTGGTTTTGCGGCTGGGGCAGGTGCAGGAGCAGCGGCGGGTGCTGCTGCAGGTGCTGGGGCTGCTGCTGGAGCGGCCTTAGGTGCGGATGTTCCGCCAAGTTCTTCTACCTCAACGGCATATGCGGTTCCATTTACGGTAATGTTATACTGTTTCATTTATTTTCTCCTTTATGCATTTCATCACAAATTATCTCGAATAGATTTATACTCTTCTGCTGTCCAGGCATTCATTTCTGCCGGTGTTGCTCCAAACGGAATCGGGTCCCGGGATTCTTATAATCTTTCGAACAACCAGATTGTTGGCTACTGCGGTCCCTTCTGCGGCTGCAATGGCGGCCATGATGACTGCTACCAAGGTAGCGTCCGCATTTACAGGGGCAGGTGCCGGAGTTGATGCCACAGCCGGGGCGGGTGCCTCTTCGTGATGGAACACTTTTTCTTCTTTGCGTACAAGCCGTCCGATTAGGGCGATGAAGCCCCAGATCAGAACCAGTACCGTGAACGTCGTGCCCATGCCCAGCAATGCAGTAACCAGCGAGCCGACAACCTTTTCTCCTAAGGAGAGGGTGTCAAATGTACTGGGATCTGCAAATAATTCCATTAAACTCATGTTGCCACCTCCTATAGCGGAATGTTTCCGTGCTTCTTGGCCGGCAAGGAAGCTCTCTTGGTTGCCAGCATGTCGAAGGCACTGATGATTCTCTGTCGGGATGTGGCCGGCTCAATAACATCGTCTACATAGCCCATTTCTGCTGCTCTGTACGGATTATTGAATTTCTCTTCGTATTCGGCAATCTTTTCTTTGGTCTTTGCAATGGGATCGTCGGAAGCCTTTATTTCAGCCTTAACAGATGAAATAATATTGGCTGCGCCGGATGCGCCCATGACTGCGATTTGTGCGGAAGGCCAAGCCAGAACCATGTCTGAACCAAGCTCTCTGTTGCACATGCCGATGTATGCGCCACCGTATGCTTTTCTGCAGATCAGGGTAACCATTGGTACCGTCGCTTCTGCATAAGCATAAAGCAATTTTGCGCCATGTCTGATAATGCCACCCCATTCTTGATCGGTTCCCGGCAAGAAGCCCGGAACGTCTTCAATGGTCAGCATGGGAATATTAAACGCGTCGCATCTTCTGATGAAACGTGCTGCTTTGTCTGAGGAGTTGATGTTCAGGCATCCTGCTTCCACTCTGGGCTGGTTAGCAATGACGCCAACGGTCTGGCCATCCAAGCGGATGAAGCAGGTAATGATGCTCTTGGCATACTGAGCTGCTACATCAAGAATAATCCCGTCATCGGCAAGGCCTTTGATGATTTCGTACATATCATATGCTTTGTTGGGATTCTCTGGGATGAGGTCTTCAAATTCAGGGATTAATCGGTTGGGGCTGTCTGTCGCAGCGTAAACCGGTGGGGTTTCCATGTTGTTGGAGGGGAAGTAGCTAAGCAAATCACGAACCATCATCAGAGTTTCGGTGTCATCCTTGCCCATGAAGTGTGCGTTGCCGCTTTTAACATTATTGGAAAGAGCGCCGCCCAAATCCTCAGCCGATACATCTTCTCCGGTTACAGTCTTGATAACCTGGGGGCCGGTGATGAACATCTGGCTGGTTTTGTCTACCATGAAAATGAAGTCTGTGATGGCAGGCGAATATACTGCGCCTCCTGCACAAGGTCCCATGATGACTGAAATTTGTGGTATAACGCCAGAGGAAATGGTGTTGTTCTTGAAAATCTTCGCAAAGCCGGACAGCGCGTTAACGCCTTCTTCCACTCTGGCACCACCGGAATCGTTGACGCCGACGATAGGTGCGCCCATTTTCAAAGCCATGTTCTGAACTTTGACAATTTTTTCGGCATGGTATTCACCTAAGGATCCGCCGATGACGGTGAAGTCCTGGGAAAATGCGAAGACCAGTCTGCCATCCACTGTACCGTAACCGGTCACAACGCCATCGCCGTGGAATTTCTTTTCTGGCATGTCGAAGTTGTTGCTGCGGTTGGTTACAAAGGTATCAATTTCAACGAAGCTACCCTCGTCAAATAGGATATCCAGTCTTTCACGTGCAGTCAATTTGCCTCTTTTGTGCTGTGCATCAATCTTGTCTTGTCCGCCGCCTAATGCTATTTTGGCTTTGTACTCACGAAGCTGTTCAAGCTTGTTCATTATATTTCCTCCTTATTGTTGAAATAGGGTTTTCTTGCTCTTTTGCGTTTCCCTGCGTCGGTGTTCAAAAACACCAAAAATAGGCAAAACGCACCAAACACACTATATCTGAAAACCATTCAATTTTCAAGGAATATTTTGGTGTATACATTATTCTTCCATGCCCGGATTCATGCTCAAATTTTCCATGGCAAAGATAAAATTTGTAAAAAAAATAAAGCCGCCTTCAGTGAAGTTCATAAACCCGCTGAGACGGCTATATTTATTATCTTTAAAAGCTATTAAACAACCTTACTGGCTGACCAATTTCTCCAAGCGCTTCAAAGCCAGGGAGATGGTCAGGCCGGGTATGACCCGGTTGCCGGTGATTTCTACGCCTAGTATGTCGTTGATTTTCTTTAGGCGATACTGGACGGTATTTGCGTGAATGCTCATGAATTCTGCGGTTTTTCCGCTGTTCATCCCTGCATCCAGCACGAATGTTTCTAGGGTTTCCAAAAGCTGTTTGCCTTTGTTTTCTCCTGCATCCCGGAAAGTATCCAACAAGTCCATATAATTTTTCTTAACGTATCCGCCTTGCAATTGGATGTTGATGCAGTTGCTGACCAAGGCCATTTCGTACTTGGTGAAAACCCGTTTGAAGGGGAACACCACCTGAACAAAAGACCAGGTTTCGTTGATTAGTCGATAGGCGTCTGCAGCACTTTCGATGCCGTCGATGCCTGTGACATGAAAAATTCGGACTTGCTTATCATCTTTCAGCCGATCGAACAAGTTCACATAGGAAATTCCTTCGATCTTTTGACCCAAGATGATGCCATAGGTTTCTTCGCCTTCAATAATCTTTAAGACTCTAAAATCCGTTTCCTTTTCGAAAGCAGCTATTTGGGAACTGCTAGTAGTATGTTCAATCCCCTTGGCGTAAAACACGCTTCGGATCTCACTGACGTTGATACCTGCTTCATCTTTCAGAGTGTATGCCAGGCTCTTGTTGCCTCTGCGGATGGCTTTGATGAACTCTGCCTTGGCGTCCCGCTCGGGCGTGTATTTCCACATCCCCATGGCCAGCTCTATGATTTCAGCCAGCTTGGTGATTTCGGCTTTGGAGTAAGAGTCTTCGTTGTCCACAATGAACATGAAGTACTTTTGGTCGTGGATGCTTACCGGTCCCCAGTAGGTCAGAACGCCATTGACGTCGATCATGGTGAACACTGCTGCCTGGTTTCCCACTTCCCGTTCTTTGCCAAGACGAATGGCTTCGTCGATGGTGGTGATGTTACGGGTCTCAACAGAGAAAATTGGGTTGAAGTCTTCGCTGAGCAAGATCAACTGGAAGTCGTTGTTCAATGCTGCCGCTCGTATTGCTGACTGGAAATTGCTGTATTTCTCAAAATTCAACAGATGGAAAATTGTATTGTTGATCAAGTCGTTTCCGAAGCTGTTACTTGAGCCATAAAACAGTTTGCTCATGGTTTCGTCGATGACGTCTCCCATGTCTAGGTCCAATCTTTCGCTCAAGATGATCAATGGCAATCCCAATCTTTCAGCGGTATCAATTACCTTTTTGCCGATGGATTTGACTACTTGGCCCACATGGAAAACTACCAATGCGGTGGTTCCACCTGCAACCAAAGCTTCTATGACCTGGCTTTGGGCGTCTTCGTTTTGGTTAATCCCAAAAAACGAGGTCAACATCATTTGGTTAGGGGCCGCACAAAATCGGCGCACGTCATCTTTGGTCGTGGCTTCCAGCACCGACACTTTTTTGACTGTACTTCCTAAGTTTCGCTCTCCGGCAAGGACCTTGGCATCTGCAAAGGCAGCCAGCTCAAAGAAATCTTTTACCGTAACCTTCATTTATTCATCCTTCTTTGTGGGTTTTTTTGGCGATGGCTTTTTGGGTGCCTTTTTATCTTCAGTGATTGCTTTCGTCGAGGCCTTCGTTGAGGCCTTGGCCGGAGCTTTGTCGGTCGCTTTCGTCGAGGCTTTGGCCGGGGTTTCAGCCTTCGTCTTTTTTGCTGCCGGTTTGGCTTTTTCCGGAGCTTCTTCCTTGGTTTTATCAGCTTTGAGCTTCGCTTTCTGCTTTACTTCTGCTGCTACGTCATCATTAAAGTAGTCTTTGTCATAAATGGCAAGCTCTTCTTCGGACGGAAGGTCATCGCTGTCAGGTTCCATCAGTTCTTTGGCTTCATCTTCTTCCTGCTGGGCGATGAGTTTCATCATCCCTGCCGCTTCCTCTTCATTTCGGATTCGGGTACGGTGCTCCTGTGCCTTGACTTCTTCAGCCAGTTTTTTGGCTGTGGTTATGCCGTCATATAGTGCCTTGAATTGGACACCATCCAGGGTTTCCAGCTCCAATAGCGCCTTGGCCACAGAATCCAACTGCTTAGTATGTTTCTTCAGGATTTCTTCCGCACGTGCATAAGCTGCGATGATAATGGCCTTGACTTCTGTGTCGATTTCCGATGCGGTCTCTTCTGAATAATTCTGTTTGCTGGTAAAATCTTTGCCCAGGAAAACTTCTTCAGATGAGCTGTAGTTCACCGGGCCTAGTTTGGCGCTGAAGCCGTATTTGGTTACCATTTCCTTGGCAATTTCGGTGGCACGCATAATGTCGTTGCTGGCACCTGTGCTGATGTCATGCAAAGTCAGTTGCTCCGACACACGTCCGCCAAGCAGATGGATGATTTGTTCTTCCATGTTGGTCTTGGTGGTATAGTATCGGTCTTCCTTTGGAAGGATCATGGTGAAGCCGCCGGCTCTGCCCCGGGGCACAATGGTAATCTGATGAACCGGATCTGTATTGGGCAGGGATGCTGCAACAATGGCATGTCCGGCTTCGTGGTATGCGGTAAGCTTTCTTTCGGGCTCGCTGATGACACGACTCTTTTTCTCCGGTCCGGCAATGACCTTGGTGATGGCTTCTTCTACTTCTTCCATACGTATTTTGAGACCGTTACGTCTGGCAGTCAACAAAGCCGCCTCGTTGAGCATGTTCTCTATGTCCGCCGGAGTGAACCCAGGGGTTCTGCGAGCGAGCACTTTGGGTTCAACTTCGTCGTCCAAAGGCTTGTTTTTGGAATGGATGCGGAAAATGGCTTCACGGGCTTTGATATCGGGCACGCCGATGAAAATCTGGCGGTCAAACCGACCCGGTCTTAAAAGGGCGGGGTCAAGGATGTCCGGCCTGTTGGTGGCTGCCAAAATAATGATGCCCAGGTTTTCTGCAAACCCGTCCATTTCTACCAGTAATTGATTCAATGTTTGTTCCCGTTCATCATGTCCACCGCCCATACCGGCACCTCTTCGGCGACCGACTGCGTCGATTTCATCAATGAAAACGATACATGGTGAGTTCTTTTTGGCTTGCTCAAACAGATCCCGAACACGGGATGCGCCAACACCAACGAACATTTCCACAAAATCGGATCCGCTGATGGTGAAAAACGGCACGCCGGCTTCTCCGGCCGCTGCGCGGGATATGTATGTTTTGCCTGTTCCCGGAGGCCCAACCAGCAAAATGCCCTTGGGAATCCGTGCACCCAGATTTCTGTATTTCTTGGGGAACTTGAGGAAGTCTACGATTTCTTCCAGTTCCTCTTTCTCTTCATCCAGTCCCGCCACGTCAGCAAATGTGAGCTTCTTCAGGTCACTGTCTTTCTGAAGCCGTGCCTTGCTCTTGCCAAATGACATGGCTTTGTTGTTGGCGCCGCCTTGATTCATGACCATGAACCAGAAGAATACCAACAAAAGCACCATCATAATGGCGGTTGGCAAGATTGATAGATACCAAGGGGTTGAGTAGGGTTCTTCGTTAAGTTGTTTTATGATACCCTGCTCGCCTTGGGGATAGATATAGGTTTCGTTGAGCCAGTTGATCTCAAGAATCGAAGAGGCGATGGTCTGAATCTTTGTTTTATCCTCCAATGTTCCGATGAGGAGCATGGAGTTTGGATCAATAAAGATTTCAGTTACTTTTTCTTCTGCGACGTAACTTGTGAATTTTGTAAAGTTGACGTCTTTGATTTCTTCTTGTGGTGTCTTGTTATAAAACCAAGCCATAGCTAATACCAGTCCGAAGAGGACCAGGTAAATGCCGATATTTTTTGACATGTTTTTCAAGTTCGTAATTCCTCCATTAAGCGTGTTGCTTGTTGATGCCCACAAATTTGTTGTTTAAAACAAAATTTGTTTTGTTATCTTATCATAATTCACCATCTAATTCAAGGGTGAGGACCTTTTTTGTCTCTTCAGTGACCTTGTAATTTTGAGTGTGTCTCGCATTGGTCAATCCTTTGGGAATCCATAGGATTTCGTTCCCGATTGCCACGATATAAATGCCGTCCCTCAGATCCCTCGGTACCTTCAGATCCACCATGAAATCCTGAATTCTTTTGCGTCCGCCCACACCGGGCAAAACGATGAAGTCTCCCGGCTCTCTGGACCTTGCCACAATCATGGAAAGGGGATCTACCAGATACGCATATTCTTCCAGGAATGCATCCAAATCAAACATGGCGGTGCCTGGTTTATTGATATGATCTTCAATATTGAAAATCCTAACCTTTAGATCAGGCGGCTTAGCTTTGCTCGTCTTACTTTCTTCCTGCTTGAAAAGCTCTACAGTGTCATAGGTGATTTCCATTACGACGCCCCCCGGGAAATTCATTTGGGAAGACGTTTTACCCTCTTCAAGGAGGGCTTCCGCTTGTTCCATATGGACATACCCAACGCCACTGGGCAATCCGATGGATTCTAAGGCTTTGAATAACACCCGGCTTCGAATGGAAGGGGAAAGTTCACGAAGTCCGGCCCCGTCCAAAGCGCACCGATAAGGTTCGGAATTTCTTAAGAGTTCGTCAAAGGCCAAATCCGCAATCTGCCCAAGATAGGTCCGGTCATCTCCGGCGATTTTGCAAAGCCGCAAAATAGCCCCTTCAAAGTTGGAATTATAGTGGTCCTTGATATATGGAATCAGCTCCAGTCGGATTTTGTTACGAGTGTAAAGGGGTTGATTGTTGCTTAAGTCCGTGCGTGGCGCCAGATTGTGGGTTTGGCAATATTCTTCAATGTCTTCCCGCTTCACGTCCAGAAGTGGACGAATGATGGAAACACCCGCGCCATTGTCTCTGGTGTATTCCATGCCGGCCAGTCCGTCAGTGCCTGTCCCCCGAATAAGCCGAAAGAGTACGGTTTCCACTTGGTCGTTTAGATGATGGGCGACCGCAATCTTAATCTGGGATTTGGCTACGCCGGTCTGCTGGATTTCGTCAGCCACCATTGCAAAGGAATCATAACG
Source organism: Anaerovoracaceae bacterium (assembly GCA_041752735.1). Lineage (GTDB taxonomy): Bacteria > Bacillota > Clostridia > Peptostreptococcales > Anaerovoracaceae > UBA1422. The sequence goes on along the minus strand of JBGSVW010000020.1, from coordinate 163,182 downwards.
GACATGCCGTCCCGCCTCTTCGCTGGATATCTTTTCTTCCATGGCAATGCGGTAACAATCGTAAATAAAAGACCGGCAAACAATTCCATGAGAAGCAGTCAGCGCTTCCACGAAGGCCTGATCCTCGTCGGCTGCCCCGGGTCGAAATCCATGATTGATGTGGACCGGATGCAATGTCAGCTGCTTGCTTTCGGCAATGGAAAGCAGCAAATGAAAAAGACACACCGAATCGGGACCTCCGGAAAGGCCGATGACGACGTGGTCTCCTTTTTTAATTAGGGCGTGACGCATTAGGGTTGCCCTAAAGTCTTCTTCGATTGGTTGTTGAATCATGTCGCTATTATATCACACAATACCAAAAAAAGTTTTTGCATTATGACAGGTGGCTTTTGCCACCTCTTCCAGTGAGATTCCTTTGATGGCTGCGATTTTCATTGCTGTGAATTCCACGTAGGGAGATTGGTTCTTCTTGCCACGATGGGGTTCCGGCGTCAGATAGGGTGCGTCGGTTTCGATCATTAAATGCTCAAGGCCAATAGCCTCTACCATCTCCACTGTCCGCCTGTTATTTTTGTAGGTGATGGGTCCGGCTACCGAAATGCTTGCGCCTAGCTTTACATATTGCTCGGCCATTTCTTTGCTTCCACTATAACAATGTAATAATACACCGGCCTTCCCACCAAACCAAGACTTTCGGGTATTGGAAAACGCCTGCTCTTCTTTGAGGATATCCATGACTTCCTGGTCCGCTTCACGGGAATGAATGACGATGGGCATCTTAAGATCGTTGGCCAGTCTGATTTGTTTGCGAAAACAGTCCCGCTGCACCTCCGGCTCGGAATGATTGTGATAAAAGTCCAGGCCGATTTCACCGATGGCTTTGACCTTAGGCTTTCGCGCCAATGCTGCAATCATGTCCAGTTCCACCTGCCCCATATCCTTGGCTTCGTGTGGATGGTATCCCACCACTGCATAGCACCAGGGGTATTGGGCAGCGTGCTCCACCGCACGCAAAGAAGTCTCCAAATCCGAGCCTACATCCATGACATAGCTAATTTGTGAGTCTGGCCTTTGGATGGCAGAAATAGCATCCTCTTCAAGATGTGTGTGTGAATCAAAAAACATATTATAAATACCATTCCGGATCCTTTGGATCCTTAAAATTCGTTTCAATTTGAAGTTTATGCCCCAGAAATCCGGGGTCATCATAATATTTGGCCTTGACCGGGCAGCCTTTGATACAAGCACCGCACTTAATGCAAATACCTGTCACCTGGGTGGGGTCTTCCCAAGGGATAGATTCCATAGGGCAAATTTCCACGCAATGTTTACAATCTGTGCAGTCCGCTGTAGTCTTGGGTTTTACCTTAAGGATATTCACTGCTTCGCCATCCATGTTAAGGGGTGTATAGTAGTTCCCAAGGGGCATTTGTCCCTTAATCCAAAAGTCTGTGTTGTCATCCCCATTTTTTATTTTTTCGGCCAGCTGTTTTGCAAAGCGATCCACCAAAATCAGATCGTTTTGATCGGGTCTGCCTTTGGCCAGCGTGTTAGAGAAGGCATGCTCCCCCACAAAAGCGCCTGCAGCAATGACATGGAATCCACCGGATGTAAGCAATGCCCGAAGTTCCACCAGCCCATCGTCAAAACTCCGATTTCCAAATAACACCACGGCCACTGCTTTAGCGCCGTTTCCCTGTATGGAACCAATGAAATCTTTCAGTACGTTGGGCACCCTCCCTGCATAGACGGGCACGCCGATGATCAATAAATCTTCCGGACAAAACTCATAGCTTTCCTGTCTTGCTTTTTTTTGGGCAAAATCAATTTCCCGGATTATTGGGGCTGCCAGCTGTGAGGCGGTTTGTGAAGCCAATCGGGTTACCACCTTGCGAGTGGTTCCGGTAGGGCTAAAATGCATGGTTGTAATGTTCAATAGATACTCCTCGCTTAAATTCAGGGGCTATAGAAGAACTTTCCCCATCACAGGGGTTATTTAATACCGTATTTGGTTAAGCGGTCATAGAAAGCAGAACGACTTAAATTAAGCATTCTTGCTGCTGCACTACGGTTGCCATGACATTTTTCCATGGCATCCAACAAGAGATGTTTCTCTACGTCCATTAATTTGTCCTGATAGGAGGCCGCTTGAATCGGTACCGGTTCTTGCGCTTTGAGGGGTTGCGTCGGCAATTCTCCATCTCCGGAACGAATTTGTATTGGCAGATTATCAATGTCCACTTCACCTTCCCACACATAGTTGGCGGCACGCTCCATGGCATTTTCCAGCTCCCGAATATTTCCGGGCCAACTATAGTTTTGAAGTGCTTCTTTGGCAGATTGCTGAATGCCCGTTACCCGGGAACCCAGAATCTGATTGTATTTTTTGATAAATGATTCTGCCAGAGGAATCACATCTTCCGGTCTCTCCCGTAAAGGGGGTAAATGAAAGGCGATGACGTTGAGGCGATAAAACAAATCCTCACGGAAGGTTTTTTTTGCAATGGCATCTCGCAGGTCCCGGTTGGTTGCTGCGATGATGCGGACATCCACCTTTTGCTTTTCGGTGCCCCCTACCCGGGTGAATTCTTTTTCTTGCAATACCTGAAGCAATTTAACTTGAACGGAAAGGGGCATATCCCCTATTTCGTCCAAAAATATTGTTCCATTGTTGGCACGCTCAAAATATCCGGACTTGCCACTTTTTAGGGCTCCTGTGAAGGATCCCGGGGCATAGCCAAAGAGTTCGGACTCAAAGAGGGTTTCGGGAATTGAAACGCAGTTGACCTTGATAAAGGGTCCCGCTGACCTGGGGCTAGCCTCATGCAATCCACGGGAAAACATATCTTTTCCCACTCCGCTTTCGCCAGTGAGCAATACCGTAGAGGTGCTTCTGGCTATAAACTGAGCTTCCCTCTTAATTTCCTGGAATACCGGGTTGTGGGAGACCATTTGATCCAATCGGCTTACACCACCGGAGCGTTTTTCCAGTTCATCCCTATAATACTGAACCTGCTGATTAAGGTACAACCATTTTCTGGCGATTTCTTCGGTGACAGAGTTGTCATTCAGGTAGGCCGTGCTGACCATGCCTTTGATGCCCTCTTCAGACGGACTCATACGAATTGGGATGTGTGAAACAATAAATTGTTTCCCGAATATATCATAGGTGTCAACTTCCGGTGTGCCGGAATCCAATACCTTTTCTAGTCTGCTGGTGTTGAAAAGTTCCTGAATATTTTTGCCGATGATGGCGCTGCACTCCTGGGAAACCAAATGACAGGCCGGCTCATTGACATATTTGATGTGTCCGGTGTGGTCTGAAACGAAAACACCATCGGAGGAGGCGTTGAGCACACCGGAAATGGTAGACTGTAAGTCTCTGACCATTTCCAACTCCTGTGCCATCTTTTCCATATCGGAAATGTCCATGATGGCCAGGCTGTATCCCAGAATCTGGTCGTTGTCCATAATGGGAATTTGATTCACGATGACAGGCAGGCCTTCTATGTTTCTGCGTAATCCAAGCTGTCGGTTCGACGAAATTTCTATGCCCGGGCAAATGTCATCCAGACGTTTGCCTTTGACTTTTTCGATGGTAAGATGGAACATATTCTGTGCAGCTGGATTCATTCGTTGGATAATCCCTTCGGGATCTACGATAACGATGCCTTCATAGTTCACCATAAACAGGGATTCCAGCAACGCCGAGGCGGACAATATCATATCCAGTCCAGCCTTCAGATATTCAGCTGTACCAATAATCCCCACTACTTTTTCTTGATGATCAAGCACCACCACATTGTCTACCCGGCTCTTGGTGACTCGTACAACAAGAGAGTATTCATCGTAGGTTCGGTCAGCCATAACAAATACCGGGTCATTGACCATGTATTTGCTGCAAGGTTCATCAAGTTCTGCCCCTTCCAGCAATGCACGAAACAGGCGCTTTCTTGGGAATACGCCAACCAATTTTTCTTCATCGTCTACGACTGGCAAGGTGGTAATCTTGAATTCATGGTAGTATTCCACCACTTTCCTCAAAGAATCATCAACGCGCAGGGATTTGAAATTTCGGTTCATCATACTTCCTACGGTGAGAAGATTGGAGGAATTAATCGGGTTGGATTTGGGCATCGTCTCGTTCCTTTCCCACTAATTGCTTCATTATTATATTATGACGGAAGAGCCTTGCTTTGTCAAAAGTTTACTGGCCATAATCACGGATAAATCCAAAGAGTTTCAATGTTTTCCGGTGGCATTACAGAAAGAAACCGGCAAATTTTGCCGGCCTCTTTCCGTGTGTTTTTTATTTGGTATATCATGTTATCCTTTGATGGTTCTTGGCAAAATCATTTGGTGGGGTGCGCATATGGTCGTGGGATTCTGGTAGTATGATCCTGCAAATGCTTTGCAGTAATTCCTCAAATCTGGGAATGCTACAATTTCATCCACAAATCCACTCTTGGCGCAGTACACCGGCCTTGATTTTTCGGTATACATTTTGATAATGCCATTCATTTTTTCAATGGTTTCATCCAATGGTTTCCCTTCTTCCTGGTCTTTGACCAGTCTTCGGGCGTAGGTGGCTGCCGCTGCGGTTTCTCCGTGCATGACGTAGATTTCCGTTGCAGCTGTTCCAATGGTGAAGGCATTGTTGTTATTGCCCTGTGGTCCACCCAATACGTAATGGGCGGCAGCAGTTCCTTTTCTCAGGATGATGGTCATCATGGGATTGTCGGACTGTTCGATGGAATAAATCAAGCTCATACCAAGACCCAGCATTTCTGCTTTTTCTGCCGTGTCTCCCACATCGATTCCGGTGGCATCCTGCACCCAGATAAGTGGAATTCGGTCCCGTCCGCATAGGGTGACAAACTCATTCATTTTGATGAGTCCTTCCCGATAGAGTTTCCCACCGATGCCTTCGTAATCCGCATACTTGGGGTATCCGGTGCCTAGGCCTCCCTGGCGGTTGGCAATGAATCCACATAAAAATCCATCTACTTTAGCCAGGCCGCAGTACATTTCCGGTCCGGCTTCGGGTTTGAATTCCATGTGTTCGCTGCTATCAAAAAGACGTGCCAAAACCTCTTCCATGGGATAGATTCTTTTTGGATTCAATGGAACCAAGCTATACAGATCTTCTGCAGCATATTTTGGTTCTGCCGGTGCGGCAACTCGGAAAAAATCCGGAGCGTATGCGGGCAGGGCTGCCATGTAATGCTTGATGTCATCCAGGACTTCTTCTTCCGTCTGACAAACGTCACGAATGAATCCGGTACCATCATGATGGATTTCCACCCGTCCCGGAGGGGTTGCTTTGAATTTTTTGGTATTTTCAATGAGCGCCTGAGCGACTTCGTCATCAATGTAACCTTTTGGTGCCATACCACTGACGATGCCGGCACCGCCTACAGCCATGTTACATTTTTCATGACCAATCAGGACAGTTGGGCTGATGGAGTGATATCCACCTCCGGCAGGATTTGTGCCATAAATTCCAACAATAATTGGAATACCAAGCTTTTGAAGTTCAGCATGTCGGAAGAAAGGGGTTCCGCTTCCACGTCTATTGGGGAAGCATTTCTCTTGTTCCATCAACTTGGCTCCGCTACAGTTCAGTACCCAAACCAGCGGCAAATGCAACCGTTTTGCGATGTCTGTGACCCGTAGCACATTGTCTGCTTGTCCTGACAACCATGCGCCTGCCATGACCTTGTTGTTGGAGGCAATGATGATGGCCCAACGACCATTGATTTTGCCTAGTCCGTCAATGACACCGGTGGTGCCTTCTTCGTTGAAAGCGGGATCATAAATGGTATGCAGGGGACACCAGGTGCCCGGTTCTACCAAGTATTCAAGACGCTGCCATGCAGTCCACTCCCCTGTTTGGTTCATTTTTTCAGTAGGTTTGCCGGCATTTTTGACTCGGTCTACCTCTGCTGCCACGATGGCTTCTTGCTCTTGCAGCTCTTCAATATTCTTTTTCAGGCTTCTTGGCAACTCTGTACCGATGCCCGGCATGGTTTCAAAATATGGATGTAATGGATATTTTCGGTCTATCATTTGATTCTCCTTTCCATTGAGTAGTGGGTCCGTTGCTTCACGTTACCATTGAAAATGGTTTCGTTTATCGGTTGGCCTGATAACCCAGTTCGATGCTGGCCACAATACCCATATGAATATTGGATGTGCCTTCTAAGGTCTCAAACTGCTTGGCATCTCGGAGCCATCTTCCGCATGGATACTCTGTGGAATATCCGTAGGAGCCATAAATCTTCATGGCCACGTTGGCGGCATGTACCGCTGCGTTGCAGGAGAAAAGCTTCGCCATGGATGTTTCCTGTTGGCTGGGCAATCCTTTGTCCTTTAAGTAAGCTGCTCGGAATAACAGGTATTTCGCGGCTTCGTCTTCCAGCTTCATTTCAGCAATCTGCTGTTGAATCATCTGGAACTTACCAATGGGTTGTCCAAACTGGGTTCTCTCATTGGCATAGGCGACGGATCCTTCCAGGCAAGCTGCCGACAAGGCTGCTGCGCCTGTGGCACAACCCATTCTGGTGTTGTTCAGCTGCCACATGCAAATCTGGAATCCCTTGTTCAATGGGCCCAGGAGATTTTCTTTGGGTACGATGGCATTTTCAAACACCAACTCTGAGGTGGGTGCAGGCCACATACCGACTTTTTCGTGGATGGGGATTCGGGTGATACCCGGCGTGTTGTTGTAGTCAATGATGAAGCAGGACAAGCCTCGAGGGCCGCCGCCTTCTGTGGTAACCACATAAAGCAGACCTGTATCACATGTATGTCCACCGGAAATCCACATTTTGGATCCGTTGATGACAAAGTGGTCGCCCTTATCTTCAGCAAACATCTTCATGCTTCCTACGTCGGAACCGGAGTTGGCTTCTGTCATGGCAAAGCTGCCTACAGCCTTACCGCTAACTAGATCAGGAATGTATTTGCGTTTCTGCTCTTCTGTTCCATATTCATTGATGGTCATAGCCGGTCCCCAGCAGTTTCCGCTGATGGAAAGTCTCCAGGAGGTGTGCACCTTGGCAATCTCGTAAAGCGCTGTGACAGCTTCCATCCAGCCCATTCCGTTTCCGCCGTACTCTTCGGGAATGTTCCATCCCAAAAGTCCCAGCTCACCCATTTTGGTCAGGATTTCCCGACGGTAATAATGGTTCTTCTCGTCTTCTTCGATGAAGGGGGCAATTTCTTTTTCTGCAAAGTTGCGGGCCATTTCCTGGACCATTCTTTGTTCTTCTGTAAATCCAAAATCCATTTTCTATCCTCCTATTATTCTACAATTGCCAATACTTGGTCTTCTTCTACTTCGTCTCCTACCTTGACCAGGACTTGCTTTACAACACCCGGGTCTCCGTAGACAACGTTTTCCATTTTCATCGCTTCGATGACAAAGAGTTCATCGTCTTCGGTAATGGTTTGACCCACTTCCATGTTGATCTCTGCAATTCTTCCTGCCATTGGGCTTGTAATTTCTGTCATTTCAAATCCTCCTTGAATCATTTGATATGATAATTGATATGTTTTCATTAACTTATTTTATTCTATACGGGTTTAAATTTAACTATTGATATAAGACTAAGGTTTTACTAGTGCACAAAGGCGGCAAAGGAGATGTAAACTCCGGTAATAATTGCCGAGGTAATGACCCCGCTCAAACTTGCGCCCATGGCTATCTGAAGGACGTTGGCACGTTTGTTGGCTAGCATAACTTCATGTTGTGCTATCTTTGCAGTGGTGGGAACACAGGATACGCCAGCAATACCAATGGTGGGGTTGAAGTTTTTTCCATTGATTAGGTATACCGCATATCCACCAAGGATTCCGCCAATACCGGACAGACCCAAAGCCACAATACCCAATATTAAAATTGGAAGCACATCCGGATTCATGATGGTGGATGCGTCACACAGTACGCCCAGCAACAGTCCCAGGAAGAAGGTCGACCAGTAAAGAACTACGTCTTCCAGCATTTTTGTGTACTTCACGATTCCCGATTCTTTGATGGCATTTCCCAAGAAGAATGACAGGAACAGAGGCGCTGCGACCGGCAATAGCAGGCACAGTACCACACAAGCAACCACATCAAACGCCAGCTTCTGCCCTGAGGTTACGTTGGTTTTTTTGGATAGCTTAATAACTTGTCCTCTGAGATCTTTGGGAATCATAAGCCGTACCAGGAATGGATATCCGCCATAGGTCAGACTTAAATACAAATAGGCAATGACCGTTATGGGTACGAATAGTTCAGGTGCCAGCATCATGGAAGAAAACAGGACCATGGGTCCGTCTGCAGTTCCAACGATGGCAATAGCAGCCGCTTCCCCGTAACTGAGACCAAAGGCTCTTGCGATGGGGAAAGTCAGAATAGTGCCCAACTCGGCAAAAAGTGCTATGAACATACTTGTAAACGGGTAGCGCAATAAGCTTCCCACATCTGCCAAAACGCCGATACCCATAAACACCAGACAGGCTATTAAACTATTGCTAAAGGTAAATGTATAGATGGGTTGCAAAAAATCAATCTGCAAAGTGTTGATTAATCCTTCAGTATCCGTAACCAAAGGGTCTACGAATAGGGTGCCGGTGGTTGTCGCCGTCATGAATAGCACACCTGCATTAACAGCCAGCATACCAAATCCCATAGGAACCATAATCAGTGGTTCAAGAGTTCCACGCTTGCCCAACCAAACCAGGGCAACGCCTAAAATTATAAGTACAATTCGCGCAATGACAATGCCAGGTTCCTGTATCGTCATCGTGCCAATGCCTTGAAAAAGATTTGCTAAATTCACTTCTTTACCTCCCTATTATTCATTGGATGCTCCTGCTTCAGGCTGGGCTGACTTTGGGCTGAACCGATGTATGGTCCAAAGCATCAACTTAATCAATCCCGCCACACCCAATGAGATGACAAAGGCATAAAGATACACCTGGGCTGCGATAAAAATTGAATCACTCATAGTTGACATTCCTTTCTAATTCAGATCTTGTTCAGAATGGGGGAGATTATTTCAGCTCCCGCCGGATGCACACTGCAAATACGACGACAACGACAATAAAGACCGCCGCCATGATTGCTACGTTTAGTGGACTAAATGGGATCATAGTTTTTCTCCCTTCTCTATGATAGAAAATCTCCATGCGCAAAACCAATCGTCCGGATGGGTATCCGGGGGACAGGCAATGCATTGGGTATGAATTCTTGGATCAATTGCACGGGCAAAATTGGTGTATTCCACCAAACCTGCAGATTTGCAGGGGTAGTCCTCCATTCCCTTGCTTTTTCTGGCAGCTTGCACCCGGCAATGATTCATCTGAAAGACGAAACTGTCCGGGCCATCATGAACGATGGACTGCTCATTGATTTGGGCATATAGACGGTACGCTAAGGCCTTTTGTAAGCCTTCTAGGCCGGAAGTCTCACCCAGATTGAGAAAACGCTTGATGGACCAGGCTTCAAAAGGTGAGAACCAAGCCCAGCAAGAGTCATTGCAACGTTTAGCATCTCCCATTCCATGACTGGTTTCTACAGCCTGAAACCAAACTCCATCTCCCGCCAGCCAGTTGATTCCCAGTCCCTCAATAAGTTCCGTCAAGGTCTCCCTGGGCATGGACAAAAGGGGTGATGGGATGCCGTTCTCCAATTGAAACCCCAAAATTTTTGAGAGGCGCTTCAATTGAATCTGACGGCTTTTGTCGTAGGCTTCTTCCATAATCTCCAGCGCGGCTTCAAAGCCCATTTGATGTTCGACTTCTTTAAACCAAAAAACATGATGGACCATAGACCTATGCATAAGATCCATGGCGAATAAGGCCAGTTCTTCTCTGTTCATATCGTTGGTGATCAGGTCTTTTGCCATGGTTGCGAGCCTTTCTTTTTTTTACGTGGAGCGTTTCCACTCCACGTAAAACTTAGAATTAGGAGGTGCCATCATCCTTTACGAACGAATTTTTTTCAGTTCCTCGGTGAGTAAAGGAACAATTTCAAACAAATCGCCTACGATGCCATAATCAGCTAGATTGAAGATATTGGCTTCCGGGTCTTTGTTGATGGCCACGATGATTTTGGAGGATCCCATTCCTGCCAGATGCTGAATCGCTCCGGAGATGCCACAGGCAATATATAGGGTTGGGGATACAGTTTTGCCTGTCTGCCCCACCTGAAATTTCTGTTCTCTCCACCCTGCGTCTACTGCTGCACGGGATGCCCCAACTGCTGCACCAATAGCATCGGCACAATCTTCCAGAAGAACGAAGTTTTCCGGGCCTTTCATGCCTCGTCCGCCTGATATGATAATCTCGGCTTCGATGAGTTCCGGACGTTCCGACGCGGCCAAAACCACTTCCTTGACTATGGCTCTTAGGTCTGCTGCATCAATAGTGGCAGATTCTTTAACCATTTCAGCCTTGTGGGCTGCATCCGGCGCACCGGATGGGAAAGTGTTGGGACGAATGGTGGCCACAATGGGCTTTTGTGTCAACGTCAGCTCTGTGGCTGCTTTTCCGCCATAGATGGGACGCTTGAATTTTAAGAAATTCGTGTCATCCATTTCCATACCAGTGCAGTCAGAGGCCATGCCCACACCAAGCCGTTGGGCAAGGCGAGGAGCCAAGTCTTTTCCGATGGCGGTATTCCCAAGCAGGATTGCCTGTGGGGCTTCTTTCTGAATCAGCTGATTCAACACAGAAGTGTATGCGCCGGTGGTGTAATTTTCCAGTTTATCATCTTCCACAAAGACGACTTTATCTGCGCCATATGTGCCAGCCAGTTCCGCAACGGAGGAGGCTTCTTTACCTAATACGACTGCGATCACAGGATCGCCGGATTTCTCCGCAATAATTTTGGCCTGGCTGAGCAGTTCCAAAGACACTTTACGGATTGAAGCATTGTGATGCTCGATAAATATCATAATTCCTTTTGCCATTTTTTCTCCTCCTTCCTATATCGCCTTGGCTTCTTCACTTAGAAGCCGTACAAGTTCTTTTGCGCAATCCAGCGCTTCGCCCTGGATCTTGACTCCGGCTTGTCTGACGCCGGGCAGTGTGACAATCGGTTGGCTGGTTTTGGGTGCAAGTGACTCTGTCACACCTAGATCTGCCAAGGTCAGCACTTTGATTTCTTTGCTCTTGGCTTTCATGATGCCCATCATGCTAGGATAGCGAGGCTCATTCAGACCTTTTTGTGCGGTGAAAACAGCGGGCAGGGGCACTTCCAGGATTTCTGTGCCGCCGTCAATCTCTCTGGTTGCCAGTACTTTGCTTTCTTCGGATTCCATTTTTACAACGGAGCTAACCGAGGGAAGATTTAATACTTCAGCCAAACGGACAGCAACCTGTGCCGACTGGTCATCTACGGCAATTCTGCCGGCCAGTATAATATCATGGGGCATTTGGGAAATGGCCTTGGCCAGGACTTCTGCAACAACCCATTCATCCGCACCATCCAATGCCGGATCGGTGACCAGGACGGCTCTGTCTGCTCCTGTAGCCAAAGCGGTACGGATGGCAGCTTGTACTTTTTCTCCGCCAACGCTTACCGTTACCACTTCTCCGCCAAACTTTTCTTTTAGTTTCAGTCCTTCTTCCAAAGCGTACTCATCGTATGGGTTGATGACGGTTGTGACGCCGGTATCATCAACTTTGCCACTGGCATTTAGTACGATTTTTGCTTCTGTATCAAAGGTTTGCTTTAGACAAACAACTATATTCATTCTTGATCCTCCTTGCCTTTATCCTACATTTCTTTCAAAATATTTGCTGCAATGACGATTCGCTGAATTTCACTGGTTCCTTCATAGATCTCAGTAATCTTGGCATCTCTCATCATGCGCTCCACCGGATAGTCACGGGTATATCCGTATCCACCCAGAATTTGAACGGCTTGGGTCGCAACTGCATTGGCTGTTTCTGCTGCGAATACCTTTGCCATAGCGGAGTGTTTTGAAACCGGCCTATGCTGGGTTGCGAGATGACATGCCTGATACACCAGCAGTCTTGCCGCTTCAATTTGGGTAGCCATGTCCGCCAACTTGAACTGGATAACATCCATTTCGCAAAGCGCTTTGTCAAACTGTACTCTTTCTTTGGAATACTTGAGGGCCTGCTCGTAAGCTCCCTGTGCAATCCCCAGTGCCTGGGAAGCAATGCCAATTCGACCGTAGTCCAATGTTTGCATGGCTACTTTGAAGCCCTGGCCTTCTTGGCCCAAAAGGTTCTCTGCTGGGATTCTGCAGTTTTCAAATACCAGTTCATAGGTTGCGGAAGATCGGATTCCCATTTTTTTCTCTTTCTTGCCGAAGGAGAAACCCGGGGTGCCTTTTTCCATGATGAATGCTGCGATGCCACGGTTGCCCTTGCTCTTGTCCATTTGGGCTGTGACAATATATGTATCAGCATAGTATCCGTTGGTGATGAAAATTTTTGATCCGTTGATCACATATTCGTCGCCTTCTCTTACTGCTGTGGTTCTTGTTCCCTTGGCATCGGAACCAGCCATTGATTCAGTCAAGCCGAATGCGCCCATTTTTTCGCCGGTTGCCAACGGAGTCAGATATTTTTTCTTTTGCTCTTCTGTGCCAAACATATAAATTGGATTGGCGCAAAGGCTGGAATGAGCTGAAATGGTTACACCCAAGGATGCATCCACTCTGGAAAGCTCTTCAATGGTGATGGCATAAGACAAATAGTCTGCACCAACTCCACCAAACTCTTCGGGAAAGGTAATTCCCGCCAGTCCCAATTGTCCACACTTTTTCCAAAGGTCCATGGGGAATTCTTCTTTTTCGTCACGTTCTTCTGCTCCGGGGCCGCATTCGGTCTCTGCAAAATCTCGTACCATTGTTCTCATCATGATGTGATCTTCTGATAAATCAAAGTTCATTTTCTATCCTCCTGTTATTCAATAACCGCCAATACTTGATCTTCTTCTACTTCATCTCCTACTTTGACCAGGACTTGCTTCACAACACCCGGGTCTCCGTAGACTACGTTTTCCATCTTCATTGCTTCGATGACAAAGAGTTCATCGTCTTCGGTAATCATCTGTCCGACTTTGACATTGATCTCCGCGATTCTTCCTGCCATTGGGCTTGTAATTTCTGTCATTGTAATTCCTCCTTGGTTATAGTAGTTTTGTAACATATATTAATTGCAAGTATCATGCCATGAAAATAAATATAGCAAAATGAAATTTATTTTTCGTCAGGCCTTGCAGCAGGTCGATTTGTCTTAGCGATGTGTGAAACTGTTGTCAAGCATGTGTGCGGTTTTCCGTACACATGTGTGTTGTTCCATACAGTTGTGTCTTGTTATTTTCTTCGCCAGATTCGCAAAGCTTTTGCTTCCTGAATCAATTCATCCCGAAACTCCGGATGGGCAATTCCTATTAAGGCCTCCGCTCTCTGCCATGCAGACAACCCCTTCAGGTTGGCTTTGCCATATTCGGTGACAACGAACTGCACGCCGGCCCTGGGATCGGTAATCACCGATCCCAGAGTCATCATGCCCCGAATGCGGGAGTGCCTGGCACCATTTTTGTCTGTAAATGTGGATGGCAGGCAAATGAACGTCTTGCCTCCTTTGGAATTGTAAGCTCCTTCAACGAAGTCCAGCTGCCCTCCGGCTCCGCTGATGATATAGGGGCCCGCTGATTCCGAGCATACCTGACCCGCCAGGTCCACTTCTACAGCACTGTTGATAGAAATCAGTTTATCTATTTGAGAGGAGATAAACGGATGATTTGTATAATCCACTGGATATGCAGCAACCATGGGGTTGTCATCCATAAAGTCATATAGTTTCTGTGAGCCTGCTGCAAAGGAAAAAGCCATTCTTCCTCTGTCCAGGTTTTTTCGTCTACCGGTTACAATGCCGGCTTCCACCATGTCGACAAATCCGTCTACCAGCATTTCAGTATGAACACCTAAATCCTTAAGGTCGGATTCGGCTATCATTTTGCCTAGCGCATTAGGCATTCCGCCGATGCCCAACTGGATGCAGGAACCGTCTTCTATTTCAGACAATACGAAGTTGGCAATTTGCTTGTCTACTTCGGAGGGTGCTGCGGTGGGTAGAACGGGCATGCCACAATGACCGGCTTCCACCACATAATCCACCTGTGAAAGATGTATAATATGTTCTCGACCCCCGTGGACACGGGGCATATCTTCGTTGACTTCAATAATGATGTGCCTAGCTTTGTCCATGGCTGCCATGTAATGGGAAATGGATACTCCCAGGTTAAAAAATCCATGTTTATCCATAGGCGCGGCCTGAATGGCGACTACATCGGTGCGGCAATTTTCGCGTATATATCTAGGTAGCTCAGAGTACTTGATGGGGATATAATAAGCCATGCCTTCCCGAGCAAGCTTCCGTTCATAACCACTCATATGCATGCTATTCCATGTAAAGTGTTCTCCCTTGGGATCTTGTTCAATAAACGGCAGGGGCTTCAAGATGATTCCACCTCGCATATTCACATCTACCAATTCGTCTTTTCGTTTTGCGATGGCTTCAGTAAGTAAGCAGGGGAAACTAGCTGCCCATGCAAATTCTACCCAGTCACCACTTTTAATGACCTTGACTGCCTGATCGGCGGAAACACATTTACTTTTGTACTCATCCATTAATTTCATATGACTACCCTCTATCGATTGCATAGCTATAACTACCAACTTATAATTAAGCAAATATCATGCCAACAAAAATATCCGGAGGAATTTATTCCGCCGGATATTTTTGGTACTAGAAATATTACCAGACGTTTATTTTATCCCCACACCTCTTCGGGGGTAGGAATCTTTCGGTTGGGGTCGGTATAAGCGATTCTGCTGATGTTAATCAAATGACTGAAATCCAGATTTTCGCTGATACTGTTATTGCCCCAGGAACCACAACCCAAAGTTGCTGTGGGAACCAAGCTATTGGTATATGCACCACCTACACCGGAAGATCCGATGCCATTGACCAGCACACGAGATACCGGTAGATTGATGCCTGCATATTCAATATTTTCTTTGGTAAAGGAATGGAGCGTGCAGCTATGGCCTTTTCCTTCCAGTTCCAAATTTTCTATGGCGATATCAACTGCGTCTTTCCAGGTTTTGTAAGGATAGACTGCCAGGATTGGGAACAGTTTTTCTTTGGAGAACGGATCTTTTGCCCCTGCGCCGTTGGCCTTGGCTAGAAGAACTACGGTTCCCTCAGGCGCGGATAACCTAGCCTGAGCTGCAATTTCACAGGCAGTCAAACCAACAGCTTTTTTATTAAGCTCACCACCGGGGAAAGCAAAGGCTCTCAGTTTGTCTACGTCTCCCTGATCTTTGATGTAATATCCACCTTGTTTACCAAACTCAGCCATGATCTCGTCCAGTTTGGTTTCTGGGCAAATTACATTCTGTTCACAAGTACAAAGCACACCATTGTCATAGCAACGTCCACGGATGATTTTGGGGACAGCATCTACAATGTCCGCATCTTCATCAACCAGGCACTGCATGTTTCCGGCTCCAACGCCATAGGCCGGTTTGCCGGCGCTATAAGCTGCTTTGACCATTCCGGGGCCTCCGGTTGCAACGCATACATCCACCATGCCCATCAAGGCAGCGGAGCTTTCGATGCTGATCATGCCCGGTTCGATGCACTGAATTAAATCTTCAGGTGCGCCGACGGATTTTAAAGCGGCTCTCATCAAGTCGCAGGTTTTTTTGCCCACATTTTTGCCGGAAGGATGGGGGGCAACGATGATGGCATTGGCACCTTTCAGGGCAATCATTGCATTATGCATTGGTGTCATAACCGGGTTTGTAACAGGTGAAATCGCACCAATAACCCCTTTGGGATGGGCAACTTCAACAAGTCCCTGGTCATCCAGATATCGAATGATGCCAACACTTTTTTTGCCTTTTAAGTAATTCCACACTGCTGTGGCTTTACCTTTGTTTTTAAGTATTTTGTCTTCGAAACAACCCATATGGGTTTCGTCGATTGCCATTCTTGCTAAAGGTTCGCCTTCATCAAAAATGACTTTGCCTACTGCCCGTACAGCCTCATCGACTCTTTCCTGGCTGTAGGTTCCGAATTCTTTCTGTGCCACGCGGGCATTCGCAATCATCTCTGCGATATAGTTTTGTACATCCATATTTTGATTCCTTTCTTTCATTGAGGCTTCCAACTTTTTATGAAAACGGACTACCAAGGGGGAACTTCACCCTTGAGAGTCCGTCTCATGTTTTTTGGAGGTGGAGTGTTTATTTGCCCCAGTGGTTGTTGTAAACAATGCCCATGCATTCATCCAGAATTTCAATTGCTCTACTGATATGCTCATCTGTGATGTTTAGTGGGGGCTCGATACGGATTGTTCTCGCATTTATTAAGCTTCCGGAAAGTAGCAGTCTACGATTGAATGCTTCATAAACTACTTCATATCCTTTGTCTCCGTCGCAGAATTCCATTGCCAGGAACAGTCCTCGTCCTCTAAAGTCAACTAGGAGTTCGGGATACTTCTTCAT
The DNA here is from genome assembly GCA_041752735.1 of Anaerovoracaceae bacterium. Taxonomy (GTDB): domain Bacteria; phylum Bacillota; class Clostridia; order Peptostreptococcales; family Anaerovoracaceae; genus UBA1422. Next base: position 146,635 of record JBGSVW010000020.1, on the reverse strand, counting down.
CAATTTAGCCATGGCATCCTTGAAAACTTTCTCGGCTTTTTTCGCTCTGCCAGGTAGATCTTCCTTTAGGATAACGTTGAAAGCTGCAATACCTGCTGCGGTTGCCAGGGGATTTCCGCCTGTGGTGGTGGAATGAAGCAGTGGATCCGGGAACATGCCACGGAATGCTCTTTCGGTGCAAACGCAAGCGGAAAGAGGCACAACGGAACCGGATATGGATTTGCCCAGACAAAGGATGTCAGGAGCAACGTCGTTGTAATCACTGGCAAACAGATAACCGGTACGGCCCATGCCTGCCTGAACTTCGTCAGCCATCATCATGATGTCATACTTATCGCACAATCTTCTGATTGCAGGAATGAAATTGTCCGGTGGCACAATAACGCCGCCTTCACCCTGAATGGGTTCGTAAACGATGGCTGCAGGAAGCTCTCCAACGAATTCGAGAGTGTCCAACATTTTTTCAAGATATTCCACATCTCCATAAGGAGCAAATCTAGTACCTTGTAGCAATGGCAGGAACGGTCCTCTGAAATGTTCTTTGGATGTCAGGGACAATGCGCCCATGGTTTTTCCGTGGAAATCGTTTTTGAAAGCGATATAGTAGTGTCTTCCGGTAGCCAGTGTTGCCATTTTTAGACCGCATTCGATTGCTTCAGTTCCGGAGGAAGTGAAGAAGGTATACTGCAGGTCGCCAGGTGTGACATCAGCCAAAATTCTTGCCAGCATGCTACGATTGGCGTCAACCAGCTCAGCGCTGGATAAAGGCTGTTTAGCCAATTGATCCATAACTGCCTTAACGACGGTATCGTGTCTATGTCCACAGTTGAATGCGCCGAATCCGCCCAGACAGTCAATGTATTCGTTTCCATTAAGATCCGTAAAGGTATCCCCTTTGGACATCCATTCCATTGCCATGTCGTCTGCGCCGGCAGCTTTACGATATTCCAGGAATCCGGGGTTGATATGGTTATCAAAATTATGCCTGGTTTCTTTAATGAATTTTTCTTTTTCTTTGTCTTCAAGCTTCTTTTTGGATATGATATCCAGTGCATATTCGGTGTAGTTCAACACCTCATCAAAACTCTTTCTTGGCATTGTATTCTCCCTTTCTTACATGACAGCCAGAACGGCCTCTTTTAAAATATCAACACACTTGTCACAGTCTTCTTTGGTTGCAATAAGTGGTGGTACCATACGGATAATGCTGTTGCCGATTGCGGTAACCAGCAAATGACGATCCAGACAAGCATGTTTGATATCCACTGCTTTGTCTCCTTCAAAGACCACACCAACCAGAAGGCCCGCATTACGGACTTCCTTCACGTTGGGAAGCTTTCGAAGTTCGTTGGAAAAATATTCGCCCATGGCTTTGGCATTGCCAGCCAGGTCACGGTCAAGGAGCTCAGAGATTTGAGCATATGCCGCAGCACAGCAAACCGGGTTTCCTGCGTAAGTGGATCCATGGGTGCCGCCGCTAAAAGTAGCTGCCAGCTTTGCGGTACAAATCATGCCACCAATGGGGACGCCGCCGCCCATGCCCTTCGCCATAGATACGCAATCAGGTTTGATGCCATAATTCATGTAATCCATGATTGCTCCGGTTCTGCACCAGCCGGTTTGTACTTCATCCAGCAGTAAAAGCAGCCCTTTGTCATCACACAGTTTTCGAATCCCTGTCATAAATTCCTGAGTTGCCGGAATGACACCGCCTTCTCCCTGGCATGGTTCTAACATGATAGCGATGGTTTGATCGGTCACGGCATCTTCAAAGGCCTTCAGGTTATTGTACTCAACATAAGTGAATCCTTCCAGCATGGGCTTGAATCCCAGTTGTAAGGCGTTGTTGGTTTGTCCTGTTGCCGACAATGCGCCATAGGTTCTTCCATGGAAGCTGTTGGTGGCTGTAATGATATGGAACTTTTCGGGTCCAAAATTATCGACGCCATACTTTCTGGCGATTTTGATCATGGCTTCATTGGCTTCTGTACCTGAATTTTGGTACAGAACTTTGTCCATGCCGGTTGATTTGCAGATTAATTCAGAAAGCACCGCCTGGGGAATGGTGTACGGATAGTTGAAGGTATGCATGATTTCGCCTACCTGATTTTGAACGGCTGCCACCACTTTGGGGTTGCAGTTTCCTGAATTGTTTACGGCAATTCCGCCATAAAAATCCAAATAAGCGTTCCCGTTTTCGTCGTACAGGTACATTCCTTCTGCACGGCAGGCGATAAATGGGAATCTCTCATAGGTCTCGATCATGTATTTTGTACACAACTCTTTGACCTGTTCTGCGGTCAGATTTACATCTTTTAATTGCATCTTTTGATTTCCTCCTGTCTTATGGGCGTATACAGTTTCTTCTTATTTTTTCTTCTTGTTCTTTTGCACGAACTATTTAAAAATATTTTGTTTTCGCACATAGTCTAAACCTTCTCATAATCATAAAGTCAACAGATAATTTCAAATTTTTAGATTTATTCAATATGATGGCTATCGCCTGATCATAACCTGCAATTTAAAGAAAGCATTCCGGTCGAAATTTTGGGTAGTAGGTAGTTCAACCAAGATTTCACTGATACAATCTCCAACCACCTTATAGTCGTGAGAGAAGATATAATCCATGAGTTTTACAAGGCCTTCTTCTTCCCTGTTGTATCCATCACAATACAGGCAGACATACATTCCTTCAGGAATAATTTCCACATCATCCGGGGTTCCGGTATCGTCATCCAAGAAAACAAAGACTTCAGTTGCCATCAGCTCTCGTCTCATGAAGTACTCATGTCGGATAATGCTACCCACGTTGCAAAAGTTACTCATGGGGAAATGATGGAGAGTAAAGTTCTTTTTTAGAGGGCGTAAAACCTGCTCATAATATTCCATTCCGTAACTGTAAGCATTGATTTTTGTATCATAACAGAAAATTCGCCGCGCTTTCTGGTACTCCAACACAGGCTCTTCTTCCCGGGGTGCCACCTCATATCGCTGATATCCTTCAATGGCCCGATCTATGGACTTCTCAGTGTGACGCAGCTGCTCCAGCTGGGTGTTGATATTCTCTTTCTGGAGATGGAGCACCTCCTTGAAACGTTCAATATCCTGATTGGCAAAGCACTCTTTGATCTGCGCCAGGTTCATTCCCAAAGCTTTCATGTACTGAATCATGTCCAGTTGGGCGCATTGCTTGATGTGGTAGTACCTGTATCCAGTTTCAGGGTTTATCTCGCAGGGTTGCAGCAACTTGATTTTGTCATACAATCGAAGGGTCTGCTCTGATATCCCATTAATTTTAGACATTTTTCCTATGGTTAGTTTCTCCATATTTTCCTCCTTCAACCTTTTTCACAAGGTTTCTATAGGCACATAGTAGCACAAATGTTTATAGTCAGTATAATGTTTTTTTTGATTTTGAATGTTTTTCTGTGCTTGATTTGTTTACAAACTTACTTTTCTTGTTATAATTAGCCCAAAGATTATGAAGATTCTGACAAAGAATTCACAAGGTCTTATTGCCCTGACTTCGTCGCACGCGGTGAGCCAGGGTTCGCTATTTTTTATTTTTATTATTCTGTAACATCGCAGAAGGAGGATTACTATGGATGTAGGCTTTTTATCCGTTGTCCCACCTCTCCTAACGATTGTATTAGCAATCGTTACAAAGGAAGTACTCCTGTCATTGAGCATCGGTGTGTTCACCGGTTGTATGATTATGGCAGACTGGAATCCATTGGGAGCACTTGAGGCTTTGATTGGAATCATGGTTGGCGGTTACGACGAAACCGGGGACTTTGTTATTTCCGGAAGTCTCACGGACCCCTGGAATGTTGAAGTATTACTCATCGTCATCATGCTAGGCGGGCTCATTGGCCTGTTAATCAGATCCGGTGCATCCCAAGCATTCGGGAATCTCATCAGCAACAGAGTCAAAACACAAAAGGGCGCTCAAGTCACCACATGGTTGATTGGCATCCTTATTTTCTTTGACGACTATTTCAATGCGCTGACCAATGGTGCCATCATGAGACCGGTTACCGATAAATATGGAATTTCCCGAGAGAAATTATCCTATATTATCGACTCCACCGCCGTTGGCATTTGCCTGGTGGTTCCCCTCTCTTCCTGGGTTGCTTTCATCGCTTCCCTGATTGCCGGCTCTTTTGCAGAAGCAGGTATTGAAGAGGACGCATTCATGGCATTCCTCAAAGTTATACCATATAACTACTATGCATGGCTTTCTATTATTATGGTTTTGGTAGTTGCCTTGTTGAAGCTGGACTTCGGTCCCATGGCCAAAGCCGAAAAGAGAACCCGGGAAACCGGATTGCTTTGCGACAAGACCTTCTCCGGCGGCGATGCGGACGATGATGATTTCTCATCAATCCCCGTTTCCGACAAAGGCAGAGCATTGGATCTGTTGGCACCCATCATTTTACTGGTGGTTCTGGCCATGGTATTCATGCTTTATACCGGTGGATTCTTCTCATCCTATGACTTGCTTGATACCCTCAACAGTCTGGATGGAATGTTAGCCCTTGTATATGCCATCGCGATAACACTGGTCTTTTCCATTATCTTCTACAAGATTCGTGGACTTTCCAAAATAACAGAGTCCATGGCTGCTTTTGTCACAGGAACCAAATCTATGCTATTCGTCGTTATGTTGCTAGCCTTTGCCTGGAGCATCGGTGCTGTAGGCGATGAATTAGGTACCGCTGAATATGTTGCCAGCTTGTTTGTAGGCAATGTACCCGGATGGATTGTTCCTTTGATCTTATTCGTATTTGCTTGTATTATGACCTTCTCTACCGGCGCTTCCTGGGGTACTTTCGCAATCATGATCCCCATTGCAGTTCCGTTGGCTGTGGCCATGGATGTAAGTGTTTATGCATGTATCGCTACCGTTATCGGTGGTGGTGGATTCGGTAACCATTGTTCGCCTCTGGCTGACACTGCAATCCTTTCCTCTGCTGCTTCCAACATCCGTCATACGGATCACATCAAAACTCAGATTCCTTACTCCGTAACCTGTGCCGGCGCTGCCGCAGTCGGATACGTCGTATCCGGTTTTGTGGATGGATGGGTACTGCCAATGGCAATTACACTGGTTGTATTCTTCGTCGCAGTGTTTGTACTTCATAGTATCTTCGGAGAAAAAAAATACTCCATTGAGGACATTAAAAAAGAAGCGGAGCAGGCTGGGTAATCTGCACCGTTCAAAGACTCTAGACAACCTTCATTAAACCAAAAGCCGGGTAGTGATCATCACTACCCGGCTTTTATGTTATTGATTTGATTGAGCTGCTTTTGATATTCGTTCTAGTTTAGATTAGAGTTCTAGAGCAGGCTTTGAATCAGTTCTTCAGGCATTTTGCCTTCTTTGGACCATCCCATTACTTGATAGTATTGATCCAGCATGTCGTCAAAGGCTTCCTGTGGAATGGCCTGGCCTGCAGCAGGTCCGGACTTCAGTGCTTCATTGACAATTCTCTTAGGTACGGTGTCATCCTTACGGTTGAAACCTTCTCTTTGGTTGAAGGCTCTGGCAATATTCAGGACTCTTCGTCCTGTTTCTCCCATGTCTTCTGCTTTCCATTCCTTACCTGTGATATCTGTCATGAGATCTGCCATAATGTCATAGGAAACGGTAGCCCAGAAGTCACAGATGCACAGAGAGAATTTCACTGCGTTAAACTCTGCAAGTCCATATACCATTTCTCCCTTGCCTTCTGAGGTGTAAGGAGGAATAGATGCAGCAAAGACTTCTTCGTTTGGCGCATAAGCCCTCATATGGCACGCACCACGGTCGGAAACCGCATAAGCCATAGCCATACCCCAAGAACCACGTGGCTCATACTGGGGGTATTCCAGGCCTTTGACCTGCATGGCAAAATCTTGACCGCCGAATTTTTCGGAAGCCTTCTTGACGCCTACTGCCAGATCAGCACCAACGCCTTCACGATGTGCAATCAATCTCAGGTATTCTCTCATTTTTTCGGCTTCTCCGAAACGGATGCCAAAATCATGAATGCCTTTTTCGGTCATTTCCATAGCCCAGATGATGGTGTCGCCGGCACTGATTGTGTCAAGACCCATGTCATCGGCTACCTGGTTGTATTTCAGAATATCATACGGATTGGATACGTCTGCATTGGGTCCTGCAACAGCGATGGACTCGTACTCCGGTCCTTCTACTACAGCGTCATCCCATTTCACAAAGTTTCCGCATCCCAGGCCACAGCTTCCGCAGCCTCTTTTGCCGACAAGTTTCTCAAGCAATACGTCTCCGTTATATTCCGTCCATTTATCGTCGGTAGCATCGCTGAAGTTACGCTTTGGCAGGATGCCGCCATCTTGACAAGCTTCCAGGAATGCAGTGGTACCACAATCAAATACGAAGTTGTTGTCATCCTGATGGACGTCTTCCTGTTGATATCTGAGTACTTTTTCAACCAAGGATTTTACGTTGGCTACGTTCACCGGTCCGGTTCCGCGAATCGATACTGCCTTTACGTTTTTGGAACCCATGACTGCGCCAATGCCGCCACGGCCGGCTTGTCTGTAATAATCGGAGTTGATGCAGGACATGGTTACCAGATTTTCACCTGCCGGTCCGATGACCAGATGTTCATATTCATGTCCGAATCTTTCCTGGAGTAGCTTTTCGGCTTCATGAGCACCTTTGCCCCACAAGTCTCCTGCATCTTCCAGTGTTACTTTGTCATTATCAATGACGATCAAAGTGGGTTTGGCAGCTTTGCCTTCCAAAATGATCATGTCATATCCGGCATACTTGATTGCATTGGCGGAATGTCCACCAATGGAGCAATCGTTGATGGTGCCGGTTGCCGGTGATTTGGCTGCGATGGAAAGCTTGCCTGAGCAAGGTACTCCGGTTCCGGTCATAGGTCCTGTGGTGAACAGAAGCTTGTTGTCCGGGCCAAGGGGATCGATTCCGGCTGCCAGTTCTTCATACAAATAACGGATGGCCAAGCCTTTCTGGCCTACGTATTTTTCTGCAAAGTCCATACGAAGAGGCTCCGTAGCCACTTTTGCCTGGGATAGATCTACTCTCAGAACGTTGTTCTGGTATCCTTTCATGGTCATATCGGTTCCTCCTTTCTACTCAAACGTCAGGGCATTCTGCGGACATACTTTTACGCAGGTGGGATCGCCCTCACAAGTGTTACACATAATAGCTAATTCTTCTCTGATTCGGATGACTTTTTTGGGGCATTTTTCAGCACAGATGCCGCAACCGGTGCAAAGACTTTCGTCAACACGCAGGTACCCATCCATGGTGATTGCCTTTTCGGGGCACTGTTTTACGCAAATACCACAAAGAATGCAGTAGTCGTCATGGTAAACCAATTTCCCGTCATCATAGGTTGTTTTGATGAAAATTCTGGATTTCTCCGGCCAAACGGCATCTTCCTTGTTGGCGGAGCACATTTGGGCGCACAGTTGGCAACCAATGCATTTTGCTTTCTCAAGCTTTAATCTTTTCATGCCTGTACAATTCCTCCCATTTCTACATATGTTATTAAAATAAAAAACAAAGAAAAGAATACATTCTTTTCGAATGCGAATCTCTCCTTTGCGCGATGGCGGGCAGAAGAGTCGCTCCTTCTACCGTAACGACTTCGCAGGCAACAGGTGTCTTACGAAGCTCGGAGTTTACAAATATGATATATCTGTTTCGTTCATTATAGCGGTGGGGTTTTACACTGTCAATAAATCCGGGCAAAAATAACCTTGTACTTACATCACCCTTTTGGGTGAAATGATATCCTCAAATTAGCTGTTTTCTGCACAATTCACGACCCCCGATAGTTGACAAATGAGGCCTTTGACGGTAAACTGTACAACGTACACGAACAAAGGAGAAACATCATGAAAAGAATTAAAACCATAGAAACCCGAAATCTGAAAGACAGCGCAAAGCACGGCGGTTGTGGCGAATGCCAGACATCCTGCCAGTCAGCCTGCAAGACTTCCTGCGGCGTTGCCAACCAGAAATGTGAAAACGAAAAGAAGTAGGGTGACAAGCCCTTCTTTTTTTAGGAGTGAAATGATTCATCAATATAATTTAAATGGATATCATATTGTGCTGGATGTGAACAGCGGTTCCATCCACACCGTCGACCCTTTGGCTTACGATGTCATTGGTCTTTTTCAGGTTACGCCGAAACAAGAAATCATCGAAGTTATGCTTGATAAATATGCCAGTGACTCCTCCGTTAACCGGGAAGAAATCCTGGAAGTTCTAGAAGATATCCAGACACTTCTGGATGACGGGCAGCTTTTTTCGGAACCGGTGCTGGGCCAGCCCAAGGATGCACCAGCCCAAATAATGTCACAAAGCACTCAGGCAGCAGACGAAGTCCAATTCTCACAGGTCGTCAAAGCCCTTTGCCTCCATGTAGCACACACTTGTAACTTGAATTGTGAATACTGCTTTGCTAGTCAGGGAAAATTCCACGGCGACCGTGCGCTCATGTCCTTTGAAGTGGGCAAGCAGGCCATCGACTTTTTGATTTCAAACTCCGGTAGTCGGCACAATCTGGAAGTGGACTTTTTTGGCGGAGAGCCGCTGATGAACTGGGAAGTGGTGAAGCGGATCGTTGCTTACGCCCGGGAAGAAGAAAAGAAGCACAACAAGAATTTCCGATTCACGCTGACCACCAACGGAATGCTTATCGATGACGAAGTCATGGACTTTTGCAGTCGGGAAATCCATAATGTTGTACTCAGCCTGGATGGCCGAAAGGAAGTTCATGACAAGCTACGACGAACCTTTAGTGACCAGGGCAGTTACGACACCATCGTCCCTAAGTTTCAAGCCTTCGTGGATTCGCGAGAAGGTAAGGGTTATTACATACGTGGCACCTTCACCCATAACAATGTGGACTTCACTGAGGACCTTTTCCACATGGCCGACTTGGGTTTCAGGGAGCTATCCATGGAGCCGGTGGTCTGTCCCCCGGGTGAATCCTACGCACTGACACAGGAAGACTTGCCTGAACTCTACCGTCAGTATGAACTGCTGGCCAATGAAATGTTGAAGAGAGAAAAAGAAGGCAATCCATTTACCTTCTATCATTATACGCTGGACCTGACTGAAGGACCTTGCATCTACAAGCGGATTACCGGATGTGGATCCGGCACCGAATACCTGGCTGTCACCCCATGGGGAGAGTTGTTTCCCTGCCATCAATTTGTAGGGGATGCTGCCTACAGCATGGGGAATGTCTGGGCCGGGGTCAATCGCCCGGACCTGCAGCAAAATTTCCGATCTTGTAATGTATTTTCAAGGCAAGAATGCCGTGATTGCTGGGCACAACTTTACTGCAGCGGTGGTTGTGCCGCCAATTCCTACCACGCCGGTGGGAACATTTCCGCAGTGTATGAATACGGCTGTGACTTGTTTCGTAAGCGGATGGAATGTGCAATAATGATGAATATCGCTAGACAAGAAGGTGCATAAACATGAAAATTACCATCCTAGACGGATACAACACCAACCCGGGAGACCTTTCCTGGGCATCCATCAGTGCTCTGGGACAACTTACGGTCTTTGAAAATACTATGGAGTCGGACGTGCCCGCGCTTGCTTTTGATGCGGATATTATTGTTTCTGCTGATCTCCCTTTCACCCGAAAAACGTTGACCGCATTACCAAACCTTAAACTGCTGGCATTGATTTCCACTGGCTACAGTCATGTGGACCTGACCGCCGCCAAGGACTTGGGCATCGCTGTTACCAATGCGCCCGGATATTCCACCGATGCAGTGGCGCAGCACACCATCGCACTCCTATTGGAGCTGACCAATCAAGTGGGGCTTCACAACCAGGCAGTGCAGGATGGATACTATACTGAGTTCTCACACACCTGCTTCACCCTTAGGCCTCTTCACCTGCTTTCCGGGAAAACCCTGGGGATTGTCGGCTATGGAAACATCGGCCGAAAAGTTGGGGCCATTGCCGAAGCTTTGGGAATGAAAATCATCCCATATAGCAAGGATCCGGAGGGGGCTATTACCGCCGACATTCTCAGTCTGCATTGCCCTTTGACTGAAAAAAATCATCACATGGTCAATGCCGATTTTATCAAAAAAATGAAGGACGGCGCTCTACTCTTGAACACCGCCCGTGGTGGTTTAGTTGATGAATTTGCATTAGCCGAAGCACTAAAATCGGGAAAGCTCTCAGGCGCAGGCTTAGATGTCCTCACCGTGGAACCACCCCTAAAAGAGGATTCCAATCCGCTCTTCGGCATTGAGAACTGTTTCATCACTCCACACAATGCCTGGATGCCCAACGAAACCCGGGCACTCCTGATTCAAACCGCTGCGGAAAGCATTGAGAGTTTTCTCAAAGGCGGAACGTTGAACCGGGTGGAGTAACTATTTTCCCAATTTATTACGGCTTGCCTCATATTGCTCAACGTACTGAGCCGGTGTGATTTTTTGGCAAAGAGCTGCGACCAAGTCCAGAGGGATTTGGTCTATTTTTTTGAAACGGATGCAGCTTTTCCCCATGTCCAACTTGCCGATGCCAAGGCCTTCATAAGCCTTTTGGAACCAGTCAAGCAGGGCAGGATCGCCGTAGATGCCCATATGATAAAGGGCGATATACTGCTTTTGATTGGCCAACGCCAGAAACGGCAATGGCTCTTTGGGATTGACGTGGTACCCGCTGGGATAAATGTCAAACGGAACCACATACCCAATCATGCCATATTGCATCCGTTCCTCAAATCCTTGGGGCAAATTGGTTTGGATGGTTTCCCGCAGAGACCGCAACGCTGCTTGTCTCTCAATTGGCTGCGCCAGAATATATTTTTCTACTTCTTCATTATTTTTCATCACTACGCACCACTTCCGTTGGGACTTCAGTTCTGAGTGCAGGCCAATCTGAAGGCTTACCTTCAATTATGAATTTACCGCACCGGGCAAACTCCAGCCAGACAATCCGTTCCCAAATCCCGGTCATCGTCGCCCACTTCAAACTGCTTCAGCAAGCTAGGCACGAAGGGTTTCATGGCAGCCAGCCGCTCTTCATACGCTTCTTTTGGAATTTCTTCGTATGGAAGCATCTCGTAAAAACTATCTTCATAGGGCAGGAAGGACAGGGCAATGCAATTATCCCAGTTGTTCCACAGCCACTCTTCCACATCATCCCACTCGTGCTCCCTGACATGAACCGTAATGGAACAATTGTGATCCACATAGTTTGTCATGAACATCTTGTAGGTTTCCAACTGTTCGATGGCACCCACATCTCCCTTGGTACGGCCTTCCGGCGCTTTAGCGGGAAACTCGATGACCAGCGTCTTGGCGTTGTCCCAGGTTTGATTGACTTCTGGGAAAACCGGCCAGCCCAGTTTCATGGTGACTTTGGCCAGGGGGTCATCTGCAGAGATCCGCACTCGTCGAATGTAGTATTCCGAATGGGAAAAATGCACACCCGAGCTGACTTCCGGCAATTGGGATAGCGTCCCTTCCGGTTTCACAGTGGTCATGAGCAAAGGCTGGTTGATCCCCAGTTCTTTGGCATAACCGTTGCCTGCTGAATGAACTGCCTCACGAAGAGTCCTCAGTAACTTTGACTGTTCCGGCATGTCATAGTCCAAAGCATTCATGGCGTCCTGCCAACCGGTGATGGAACAACCCAACAAACGATCCCGTTTCTGAATCAAATCCCAGTTATCCAGCTCCAAATCCAGACAAGTCATACGAAGACCGGCTCTGGCGGAAAGCCACATGGCGCGAAGGAGACCATCCATATCCAGGGTTTTGTCCCCCCGGACAAATTTCATCACATTTACTGTGGTCAAGTTGCACAGGCCGTTAGCATCCAGCAAAATCTCGCCGCAGGGATTCACCACATTGAAGTTTTCCCGCCGCTTGGAAGCTGCCTCCCAGTTGACAAACCCCGGCTCGCCTGAGGTTTTCATGGCTGTGAGCATCCAGTGAAGCTGGTCACGGCTTGGTTTTTTGCGGTAGAGAATCGAGTTGTTGCTGATCTGACGATGGGCAATGCTCGGATCGATAATCCAGTTTTCTTCCTCGCTTTTTATATATAGGTTGCTCTTGGCTTGAATTGCATCGTCATCCTTGGGATCAATCAGAACCATTTCTGCCGTTCGGCGTACACCACCGGATACCACGTTTTCTCCGATGATGTTGGCGATATCCAGGCAGTCAATGGGTCTCAGTTGATATTTTTCTTCGTAGCTACGATCAAAAACGTCTTTGATTTTGATGAACATGTTCTTCAGGCTGTCGTGGCCGCTGGCGGTTCCACCAAAGACCTTGAGCCGCTCGCCTTTAGGGCGGACGTTGTTGTAGTTGATGTAAATGGTCTCAATATCCCGATACCGTTTAGCATAGTGGATTTTGAAGAAATAGTTCAAGGAATCCTGCCAACCTTCCTTGCTGTCGCCAACGATAATTTCAGCGATGTTTTTGTTTTTTGTAAAATCCAAGGTGGTCATGTCGTCCCGCTCTTCTTTGGGAACCGGCTCATAGGCGATGTGAATCACCTTGATGTCGGTGCGAACGGGGGACATTTTCATTGCATCTTCAAAGGTGGTTCGAACGCCGACTCCGGCACCAACCATCAGCAAATAAAAGAGCTCGTCAAACCCGGCGAAGTTGTCGATGACCAATCCGGCGCAATTAAAGTTACTCATGGGGTATTTTAGGCTGGCATCGGTGCCGCCTGCCCACAGGGTTCGTCCTGAAAGAAACTGCTTCATTTCATAAATGTTGGCAAACAGTTCTTCTGCTTCGGCTCTTGGCGTGTCAGGCACCAAGTTGCAGTTGTATTCCACCGATCGCTTGACGGTTTCCCACCAATACTCCCTGCGAAGGTCGTCCTTCAACCATCTGGAGTAAGTTCTATAATAGACAAAACTACCAAGGGGTCCCATGGGGTTGGGCATGTGCTTATATTGCGAAAGGAAATCCTCACGCAACTTTGGCTCAAAAGGGCCTTCTTCCCGCTCCCCCCGTTCGATTAATTCTTTCTTTCTTTCCTTATCCCGTTCATACCGGTAAATGATATATTCTTTAGCAGCGTCGCGGCGACGTTGCATAAGCAGGTCTTCCACGATATCCTGAATCTCATCCACCGTGACGACTTCCTGGCCTTCTTTGGTCAAAATGGCTGTGGCTTCTCTGGCCAACGCCCATGATAGCGGTTCATCCACCCCCTCGATGGTTTCCGACATGGCTTTGCGAATGGCGTTTGCGATGGTTTCTTCTTTGTAATCCACCAGCATGTGGCTTCGCTTACGGACTTTCATTCCTTGCTTCATAGCTTCCCCTCCAAATTCTTTTGCACGCGTTTTCGTCATTGTCGATTGTCTTAATGTAAATCGATTATAACTGACCTGTGATTCGTTGTCCACAACAGATGGTGTAAAAAATCATAAAATACACAAAAATACACATAATATAGATTTGGCGTTGTCTGTCAGATGGCGCTTTGCAAACAAAAAATGGGTACTTTCAGGCTAAGCAATCAAAAATCCACACAATTTAGCAGCAAGCCAGCTAGTATTTCGTCCTTATTAACTGATTCCTGAAGAAATGTGGGTAAAAATAACGATAAAATTCAAAAAGCCACATTTACCTATAATGATTTAAGGTATTTGTGTGGCTTTTTGTCGAATTTAGTGAGAATTCCCCACTATCTTAATAGATTAGCTCTGAAATAAGCAAAAAAGCCATTCAAATTGCATTTTTTGTGTGGCTTTTTGTCGAATTTAGTGAGAATTCCCCAATTATTCCTTTGTGGATTCCTTTGGATCAAGTTTCAATGTCGTAGTACCTACCCCCATAGGTTCGGGGCGCTCAAAGTTTGAGCGCCCCGATTTTATGCAATATTTAGTTTATGTGACTGCATTGCCGTCTTCTGCCACGGTGGTGACAAATTCAAAGGTTTCTTTGCCATCAACCATGTTATCTGCAAAGAGCAACATGCCATTGGACTCCATGCCCCGAAGCATACGGGGAGCCAGGTTGGCCACGACGACCACTTTCTTTCCAACGGTATCTTCCGGCTTGTAATATTCTGCAACACCGGAAAGAATCTGACGGGTTTCGCTGCCCATCTTCACCTGGAAAACCAACAGTTTTTCGGCCTTAGGATGTTTCATGGCAGAAACGATGGTACCAACGCGCAAATCAAGTTTGGCAAAGTCGTCATAGACGATTTCGTCTTTCAGTTGAAGCGGTGCTGCTTCAACAGCTGTCTCGACTGATGCTTCAACGACGGCATCTTCCGGTTTTTCGTTTAAATTCGCCAACTCTTCCAACTCCTTTTCAATATCAAGTCTTGGGAAAATCGCATCACCCTTTTTGACCTGTTCACCAGTCATTTTATCAAATACCTTGGCATCTTCCCATTCGGGATCCGCGTACCACAGACCCATTTGCTTCCGGATTTTTGCGGAAGTGGTATGCATGAAGGGGTAAATCAAAATGGAAACGATTCGCAGGCACTCGGCCAAGTTGTGAAGCACGGTGTCCAGTCTGGGTTTGTCGGCTTCATTTTTGGCCAGGAGCCAGGGGGTGTTTTCATCGATGTATTTGTTGGCTCGTCGCACCAGCACCCAGATTTCTTCCAAGGCCAGATTGAATTCAAACTTATCCATATGAGCTTCCACTTTTGCGGCAGCACCAACGGCAATGGCTTTCAGGTCTTTGTCCGTTCCATTTTCATCCTCAGCGCCTACGGATGCAGGCACAAGCGCATTGTTGTATTTTTCGATCATGGAAACGGTTCTGGAAACCAGGTTACCTAGGTCGTTAGCCAGGTCGTAGTTCATCCGCTTGAGCATGACTTCGTTGGTGAAAATTCCGTCCTGCCCGAAGGTGTATTCACGGAGCAGGAAATATTTCAGGGCGTCAATGCCGTACCGTTCGATGAGTTTCACCGGGTCAACTACGTTGCCCTTGGATTTGCTCATTTTGCCGCCTTCCATGAGAAGCCAACCATGTCCCAGCACTTGCTTGGGCAGGGGCACATCAATGGACATCAGCATCGCCGGCCAGATGAGGGAGTGGAAACGAACGATTTCTTTTCCTACAAGGTGCACATCCGCAGGCCAGTATTTGTTGAATAGTGTCGGATCATCTGGGTAACCCATGGCAGTGATGTAGTTTGATAGAGCGTCCAACCACACATAAATCACGTGCTTCTCATCAAGAGGTACCGGAATTCCCCAGTTAAAGGTGGACCTAGAAATGCACAGATCTTCCAGTCCCTGATTGACGAAGGCAATCATTTCGTTTCTTCGGCTGTCCGGCTGCAGAAACTCGGGATGGTCGTTGAAAAGCTTCAAGAGTTTGTCGGCATAAGCGGACATTTTAAAGAAGTAAGCTTCCTCTTGAGCTTTTTGTACCGGTCGTCCACAGTCGGGGCATTTGCCGTCGACCAACTGGTTTTCTGTCCAAAATGATTCACAGGGGGTACAATACAGTCCTTCGTATTCCCCTTTATAGATATCGCCTTTTTCATACATTTTCATGAAAATGGCCTGTACGCGCTTCATGTGTCTTGGTTCTGTGGTGCGGATAAAGTCATCATAGGAAATCTCCATGGTTTTCCATAGGTCCTTAATGCCAACCACCACTTTGTCTACATATTCTTGGGGTGATACCCCTGCCTTGTCAGCGATGGTCTGAATCTTTTGTCCGTGCTCATCGGTGCCGGTGAGAAAGTGGACATCATATCCGGTGGCTCGCTTGAACCGTGACATGGCGTCCGCCATGACGGTGCAATACGTGTGACCGATATGCAGGTTGTCGCTGGGATAATAAATGGGGGTACTGATAAAATAAGTCATCTTTGCATTTGTTTCTTGTGTCATTGAAATCATTCCTTTCTTAGCGCCTTTTCGAATGAGAAAAGGTCGCAGCAACGGTCCGTTGCTGGTGGATAGAATATCATAAAAACCGCCATTTTGCAAATGGTTAGCTGCGTAATGCGGAGAATCTACGTGGGTAACTAGCTACCGCTTCGGGCACTATAAAAAATAGGTTGCCAGATTATATGGTTAAAGTATACAATAAGAAAGAGGTGATTGACTATGAAGTATTATGAATATGTTCAAAGCCCAATGGGGCTGATTAAAATCATAGCGGACGAAAAAGCAATAACAGAGTCATTTTTCTGTGGCAATTCGGACGAAGCTCTAAGGGCACATTTCAGATCCAACCCGGAACAAACAGGCAATGCTGTGACTCACGAGGCTGCCAAGCAGCTTAGTGACTATTTTGCAGGAACTCGAAAGGCTTTTGATTTGCCTTTAGCTCCAAAAGGCACAAAATTCCAAAAGAAGGTGTGGGATGAGCTTCTCGCGATTCCGTTTGGATCGGTTAAAACGTATGGGGAAATGGCCTCGCAACTTGACCAGCCTAAGGCTTATCGGGCGGTAGGAAACGCAAACGGTAAAAATCCAATTGGAATTATTATCCCTTGTCACCGTGTGATTGCTGCCAAAGGTAAACTGGGTGGTTATAGTGGCGGGCTTGAATACAAAGAGTTTTTACTGACGCTGGAAGGCATCCCCTATGTAAAATAGGTCAATGCCAGTGAAAACAAATTAGTGAATACATTAAGCAAATTGATAAAACAAGAACCGGCATTGCTGTCGGTTCTTTTCGTTTGTTATATTCAGTCAGCATGTCAAAACCTTACTTTTTTAGTAATTGATTGTACTGTTCCACTGTGATCCCTTTGTATTGAATTGCGTTAACAGGACAAATATGAAGGCACTTGGTGCACATCATACATTTTGTCTGATGTTTTGTGCCAACCTTGGCCAGCTCAATGTTTTTGGTTGGGCAGTTTTTTACACAGGTACCACACTGGATGCAATCATCCGTCGCATGGTAATTCTTACCCATGAATTTCGCCATAACGGAAAACGTTTCAGCCAGCAAGTCCCGTAGCAAAATGCCTTTTTTTCTGCTGGTCATACGCTGCTGTCCCGATAAATATTCTTGGGGAAGATTCAATGCAACCATTTCCCCGCGCTCCTTGGCTGCTTCGATTCGTGACTCGATTTCTTCCTCACTATTGGCTTTGTATTTGTCGAAATAAAAATTCCTTGGCATTTCGACGATTTCCTTGGCAATCACTCGATAGCCTTTATCTTTCAATTTACAGGAGATTGATTCCACGCCAAAGGCGTTTTCTGTTCCCGCCGAGGTGCTGAAAACAATGGCGGGTGTATCCATTTGAGTACCCGGAATATTATAATGCACCCAGCGTATAAACATTTCCGGCATATTACCGGCATAAATTGGTCCGCCGATGGCAATCAGATCGCAGTCATCCTCAACCTTGGAATCTACCGATATATCTTTGATATGAATCTGGAAATCCTCATCCGCTCCCCACCTTTTTTCAAAGCCTATTTTTAGATGCTTAGCAAACAGGGCAGTATTTCCTGTGCCGGAAAAGTAATAGATTCCGATTTTCATTTTATTGCCTCCAAATTTTGAATCATCCGATTCAAAAATTTCATCATAATTTTTTGTTCTTCTTCGCTGATATCGGCAGTCATATGGCTATTAATGCCGCCTAAAATTGCCAACAGCGGCTGAATTGTATTCTTCCCTTTTTCAGTCAGGCAGATTCTTTTTTTCTGCCATCCTTCTGGCTTGGAATAATTTCCAGGTATCCTTCTCGTTGCATTTTCGACAAATTCCGGCTGACATTGCTTTTGTCTACTTGCATGATTTCAGCAAGCACTTCTTGATCAATCTCATTGCCGTCTCCAAGCCGAACCATGGTCATCAAGGTCTGAAGTTGGGTATATCCCATATTCATGCCAGCCAGCTGCCGGTTCACCACAGTAACCAACTCTTTGTTTGCCTGATAGAGCAAATCTCCCAAATGTTGTTCCATCTGTTTCTACCTCCTAAATGCATTGTATCATAGAATAGCTGCGTACGCAACTATTCTATTTATCATCTTCTTTTGCTCTGATTCTGTCCAGATCCGTGGGCACTGCGTGATATACACTTTCCCATTTGCCTTCTTTTAGTACTTCATATTGATCAAAAACACAGGGGACGCCTTTGGCCGTGAGCCAGTCGATCCTGTCCATTAATTGAAAATGGAGATGTGGTGCTGTTGAATTCCCCGAATGTCCTACCTTCCCGATGATATCTCCTCTTTGCACCTGTTGCCCAACCGACACCGCAATTGAACCTGTCTGTATATGTGCGAACGCAGCATACACATTCTCAGCATATTTGATGATTACGTAATTCCCTGTGACTGACTGAAGACCGTTTTTTTTGGGGTTAAAAGTGAAGGCATTTTTTAGGACAACGAATAGATCCGATACCAAATGTACCCTTTTTCTTTCTTTGTACCCGTCTTCTGCCTTTACCACTTCCCCTGCAAAGGTTGCATAAATTGGTTTTCCCCAACCATAGCACGCGCGTAGTGGAACGCCAAACAAAAGGTACCTTGCCAGACTGGTCTTATAAAATGGCTGGCCTTTTCTATCCCAATCAACTTGTAAAAAATCAATGGCATATCGCTCCCCTAGCTGATCAGTTCCATGGCTTGGAATTTTTTTCCCCGGCGTGTTGGGTGCCATCCACTCGCCACTGAGCGGAAAACCAATTGAAATAGCATGATCAAGTTCATTCATTGCTTTCCTCCTAACGGTTTCAACTGTCTAGACACCACTAATCTTATCTTTCTCCGCATATATTTGCAAGACTTCCGTGTCATCGCCAATCATACTTTAAAATTTAATGTAATTTTCCTATGAAGATTCGTCATTTGGTGTTAAAATATAAAAGTTACTGCGTAAATACGTAAAAATAAAAATTCATATAGATGAAAGTTGAGGTAGTTATTTGTTAAGTACAAGTGAAGTCGAACTTCGGTTTGGCTCAAGAAAACTGTTTGATGATGTTAGCATCCAGTTTATTCATGGAAATTGTTATGGCGTTATCGGTGCCAACGGATCAGGGAAGTCGTCTTTTCTCAAGATTTTGTCAGGAGAAATTGAACCATCCCACGGCAATGTAAGCATCGGTCCAAATGAGAGAATTGCAGTCCTGAAACAGGACCATTTTGAATTTGACGAGTTTGAAGTATTGGAAACCGTCATTATGGGCCACAAAAAATTATACGACATTATGGTGGCGAAGGATGCCATCTACGCAAAACCCGAAATGACTGATGAAGACGGCATGGAAGCTGCTCACCTAGAAAGCGATTTCGCCGATTTGAACGGATGGGAAGCAGAGTACGAAGCGGCTGTTATTTTGACCGGGCTGTCTGTTCCCGAGCCTTTGCATCGTGTGAAAATGAAGGAGCTGACCGGATCGGAAAAAGTAAAGATTCTTTTAGCCCAGGCGCTCTTTGGAAATCCGGATATTCTTTTACTGGATGAGCCCACCAACCATTTAGACATCAGGTCTATCCGATGGCTGGAGAATTTCCTCATGGACTATGAAAAAACTGTCATCGTTGTTTCCCATGACCGGCATTTCTTAAACAAGATCTGCACGCAAATGATTGACATCGATTTCGGAAAAGCCACTCTTTTCATGGGCAACTATGACTTCTGGTACGAATCAAGCCAGCTGGCACTATCCATGTCCAGAGACAAGAACAAGAAAACCGAAGAGAAAATGAAAGAACTGCAGGAGTTTATCGACAGGTTCAGTGCCAATGCGTCCAAGTCGAAGCAGGCCACTTCCAGAAAGAAGACATTAGAAAAACTTACCCTGGATGATATCAAACCTTCGTCCAGAAAGTATCCATTTATCAACTTTAAACCGGAACGAGAAGTTGGAAACGAAGTTCTGACTGTAGAGGGTCTAACCAAAACCTATGAAGGACGAAAAGTTTTGGACAACGTCACCTTCCGAATGAACACGGGGGACAAAATTGCCCTTGTGGGAGATGATGAAGTTGCCAAATCGGTTTTGCTGGCCATCCTTGCCGGAGAGATAGCACCGGATAGCGGCGAATTCAAATGGGGCGTCACCATTACCCCTTCTTATTTTCCAAAAAACAATACATCCTACTTTGAAGGATGCAATTTGAATCTGGTGGATTGGTTACGTCAGTATTCTTCGGATCAAGACGAGACATTTGTACGGGGATTCCTGGGCAGAATGTTGTTTTCCGGGGAAGAGGCCCTAAAAAAAGCTAATGTACTCTCCGGTGGCGAAAAGGTTCGTTGCATGCTTTCTAAAATGATGCTCAGTGGCGCGAACATGTTGCTCCTTGACGAACCCACAGGCCATCTGGACCTAGAGTCCATCACCTCCGAAAACAATGGGTTGATTGATTTTACCGGAAGCCTGATTTTGATATCTCATGACCTTCAGTTTGTAACGACCATAGCAAACCGGATCATTGAGATTACACCAAAGGGAATCATGGATAGAGCTATGACCTATGAAGAATATCTGGAAAATGATGACGTTCAGGAAAAACTGGAGGAGATGTATTCGTAGTCTTCATATTGAATGTCTATCCCAAATTCTGATATTTCACTCCCACATTTTTATAAATGCAGCCCAGTCCAATTCGTATATATGGTGGGTTGGGCTTTTTTCTAGCTGTAGCGCCCATCCTCGCTTTTTGGAAAACCCACAGCCCTCGGCGGTGAAATTTTCTGTCACTACAACGGGGAATTTGAGTCCTTTCATTTCCAAGCTTTTGTAGTAGTCAATTCGATCTTGGAACATAAGATGAAGTAATCCTTTATTTCTAGCTTCTTCCGCTACAATGATTGTTAGGAGAAGCAAAGGATACTGCCCTGAGGGTGCATGGTCTAAGTCAATAATATCACCTTCATCCAAGTGGTCTGTGTCTCTTTCCCCTTTCAGCAATTTATTGTAGAAGTCCCATTGCACCGGTATCAAATCCAGGAACGCCAAGATTTTGTCCTGCTCTTGGACAAAACACGACATCCATGGATAAGATTGTTGCCATTCCATTGATTTTTCCCAGCCAGCCACATGGTTTTCTCCATAATAGCGGATCTCCAATTTTTCGGCTTCTTGCATCTGCTGCGGGGTTAGTTGGTTCAACAGTCTCATTTTACACCTCACCTGTTTTGCTGTCGCATGTGGTTGGTTTGTTGTTTCCTTGCTTATTCTTCAGATAAAGTGCCACAAATCCATCTATCGAAAAATCCTCGACCCCGGTGAGATCTTGTTGCACCAGGAGAAAAAAGCAGCTGGGGATTTCGCCGGCCTTGAGGTTTTTGCGTATGCATGGATCGCAGCTTTGTACCCGATGGCTGGTATTTGGGTTGTTGGGGTTCAGCACGCATGTCAGATCATCACAGGTGCAAAAATGGTTTGGTTTTATCGTTTCCATATGTATGAAGTTCCTTTCTTTTCTCCGATTTTTGTAATCTCATCTTCCCTTATAAGCTTTGCCAGTGTTAGCTCAATGGTTGCATCACTTATGTCTGGGTAGTGTCCCCGAATGTCTGATTTTGTCCACTGACCCAGCGAGCTTTCCAGAAGTTTGGATATCCGTTCTGCTTTTGTAATACCTTTGGCTGTAACCGATTCAACTCTTTCAGAGAAGTCCTTATATGCAGCCAGGATGATTTGTAGATAGTATCTAACAAATGGCAGATAAGAATTCTGCCCTTCATGCCAGCCAGAGGAGCTTTCTTGCAGAACCTGGTAATACGTTTCTTTGGTGTTTTCAATGAGCTTTTCAAGGCTGATATATTTCCCGACCATGTAGCCAGAGCGATAAAGCAATAACAGCATTAGCAGTCTACTCATTCTGCCATTCCCATCTGTGAAAGGGTGGACACAAAGAAAATCCAATACAAACAAGGCGGAAAGAATCATCGGGTTGAATTCTTCTTGCTGCTCTGCTTTATAACGCTCTGTGCATAGATTGCGCATGGCCTCAGGGGTTTCAAAGGCAGAAACAGGTTGGAATCGAACCCGCCTCTTTCCTTGTGGATCTTGTTCTTCTATGGTGTTTTCAGTTGCTTTGTATTTCCCGCCGTGTCCGCTAACGGTAAACCGGTAAAGGTCCTTGTGCATTTGGAGAATCACGTTATCTGTGGGCGACATATAATCGTAGTTTTCATGAACGAGTTTTAAGACTTCCCGGTATCCTGTAATTTCTTCTTCTGCTCGGTTCCTTGGTGTCGTTGATTCTTTCATCAACTCATTTAGCCTAACATCCGACGTGGAAATTCCCTCAATTCGATTGGATGCTCCGGTACTTTGTACTTTAGCAACCGATATTAAGTGTGCCAAAATGTCTGGTTTTGCGGACAGATAAAGATCCTGCTTCCCTTTGTATTCATGGATGGCAGCGACCAGATTCATAATTTCCGGAGTCAGCAGTTCTACCGGCATGGATTTATAATCAAATATTTTCATGGTGGCTCCTTCAAATGCCAAAAGTCTCTAAATGCCTTACTATATTGCATCGTTTTGTGTTTATTGCATAATTATATACGCATTTTATGTATAATACAATTGATTTAGGCAATTAAAAAATATATATTGCATAATCGGCAACATATTTTGTGCAATATGCGGCTCTTTATGCAATATATACTTCTTAGAGTCTAGTATTTAAACGCTGAATCAATTCCGAGTTTAATTTGAAGCCCTTGTGTTTGTCACGAAATCTTATTCCATGAGACCTGACAAGTACGGTTTTACAGCCGCTATGGTTTTTGTAACATACTCATCTATGTCCATATTTTGCTTGAAGCCTCCCTTGCCCGCCATGAGTTTTATGAAAGGTTTCATGTATTCTTCCATTCCCACGCCGGTCAAATCCGCACAGGCTGATCGAAGTCCCTCAAGACATCCTTTTCTTTCTTTACCTTCATAGTCAAATGCCCAGTGGTAGGTCCATCGATACATGAAATACATTCCAATCCATTTTTTGCCCAGCGACGGATCAGAAAAATACTTGCTATCAACTACAGTCCCAAATAGGCTGGAGAATCTGGAATATAGCAAATCATAGCAGATATCGGTCCATGTGTCGGTGGCCTTAACAAGAACGTACTTGGCGATTAAATCTTGAATCAGTTCCTTACACTGTCCGGCGACAACAGCCCCAAGGGGTCCTGTTAGTGTTGAAACGACGGTGTTGAATGCCCGGTCGTTTAGCCACTGCACCCACTCTGCGGTGTACATTGCCCAATCGTACCATGCCGCATCGCTATCGTAGCTTTCTTTCTGTTTCATAATGATGTCGTAAGCTACGCTCCAGGTTTCTTTTCTGTATTGCTTCAAATCCCCAGCACCCATATAGTGCTTACACTCTTCCAACTCCGAAAGTTTTGCAGCTTTGCGGGATTCCGGGAAGAATTCATTGATGATTTTTTTGCAATAGTCGTATTCTTGCTGCCATTCTGTTGAACCTTCAGACAAGAATGCGGGAGATATTGCGAAAGGAATCGTGACTTCATAAAAGTCTTCTCCGCTGTCCACTGTGGCGGTCACGTCAAAGCGGAAACGTTCTCCTCGCTTGCCTGGAATCACCTTGTCAATATTGACAAGAAACTTGCCGGATGGCAGGTTTGACGGTCGGGCGCCGTCATAGGCAAAGGTGATGTTGGATGTTTCAAAAATAGCTTCTGCACCTTCATCCTTCGGCTCCACTTCGCCAAAGTAGAATTCATCGGTGGAAAATATTTCTGTATCGCATTTCAGTGATTTTGTCGAATCATTCCAACGCATATACCGCAGATCGAAGCATGATTTCTTCATGGCTTCCTGCTCATCTTTGTCAGCCTTCACAATGATATCCCCAGTCTCCCGGTCTTCATCATTGCTTTCCATTCGGAATAAGCCTTCCCGCCAGATATACACTTCGCAATAATCCGATAGTTCTTTGTCGCCATTATTTCCGTTTACAGTTAATTTGCCTTTGGAATAGTGATCTGTTTTGCTTCCGGTCACTTCTTCCCGGTCATCTTCCATTACCTTTAATTTGGCTTTATCTCCTTTGTCTGAAATATCCTCTAAACTGAAAGAACAAATTCCTTCTGCCCAATGATCCGCTTCCAGACTCAGGTTCCAGGGATCTTCTCCTCGATTTTTGATTTCTACCGTACATTCTCCGCTTTCACCGGATTTGCTAAGGAAGTTCAGTTTTGCCGGCTTCACAATCAACTCCGCTTCCGCTTCAAACACTAGGCGGAAGGTGGCGGTGTATCTCTTTTTCTTGTGCCTACAGGTGGCTTTGATGACCACTTTCTGCGGCGGGGTTCCGGGCTCATCAGGTGTTACACCGGATGCATCCACAGCAGCGAAATCACCTGCCATCTGAACCTCTCCAAGTTGAACATATTTCCCACCCGTAGAAACGCTGAATGTAATTGATTGGGTTGGTTCATCCAGCACTTGAATGCCTTTCTCTGTCATCTGACAAAGCTGGGCATATAGGAAAACGGGCTCTCCGCCGGCTACCATTTTGGCAATGCCCTCCGGCATCATGGTTTTTTGGAGAAATATTTCATCATCGCCCATGTTTTCTTCGGGATCTTTTTCACTTGGGTCCACTGAAGTGCAATTGCAAGAAGCAATAATGCCGGCAACGGTGGTGACTGCAGCAGCGGCAAAACTGCTGCTGCTGGAATTTGTTACAAAATCTGTTCTGTATTTCATATTCTCTTACTCCTTCTGTGTTCATCATCACAAAGGGTTATTTCGGGCACAATTGGACATCCCCCGAAACAGTTATTACGTTTGGAACAATTCGGACAGGCATTGGAAAGCTTTTCTCTAAACTGAGTAAAGGGTGGGCTATTCCATGCGTCTTGTAAGGTTCTTCCCCCAAGTGCAATCCCAAACTTTCCATCCTGATCAAAGCTGCAGGGCGTCATAATCATATCCGGTGTTATATAGGCAGAATATCTGCCTGCCTCGCATGCATCAAAGCAATCCGGATCCACCACATAAGTGCTATTCAAAACACCTGGAACCATGCAACTGTCAAATCCCGATTTGGTCAGTCCATATTCCGTGTCCATCAATGAAAAAAAGTGGGCGGTTCGTCCGTCCGGCTTCAGGACTTGCTCTTGCTTGCCCTGTCCAACCGGTTTGAATAGCAGAAAGACAATTCGGTTCACACCCTCTGGCAACGTCTTATGCTCAAGGATTTGAATGGCTTCCTCAATAGTGTCTTTGCTTAGAACATAATGAATGTTTACCTTTGCGCCTGCTTTGAGTAACCTCTCGATGGCTTGATGTGTGTACTTGTTGCGATACCAGCTAACAGCCACGGCTCCGCAATAAATCGCGATGAGCTGTGCCTTCTCTTCAGTTAGTCCATATCCTGAGGTCGTCAAATTTGGAATGATGCCATTGTCCTTTGAATATTTTAGGAATGCTTCAAACTGCTCATGCTGATCCGGGTCGCCCCTACCTCCCAGCGCAAATTGAAATACCTTCCCCTTGCATTCATCAACAATCCTTTGAAAATCTTCAAATGTCATATTGTCCTGAATTTTTGACGAACCACTTTGGTAGCAATAATCTCCCGCTTCTTTGCATAACCCTGATAATCCATGGCCGCAGCTTCCCATTATACCCACGTCGAGCAAATGTGGAAAGGATGCGGAAAATGGATCTTCTCCTGTATCTATGCCGTTCTCATCCAATAGTCCGGTGCGAAGATATTGCCCATTGATTCGATTAAAGTGACTGCGAAATGGCGCATTCTCATCTTCTAGCACAACCCAGCCATTTTCACCCTGTTGCATTTTTGCCACCAACAAAGTGTAGTACGATTCCTGCAATCAAGACAATCGCACCAAAAATTGCCCCCATAGGGCTGTAAAACGAGTTTACAAATTGCCCGGGAACAATGGCTAAGACTAAACCGACCGCAAATCCGGTGATCCACAAGTATGTTGTCCGCATGTTTACCGAAAACGCCTGACCCAGCATCATGGGGATATCCCTAAGCGCTGCCGAGGTCAATCTCACCACCATGCTTCCTTGTCCTTTTGATAAGTCATCAAAAAGAGCCATTGCACAGAGAAGGCAAATGAAATATTTGTCAATTTTATTATTGCGTGTTAAGAGATTAGAAGCAATCAGCCCGACGCCGGCACCCATCAGCATTAGTTTTAAGGCTGTCTGTTTGCCGGTTTTGATTAGATTCATGATTAATTTCAAGGTTTTTTTGTAACGCGCCCCGATGTCGTGGCCTTCTCCTTTTGCAATCCCCTTAATTAATGGGATAAAAGTTCTACTGAAGACTGTGATAAATGCTGCCTTACCTAGAAATCCGTTATAAGTTGCTGTTAGAAAGATTCCTACCCAAGCCAGCGTTCCGACTACCCCGGGAAGGGTATACATTGTCATCCCGTCGATTGTCCAAAGCAAAACCCACACCACTGCCAAGGGTCCGACCCATATGGCATCTTTTAGAATTCTCTTTGGAAATGATTTATAATTGCTAAGCACAATGGTCTTGAGAAGTTTCCAGAGTCCTTGTCTGGGCATTTCTCCCAACCCTTCATGGGCCACAGCATCTACTCTTCCAATCGTTTCCTCGCTCTCCCACTCAAAGTCCTTTTCTTTTTCAAGGGTACCGGTAGGAATAGGAATCATAGAAACTGCCGGTTTTTGAACCGCATCGTTCATCTTTTCCTCCTTTCGTATTATATGAAATACTCTATTTAAGCGATTCTAGCTGTTTGTTCATACAGTTGTTATAATTGTAACACTTCAAAGTCCAAATAAAAACAATAATTATTTTAGCGATATAAGAGATTTGATTCGTTTTACTTCAGATTAATCAGACCGATATCCTTGCGATACTGCATGCCTTTAAAATGGATTTTCTTCAGACTTTCATAGGCTTTATTTCTGGCATATTCGTGGGTATCCCCCATTGCGGTAACACCCAGAACCCGTCCGCCTGAGGTGACAATCACATCTGAACCGGGCGTGGTGGAAAACGCTGTACCGGCATGAAAAACCATGACGTCTGGGGCTGGAGCAGCACTTGTGTCGTGATTGTTCCCTTCGCCTTGTTGCGCACCGGCAAATTGGTCCAACCCTGAAATCGGAAGTCCTTTTTCGTAGCTTCCCGGGTAACCGGGGGCAGCCAACACGACACATACGGCTGATTTGGGATTCCAAGTCAGATTGATTTCAGAAAGTCGATTATCGCAAACCGCCAACAACACTTCCAACAGGTCATTATCCATTCTAGGTAAGATGGATTGAGTTTCCGGATCGCCAAAGCGGTTATTGAACTCAATGACTTTGGGGCCTTCTTCTGAAATCATTAGGCCAATAAACAGTACCCCCTGAAAGTCCAGACCATCCGCCTGGAATCCAGCCAGCGTCGGTTCCAGTATTTCCTTTCGGATCCGCTCCTCCAACGTCTCATTGAAAACAAGAGAGGGGGAATACGTGCCCATGCCACCGGTGTTGGGACCCTGGTCTCCGTCAAAAATCCGTTTGTAATCTTGAGCGGATGCCATTGGAACGATGGAATGGTGGTCCACAAAGCAAAGCATGGAGGCTTCAATGCCTGTCAGATACTCTTCCACCACTACTTTGTCTCCGGCTGTGCCGAAAACCCGAGCCCCCATCATTTCCTCGATGGCATCCACCGCTTCCTGATGATTTTCTGCAATGACCACACCTTTTCCCGCCGCCAGACCATCGGCTTTGATGACCATGGGGAATCCGAAAATTCCTACATTGGCGAGGAGGGTGTCTTTGTCTGTGAACTCCCGATATCCCGCTGTTGGGATTTCATGGCGGGAGAGAAAACTTTTGGTAAAGGCTTTACTAGCTTCCAATCTTGCACAGTTTTGGTTGGGACCGAAAGCAAGAATACCCGCATCAGCCAGTCGATCCACGATGCCCATCGCCAGTGGCACCTCAGGGCCGATGACCGCAAGGTCAATTTTTTCGGCCTTGGCAAAGGCGCAAATCTGGTCAATGTCTTCAGCGGCAATATCTACACACCAAGCCAACTCTGCAATCCCGGGATTGCCGGGTGCGCAAAAAAGCTGGGTAACTTGTTTGCTTTGAGCCAGCTTCCAGACAATGGCGTGTTCTCTGCCGCCTCCACCTACAACGAGTACTTTCATAAAGAATCCTTTCAAAGCGTACTGGAATTCGGGTCTTGAATCCACGCTTAACATTTAAGTTTTGGCTAGTGTTTGAAATGACGTGTGCCGGTGAAAACCATAGCGATGCCAAGCTCGTTGGCCTTGTCGATGGAATCCTGATCCCGCACTGAACCGCCGGGCTGGATAATCGCAACCGCCCCGGCGGCCGCCGCCTCTGTGACACAGTCATCAAAAGGGAAGAAGGCGTCGGATGCCATCACGCAGCCTTTCATGTCGTAGTTGCACTGCCTGATGGCATTCTTCACTGCCCAGATCCGATTGGTTTGACCCGGACCGATGGCAATGGTTTGACCGTCTTTGACAAATACAATACCGTTTGATTTCACATGCTTGACCACTTTCATGGCCATTTCCATATCGGATAGTTGCGCTTCTGTGGGAATGGCAACGGTAACGCATTTCAGTTCGTCTTTGTTAAATAGGATGTCGTCCGCGTTTTGAACCAGAAGGCCACCACTGACCTTTTTCACGTCAATGCGGGAAGTGGTTGGTTTCCCGCCTATATCGTCTAATTGCAATAGACGAACACTAGGTTTCCTGCTTAGGAGTTCCAACGCTTCCGGAGAGAACTCGGGTGCCAGGACAATCTCAACAAAGATTTTGCTGATTTCCTGTGCCGTCTCCAAATCCACCGGTTGGCTTAGGGCAACGATACCGCCAAAGATTGAAACAGGATCACAATCATGGGCCTTTTGATAGGCTTCCACCAAGGTTTCTCCTGTGGCGACGCCACAAGGGTTAGCGTGTTTCACCGCCACGACCGCCGGTTTACTACAGCAGGTGCCGGTTTTGATGGCGCCGCAACAGCCGGGCTCATCGATGCCACAGACAAATTCTTTCAGGCATTCCAACGCACCGTTGGCATCGTTGATGTTGTTGTATGATAGTTCTTTGCCGTGAAGCTGAACCGCATTAACCAATGCACCGGAATACGGCTGGATTTCTTTATAGTATGTCCCTTGTTGGTGGGCATTCTCGCCGTACCGCAAGGTTTGAATCTTTTCGAAAGTCAGTGTCAGTTGCTCCGGCATTTCCATCGCTGCCGGATGGGTTGTGTCTGAGCTTTTAGCAGAGTCCGCTTCGGCAAACTCTGTAGTTGATCCCAGCTTCGTCTGTAGGTACCCTGCAATCATGGCGTCGTATGCCGCCGTATGACGGAAGACTTTCAGCGCCAGTTTGAACCGAGTCTGCCGAGATACACTATCGATAGATGGTACGGATTTTGCGCCGGCTACTAAATCACCAATCACCGATTCGTAATCTGCCGGGTCGCAGAGGACCACGACGCCGTCGTAGTTCTTCGCAGAAGAACGCAGCATGGCCGGACCGCCAATATCGATGTTTTCGATGGCGTCGGCCAGGGTGA
The DNA here is from genome assembly GCA_041752735.1 of Anaerovoracaceae bacterium. Taxonomy (GTDB): domain Bacteria; phylum Bacillota; class Clostridia; order Peptostreptococcales; family Anaerovoracaceae; genus UBA1422. The sequence continues at coordinate 117,100 of JBGSVW010000020.1, read as the reverse complement.
CGTCCGGCTTTTGGATGGTGGCCTTGAATGGGTACAGATTGATGGCCACGATATCAATTGGGGTGATGCCCAGGTTCTTTATTTGGTCTATATGGTCCGCCAAATCGCGGCGGGCCAGAATGCCACCGTGTACGGCCGGATGGAGGGTTTTGACCCGGCCGTCCAGGCATTCTGGGAATCCGGTGATCTGATCGATGGGGGTCACCGGGATTCCGGCCTCCTTCAGCACTTTGAAGGTCCCGCCGGTTGATATGATTTCAACATTTAGTTCTGATAAGGCTCGGGCAAATTCAATCACCCCGGTTTTATCTGATACACTAATCAGTGCGCGCATGGTTTTCTCCTATTCTTGTCCATTCCAGCAGTAGGTACAAAGCTTGCAACCGTCCACTTCTGTAGCCCTGATGACGTCTTCAAGATCCTGATATCGAAGTGAGTCAAATCCAAGTTTCTCTTTAATCAGATCAATCATCTCTGCATGCTTTTTAGTGGTACTGGCCGCATAGTCTGCCAAGACATCAGCAGGGATTTCCTGATCGGCATCGATGGATTCCAGTTCACGGATGGCCCTTCTTGCGATCAGTTCATTGTCAGTAACGGATCTGGAAAAGTTCAGGTATTTACATCCGTACATAATAGGCGGACAAGCGGAGCGAACATGGATTTCTTTTGCCCCGTTTTCTTGAAGATATCCGACAGTGTCCCGAAGCTGCGTGCCACGGACAATGGAATCATCCACCAGGACAAATCGCTTGCCTTTGATAATCTGATAAACGGGAACCAATTTCATCTTGGCAATCAGCTCTCTTGCCTTTTGATTTTGGGGCATGAAGCTTCTTGGCCAGGTTGGAGTATATTTGATCAAGGGTCTTGCGTATGGAATCTTAGATCCATTGGCATATCCCAGTGCGTGTGCAACGCCGCTGTCTGGTACGCCGGCGACATAATCCACATCCAAGTCTCCGTCACGTTCTGCCATGATGGCTCCGTTTCGGTTTCGGACCAATTCCACGTTTTCCCCCTCATACACGGATGGGGTATATCCAAAGTAGGACCACAGGAAGGTGCATATCCGCATTTTCTCTCCCGGTGGAACCACCGTCTTCTCTTCGTCTGCCGTTAGGAATGCGATTTCTCCAGGCCCCAGTTCCCGCTTAAACTTGTATCCGATGTTGATGAATGCAAAGGATTCAGAGGCGGCGCAATAACTGTCTCCGCATTTTTTCCCTATAATCAGGGGAGTCCGACCATACTTGTCTCTGGCGGCATACATTCCGTCTTTTGTCATAATCAGGATTGTCATGGACCCATCAATTCGATCCTGTGCGATGCGGATACCTTCCACAACGCTTCGTCCCATGGAAACCAACGCTGCAACCATTTCTGTGCTGTTTATTCTGCCTCCATTGGTGGCCATAAATTGTCCATATCCTTTGGCCAGCAACTCTTGGGCAAGCTCTTTTTTGTTATTGATTCTGCCTACCGTCGCTATGGCATATTCCCCCTGGCTACTGAGGATGGTCAGGGGTTGGGGATCTCCGTCACTGATGGAACCCAAGCCGAATTTGCCGCTCATTTCACCGATTTCATCTTCAAATTTACTTCGGAAAGGTGAGTTTTCGATGTTATGGATTGCGCAGTTGAAGCTGTTGTCTTCCAATATGCACATCCCCCCCTTTTTTGTTCCCAAGTGGGAATGGTAGTCTGTTCCAAAAAAAACATCCACTACACAATCATTTTTCGACACGACGCCAAATATTCCGCCCATTTTACTGATTCCTTTCTATTTCTGCAACCAGCTGCCCCACTGCAGCCGGCAATATTTTATGCTCTATTTGTAGTACCCGAGCTGCCAATGTTTCCACTGTGTCGCCGGGCAAAACAGGAGTGCTTTCTTGCATGAGTATCCGACCGGTGTCCACCCCTTCGTCCACCAGGTGAACGGTGGCACCACTTTCATTCTCTTCTGCGGCCAAAACTGCTGTATGGACATGCTGGCCATACATTCCTTTGCCGCAATATTTTGGTATTAACGCAGGATGGATGTTGACTATCCGATCCCGGTAACAGCTGACGACACTTGGTTCCAACACATTCATATATCCTGCAAGCACCACCAAGTCCGTAGATGCAGACTGAAGCGCACTGAGGATTGCAGCATTTCGGTCACGGTCTTTTGGAAAACGGATTTTGTCGATGACAATGGAGGGAATTCCATTGGCCGCTGCCCGAGTCAGCGCATAAGCATCCGCCCGGCCAGAGATTACTTGGACGATTTTTCCGTTTCCCAAAAGTCCTTCCTGCTGGGCATCGATGAGGGCCTGCAAATTACTTCCGCCCCCCGATACCAACACTGATATTCTAATATTCATCCAGCAACACTCTTTTCTCCGAAGTTACAATTTCACCAATGAGATAAGCTGCTTCACCAGCGGATTCCAGGTCGGCAATCAATGCCTCTCCATCTTCAGGATCCACCACCATCATCAGGCCGATGCCCATATTGAACGTACTGAACATCTCTCGCTTTTCGATGTTGCCATGGGTCTGAATTAGGTTGAAAATTTCCGGCATAGGCCAGGTGGCACTTAGGAAAGAAGCGCCTAAGCCTTCCGGTAAAATTCGGGGTACGTTCTCGAAGAATCCACCCCCGGTAATGTGGGCCATCCCATGAATGTCATAGTCCTTAAACATTGCTTCGCATGCTTTGGCATATATCCTGGTGGGCCGTAACAGGGCTTCTCCGATGGTTTCATCCAACTCTTCAAGATAGTGATTAACACCAAATCCCAGTTTCTCAAAAAATAATTTTCTGGCCAGTGAGTAGCCGTTGCTGTGTAGCCCACTGGATGCCAATCCTACGATTACATCACCCGGACGGATTTTTTCTCCTGTTATAATTTTGTGTCGGTCTACAAGCCCCACACAAAAGCCCGCCATATCGTATTCCCCGTCCTGATAAAAGCCTGGCATTTCAGCAGTTTCTCCTCCTACCAAGGCACACCCTGCCTGGAGACATCCTTCCGTCACACCTCCGACAATGTCGGAGATTTTTTCAGCGGATACTTTTCCGGTGGCAACATAGTCCAGGAAGAATAGGGGCGTGGCCCCCTGGCATAGAATGTCGTTGACGCACATGGCCACACAATCAATGCCTACGGTTTCATGTCGGTTCATCATGAAGGCCAGTTTTAATTTGGTGCCCACACCATCGGTGCCACTGACCAGCACCGGCTCGGTAATGCCTTCCATGGGGAGTTTGTAAAGACTGCCAAAGCTGCCAAGGCCGGTGAGGACGTTTCGGTCAAAGGTTTTTTTGACATGCTGTTTCATCAGCGCAACTGCTCGTTCTCCTTCTTTGGTATTGACGCCGGCATCCTTGTAGGTCAATCCACCTTGCCCCGGGCCTGCCGGGGTGAATTGCTGATTACTCATTTGTTTTTGTTCCCTTCACCCGGTCAAGAACCGCTTGGTACGTCTCTTCTACGTTGCCAAGGTCTCTTCGGAACCGGTCTTTATCCATTTTTTCGTTTGTTTCAATATCCCATAATCTGCATGTGTCCGGAGAAATCTCGTCAGCCAGAATAATATCTCCGGGCTCGTCATCTTCATCTCCTACCAGGCACTCACCAAATTCAATTTTAAAGTCGATAAGTCGCAGGCCCTTCTCAATGAAAAATTCCTTCAAGGCATCATTGATCATGAAGGCATATCCCCGAATGGTGTCAAGCTCCTCCACGGTGGCCAGCTCCAGTGCCAAAATATGATCATCATTGATTAGCGGGTCACCTAATGCATCGTTTTTGTAACTGAATTCCAAAACGGTTTTGGCCAGATGGGTTCCTTCTTCCACGCCATAGCGCTTGGAAAAGCTTCCGGCTGCCACGTTTCTGATAATCACTTCCAAGGGCAATATCCTTACTGCACGAACCAGGGTTTCCGTGGGGCTGATTTGCTCTACGAAATGAGTGGGGATGCCTTTGGTTTCCAACACGTTGAAAATGATATTGGTCATGGTGTTATTGACCACGCTCTTGCCTACAATCTGGCCTTTTTTTTCGCCGTTGAATGCGGTCGCATCATCTTTATACTCTACGATCAAGTAACCTGGTTCGGAAGTTTTAAATACCTTCTTCGCCTTTCCTTCATACATCATTTCTAATTTTTCCATTTATTGTTCCTCCTTACCAAACGCCTCATCCAATGCGATAATGTCTTGTTCCATTTTTAACTTATAAGCTTTCATTGCTTTTCGTAGCGCAGGGTCTCCGATGCTTAGCATCTGGATTGCCAGCAGCGCTGCATTTTCAGCACCGTCAATAGCGACGGTGGCAACCGGTACGCCCTTTGGCATCTGTACCACCGAAAGCAACGAATCCAAACCGTCCAGCGTACTGGACTTCATGGGAATGCCGATGACCGGTAACGCAGTAGTAGCCGCCAGGACTCCTGCCAGATGGGCTGCTTTGCCAGCTGCAGCAATGATGACGCCAAACCCTTCTGCCTCGGCGGTGGTGGCAAATTTTTCTGCAACTCTTGGTGTACGGTGTGCGGATATAATTCGCGTTTCATAGGGTACGCCGAATTCTTTCAAAATGACTTCTGCCTTTTGAACCACCGGATAATCGGATTTGCTCCCCATGACAATTGCAACTTTCATTTAAATTTCCTCCTCTGTTAGTACATCAAGCCAATGAGTGATTGAATTCTTTATGTTAGAATTCTATTTGAAATATCCTACGCCGGACTCAAAAAGCTTTTGGTCAAAGTTGCCCGGCACATTTTTGTACACATTGATTCCCATACGTTCCGAATGGGCCATTTTGCCATAGACTCTTCCATCGGGAGAGGTAATTCCTTCCACAGCCAGCAAAGAATCATTGGGGTTGTAACGGATATCCATAGATGGGTTTCCATCATAGTCCACATATTGGGTAGCGATTTGTCCCCCTGCGATTATACGATTCATCTCGTTTTCCCCGGATACGAAGCGACCTTCTCCATGAGATACAGCAATGGTATGGACGTCACCTACGTCGCACGCGGACAGCCAGGGAGAAAGGGTGGAGGCTACTCGGGTTCGGACCAGACAGGACATGTGTCGTCCGATTTTATTGAATGTCAAGGTGGGGTTTTCTTCTGTCTGCGGTACAATTCGGCCAAAGGGCACAAGACCTAGCTTGATCAAAGCCTGGAATCCGTTACAGACTCCCAGAATCAAACCATCCCTGTTTTCCAGTAGATCTGTGACCGCTTCCGCGACGCCAGGGTTTCTGAAAACCGCGGTGATAAACTTCGCCGAACCGTCCGGCTCATCGCCTCCGGAGAATCCACCGGGGAGCATAATAATCTGAGATCCCTTTATTTTTTTTGCTAGAGTAGCAATGGACTCTGCCAAAGCTTCCTGTGTCAGATTTCTAATGATTAGGATTTCCCCATCGCCCCCGGCCCGAGTAAATGCCCGCAGAGAATCCATTTCGCAGTTGGTTCCCGGAAAAGCCGGAATCAACACCTTTGGTTGTGGGTTTTTCAGCATAGGTCCGCCATAGACCTTGGATTTTTTGGACAAACAATCAACAGAAGGGATTGTCGTTCCACCGTCAGGCACCGATTCTTCTTTGAGCTCTTCGATTTTTAGCTCACCGGACTTAAGCTCCACAGTTTTGGGATCGTCAGTTTTAGTAGGGAATACCTCTTCCAATGGGGCGGTCCATCGCTTCAGGATTTCGTTAAGGCTGATTTTCTTTTGCTGGCCATCAATCACATACATGATACTGGCCTGATCAGTAGTTTCACCGATAACCTTATAGGGCACCTCACTCATCAAGGCACTGATATCTTCTTTTTTGCTGATTTCCAATAAAAGACTTCCGTAAGATGCTTCTGTCAGTTCCCGCAAGCTCATGCTATACAAAGATGCACCAATTTTGTTGCCTACTGCCATTTTCACCAGGCTGATAAAAATGCCACCCCGGCCAATGGGATTAGCGGAAAGGATTCTGCCTTCCGTAACCAGTTTGTATACTTGGTCCATGGATTTTTTGAATGCTTCAAAATCAGGAATGCCTTTGCCATCTTTGTTCACTGATAAGACAACCAGTTTACTGCCCACCTTCTTTATTTCAGGCGAAATGATTTGAGAGGCTTTGGCCATGGTCATGGCAAATGAAACCAATGCAGGCGGTACGTTCAGATCCATGAACGTGCCGGACATACTGTCCTTGCCACCAATTGCAGGAATCTCCAGGGCCTTTTGGACTTTCAATGCACCCAACAGTGCCGCCAAAGGTTTGCCCCAGGCTTCGTCGCCTGATAGTTTTTCAAAGTACTCCTGGAAACTCAGACGAATGTTCCGCCTATCTCCACCCATGGCGACAATCTTGGTCACCGAATCCATTACCGCATTGAGCGCCCCATGGAAGGGACTTTCTTTGGCTAGGTATGGGTCGTACCCGTAGGCCATTAAGGTTGCCGTGTCGGTTTCTGGGCAATGCCCGTCAAAACCCACAGTCAAAGGTAGTTTTGCTGCCATGCCAGGTGCCGGAGTGCGTTGATATTTTCCACCCAGAGGCATCAGCACGGTGGCTGCGCCAATGGTACTATCAAATCGTTCTATCAGACCTTTTTTGCTGCAACAGTTTAGATCAGACAGATAGTCCTCTGCTGGAATCCACACGGGGGCGTCTCCGTATCCGGCTGGAGATTTTACTGAGGCGGTCGCCGCCTGACCTGCGCCGTTTGTGTTGATAAAGTTTCGGCTTAAATCTAATATGGTCGTGCCCTGCCAGGTCATCTTCACCCTTCCGGAGTCGTTGACCAGGGCAACCCGTGTCGCTTCCAAGTTTTCTTCGTCAGCATATTTCAGGAACAAGTCTTCATCCTGCGGACCGACCACCACCGCCATCCGCTCCTGCGATTCGGAGATTGCCAGTTCTGTGCCGTTTAGCCCTTCGTATTTTTTGGGAATGGTGTCCAGGTTGATGAGCAATCCGTCGGCCAGTTCGCCAATTGCCACCGACACGCCACCGGCGCCAAAGTCGTTACACCGTTTAATCAGCGTAGCTACTTCTCGTCTGCGGAAAAGTCGTTGGATATTTCGCTCTACAGGTGGATTACCTTTCTGAACTTCTGCTCCGCATGAAGTCAGAGAACCTTCGGTGTGTTCTTTGGAAGATCCCGTTGCGCCACCGCATCCGTCTCTTCCGGTCCTTCCACCCACCAGAATAATCACGTCTCCCGGTTCTGGCGTAAGCCGAACCACATGGCTGGCAGGAGAGACCCCGATGACAGCACCCAACTCCATTCTTTTGGCCACATAATCTTCGTGATACACTTCGTCAATCTGCCCTGCGGCCAATCCGATTTGGTTGCCATAGGAACTATATCCTGCTGCTGCTTCGCGAGTGAGTTTTTTCTGGGGAAGTTTTCCCTTCAATGTTTCGGAAACCGGCTTTCTTGGGTCCGCTGCGCCGGTAACACGCATGGCCTGGTACACATATGCCCGTCCGGAAAGGGGATCTCTGATGGCACCTCCCAGACAAGTGGCAGCCCCACCATAAGGCTCTATTTCTGTTGGATGATTATGGGTTTCGTTCTTGAATTGGACAATCCACTCTTCGTCCTGTCCATCGATATCAGCGGTGACGCGGATGCTGCATGCATTGATTTCTTCCGATTCATCCAAGTCTTCCACCTTGCCCAGTTTCTTTAAATATTTGGCACCCAGACAGGCAACATCCATGAGGGTTACATCTTTTTTCTTGTCACCATAGACTTCTCGGCGCATCTCAATATATTCTTCAAAGGCCTGACGCACCACTTCTCCGTAGGGGCTGGTTTCAAAATAAATATCCGAAAGTTTGGTATTGAAAGTTGTATGACGGCAATGATCGGACCAATAGGTATCCAGGACTTTAAGCTCTGTCAAAGTCGGATCTCGTTGCTCTTCATTTCGAAAATAGTCGGCAACATGGAACAGGTCGGCTTTACTCATGGCAAACTCCGATTCCATTCGATAGCTTTCTAATTCCTCTTCGGTCATACTACAAAATCCGCGGATGATTGGTACATCTTCCGGTGCAGTAGCTTCCATGGCTAAGGTGTTCGGCTTTGTGGATGCCGCTTCTCTGGAATCCACCGGATTAATCAAGTAAGCTTTGATTTGATGCAGTTCCTCCTGTGATAGTTCTCCTTCCGGTGCAATGACTTTGCCACAACGGACACTGGGCATAGCGGAAGGATTCAAAAGCTTGATGCATTGCTCCGCGCTATCTGCCCGTTGGTCATACTGACCAGGCAAATATTCCACCACAAAAAAGTGTTGGCTGATGTCTTTGGGAAGAGTTTCTTCAAAAAGAAGATCCACCCCCGCCTCTGCAAAAACCCCTTGAAGAGATTCTTGATAAGTGACATCGTCCACATTTTCAATATCATAGCGGTTCAATAGTCGTAGTCCTGACAATGCTTCCATTTTGAGGTTTTGCCTCAAGTCAGAAAGAAGCCCCCGTGCTTCTACCGAAAAGTCAGTTTTCTTTTCCACATATATTCGTCTTACCATGGCAACCATGTCCTTTCCGTTGGCTTTTCATCTGTATTCCCTCTAAGAGATCAGCGCCATCCGTCTTAACCAATGTTCGCGTCTAGCCTATTTTCCCCATCTTTTCGGGTATCATAACACAGAAAATGGCAAAAATAAGCAGTTTTTTGAAGATTTTAAAAATTTAGTTCGGCATATCACGAACAATTCAATGTGCGTTGTTCTCCATTATTCGCATAACGCTACTTGTTTTGTGAATAGCAAAATAAAAAATCTGTACCTTTTGGCATATCATTGCCAAAAAAGTACAGATTTTGATTAATTATTCGCATTCTTAATGAAGTCACTAGGTGATTTTCAATGTTGATTATTAAGGTTTATTCTTGACTCACTAGGTTGATTCTTATTCTACAAAATCTCTGCGCTCGAACTGTCGGAAGCCGAAGAAGAGTAAAATGCCAGCGGCAATAAGGCATCCCACAGCAAATAGTGGATTAATTCTTCCGTCCAACAGCTCTTGCGGAGGGAAGAAACGTAAAGGCGAAATGGCCTGTAGTGCGGCTGCTTCATCATACATGTCGTAAATGATGCCGGCAATGAAACCAGCCAAAAAACAGAGATTGGTAGCGGTAGCGCCTCGCTCAGGTTTTTTTAGGATTGCAGACCAGAACACACCCAGGGCGAAAAACAGCAATCCCACAAAGAGCAATGCAACCGTATTGGTATATACAAAGCCGGTATCCGCGTCTTTCGTGTTAATAATGGACATTCCCAAAAATGACAGGGGAATAATCATGATGCAAAAGACCACCAGGAAACCAACGCCGACCATGACCTTACGCATTAAAATGTAAGAACGGGTCCGGGGCTTTGTAAAGATGAACTCATAGGTTTTGTCTATTAGTTCTCTGTTGACTGCCGAAGTCCCTAGGTACACGGCGTACAGAATCACAACGATAAAGGAGTAATACATCAACACGGAGTAATACCCGCCTATCGACGCGATGTCCACACCACCACCCATACCCATAACGGCCAGGATGATCTTGGGAAATTTTTCAAAAATTGCAGTAATGTCTGCGCCCCCTTCAATTGCTGTGTATTTGGTCATGCCCGCCACCAGTAGGAAGGACATCCCCAAGAGCCAGAATAGAAATGGTTTTAATCCAAAACGGATTTCTTTCATAATAATATTCATATTCTGCCTCCTATAACCTGACGTCTTTATTGAAGTAACGCACAGCCGCCACCGCCATGACAGCGACGAAAAGAACCACTGCGGTAATCACATATTGGATTTCGTAGGTGCCATTGATTACGGCTTGGAACGGATCAAAATATTTGAATGGGGCGATATAGCGCATTTCAACCTTGTCAATCAAAGAAGATAGTGCTGACAAAATGAATCCGGCAAATGCAAATGCCATGGCAGCACCGGAGATGGTTCGGACCTTTCTTGCCTGAATCGAATATAGAATGACAAAAGCCATAAATAGCAGTTCTGTACAAAATACGCTAAGAGATGCCAGTGCGATTTTTCCGACCAAGTCATTTTCTCCGGCCATTATTGTTACGGCAATCGACCAGGCCACAAGAAGGGCATTGGAGATGATTAATAAGGCAAGTACTGCCGACAATTTTTCCATGAACATTTTTTGTCGGGTTACCGGCTTGACATATAGGAACTCCTGGCAATGGCTTCTCTTTTCTCTTGCGAAAACCTGCAATGTCACAGTACAAGAAAACATGACGCCGAGCAATGTCAGATAAGTAAAGCTAAAGGCATAAAATCCGGCGAAGCTGAACATATCCATGGAAAAGCCAAATGCCGCCAAAAACTCTTTTGGGAAGGATTCCATCATAATCATGATTTGATCAATACTGTCATTGTATATGGGAAACATCCCCTGCATAAAAACGGAAATGCACGCAATCATCCCCAAGGTCCAACCAACCATGGAGAGAAAGCTCCGCTTTAATTCAAACTTTAATATATTCATATCGCCACCTACTGGTAATAGTGCATGAAGATTTCTTCAAGGTCCGGTTCTGAAATCTCCAGGTTCATCAGCTTGTACTGTGCCAGTTGGGCAACCAAGTGGTTGCAGTCGCCTCTGAAAATAAATTCAGCGGTGGAACCGACAATTTTCATGTCTGAAATTTCTACTGTGGCGGGCATGTTAAGTTTTTCTCCATCCATAAGGGTAATGCTCACTTTTTTGTAAGCCTCCTCACGGAGTCCAACGATGCTCTGCTCTTTAATAATTTTGCCTTCCTTAATGATGGCCACTCGATCGCAAAGACGTTGCACTTCCGAAAGGATATGGGATGAAAACAACACGGTTGCTCCGTTTTTGTTCTCCTCTCGGATTAGCTCAAAGAAAGTCTTCTGCATCAGAGGATCCAGCCCACTGGTGGGTTCATCCAACATGATTAGTCTAGGCGAGTGTAACAAGCCCTGAACAATGCCGACTTTTTTGCGGTTCCCCAGACTCAGATCTTCAATCTTACGGTTCAGATCCACTTCCAGCGCGGATGACAAGCTCTTGATTTTTGCACTGCAATCTTTGCCATAGAAACTAGCCGAATAGTTTAGCAGATCAATGGCTTTCATATTGTCATAATAGGCCACTTCACTGGGAAGATACCCTACTTGCTTTAGAATTTCAACCTTGTTTTCGGCGCAATCCAGTCCAAAGATCTCTGCCTTACCACTGGTCTTTTTGATCAGGGATAAAAGTGTACGGATGGTGGTGGACTTCCCTGCTCCGTTAGGTCCGATGAATCCATACAACTGCCCTTCATCCACTTTAAGGTTCACATCGATGATTCCCCTGGATTTTCCGTAATACTTTGTTAAGTCCGTTGTTTCAATGGCAAACATACTCTATTCCTCACTTTCTTTTTGTTGTAGCGGTGACGACCAATCCGGTGAGACAAATCTGCGCTTGCCTTCAGCCTTTGCTCGGTACAACAGCCCATCCACCGTTTCAATGATTTCTTCTGTTGTCATGGATTGAATTGTCTCAGGATTCAGCTGGATAAATCCTGCGCTGAAGCCTATTCCTTCTACTTTTTCATGGAACTCGCTTCTAAGCGCACTGTGGATTCTCTTCATAATTGCCGCTGCGCCAACCAGCTCAACCCCTGGGAAAACAAACATAAATTCTTCACCGCCAAAGCGACCGATGATATCCTGTTTTCGCATGGAGTCTCTGGCAATCCGAGAAAAACTTTCCAATACCTTGTCTCCGGTCAAATGACCATAATGATCGTTAATCAATTTGAAGTCGTCCATATCCACGATGCCAACAGATACCATTTTGTTGTTTTCTGCGAATCCGGGCAACTCTTTAAGAATTTCAATCAAGCTACTTTTGTTGATGGTACCCGTCGCCCCATCGATGGTCAATTCGTGCTGAAGCAGTTCTTCGTACTGTTTCTCTCTGGTAATATCAGTAAACGATACCACCAAAAACAACTCCTCCGCCATTTCAACGGTACTAGCAGACAGTTTTAGCCATAGTGGTTTGTCGATACCGCCTATTTTATGGGCATTCATTAGTTCCAGATCCTGGAGTGGTTGCTTAGTGGTGATCTCCTTCACCAATCCGGCCCGTATTTTGCAAAAGGTGCAAGCTTGCGTTTCGCCACAAATCCTGTCTGAGTCCACAACGTTTGAACAATTGAATAAGTTGCCAAACTGTTGACCCTGATAATTTGCTTTCTCGACTTTAAATAAATTGAACATATAATCATTTGCATCCACCACCGCTGCGGTTTTATCCAGTATGACCAATCCAATGGGGGCATACCGGTATATTGCTGAAAAAAAATGCTGTTCCAAATTCATAAATTGTCTCCTGTGTTTATTGCGTGTTGCTTCGGGTGTACCTTGTCTCAAACCAATTTTTGCAACATTTGAGTATAATTATACCCCTTCTATAGGCGGAATACAAATGATATCCAAAACTCTAGAAGGGGCAATCTTATAATTTTATGTTGCAATTACTATGATGCAATTTGACTTATATCATTAATTCACAGATGGCATTTCCAAATGCCACAGGGTCCTCCAACTCGTATCCGGCCATAAGCATGGCTTGGTTGTAAAGCAAATCCGTATACTTATCCAGCTTATCTTTGTCATTTGCATATGCGTCGGTCAAGACGAACATCACTTGATGGCTGGCATTGATTTCAAGGACACGTTCCGCCTTGATTTCCTCTTCCATGGGCATAGCACGGAGCACCTGTTCCATTTCCAGAGAAAGTCCACCCTTGGCGGCCAAGCATACCGGATGTTGCTTTAACCGACGGGAAAGACGTACTTCGGCAACTTTGTCTCCCAAGTGTTCCTTCATATAGGCCAGCATTTCTTTGCTTTCTTCTTCCTGCTTCTGGGTTTCTTCTTTTTCTTCCTCGGTTTCCAGTAAATCAAGTTCTCCTGAAGAAGCGGAACGGAATGGTTTTTTGTCGTACTCCCTTAGTGCCTGAAGTGCAAACTCGTCCACATCATCAGTCAAATAAAGAATTTCATAACCCTTTTCTTTTAGTATTTCTGTCTGTGGCAGTTGATCCGCTTTTTCTACCGAACCGGATACGGCGTAATATATGTACTTTTGGGATTCCGGCATCCGGGAAACATACTCAGAAAAGGTAACCATTTTCTTTTCCAACGAGGAGTAAAACAGAATCAAGTCTTTAAGAGAATCTGAATTTAAACCAAATTTGTCGTAAAGTCCATATTTTAGTTGCATACCAAAGTTCTTATAGAAAGCTTCGTACCCTTCCCGGTCGGTCTTCAGCATGCTCTCAAGTTCTGATTTGATTTTCTTTTCCAGACGTTCGGCGATGGCCCGCAGTTGCCTGTCATGCTGCAACATCTCCCGTGAAATGTTGAGGGATAAATCCTGGGAATCCACCAGTCCGCGGACGAAACTGAAGTAATCCGGAAGCAATTCCGGGCATTTATCCATAATCCGCACGCCGGAGGAGTACAACTGCAATCCCTTTTCATAGTCTCTGGAATAGTAGTTATAAGCAGGTCGTCCCGGCACAAACATCAGTGCAGTGTAGCTTGACGCTCCTTCTACATTGGTATAAATGACCTTTGCCGGGTCGGTAAAGTCATGGAATTTATTTTTGTAAAACTCGTTATACTCGCCTTCGGCAAGTTCGCTTTTCTGTTTTTTCCAGACGGGAATCATACTATTGAGTGTTGCCAGCTCCATAAAAGTTTCAAACTCAGGCATCTTATCTTCTTCTGTCTCGCCGATGGATCTTCGGTTTTCAACCATCATCTGAATGGGATATCGGATATAGTCCGAGTAACGAGTTACCAGTTCTCTGATTCTGTATTCTGTCAGGTACTGGTCATAGTCTTCGTCGCCGTTGCTCTGTTTGATGGTCAAAATGATTTGAGTCCCGATTTCGTCTTTCGCCGTTTCCTTGATAATGTATCCATCCGCTCCTGAGGACTCCCACAGGAATGCATCGTCAAAACCAAAAGCACGGGAAATCACCTGTACTTTTTCACTGACCATGAACGCTGAGTAGAATCCTACGCCAAACTGTCCGATGATATCAATATCCGGTTGGACTGCCGCGCTTGCTTGTCCGTCCGCGCTATCTGTTGCCCCTTTGGCTTCCGCTTCGTTGCGGAAAAGCAAGGAACCACTGCGGGCAATGATGCCCAGGTTGTCTTCCATTTCTTCTTTCGTCATGCCAATGCCGTTGTCCGAAAGGATTAGCTGCCGCTTCTCTTTATCGATATCAATCCGGATTGACAGGCCTTCACGATGAATCCCGGTGGTGCCGGTTTCCAGGCTACGATAGTATAACTTGTCCATTGCATCACTGGCATTGGAGATCAACTCCCTAAGAAAAATTTCCTTATGGGTATAAATGGAGTTGATCATCAGGTCCAAGAGTCTCTTGGATTCAGCCTTGAATTGTTTTTTTGCCATTTTCAAACCTCCATATAATAGAAAATGTAACAGGCGAACGTTTTGTTTGTGTGAGCAAACCACCGGCGCCCGATTTTAGCACTCTTTCTATTTGAGTGCTAAAATCAATATACACTTTTTACATCCGAAGGTCAAGACCAAAAACCTGCCAGTTGTTAATAGAATAAGAGTACCATTTTCTTTTCAATGTGTTATAATCTTTTCGCGGCGATAGATTAGGACTAGAATTAATATTCCTGCTATAGCGAGAGGTTTATATATGTCTAGGGGCACAGGTATCCGAGACGTAAGTCTCATAGAAAGCAAAGAATTCCTTCAGAGCGTTTACAATGCTCTGCCTTGCGGAATTGGCATTTATACTGTAAATGCAAATCCTGTCATCTTGTTTCTAAATTCAGGTTATCTCAAAATATACGGTTATGATGGTGGTATGGATTATTCGGAATATGATTTATATACGAATAACGATTTTTTCGTGGACATTTTGCCTGAAGAGCGGAGTATCGTTGAAGGCGCCATCAACAAGCGTCTGACCGGTAATGCCCCGGTAACCTATGAAGTCAAAGCGCTTTGCAAGGATGGATCCATCCGCTTCACAAGATGCACATTGGACATGATTAACCTGCCCAACGAGGAACGTTATTTTCAAGAAGTAATCGTAGACATTACCGAAGAAAAAATACTGGAACGTTCCAAGGAATTAAACAAATACAGCAAAAGCCTAATGGCAGTTTTTGACCGAATCTGTGAGGTGAATCTGGCCGCCAATACAATTATGCCGGTTTCTTCAAAGCACCCCGGCAAAGAAAAGCTCAACACAGTGACCAACTGCCAAGTATATTTTGAACATCAAAGCCATCATTATGTCCACCCTGAGGAGCAACTGGCATTCTTGCATTTCACCGATTTCCAAAATATTCGTAGTAAGGTGAATCAGGAAGGCTATGCTTACTATGAATGCAGGCTCAGGGAAACGAAGGACGGCGATTTCATTTACTCTGCCATTACTATACTGCCGGTGGAAGACGAATATTATCTATACTGCGTCATGAACATCGATTCACGCATCAAGCAAACAGTGCTGGAAGAGGAAAATAAATACCTTCTGAAAAAATCAGAAAGGGACTCATTGACTTCCTTGTTGAATCGTACTGCCACAGAAGAAGCTGTGGATTTTTATCTGAGCAAAGGTACACCTGAATCACGTTGTGCCATGATGGTTCTGGATATTGATAATTTTAAAGCCATCAACGATACCTACGGTCATCTGCAAGGTGATGAAATACTTATTGGAATCTCTGACATACTGCAGAAGTATACTCGAAAATGCGATGTAGTGGGTCGTTTTGGCGGAGACGAGTTCATCGTCTTTCTTACCGATACCCAAACCGACGAAGTTGTTATCAACAAAATACATGATTTTGCAACGGAAATACGAGGGCTTTCTGGGATGTTCAATTTTGATCTTCCAGTCTCAGTCAGTTTCGGTGTAACCCTAACCGTCAACGAAAATATCAAATTTGAGGAAATGTTCCATCGGGCGGACAAGGCCTTATACATAGCGAAACGCAGCGGCAAAGACCGCTACGCCATCATATAGCCAACCATATCCTAAGCGCTCCAACGTATCCCAATCAATGAATCAAAAGAAAAAGCCGTGTCAGTTGAATACTGATACGGCTTGTTTTATATTTAATGCTTCTCTCCTTCAGGCTGTGAATCCTCCGAAACTCTAATAAGCTTCCGTTTTAGAGAATTCTTCTGACGGTCAGTATGGGTTTGTAAGTTGCGGATCCAATGATGATGCCCGTTCTTTCAGTGCTTGCATGGATAATTTTGCCGCCACCCATATATAAGGCCACATGTCCGGAATAGCAAATGATATCTCCAGGTTGTGCCTGACTGTATGAAACCGCTGTGCCGACGTATCTTTGGGCGGAAGAGGCGTGGGGCAACGAGACACCAAAGTGCGCGTAGACACTCATGGTAAATCCCGAGCAGTCCGTTCCGTTGGTTAGGCTAGTGCCTCCATATTGATAAGGGTTACCCAGAAAAAGTCTTGCATAAGCGATAACGGCATTACCGGTTGTTCCTGCAATGGCCTTGCCGGATGTGGATAGAGAGGACGACGCATAGGTATAAGTTCGAACCGGTTTTGTTCCCACCAAAATAACTTCATTTACTGGGTTTGTGACGATTGTTTCATTTAATAGAGTAGATGCAACAATCTGCCCGTTGACTTTGGTTATACTAACGGTATTGGCGATTGCGCCGTTTACCCCTGCGGTTTTGACTTTCTTGGTTCCCACAGTCAAATCACTGGCGTTCTCTTGTGTTGAAGTATAGGGTACTACTTTATTTTCTACCAGCTGTTCTGTCAAGGTGGCTGTCATTAATGGATTCAGACCTTCACACGACTGAATCAAGGCATCCAATGCCTCTGTCTGGCTCAAAACTGTTACCGGACCACTTGCACGCTCCAAATCTTTTTGGTCAATGTTCAGGAACGGTTTTGTGTCAAATGAAACAAGTTGAGCCCCATCAGACAAAAATGCCTGCTGAAACTGTACCATTACTTGTTCCGCCACAGTGGCGCTTTCCACTACTGCCAACTCAATGACTCCTGCTTTGATAACGTAGGGTTGTTCAATTTTTTTGCCATCCTCCGTTAACCCATAAGGTGCTGTTACAAAAATGTAACACGTAAAAAGCATCACCGCCAGAAAAGGAGCCATGACAGAAATGGTTTTCTGTCTAATTTTGTGTCCTTCAATGGAGTGATGCAGTTGATTCATAAAGCAATTGAGGGTTGCGGTGATTTCTATGTACAGTCTGTTTATTTGTCTGTGCATTTGTTTTTTAGATGCAACAAACGCCGTTTTAAAGGAGTCTCTCACTTTTTTAATATCCATGTTAGGTCCCTTTCAGTTTGGCTAATTTGCTGACGTGCCAGCCCGTAAAATGTTACAGTTTGTGGCTCTTTTGTCATACTAACCCCGAAAAGTTCCAGTGTCAATTGCCCTGGGGCAAGTTTCACAGGATGTTCACAGAACCTACTTCAAGCACCCTTCTGCGAAGCGTTTCCCAAAATCAAAAGCAGCTTCCAGTTGTGTTGTGCTTGGATTGAAACGGACTTTATATCCTTCTTCGAATACCTTCATGCGAAGCTGCCCCAGTCTTGCCAGAATGTTTGGAACGCCTTCGCCACTCCAACCATAGGATCCAAACGCTGATGCGGGTTTGCCTGCCACCTGAATAGGATGCACTCTTAAAAGCAAGTCTGCAATAGGTTCCAATGCATCGCCCACCATCGTTGGCGTACCCAATAGCAGTCCATCGGCCATTAGCATTTCTGCAATGACTTCATCCTGATCCGCTTCAACCATGTCAAACAGTTTCACATCATAATCTCCGGCAGCTCTCACGCCTTCGGCAATTTTTTCGGCCAGAATTGCCGTATACCCATACGCGGAAACATATGGTATTACCAAAGTTTTCTTGGCATTTGCCGGAGGTGCAGCTGCCCACTCTTCATAAAGATGTACAATTTCCCAAGGGTTTTCATCCAGTACCGGACCGTGCCCTGTACAAATCATATCAATTTCCAGATTCTTGATGCGGTTGATGGCCTGTATCACAAATGGGCGAAACGGTTTCATTATACATGCATAATAATAGTATACTGCGCCTAGATACTCCTGATATATTTCTTCGCCTTTTGCACGCAACTTAGAAACCAAAACGTCGTCAAATGTATAGTGTACGCCAAATGAGTCACAGGTAACTAGGATTTTATCCTCTTCTATGTAGGTGTACATGGCATCGGGCCAGTGCAGATTCACCGCATTGATGAATCGAAGGTTTTTGTCTCCCAGTGTAAGGGTATCCCCATCCTTCACTACATGGGAATTGAATTCCCCATTGGTGATTTCTTTCAAAAATGTGATAGCCATTTGAGAACCAACCACAACGATTTTGGGATTCATTTCAATTAGCTTACCGATGGCGCCGGCGTGATCCGGTTCTGTATGGCTCACCACCAGATAATCAATCTCTGCTGCGTTAACCAATTGGTTCAGCTTTTCAAAATACTCGTCCATGAACTTAACCTTGGCGGTTTCAAAGAGCACTGTTTTTTCAGATCCCTTTAATAGGTAAGAGTTGTAGCTGCTTCCAAACTCCGTGGTCATAGTGATGTCAAAAACTTTTAGTTCCGGGTCCTGTATACCCAACCAGTAAAAATTGTCTTTTAATTTCAGTGTTTGCATGATAATCCTCCTAATAATGTCTGATATTTCGTATACCCGCCCATCTCATTGTTAAAACCTTAACTTTATTTTTTTCAATCAGCTCTCTCACCGCTGCCATATCTGTATCGTATCGGGTCGACCGCATATTGGGAAACGCCCGTAGCATTCTTTTCTGTCCACGTCTGAATTTTCTCGCCATATCCTCTGCCAGTTCTTTTAACTCGGATGCTTTGGTCTCCAGTTCTGCTCGGCCCAGAGCCATCTGTAGTTCTGCTTCTTCTTTGTTGCTCTGTAGTTTCTGTCCAAGTTCTTCTTTCTCTTCAACCGCTTTGATGGTTCCTTCAAACAGTCTTTCGGAAATTCCGTCGGACACTTTGCGGATGACAGCAGCGGCTTCATGAATGGTTTCCAGCTCCCTGTTAATGCCGGTGATGGTTCGGAATGTATCTACCGCATCTACTGCAAGAATCATTAATGTGGCGATCAAAATGACCGCGCCTACGTCATATGGAATCCAATCCACAAAATTCTGGATGGAAGGGTGTACAAGCTTGACGATAAACACCACACCAATTCCCCAATACAGGGAAAACTTAAGGCAGATATATCCTTTCAAGTTGAAACGTTCGTTGGAATAATCCCACCACCGTTGATGAAAGATTTTTTCCATGACGTAACCTGTTAAGAGCTCAATAGCGGAGCATAAAACCACGCCGCCAACAAAAAGTAGCGGTCCAAAGTCCGAAACAGGCTCCAACAAATACAAGATAGTTACAACTCCAATTCCATAGATTGGACATATTGCACCGTTCAAAAATCCACGGTTAGACCATTTTCCCGTTTCAATGGCATGGTAGCATACTTCAAGAGACCATCCGATGAAACCATAAATGGAAAAAAACATTAACAAATCATAAAACATTGTTTCCTCCGTCCCCCTCCAAAGAGATTACCACACAATCGCCCCTTGTTTCAACGAAAAACGAGAAAATCTGTACTTTTTTGCCGATATTTGCCAAAAAAGTACAGATTATTATTAAATATTGCTCTATTTTTCGAATTTTTGGGTTCTATGCTTATGGATTAACCCTTTACCACGGCGAAAGAAAGCTCCCCGCTTACGCACAGTTTGTCGTTGACATAACCGGCACTTTTTATGAAGTAAAAGGGACCTTTTGCCCGATCCACTTTGCTGCGGAAGGTTATCACATCGCCGGGCAGAACTTTGTTCTTGAAGCGTATGTTGTCCATACCTGAAAAATATGGTGTGTAATCGCCTTCCTGGTTCACCAGTACGCAGGCGGACTGGCCCATCATCTCGCATAGAATCACGCCGGGCACAACCGGGTTTCCCGGGAAATGTCCCTGAAGAAACCATTCGTCCCCGCGAACGGTGTATTTCGCCACGGCTTCGCCGTCCAGTAGTTCCGCTTCGTCAATTAGTAGCATGGCGTCCCGATGAGGCAGTAATTTTTTGATATCATCTTTATTCATTTTTATACCTTCTTGAAGACAATGCCGGCGTTGTGTCCGCCGAATCCCAAAGAAATACTCATGGCAGCATCCAGGTTGACAGCCCTTGCTTTGTTTGGTACGTAATCCAGGTCGCAATCCTCATCAGGCTCCTGGTAACCAATGGTGGGGGGAACCATATTGTTTTGTAATGCCTTGATGGCAACGATGGCCTCTACGCCACCGGCTGCACCCAGCATGTGTCCTGTCATGGACTTGGTGGAACTGATTGGGATTTTGTATGCCATGTCGCCCAAGGCGACTTTGATTGCCTTGGTTTCTATTTTATCATTCATAGGTGTGGATGTTCCGTGTGGATTGATGTAAAGCGCTTCGCTGGCCACAATGCCCGCTTCTTCCAATGCCAATTGAATCATCTTAGCGGAACCTTGTGCTTCCGGATGTGGCGCTGTGATGTGGTAGGCATCGCATGTATTTCCGTATCCAACGATTTCTGCCAGAATGTTTGCGCCTCTTGCCACTGCATGGTCATACTCTTCCAATACAACAACCCCGGCACCTTCTCCCATGACAAATCCGTCGCGACGCTTGTCAAACGGCGTGGAACAGTTATCGGGATCAATCCGGGTTGACAGGGCCATCATGTTGGTAAACCCTCCAATCGCCAGTTGGGTTATGGATGCTTCTGCTCCCCCGGCGATGATGGCATCGGCATACCCGTGCTTAATAACACGGAACGCCTCCCCAATGGAATGTGTCCCTGTTGCGCATGCTGTAACCACCGGTAGGCAAGGGCCTTGTGCATTATACATGATCGCTACCAATGCAGCAGCGATGTTGGCAATCATCATGGGAATAAAAAGAGGAGAAATCCTTGATGGTCCACGGGTGAAATTTTTTTCAGCTTCGGTTTCGAAGGTGTTCATGCCACCAATTCCTGAGCTGACATATACACCCAGGCGTTCCGGCGCAATTTTACCAACAATTCCACTTTCCTCCATTGCCTGTGTTGCTGCGGCAATGGCATACTGGCTATACAAATCCGTCCGTTTGATCTCATTTTTTACAATGTAATTTTCGGGCTGAAAATCTTTTACCTCAGCGGCAATCTTCACTTTCATTTCCGATGCATCGAACTTGGTGATTTCTCCGAATCCGTGCTTTCCATTTATGATGCTTGTCCAAAAAGAGTCCACGTCGTTGCCCACTGGGGTGACGCATCCCATTCCTGTAATTACTACTCTTTTCATGTTCGTTCCTCCTACATGCACATGCCGCCGTCGACTTTGATTACCTCTCCGGTAATGAAAGCAGCCTGGTCCGATGCCAGGAAAGCAGCAAGGTTGGCAACCTCTTCCGGTGTTCCCATTCGCTTGAGTGGAACCACGGTATTGGCATAATCCTTAACGGATTGGGGTAGATTCTCTGTCATATCCGTCTGTATAAATCCAGGCGCAATGACATTGGCAGTAACCTTGCGGGGTGCCAGTTCTTTTGCCACAGTCTTCGTCAGACCGATAAGTCCTGCCTTAGAGGCAGAATAGTTGGCTTGTCCCGGGTTACCTATGATACCGCTGACGGAAGCAATGTTTATTATCCGACCGGCGGGAGATCTCATTATGGTTTTTGAAAGAACCTGAATCATATTGAAGGAACCTTTTAGATTCACATCCAAAACGTCATCGAATTCTGTTTCGGACATTCTTAGTATCAAGTTGTCCTTGGTGATTCCAGCGTTGTTGACCAGAATGTCCACCGTGCCGAAGTCGTCCAAAATGGCCTGACAAGTGGCTTTCACCTGTTGGTAATCCGCCACATTGCAGCGGTAAGCGATTGCACGGGGTGCAGTTTCCCCGGTAATTTGTCCGCCCAACTGATTTATGGTAGCACAAACTTCCCGAGCGGCTTCCTCGCTGCCCGAATAGATTAATGCAATCTTAGCACCTTGTTTCGCCATTGTCAGGGAAATGGCTTTACCAATTCCTTTGGCACCGCCGGTGATGACGGCAGTTTTATTATTAAGCACCTAATACCTCCGTTACTGTGTTCCGGAGGCTGCTCATATCGTTGACATTCAAAGTCCTGACCTCAGGATTTATTTTTCTAATGAACCCTGAAAGGGTTCTGCCGGCACCAACTTCAATAAAAGTGTCAAAGCCGTCGGCAATCATATTTTCGATGGTTTTTTTCCATTGTACGGCATGGGTCAACTGTTCCACCAAAAGTTCTTTGGGATCTTCGTAAATTGCTGCCGTCACATTTGCATAAAGGGGGATTTCCATTTTGGAAAAACTCAGTTTCTCCACCTTCGCTTTCAATGCGGTCCTTGCAGGCGCCATCAAAGGGCTATGGAATGCACCACTGACCGGTAATTTCCGTGCATCGCCGCCGGCTTCTGTGATTTTGTCCACCAGAGTCGGTCCGACCGCTTCTGTGCATGCTACCACGGTCTGCCTATCAAAGTTGAAATTTACAGGCCAGGCATCATCGATGCCGTTACAAATTGTTTCCACTTCTGTATCCAACAGTTTTAGGACTGCATACATCTCGCCTTTGTTTTGAGTACCCGCCCAATGCATAGCATCGCCACGGACCCTGACCAATTCAAAGGCCTGTTCCATGTCAAGCAACCCGGAACAAGAAAGCGCAGGAATTTCTCCCAGAGAAAATCCCGCCGCCCCATCCGCAAACACGCCCATGCTGTTTAAGGCTTTGGCACAAGCCAAATCCATGGCAAACAAACAGGGTTGGGTGTTGTTGGTCAGGTTCAGTTCTTCTTGAGGTCCTTCAAAACAAAGGGCAAGAGTCCCGGTCCGTTTGGCTTCACAGGCATCAAATACTTCTTTAGCCGCCGGACATTCTTCATATAATTCCTTGCCCATGCCGGGCTTTTGCGCGCCTTGACCGGCAAAAACAAATGCTATTTTACCCATTTGGTAGCTCCATTCAATAAAGCCTCCGCTTCGCAGAACATTTCTTCGATGATCTCTTTTGCGGTTTGCTCTTTGTTGACCAGGCCTGCAATTTGGCCGGCCATGAAACAGCCTCGCTGTTCATCGCCATCAACAACAGCCAGTCTTAGGGCACCTTCACCGAATTTCTCCAACTCTTCATTGGTGACCGTTGGATCGTATTCTTTGGAAAAGAACGTTTTGGAAAATGCAGTCTTAAAGGCTCGAACCGGATGTCCCAATCGTTTGCCTGTTGAGATGGTGCTAATATCCTTGGCTTGCAGAACCATATCCTTATAATTACGGTGAATGCTACATTCATCCGCAACCAAAAAACGTGTGCCGACCTGAACGCCGACAGCTCCTAGCATCAGAGATGCCGCAATACCCCGTCCGTCTCCGATGCCACCAGCGGCGATGACCGGAATGCTTACCGTATCAACCACTTGGGGAACAAGAGTCATGGTGGTTACGTCGCCTACATGTCCGCCGCTTTCGCCACCTTCTGCGATGACCGCAGATGCACCAGCCCGCTCAAAGAGCTTGGCAAATGCAGTGGAAGGAACCACAGGAATCACTTTGATGCCTGCAGCCAACCATGGTTTCATGTATTTGCCCGGATTACCGGCACCGGTGGTAACCACCGCAACCTTTTCTTCCGCAACAATGCTGGCCACCTCTTCAACAAAGGGGCTTAAAAGCATGACATTGACGCCAAACGGTTTATCCGTCAGGGTTTTTGCCTTTTGTATTTCTTTTCTCACATAATCCGCCGGTGCATTGCCTGCTGCAATGATGCCCAGCCCCCCTGCGTTGGAGACCGAGGCAGCCAACTTGGCGTCAGCTACCCAGGCCATTCCGCCTTGCAAGATGGGATATTCAATACCCAGCAGATCGCAAAGTGGTGTTTTAATCATTTAGGATGCCTTCTCTATAATGTGCAGCAAATCGCCAACAGTTTTAATGTTCTCGCTCATTTCGATGTTGACGTTGAATTCGTCTTCTATCTTCATGGCCAGCTCTACGATATCCAAAGAGTCCATTTCCAATTCTTCAAAGGAAGTGTCTTCCGTGATGACTAATTCGGTTTTACCAGTATACTCTTTCAGAGTATCTACAATTCTTTCTAATAACATGTTGTTACCTCCATAAGTTTGTTTCAATTTATATATGAATGGAATTACTCCCATACCATAACACAGCTGCCTGCAGTAAGTCCTGCCCCGAAGGCGGACATAAACAGGGTGTCACCTTTTTTGATTTTCCCCTCATCCAATAGCTGATCCAACAGCACCGGAATGGTAGCTGAGGACATGTTGCCTGTATCGTGGATATTGGAAGGGAATTTGGATTCAGGCTCTTTGAGCCGATCCTGAGCAGTTTTCAATATCCGCATGTTTGCCTGATGTAAAACGTAGAAGTCGATATCATCTTTGGTGATACCCAGGGCTGCCACCGCGGCTTTGACTTCCCGTTCAATCATGGTGACGGCGAACTTGAAAACTTCTTGTCCGTCCATCTTCAGGTATCCTTCGTTTACATTATGCTTGTAAAATGGACTGTTGCCTGTCTTTCCTTCCAGATAAAGAAAGGGGATATTGGGTTCAGCCAGGATATGCATGTATTTCAGGGCATTGCCTTTGGTGACTATTGCAGCACCGGCGCCATCTCCGAAAAGGACACAGGTATTACGGTCGGTCCAATCAATATGCTTGGACATCATTTCTGCCGCTACAATCAACACGTTTTTGGCTCGATCAGTTTCAATGTAAGCCGCTGCCACATCCAATGCGAAGGTAAATCCTGCGCAGGCTGCATTCAAATCAAAAGCGGCACACTTGGCTCCAAGACGAAGCCCGACGATGCAGGAAAGGGATGGGGTGGTATAGTCCCCGGAAATGGTGGAGCAGAGAATCAGGTCAATGTCTTCCACCTTCAAGCCCGATTTTGCCAGGGCTTTTTCCGCAGCGCTTGCTGCCAGATCCGAAATGGTTTCATCGGTGCAAACGTACCGACTTGAGATCCCTGTTCGCGACCTAATCCACTCATCATTGGTATCCACCAGTTCAGCCAATTCCGTGTTGCTCAATGCTTTTTTAGGCAACGCGCTGCCTGTTGCAATTATTTTTATGCTCATTTATGCTTACCTTGTTTTCCTTTGAAAAAAATCGCTGAGTTTTTTAACCGCCTTCAGGAGTTCTTCCTGCTCGTGGGGTTCAAACTCTTTGCTAATGTTGCGAACCATGATTTCATGAAACAGTTCATGGGTTCGATTGACTTTCTTGCCAAGCTCCGTCAGGCTGATAATGGCTTTTCGGCCATCCTCTGCGCAGGTGTCTTTCGCCACAAAGCCTCGTCCTTCCAGCTTTTTAATTGCTACAGTTGCTGTAGGCATGGTGACGCCCAGTTCCGTGGCAATGGTTCCAACGGAGGCGTTGCCCCGTTGTTTCCCGATGGCCTCCAGCAAATGGGCTTCGCTGATGGTAATGGGGTTCTCGGCAAATCTTTTAATGTAGCTTTCTTCCAGTTTCAGAATGTTGTTGAACGTATCTACCAAAAGCTCGTTCAGGTTTGATTCAAAATCATTCATGTTTTTTCTGCCCTCAGAGGGCACCTCCAATGTTCGATACATCTCAAATATGGTTGCATGGCGTTGGTCAGTTTATTATTTAGTTTGTCTAACTAATACCACGCCGTTATACTAACACAGCATAAATAATATGTCAATGCTTATGTACCCAAAAGTAAAAGGCTTCCTATTAGATGGTTTTATCAAACTATTTGTTGACATTACCCCGGATTATGGTACTATGAATGAAAAGTATCGCTTTAAATCGCTAAACCGAGAAATGATGAAGTCTCTCTTTCCACTTATGCAAGCTGGCATAGGCGGTTTTTTTATAAGGAGGATGCAATTATGAATTCACAAATCGTTACAACCAAGTCACGGCAACGTTATATAACTTTGGCCGCGGCAATTGCTGTGCAGCTTTGCATGGGGACCGCATATGTCTGGAGTGTTTTCCAGACAGGTGTTGCCAATACCATCTTTGGCGGTGATAATGCCGCTGCAGGACTTTCTTTCTCATTGCTACTGGCAGTCTTAAGTCTGACCAGCGGGATCGGTGGGAAACTTGCTACCACCTTTTCCACCCGAACTGTTATTATGATCGGAGGCGTGATTCTTGGTGCCGGCTTTTCGCTGGCTTCTCTGGCGACCGCTGAATACCCGTGGTTGCTATGGCTAACCTATGGCGTACTGGGCGGAACCGGAATGGGTTTCATCTATTCTCCCACCATAGCCTGTGTCCAGAAGTGGTTCCCAGAGAAAAAGGGATTGGTCACCGGGTTTATTGTTTCAGCTTTAGGTTTTGGTGGCGTTGTATTCACACCAGTCATTGAATACTTTATTGTTGTCTTTGGAGGGCAAGGTGTTGGTGAATCCGGCACATTCCTGGTCTTGGGTGGCATTTTCCTTGTGGTTTGCACCACCGGTGGTTTTTTCATGAAAAACCCGCCCGCACCACCTGTCACCGAAGAAGTTGCCGGCTCCGACTCGTCCAATCGCCAGATTACTGCACCGCGGTTGGGTCAAGAAATGTCTCCAACCCAAATGTTTCGGCAACCGGCATATTATCTGATTACCATTATCTTCATGCTGGCATGCATGGGTGGACTGATGATGATTGGCTTTGCCAAGCCCATTGCGGTGGCCAAAGGCTTGACAGAAACCGCTACAATTGGTGTTTTGCTAATTTCTGTGTTCAACTCGGCAGGGCGTTTGATTTGGGGCATGCTCTCAGATAAGTTTGGACGAATTAATATCATCATGGTTATTTTAATCGGAAACGCAGTGCTCTCCCTACTCGTAAGCAAAGCCGATGGCAACTGGATATTCCTGATTATTGGTTTAATCGGTTTCTTCTATGGCGGGCTGCTTAGCAACTTCCCCTCCCTTACGGCAGACTTGTTTGGACCAAAACACATGGCAGCCAATTACGGATTTGTGTTGTTGGGTTTCGGCGCAGGAGCCGTCATTGCATCGCAAATTGCCGGCTATTATAAGAATTTAGCAGCCACCGATATCACTCTGATGTATCCTGCTTTCACCATTGCAGCAGTTTGTGCTATGGTAGGACTGGGCTTGTTACTGGTATTAAAGAAAATGACGCGCACCCAAAATAAATAAAGATTCCGTTGACACCCAACCCTTCCTTAATGTATAATCATGCGTAATAATGAATATTATACATCTTGTTATACTCAAAGGAAACGAGCATGATACGTGTCGGAATCGTTGGTGCCACAGGTTTTGTGGCCGAAGAATTAGTTAGAATACTTATGCAGCACCCTGCCGCTCAGGTAGTGGAGCTTGTTTCATCCAGCCATCAAGGAAAACGGCTGGATGAAATTTTCCCATCTTTTAAAGGGTTTTCACCCCTAATCCTTTCTTCCTATGATGAGGTTCGGCTTGCATCTAACTGCGATGTGGTTTTCTTGGCATTGCCCCACGGCAAAAGCGCGCCAATGGCAGAAGGTCTGCTTGCCCATGGATTGAAAGTCATCGACCTTTCGGCGGACTTCAGATATCAGTCTCAAAGCTTATACGAAGAAACCTACCACGTGGACCACTGTTGTCCGGATCTTTTGAGACATGCAGTATACGGTTTATGTGAAATATACGAAGATCGGATTGCCAAGGCTTCTCTTGTTGCAAATCCCGGTTGCTATACTACTTGTTCATTACTGTCATTGATTCCTTTGGTGGAAACAGGCTTTATCGAGCCTTCTAGCATCATCATTGATGCCAAATCCGGCATCAGTGGCGCCGGTAACCACTTGGCCCATGCCAACCAATTTTCTCAGGTTTCCGGAAACTTTAAAGCCTATGGTGTTGGTACCCACCGGCACACCTCGGAAATCGAAGAGCAACTAAGCTACCATTTGCCAGGGAACGTTGCTGGTCAGGTTAATATTTCATTTACTCCTCACTTGCTTCCTGTAAAAAGGGGGATTTTATCCACCATTTACGCAACACCTGCCAAGGCATTTGGTCCGGATGCAGAGCAAGAAGTAACAACAATCTACAGACAATACTACGGGGGTAGACCTTTTGTTTATATCAATCCACCAGGCGTCATGCCTGAGCTGTCTCATGTGGTTGGTTCCAACAGCTTTCATCTGGGATTTGTCATAGACAGACGGGTGAATCGAATTATTATCACATCGGTCATCGATAATTTAATCAAAGGTGCAGCAGGCCAGGCAATCCAGAATATGAACTTGCTGTTCGGACTGGATCAAACCATTGGATTAAGAACCCCTGCCTGGTATTTATAAGCCCAACTCAGTATGCTGGTTACATTGTGTCGGCCGGGCATCCGGCCGGCGGCAGTAGCCAGACTTGAAATATACTATTGGAGAAGAAACATGAAAAAATTAGTCGAACGAGCAGAACTCTTAATGGAGGCGCTGCCTTATATCCAACTTTTTAAGAATAAAACCATCGTGGTCAAGTATGGCGGCTCAGCCATGGGAGACGATGATACAGTAGAGTCCATTTTGCTGGATATCACCTTACTGAAATATGTGGGTATGCATCCCATCATCGTCCACGGAGGTGGCATTGCAGTCAACGAAATGCTGAGTAAATTAAACGTGGAATCCAAATTCCATAACGGCTTACGCATCACCGATGACGATACCATCGATGTGGCAGCCATGGTCCTGATTGGTCAGGTCAATACCAATCTGGTGTCGATGCTGAACAAAATGGGTGCTCAGGCTGTGGGGCTTTCCGGAATTTCGGCAAAGTTGATCGAAGCAGAAAAAATGGCTGTCGTAGATGGCATTGATCTGGGGCACGTGGGACATGTGACCAAAATCAACGTAAAGCTGTTGGAAGCCATGATGAAATTGGACTATATCCCCGTCATTGCGCCAATCGGCATTGGTCCGGACGGAGAAAAATACAACATCAATGCGGATACCGCAGCTGGGGAAGTGGCGGCCGCTCTGAAAGCGGAAAAAATCGTTTTCATGACCGATGTAGATGGCATTCAGACCAACCCTAAAGATCCTAAAACGCTACTTAGCAGATTCTCTGCCTCTCAAGGATTGGAGCTAATTGAAAAAGGCGTTGTTCAGGGAGGTATGTTGCCTAAACTGCAAGCTTGCATGCGTGCCGTGGAAAGCGGCGTGGACCGTGCCCATATCATCAACGGAAACATTTCACACTCTTTACTTTTGGAAGTTTTCACCGACACAGGAATTGGCACAATGGTGAATAAATAAATGAGTATTTCAATTAGGCCAGCAAAAAAGAAGGATGCCAATCTCATCGAGCACATCCTTAAAACCGCTTTTTCTGATTATCATCTTTTGGTTGAAGTGGAAGAGCCTGCAAAGGCTACATTGGAATCAGCAGAAGATATTATTCTTTCTATGGAAAGCAATCAGGTTTTTGTGGCAATGTACAACCATCTCAAATGTGTCGGGACCATCCGGCTTAGAATGATGGATGAGAACACTGGATACATTAGCAGATTTGCCGTTTTACCCCACTGGCAGCAGTCCGGCGCGGGTAGACAGTTGCTGCTAACTGCAGAAGAATGGTTCCGAAAAAGAGGTGCATCCTTTGTGATGCTGCAGACCGCCATGAGTATGACCCCATTGGTCAATTATTATATATCCGCTGGCTTTCGGCTGGCATCGGTTTCTGACGAAAAAGGCTATCAGCGGGGGAAGTTTGTCAAACCCCTAGTGTAGTTTTTTCATATCACCATATTCCTCAATTCAGCGTAAGCTGTACAACGAAAACCGGCTCCACAAGGAGCCGGTTTTGCTTTGAATATTATGAGTTTGTTAATCTGCTAGGTTGGTTGGATGATCTTTTGAACTCGCCCTTATTTATTGGCAGCTTTTTTAACTGCTGCGATGATGCGGTCGATTTCATCATCAGTATTGTATGGCGCCAGGCCGATTCGCACCAAGCCTCCAACGCTTTCCAGCTTCCAGACATTCATGATAATCTCAATGGCGTAATAATCCCCGTCCCATACAAAGACTCCGTCTTCTGCCAGACTTTTCGCGATATCATTGGCATTGATGCCCTCCACCAGGAAAGATACAGTAGAGGTTCTGGGGGATCCTTCCGGTGGGCCGAAGATGGTCAAGCCGGGGATTGCTGCCAGTTCGGTCCGCAGTCTCTTTGCCATAGGTTCTTCGTAAGCGTCAATGGCCAGCATGCCTGCCACCACATTGCGGCGACGGCCGGTAAGACTTTTGAGATCTTCTTGAAAGAACTCAGCGTGTCGTGCGCCTAAATCGGCGATGAATTCCACAGCTTCCGCTGCCCCGCTGGCTAGTTCCATGGCTGGTGTGCCAGTTTCAAACTTCCATGGCATTTCACAATTGTCGTCTGCGATCACTCGGATGGTCTTTACCTTCTCTCCGACTTCTTTCTTTATATACATAACACCCAGGTGTGGCCCAAAAAATTTATATGATGAGCAGTGTAAAAAATCGGTGTCGATGTCTTTGACATCAATAAAACGATGGGGTGCGTAATGAACCGCATCGATGACCGTCAACGCGCCAACCTCGTGGGCTAATCGAATACACTCTTTTACATCCGTAATGGTGCCGCAGGCATTGGCTGCCCAGTTCACCGCAACCACTTTCGTCTTGGAAGAAAGTTTTGCTTTGAAGTCTTCCATATCCAGCGTTGCTGTTTCTGGATGGACAGCTGCGCTTTTGACCACGATGCCAAAGTCCGCCAGCGTTCGCCAGGGGGAACGGTTTCCTTCATGATCAATATCAGTAATCAGGACTTCATCCCCTGGACGCATGGTTCTCAAAAGACCCATGGCCAACTTGAAGTTATTGGTGGAGGTGTTTGCCCCAAATGCCACTTCCTCTGGGCTACAATTGAAAAAGTCCGCGTATACCTCCCTTGCCTGCCAATAACCATTGTCGCTTTCCACGGAAGTCTTAAATACACCGTGGGAGTTGGCGTTATGGTAATACAGGTAGTCGTTAATTTTTTCAACCACACGAACCGGAACCTGGGTTCCACCGGGGCCATCGGCGAAAATTGCCGGTCTGCCGTTTACGGTTTTGCATAGTGCCGGGAATTGCTCCCGCACGTAATCCACATCAAATTTAAACTCTTTCATCTGCGTTCTCCTATTCTTGGTAATTGCAGAAATCTGCTTAATTCAAGTGTACCACAAAACCGACCTGTGACAATGATGCCAGCCACAAAACCAAACCCACTTGTTTGTAGGAAGCTACAAGCACCCGGTTTGGCAATTGCCAATTCCTCCAAAAAAGCATATAATTTTACTTAGCAATGAGGTTATAAAGGATGGAGATGAAATGATTACTGTTTTTGATATCGTAACTTCCCCCAACTTTGAACACTTCCAAATCATATCCGGTGAGAAGGGAATTCAAAATTCAGTCTCAGGTACCGGTATTTTCGATTGGGAATCCAAAGCAGACATCGCCAAAACCTTCCGCAAAGGAGAGTTTGTCATCACCACCTTATCCATCGCAAAAGATGATTTTGATTATGCCAATGACTGCATCAAAACCCTGATTCTACATGGGGTATCAGCCATCTGTATCAAAGAAGTTTTTTTTCGCAATTTATCGGAAGATACCATCCAGAAATCAGATATCCTTGGAATACCCATTTTCTTTTTCAGCGACACATATGTGGACGACATTGTTTATGATGTTCGAAACCTGTTGGCTTCCGACAAGGGCGCACTGCGAAGCAATCTCACCCCAGCTTTAAAAGAGGCGTTGGGCTACTGGTATGCTACCGGTGCTGTGCCTCCCGTCACAGGAAACTTTATTGAAGAAAAACTCCATCCTTATCTGCAGGAGTTCACCCGATGCGTGGTGGCTTTTCCCAAAAATGGCAAGACTCTCACGCCTACTATGCACCCCGCCAAAACAAGTTCAGATGAGCGTTCGATTATTATCCCTTATGAATCCGGGATTCTAGTTGTGCTTTCATCTTCTAACGGTGACGTGTTTACCGATGAAAAGGTACGGACATTTATTGAGTCCATCAATGTCCCAATTTCGGCCTGTTGGATTGGCACATCTTCACAAATCAAAGGCACGCGTCAGGTGATGGAAAGTATCCTAGAGGCTTTTCTGGCCTGTGCCAGTGCCATACTCAAGCACGGGGAATCCATTAGCGCAAATGCCAAAGATAACGTGAAAAATGATGTCAGTGCCATTGACACCTTCCAGACAAACAACGTAGAGAATCTTCTCATCAGCAATTGTTGGAGCGAAAGTTCCCGTCAGTACTTCCTTCGTATGAATCGGATTCTCACCGATTACGATGAAGAGCACGGGTCCGACTTGCTTGGTACTCTATCCGCATACATTGAAGCCAACGGGGATTTGGTCAGTGCTTCAAAAATGCTGTTCCAGCATGCCAATACTGTCCGGTATCGGGTGGCTAAAATAAAATCACTGCTGGAGATTGAAACCCCCAGCAGCTATCTAGAATTATTTGTTTTCGTTAAACTCATGGAAATCTATGACACTTTCGAGAGAACTTTTCATCTCCAATCATAAACCATCAACGCTGTGCCCGAAGCTGATCCCGATCATTAAAAAAGCTTCGGTACCCCAATTGCAACATGATAATTACAGAAAGTGCAACAGCACCCAAAATGCCCAGCATCACTGCCAACTGATATGTTACAGCGGTTGTTGGTGCTGTTCCTGAGAGGATTTGTCCGGTCATCATGCCTGGAAGAAATACGATGCCCATACCAATCATGGTATTCATTGTAGGCATTATGGCAGAGTCAAAAGTGCTGTCTATGATAGATGCAGTGGCTGTTCTTGGGGTAGCCCCCAGAATCAATGCCTCCTCCACCAGGTTTTTTTGAGTTGTCATTCCCTCCACCAAGGATTTGACACCCAACGCTACGGCGGTCATAGTATTCCCTACAAACATTCCGGCAATGGGTATGAAGTATTGGGGGTCATACCAAGGGTTGATTCGAATGACCACAAGGAGAAAATATAACAGGCAGGTCAGGGTGCCACCAGCCATGGAGACACAAATGGTTATCTTCAGGGAGTTAGATAACTTTCCCTTGAATTTCTTGAAAATCGTACCAATAGCAAAAATCTCCATCAAGAGTATGACAACTCCTGTTACCCACGGATTGGGATTATCTAAGATGTAGGTCAAAATATAACCTGTGAGTATCAATTGCACCGTCATTCGAATAGAGGAAATCAAAATGTCTTTTTCCCGTTTGATTCCCCGCTTCATGACAATAAATAAGACCACTAGGGCGAAGGCATAGGCCAGCATAATCTGATCAATACCCAGAACAATGATATCGTTAGCAGATGCATTACCCATGGTTCACCTCCTTCTTCAACTCAATGATTGCATCGCAGTATTTCTCTGCAACCGAGCGGGCGTGGGTGACCATGACCGCGGATGTTCCCTTTTCTTTTGTGTACCGGGACAGCATGGAGACAATGGCATCTTCGGACACATCGTCCAATGCTGCAGAAGGTTCATCAAGTAGGTACACCTCTGGCTCTAACAAACACACTCGTGCCAAAACCAGTCGTTGCCTTTCCCCACCGGAAAGCGACTCTACTGCGCCGTCCAGATCTTTTTCCAGCTGAACCTGTTGCAGTATTTCCACAAGCCTTTGATCTTTTGGGGCTTCTTTTTTTTGAAAACGAAAGCCAATATTCAAGTTATCTCGAATATTTCCGGGAAAGAGAATGGGATTTTGTGATAGCATCATCACCTTGCGGCGGTGCTCCACTGCGGGGATTTCTGATAGGTCCAAACCCCGATAATAGATTATACCGTAGCTGGGGGTCACCAGTTTGTTCATTAAGCGAAGCAAGGTGGTTTTACCAGAACCGCTGGGTCCCACCAGAGCCGTCAACCCAGGAGATATGGTCATCTCTCGGATGTCTATGATGTCCTTATAGGTGACTTGTTCAAATCGAAACATGCGTCCTCCTTATTCTTTATCGAAATCGTTTCAACCTCAGCGCGTTCAGCAATACGGAGATGGATGAGAATGACATGGCTGCGGCAGCAATCATGGGATTGAGCATGGGTCCACCAAAAGCGTACAAAACACCTGCTGCGATGGGAATACCTGCCACATTGTAGGCAAAGGCCCAGAACAAGTTTTGTTTGATGTTGCGGATCGTGGCTGCAGAAAGCCTTATGGCGGTTGGTACTGCAGTCAGTTCACTGTGCATTAATACGATGTCCGCAGTTTCCATGGCCACATCGGTTCCACTTCCAATGGCGATTCCCAGATCTGCCTGCGCCAGTGCAGGGGCATCATTGATACCATCTCCCACCATGGCGACGACTTTTCCTTCCCCTTGTAGCCGCTTGACTTCTTTGGACTTATCCTCCGGAAGGACTTCTGCCAGGACCCGGTCAATTCCGGCAGCAGAAGCGATGGCCTGCGCTGTTAGGGGGTTGTCTCCGGTCATCATAACCACTTCCAAACCCAACGCCTTGAGGGCTTTGACGGCATCCTTGCTGGTGGGTTTGATCACGTCGGCTACAGCGATGACGCCGGCTGGTTTTCCGTCTTTAGCAATATACATGGGTGTCTTGCCTTGCTTGGCAAGCAACTCCAATTGATCTTTATTCGCAGAAAAGTCTTCCGGGATAAGTCCCGATTCCATCATGAACCTAGCATTTCCGGCAATCCAAATTTCGTTTTCTATTTTCCCGCGAATTCCTTTTCCGGGGATGGCTTCAAATTCTTCTACGGTAATCAGCGATAGGTTTGCTTCTTCCGCTGCGCGGACGATCGCCTCGCCTAAGGGGTGTTCGCTGCCTGCTTCAATGGATGCGGTCATTTGAAGAAGCTTGTTTGAATCCACTTCTCCTGTGGCCAGTACATCGGTCACCTGAGGCTTCCCTACGGTTAATGTGCCGGTTTTGTCCAGCACGACGGTTTGGACTTTATGGGCAATCTCCAGGGCTTCGCCTCCCTTAATTAAAATGCCAAGTTCGGCACCTTTACCGGTGCCTACCATGATAGCCGTTGGCGTGGCTAAACCCAACGCACAAGGGCAGGCAATGACCAGCACGGAAATAAAGGCACGCAAGGCCCAAACAAACTCTCCGTTGACCAGCATCCATACGATGAAAGTTACTACAGCGATGGCAAAGACCGCAGGCACAAAAATGCCGGATACCGTATCCGCCAGCTTAGCAATGGGTGCTTTTGATCCCTGGGCATCTTCCACCAATTGTATAATATGGGCCAGCGCGGTATCCGCGCCAACCTTTTCAGCCTCAAAGCGGAATGTCCCGTTTTTGTTGATGCTGCCGGCAACCACTGGGGACCCTGTCGATTTTTCCACAGGAATGCTTTCACCTGTGAGCATGGATTCGTCCACAGCGCTTAGCCCTTCGAGTATCGTGCCGTCCACAGGAATTTTGTCCCCCGGGCGTATCAGCACAATGTCACCCACCAAGACTTCATCCACAGGTATTTCAACTTCCACACCATCTCGAAGGACGCTGGCAGTTTTGGGTGTTAGGCCCATGAGCTTGCGGATGGCTTCTCCGGTCCGTCCTTTGGTGATGGCTTCCAGGGTTTTGCCAAGCAAAATCAAAGTGATAATGACCCCGGCGGTTTCATAATAAAGCTGCTGCGCGAAGCTTTCATTTCCAGTGAGAACCTGCCAGGTACCAAAGAGGCTGAACAGGACAGCTGCTGACGTACCAATGGCAATCAGACTATCCATGTTGGGTGACCGACTCCAAATGGCTTTGAATCCCACCACATAAAACCGGTATCCAGCGCCAATCACAGGCAGGATGAGAAACGTCTGCAGCAAGGAGTAGGTCACCGGATTCTCCATGGGATGGATGGCCATAGGCAGGGGCAGACTCAAACCCGGCAGCATATGTGCCATCGCTATGTACAAAAGGGGCACAGAAAACACCGCTGAAATCAACAGTTTGATTTTCATAATCCTAATTTCCCGCTGTTTGGCGATTTTATCATTGTCAGCCGACCGGTCTTTTTTTTCGATATAGTCATAGCCCAACTTCCGAACGTTGGACTTGATAGCGCCCAGAGTTTCCGGCGTTCCATCGTACTCAAAAGTCAGCATCTCAGTGGTTAGATTCACAGATGCCATGGTTACGCCTTGAAGTTTTCCGGTGGTTTTTTCTATCCGGGACGAGCATGCGGCGCAGGTCATTCCGGTTATTTTAAGCTGATCTCTCATTTGTTTTCCTTTCGAAAATTGTCTTTTTATTCTTCCAGCTTTTGGTTAGTTGCCCTTTACGTTAAGTGCCCTAACCGCATTGAGTATGGCCAACAGGGCAACGCCCACATCGGCAAAGATGGCGAACCAGATGGTGGTGATTCCCAGAAATGCCAGCACCATTATCAATGTTTTGATGCCCAAGGCAAAGACAATATTTTGGGTGACAATGGTCCTTGTCTTGGCAGCTACTTTAAGCGCCAGTTCGATGGACCCCAAACTATCATTCATAATAACTACATCTGCAGCTTCAATAGCTGCATCAGAACCCATATCTCCCATGGCAATCCCTATATCCGCACGGGCTAGAACCGGTGCGTCATTGATACCATCTCCAACAAAGGCAACTTTTCCTTTTCCCGATTGGGATTCCAGGATCTTTTCAAACACTTCCACCTTGTCCTGGGGTAATAATTCTGCCCGTACTTCATCAATTCCCAATGCAGTGGCGACTTCTTCCGCGATGGCCCGGTTGTCCCCGGTAAGCATAATCAGCCGATTGATACCCCGCTTTTTTAATTTCTTCAACGCTTCCACTGCGCCGTCTTTGATTCGATCAGAAATTAGAAGATATCCCAAATATTGATTGCCGCTGGCAATATATACGGTGGTGTCGGCAAACTCCGGCAAATCGGTAATGCCAATGGTTTCCATGAGTCTCCTGTTTCCAGCGAAAAGCAGGCCGTCCTTGGTTTGAGCAGTAACGCCGAACCCGGCTTTTTCCTGCATTTCTCTGGGTGCTTCCACTGGCTGGCCAAATGCCATCAGAATGGATTTGGCGATGGGATGGGTGGAGAGCACTTCCGCTGTTGCTGCTGTACGCAGCAGTTCGTCTTCGGTGATGCCGACCTCAGGCCGAATAGATGTCACTTGGAAAACCCCTTCTGTCAGGGTTCCGGTTTTATCAAAAACCACGGTGTTTACTTCGTTTAAAGATTCCAGATAGTTTCCACCTTTGACCAGTATACCGTTTCTGGCTGCTCCGCCAATGCCGCCAAAGAAGCCAACCGGAATGGAGATGACCAGTGCGCAAGGGCAAGAGATAATCAGGAAACTAATTCCTTTATAGATCCACTCATCAAAGGTACCAAACCCAAGCAGGGGTGGTAAGATACTTACCAATAGTGCAATTCCCACAACGATTGGAGTATAAATCTTTGCAAATTTAGTAATGAACTGTTCACTTTTAGCTTTTTTGCTGCTGGCAGTTTCAACTAATTCCAATATCTTTGACACCGTAGAATCTTCATAAATTTTGGTGACGCCGATTTCCAAAAGACCGTCCTGATTGACCGCTCCTGATAAAACCATACTATCAAGCATGACTTTCCGCGGCACCGACTCACCGGTTAAAGCTCGTGTGTCCACAAAGGATTCGCCATGTAGAACTTTACCGTCCAGGGGAATTTTTTCTCCTGGGCGAACCACAATGATTTGTCCCACTTGAACCTCTTGGGGCGATACCCGTCTGAGCTCGTCACCGTCTTTTAAGTTGGCATAATCAGGGCGGATGTCCATCAGCTCAGCGATGTTGCGGCGTGATTTGGTAACCGCCATATCTTCCAGCACTTCGCCAACGCCGTAAAAAATCATGACAGCGATGGCTTCAGGCATATCACCCATGACGAAAGCAGCCAAGGAAGCCAGTGACATCAGAAAGTTTTCGTCAAAAACTTGTCCCTTTATAATATTCCTACCCGCATACAGCAAGACTTCATAGCCGGCTAGTAAATATGCGGCACCCAGACCAATAATCCGGAGATATTCAGGGAAGGCTCCAAAGGCAAAAATCAAGGTTAGGACAAATGCAACCGCCAGCCGGATGATAAAGGGTTTTAGGCTTTCCGGTTGTGCATGGGCATGACCAAGTTCACAACTGCACCCAGGTGTTCCGTCGCATCCACATTCATCATCTGCTGTCCCATCGATTTGTAATTTTGTTGGTATATTACGATCCGTAGATCTGTTGTTTTCGTTTGTCATTGATATCACTCCTCGCAATGATTTCCTTTCACATGTTCGATACCACTTTCCAATATTTTGACGATGTGGTCGTCGTCCAGACTATAGTAGACGTTGAGACCTTCTTTCCGGCTTTTGACAATCCGACACTGCTTCAAGTCTTTTAGTTGGTGGCTTGTGGCTGATTGGGTTAGCCCGGCAACCTCACAAAGCTCTGTGACACCGCACTCGCCTTTGCTGAGGCGGACTAAAATCTTCAATCTTGGCGTGCTGCCAAAAAGCTTATAGATTTCTTCCAGTCGAAAAAAATCATCTTCTTCTACGCATAGATTCTTGTACTGCATGGGTTCTCCTTTGAATAAATTGAGCACATGAGCAACTGTTCATGTATTATATTTGAATCGTATCATATAGCGTGGATTGTTGTCAACCGTAATCACTGCTAATATCTCTAGAAACTTGACGATTGCCTCATTATCTTTTACACTGAACGTACGAAAGTCCAGCATTTTGAAGGGAGCCACAATGTCCACCAAGAACCAAATTTTTCGTTTACTGATAGAGCACCGGGGGGAATCCGTATCAGGGCAAACCATCGGAACCACTCTTGGGATTTCCCGGTCTGCCGTTTGGAAAGGCATTACTGCTTTGCGAAAGGATGGCTACCCC
Source organism: Anaerovoracaceae bacterium (assembly GCA_041752735.1). Lineage (GTDB taxonomy): Bacteria > Bacillota > Clostridia > Peptostreptococcales > Anaerovoracaceae > UBA1422. The sequence goes on along the minus strand of JBGSVW010000020.1, from coordinate 77,967 downwards.
ATTGAAGCCATCACCAACAAAGGATACTGTCTCGCCGGCACGGAAGATTATTTGTCTGGGGAAGAAATTTCTGCGATGTTGGACGCTTCAGGACCAACCCTGGAAATCCGGGTTTTTGACTCTCTGGAATCCACAAATAAGACGGCCAAGGAAGTTGCTCTGACAGACCCTAATCATGATATCATCATCCTGGCCAATGAACAAACTGCCGGAAGAGGTAGGTTAGGGAGAAGTTTCTACTCCCCAGAGAATGCCGGCCTTTATTTGAGTATCCTGTTCCGTCCGTCCTTCAATCTAAGCCACTCGATTTTAGTCACCACAGCAGCCGCAGTGGCTGTAGTCCGTGCTATAGAGAAACTAAGCCCTGTGGATCTATCAATCAAATGGGTCAACGATATTTATTTAAAAGAGAAGAAAGTCTGTGGCATTCTGACTGAGGCCATCTCCGACTTTGAAACCGGTCGCATCGGATATATGGTCTTGGGGATTGGGGTCAACTGCTTTGACGTTGCTTATCCAGAGGAACTTTCCAATATTGCCGGTAGTCTGGGCGGTGGATTTTCCCGCAACCAACTGGCAGCGGAAATCATAAACCAGTGGAACATGTTGCTCCCAGGGATGGAAGATCGAGCATTCCTGGAAATGTATCGTCAACGTTCCTCTGTGCTTGGGAAAGAAGTTTTAATTTATCCCGTTGGCAACAAAGAGGCAGAGGGGATTTTAGCCCAGGCCCTTTCAATCGACGACGATGGAGGACTGGTTGTTCGGTATCTATCCGGACCAAAGTTTGACCATACTGAAACCTTATCAAGCGGAGAAGTTTCCATCCGCAAGGCATAAGCTTCATTTTTTGTATATTCTTAGGCAGGAAGGATGACTTTCTGCCTATTTCATTGTTGGCAATCCACAAAATATCTGTTACAATAGGGGATAAAATATTACCTATTTCGTAGGGGCCCGTTACCACCATATAAAGGAGATTTATCATGTATCCATTCAGTGAAATCCAAAAAGCAGATCCGGAACTGGCCGGCATCATCCGATGCGAAGCAGAACGGCAGAATTCCCATCTCGAACTGATCGCATCCGAAAACTGGGTTAGCAAAGCCGTTATGGCAGCCAACGGAAGCGTCTTAACCAATAAATATGCTGAGGGGTATAGCGGAAAAAGGCATTACGGTGGTTGTGAGTGTGTAGATCTTGCTGAAGACTTGGCAATCAAGCGGGCAAAAGAACTGTTCGGTTGTGAGTACGCCAACGTTCAACCCCATTCCGGCTCTCAGGCAAACATGGCCGCATTTTTCGCAATGGTCAAGCCTGGCGACACGGTACTGGGAATGAATCTGGCCCATGGCGGACATTTGACCCACGGTAGTCCGGCAAACATGTCCGGTGCCTATTTCAATATCATTGCATATGGTGTGAAGGATGATGGGTTTATTGACTACGACAAGCTTCGCGAACTTGCTCTGACCCACAAACCTAAGCTGATTGTGGCAGGCGCCAGTGCATATGGCAGAATCATAGACTTTAAAAAATTCAGGGAAGTTGCCGACGAGGTTGGCGCTTATCTAATGGCTGATATTGCCCACATAGCCGGTCTGGTTGCCACCGGGCTCCATCCAAGTCCCATTCCATACGCCCATGTCACCACCACCACAACCCATAAGACCCTTCGCGGTCCTCGTGGTGGGATGATTCTCAGCAGTGAAGCAGTGGCCAAAGAATTAAACCTGAACAAAGCGGTTTTCCCGGGCATTCAAGGAGGCCCATTGATGCACATCATCGCCTCCAAGGCGGTTTGCCTACACGAAGCATTGCAACCTGATTTCAAAGCATATCAACAAAAGGTGGTCGACAATGCTGCCGCACTTTGCAAGGGATTGATGGATCGGGGTGTCAAGATTGTTTCCAACGGAACAGACAATCATCTGATGTTAGTGGACTTGATTGGAACAGGCATCACCGGTAAAGAGTTGGAACGGCGTCTGGATGATGCACACATCACATGCAATAAAAATCCCATCCCCAACGATCCCGAAAACGTTTTCATCACCAGCGGAATCAGGCTAGGTACTCCGGCAGTAACCACGCGTGGCCTTCAATCTTCGGATATGGACACCATCGCCGAAGCCATCGTCCTAATGATTCAGGATGTGAAGAATCAGGAGAAAGTCATTGCCATGGTCAAAGAGCTGACCGAAAAGTACCCACTTGATGGTGCCATCACATTCTAAAACACCAAGCCCGACGGAATCCGCCGGGCTTTTTTATTGTAATCAAAAAACCCCTATAGATAGCAAAGGGGAGACCGATTTTCGTCAGTCTCCCTCTCACTATATAGGGGGTATCTTTATTGGGGATAGATACTATCAATGTTAGATCGAAGGGACATGCCTTTCGATATTTGTATTCTAACATGTTTTGATAATAATACAATATATGTCTTTACTAAATTATGCTTGATGTTTTGTAACTTTTACAACAGCACGAGAATTTCAACGAATATCGGTTGTTTTAATTGTCTTTTTCATGATATACTTCAACCATAAACAGAAATCTTGTCTGTTTTGGAGGAAAATTATGCTCAATGTGCTGGACGTTTTGTCCCTACCTTTATTTTCGGCCTTTCGCCTAGTAACAAACAATAGTGGGCTTTATAACGAAATTTCGGATGCAAAGCTTTATGAAGACATTGGTGAGCAAAGCATTCCGGACTTATACAAAAAAGGTGTCTTTATCATTCTATCCCCTTCCATTTTACGAGAGCATCCAAAGAATAGCAAAGAAATTATGCTAGCTCTTCTTGAAAGACAACCTTCAGCAATTTGTATCAAAGATGTTAAGTTTGACTCCCTGCCGACCGAGCTAATTCAAAGGGCGGACGCACTTCATGTTCCTATTTTTTTCTTTTCCGAAACCTTCCTGGATGAAATTCTGTACACCATAAAAAATGCCTTGACGCCTCATGAGATCAACACACTCAACGTCAGTCGAATGGCTAAAATTTTATACGAACCCTTGACCGAAAACCAAATTGAATATATGGCCAGGGAAATCAACCCCCTGTTTTACAAAAATGTCATCTGTGCTTTCTGTATCCCTAAAGACCAGGACAACATCCCAAACGAAACCACCATGTTGTTTGAGCAATATCTCCACACCTCTCATGCCACCCAGACACAGGGCAAGTATGCATACTCCCTCCTTAAGTGGCCTAGGGGAATTGGCTTCTTATATACCTCCGGTGTCCGGGCAGAAGACATGCGAATCCGCTTGATGGAGAAGCTAAAGCAGTCAGGCATGGATCTTTCCAAGGTTTCCATTGGTATCAGCAAACCCTATAGCGAACTTCGGAATTTAAAGAAATCTTTTCACGAGGCTCTTCATGCCGGTATCGATGCGTTGATCAGCGGCGACGACACCAAAGATTATCAACAAATTGGGCTGGTGGGTTTTCTGGCACCTTTCCGTAATGATGAATGGACCGATATTTACTATAACAATCTTTATCATCGGTTATACACTTATGACAAAGTCAATGAATCCAACTTGCTGCAAACCCTGCTGTCGTATGTTCGAAATGGAGGCAACATCGCCAAAACCGCTGAGGCAACCTTTCAACACAGCAATACAATCCGCTACCGCCTGGAAAAAATCAAAAGCGTCCTTGGCATCCAAGATGCCCCCGATGCAGACATACAACTCTACCTATTTGTACGGTTGCATGAAATTAAGAAGTTATTAATTTAGGAAGGAATCCGCCAAAACAGTAGCCGGATATTTCCCTTATCGCTATAGTATGATTGACTCACAGAATTCGAGGTAATTAAATTGAGCAAGAAATTACGGGCAGAACTGATGTTATTAACAACTGCGCTGATCTGGGGGACCGCGTTTGTAGCCCAAAGATCCGGCATGGACTATGTGGGTCCCTTCACTTTCAACGGCATCCGATTTTTAATCGGTGCGGTGGTGATGATTCCTGTCATTCTGGTTATGGACAAGCTGGCCAAAAAAAATCAGCCGGCCGTACCCATGACCGTTGCAGAAAAGAGAATAGAACGCAAATTTCTATGGACCGGTGGATTTTTCTGTGGTGTGGCTTTGCTGGCAGGCACCGCACTTCAGCAGATGGGACTTGTGTACACATCGGCTGGCAAAACCGGTTTTATCACAGCACTTTATATAGTAATCGTCCCCGTGATTGGTGTTTTTCTGGGTAGAAAAGTCCGCGTGCTGCTTTGGGTCAGTGTGGCTTTAGGAGTCATCGGTTTATATCTATTGTCAATCAATGAGGGTTTTTCAATCAATATAGGCGACTTTCTTGTTTTCCTTTGTGCTTTTGGATTTGCTGCCCACATACTGGTGGTGGATCACTTTTCGCCTAAGACCAATGCCATTAAATTGTCTGCGGTACAATTTTTCGTCTGCGGTGTTTTATCTCTGATTCTGATGGCTTTCTTCGAAGACCCAAAGTTGGAGTATATCATTGCAGGTGCCGTTCCGATTTTGTATACGGGCATTATGTCCTGCTGTGTCGCTTACACCTTCCAGGTGGTTGCCCAAAAGGACATCGGACCCACAGTTGCGTCACTGCTCCTTTCCATGGAATCAGTTTTCGCAGTAATTTTCGGCATGCTGCTTCTCAATGAACAGCTACTACCAAAAGAAATCATTGGCTGCATCATCATGTTCGCTGCCATTATACTTGCCCAATTACCAAAGAGAAACGAGTTGCACGCATAATTTGCCCTTAGGCATAGCGGCTGTCGCAAGCCTCATGCCATTTGAAAGGAGATCCCATGATATCAAGAGACGAAGCACTGGTACTATTAAAGAAATACAATGAAGATATTTTTCATGTAAAACACGGTCTCACCGTGGAAGGCACCATGAGATATTTCGCCACACAACTTGGCGAAGACCCGGAATACTGGGGGATGGTAGGTTTACTCCATGACATTGATTTTGAATTGTATCCGGAAGAGCATTGCGTCAAAGCACCGGAATTATTGGCGGAGGCTGGTTTTGACAATGATTTCATTCACGCCGTGGTTTCCCACGGATATGGACTTTGTGTGGATGTGAAGCCGGAGCTTGAAATGGAAAAGATTTTGTTTGCCACAGACGAGTTGACCGGACTGATCGGCGCGGCCGCATTGATGCGGCCATCCGGCAGCACCAAGGACATGGAAGTCAGCTCTGTGAAGAAGAAGTTTAAGGACAAGAAATTCGCTGCCGGCTGTGACAGGGATGTGATTACACAGGGCGCCAAAATGCTGGGTTGGGAAATGGAAAAGTTGTTTTCCGAAACCATTTTAGCCATGCGCTCCTGCGAAGACGATATCGAAGCCGCCATGAAATCGCTATAAATTAACCAATATAAATAAATTTACTATAATAAAAGATTGATGGAAGAAAGATGCAAAACAAATTAGAACTATTGCGGCAAAAGCTGCTGGGCCATGAAAATATGGCTGTGGCATTTTCAGGTGGAGTGGATAGCACCTACCTGCTTTTGTGCGCCAAAGATATTTTTGGGGAAGACCTTTTGGCCGTCACGGCTCTGGCTCCCAACTTTGATCCGGAAGAAATCCAGCAGACTAAGAAAATATGCGCCGATTATGAGATTCGCCACTTGATTATCAATTTAGGAACAGATCTTTTGGACAAGATAGCCCACAACCCTGAAGACCGATGCTATGTCTGCAAAAAATCTATTTTCTCAGCGCTTCGAGAAACCTTGTCAGAGTTGGGGTTTGATACTCTTGCTGATGGCACCAATCTGGACGATGCCAATGATTATCGCCCCGGGCAAAAGGCGCTGGATGAACTGGGCGTAATTAGTCCGTTGCGAGATGCCGGATTTACAAAGCAGGACATCCGTTTGGGCCTTAAGGCTATGAATGTGGAGATCTGGGACAAACCCGCCTATGCTTGCTTGGCTTCCCGGGTACCCTACGGAGAGGAAATTACCATAGAAAAATTAAATGCCATCCATCAGGCAGAAGCAGAGCTTCGAAAATTGGGATTCCCGCAGGTTCGTGTCCGCCACCACGGTGATGTGGCAAGAATCGAAGTACCACCCACTCAGAGGTCCCGTTTTTTTGACGAAGCCTTCATGGATTTGGTCAATGAGATAGTTAAAAAAGCAGGATTCAAATACGCTTCCCTGGATTTGGGAGGCTACGTGATGGGCAGCCTGAATAAAGGTCTTGGCGAACAAGACCAAAGAAAGGAATAGGAAAAACCATGGAAGATTTGTTGAAACTTCAGAACGGAAGTGATATCCGTGGCATTTCGTTATCAGGCGTTGATGGGGAGCACCCAAACTTATCGGCTGATGAAGCCGTGAAGATTGCCCGCGGCTTTTTATTATGGCTGACCAAAAAAACGGGTAAGACGCCGGACCGTCTGACCATTGCCATCGGTCGGGATCCCCGGCTTTCCGGAAAGCATTTGCTTCTTGGCCTGGTAAACGGATTTGGTCCCTACGGTCCCGAAATCTTGGATTGCGGTCTGGCCTCCACGCCTGCTATGTTCATGTCTACAGTGTTCCCGAAGTTCCAGTGCGACGGTGCCATAATGATTACAGCCAGCCACCTCCCTTCCAACCGGAACGGCTTCAAGTTTTTCGACGCAAATGGCGGACTAAACAAGAGTGACATTTCTCAGATTCTCCAAACTGCCATGGATGGCAAAAAAGCGCTCCTTCCTTTGGGTCCCCCGATTTTCGAAAGCAATTTCCAAATCGTGTTGGGCAGAAAGACCTACCCCTCAATCCCCACGGAATTAATGGATGAATATTGTGCCCACCTTCGTGGGATTATCAAAAAAAGCATAGGCAGCACCGGTGGAGATCTGCCTCTTGTCGGGTTGAAAATCGTTGTGGATGCCGGAAACGGCTCCGGTGGATTTTTCGCGTCGCAAGTGTTAGCTCCACTAGGCGCTGATGTAAGCGCCAGCCAATTTCTCACACCTGACGGAACTTTTCCCAATCATCCCCCCAACCCCGAGAACGCGGAAGCAATGCAAGCGATTTCCATGGCGGTGCTTACCAATGGTGCTGATTTAGGATTGATTTTTGACACCGATGTGGATCGATCTGCCGCGGTGGATGGTCGGGGAAAAGAAATCAGCCGGAACCGCATCGTTGCGTTAGCGGCTTCCCTTGTGGCGGAAGGTCATCCCGGCACAACTGTAGTCACCGATAGCATCACCAGCAATCACTTGACGGCTTTCCTGGAAGGCTCTTTGGGGCTTCATCATCTTCGATTCAAGCGGGGATACAAAAACGTCATCAACAAAGCGATTGAGTTGAATGCCGCCGGGAGCGATTGCCAGCTGGCCATTGAAACCTCCGGCCATGCAGCTCTAAAAGAGAATTATTTTCTCGACGACGGGGCATACCTGGCCACAAAAATTGTGGTAAAGGCTGCGAAGTTGGCACGAGAAGGCAAGACCATTGACCAGCTTCTTGCGGATCTTCAAGACCCTGCCGAAGAGCGGGAAATAAGAATGGATATCACCTGTGGCGACTTCAGTCCTTATGGGGATCAAATTTTGGAAGCACTGCTGACCTGGGCAGTAAAAACCCCCGGTATTTATGTGGTGTTGCCTAACTTCGAAGGCATCAGGCTGGACTTTGATTTGGTTGACAACGTCAAGGAATCATCAAAACCAGCCGCTTCATCTGAAAATGCCGACTCCCATTCTGTCAAGGAACCGGATTCAACAGCCGGACCCCAAGGCTGGTGTCTACTGCGAAAATCCCTACATGACCCATTGATGGCATTAAACATAGAGTCCGACATACCCGGCGGTTGCAACCGCATCGCCGAAATCCTGAGACCATTTTTAATGGGTTATGAGTTTCTCGATATTTCCAAATTATAACTTGTTGATTGGAGGTTTGGGTCATGGGTAGTAAATTGATTGAAATTATCGTCGAAAATATCCACAGCTCATCAGATATCGGCAATGGTCAAAGACAAAATTTCAACTGTGTTACGTGCGCAGAAATGAAAGAAATTGAAAAAGCGGCCGATGCCGCCGGGCTTTCCTATTATCAGATGATGGAAAATGCTGGCACCTTGGCCGCAGAAATGATTTTAGAAGAATTTTCAAGGGCGGATTGGATTCCGGCCTACGATGTGGTTTTTGACCTTAAGCCTCCGGTTCTCGTCTTTTGTGGCAAAGGCAACAACGGTGGCGATGGCTTCGTCGTGGCTCGACATTTATCCCTGCAGGGTTTTCCCGTTTCAGTCATCTTAGTAGAAGGTTCTCCTGTGACAACCGATGCCATTGCCAATGACCGCTTGTTACCAAGTAACGTAGAGCGGATTTCTGTCCAGACGTTTCTGGAAACCCGGCTTGAGGCCTTTCCCGTGGCGTTTTCCGGAATTATTGTAGATGCCATTTACGGTACTGGCTTTCACGGCGACCTCCAACCAAAGGTGGCCAAAGTCATTGAGTGGGTCAATCATTCCCCGGGACAAAATACCGAATCTCACTCTTCCGGCACGCATCCATCCAGTTCGCGTCGAGCTGGCAAGATGGTGGTCTCTCTGGATTTGCCCTCGGGTCTTTCCGGCGATATGGGCGTTGACGATTTATTGCCTGACCTTTGTGTCAAGGCAGATCACACCATCGTTTTTCATGCGCTGAAGCCAGTTCACCTTAGCATCGCCGCGCAACCTTTTCTTGGAAAAATCATTTTAGCCGATATCAACATCGACACAGTGCTGAAGTAAGTGCGGTGCTGCACAGTTGCAGGTCGCTGGCTGCAGGAGACCATCTGGCGGTTGTTGGTTGCAAGTGACGGTTTCTGGCTCACGCCAGAAGGAAATGGGTAATCATCCCCTGGATTTCCCTGATGCTCAGTGGCTCCGCGTTGGTTTCCATAGTGTATATTAGGTTCTTTCCTGGAGTTATGCCATTTTGTCCATATAAAATCAGTTTCTTAAATGATTCCGAGGCGTAGGTTGGGTCATCCATCATGCCAAAGTGCTCCCAATAAATTCTTTCTCCCGTCACTGGGTGAAGAATGGTGAAATCGGGTGCTATTTTTTTGTTATCAATTTCAAGGATCTCTTCATAATGAAAAGGAACGTGCGCCAGTTCCAATGCAAATGCAATCAGCGCTTCGGATTTTGAGCGAACCATAAGTCCCCCGATTGCTTCATGTTTTAAGTTCTCCTCGTACATTTCGGCGCGAAGATAAGGCGCATGCTGCCAATCCAAGTCATTCTCTGCTTGTTGTGATATCGCAGCATCTGAGATGTTTTTATAGGTTGCAGCCAGTCGGCTGCTGATTTCTGACGGATCAAATTCTTTGTATTTCAGAAGGCACGCCCGCAGGGCCACCACATTCCCATCAAGCACTTTTTTGCATCCAATCAAGAAACGCTTGCGCTTCAAGTCAGAAATTAGTTGCGCTTGCTTGCCATTCTTCATGCTGACATATTTCTTTTGTCGAGTACCGTTCACAGATTTACTATAGTAATAATACTTCTGTGCTCCTCTATCGTCACAAAACAGACTTCCTATTGGTAAGCCTTGTATCTCATCGCAAACCTTTTTCAAGTAACTTTCTTGAATCTTCAATTTTTGTTGTATTCCAATATAAAGGTTTGACATATGTCCTCCTTCTGAGCAAGCTACGCAGAATTATAGCGCATTCTTCCATATTTTTCCATTTTCTATATTGTACCTCTACCTTCGCACTTGGTCAATTGGAATTCTTCAGTAAAAAACACGATTATTAGCAAAAAGCCACACGTTTTCTTATCTCAAAAGGGAAGTACAGTTGTTTTGAACGCTCAAACGGTGTATAGTTGGGTAATTTTGTCCAAAAATAACAAAAAGCCACACATAATCCCTGATGAAGAAGATTAATTCATGGCTTTTTGAAATTATTGAGGGCTTTTCCCCACATTTATGCTATAAACATGGGATCAATTCTATGTTTCGGCTTCAAGGGCTACTTTTTCTGTGGATTTTTGCAAATTAGGATTCTTTTTACCCATTTTTTGATAAGGAAACATTTTGCCTATGCTAACTCCAACACTACCGGGCAGTGGTCGCTTCCGGTAATGTCGGCTCGGATGGCTGCGTCTTTGAGACGAGGCTTCAACGCTTCGGATACAAGGAAATAGTCGATTCTCCAACCTGCGTTGTTGGCACGGGCATTGGATCGGTAACTCCACCAGGAATAAGCGTTTTCCAGGTCTGGGTAAAAGTATCTAAAACTGTCCACAAAGCCTGCGTCCAGTAAGGTTGTCAATTTAGCTCGCTCTTCATCGGTGAAACCGGCACTTCGCCTATTTGTCTTTGGATTCTTCAGGTCGATTTCTTTGTGCGCCACATTTAAGTCGCCACAAACGATTACCGGCTTCGTTTCCTCAAGTTCCTTCAAGTAAGATCGAAACACATCTTCCCAAAGCATCCGATAATCCAACCGTTGCAGTTGATCCTTTGAATTGGGTGTATATACGTTGACCAAAAAGAAATCGTCGTATTCAGCTGTAATCACACGGCCTTCATGATCATGTTCCTCAATACCAAGTCCAAAGCGGACACTAAGTGGCTCTTGCTTGGAAAAAATCAGGGTCCCTGAGTATCCCTTCTTTTCGGCGGAGTGCCAGTATTGATGATAGCCTTCTGTGATGACTTCGCCCTGGCCTTCTTCCATTTTTATTTCTTGCAAGCAAAGCATGTCAGGCTCTTCGGCTTGAAAAAATTCCATAAAACCTTTGCCCATGCAAGCTCGAAGGCCGTTGACGTTCCAGGATATGAGTTTCATAAATACCTCCATAGTTTTGTTTATCGGTGCGGCCGTGATGACGGCCGGTCCTCTAAAGCAGCATTTGCTATACGGCACCTTTATCTTCATAGCCTCAGGTGATTCAAGCACAAATTCTAATCTAATTATACCCCAGCCGACCATAAAACTAAACCTCTGCAAAGTAAAACTCCGGTAAAGATAACCAGCTCCAAAACAAAACCCCTGCAAACTAGTTTGCAGGGGTTGAATGTTTGATCTGCTGATAGTGTAATCGGTTGATCTCTTGATGTTTTGAGGTTTGGTCTTGTGATTATCGCTTGGAGAACTGGCTGGCTCTTCTTGCTTTTTTCAGACCGTACTTCTTTCTTTCTTTCATTCTGGGATCTCTTGTCAGGAATCCTGCGGCTTTCAAAGGCGCTCTGTTGGCTTCTTTGTCGGCTTGGCACAGGGCTCTGGAGATTCCATGTCTCAGGGCACCTGCTTGTCCGGTGAATCCGCCGCCTGTTACGGTTGCGATTACATCGTACTTGCCTTCGGTTCCTGTGATTTCAAAAGGTCTGCGTACTTCTCTTTTTACGATTTCCATTGCCAGGTAATCGTCAAGAGATTTTTTGTTTACGGTGATGTTTCCTTTGCCGGGGATTAATCTTACTCTAGCAACGGAAGATTTTCTTCTGCCTGTTCCCAAAAATTGGATCTTTGCCATTTCTTATTCCTCCCTTCTTAGAATGTCCATGTTTCCGGCTTTTGAGCGGCATGCTCATGAGTCGGACCCACGTATACTTTGAGTTTCTTTAACATCGCACGTCCAAGCTTTCCGTTGGGCATCATGCCTTTGACGGCATGTGTAATGATTGCTTCCGGATGCTTTTTTTGCATGGTGTCGAAGTTCATCTCTCTCAAGCCACCCGGATAGCCGGTGTGTCTCTTGTAGATTTTGTCCTGTCTTTTGTTGCCGGTGACTTCTACCTTCTCGGCGTTGATGACGATGACATAGTCTCCGCAATCAACATGAGGGGTGTAAATCGGCTTCTTTTTGCCACGAAGAATGCAGGCAATTTCGGATGCCATTCTGCCTAAGGTCTGACCTTCAGCGTCGATGACGTACCACTTATGCTCAACTTCAGCTGGCTTTGCACAAAACGATTTCATTCTGATTCCTTTCTACCTACTTGGATTCGATGGCTGCTTACAGCGGTCACCAATCTGGTTCGGCGCTGCCTACTTGGATTCCTTGAGAATGTCCCGGGGAATCTGGTTCGGCATGACTAAAATTATTTAGTTTCGCGGTCGCGGACTCTATGTTCCTAACGCGCGACAAAAGTATTGTATATGGTTTGACCCCCAATGTCAAAGTTTTTTTGAATTTTCGTGGATATTTCAATGGACTCGTCGTTCCGTAGGGACGTCGCTTCATTGGCGAATACTGTGGGTTCAACTACTTGGTGAGACTCCGGTCAAAGAGCTTTTGCTGACGCTCGGCAGCATTGCGCGCTTTGTGATTTTTACGAAAGGCCATGGGGGTAGATTCATTGAATTTCTTAAAGGTTTTGGAAAAATAACTTTGGTCCTCAAAGCCAGTGAGCGATGCGATTTCGCCCAGGCTTAGATTTGTCCGGGACAAAAGATCCCTGCTCTTGACTACACGGAAATTATTCACATAATCGGTAAAAGCTAGTCCTACTTCCTGCTTAAACAGCATGGAAAGATAGGAGGGGTTGATATGTAGAATTTCTGCCATCCCCGTCAGGGAAATTTTTTTGTCATAGTTGCGATGGATGTATTCCAAAGCATTTCGGATCAGCTGGGAATTGCCACCATAGGATGCCCCGGCAAAAGAGGTGGACAATTTCTCTACAAAAGCGGAAGCCAACTGTGTGAGTTCGTCAATCCCTGAAGCTTCGCCCAACGCATCTATTTCATAGATATAGGAGTCTTCTTCCACTAGACGAGCAAGCACGGTGCAGATGCTGAGGATTTTAATCTTTACTGCGGATAGGTCTCCGGCTTCTGCCAAGGTCAGTTCTTCTACCAACTCTTTCGCCACCGCAGCACCTTTTTCCGATTCACCGACTTCCACAAGGCTGACTAGCTGGTTTTCCAGATTGTGAGCACGAGTCAATAGCAAATCTTTGCCCGCTGGGTCAGTATCCAGTTTGCGCAATCGAATCCGTTCGCCGATTCGTTGCTGTTCGGCGTTTCTATCGGAAACCTTAGCATATTCGGCATTTTGTCGGATGGACGAAAGCACTCCGCTTCCAAACATCACGGAAAGGTGAGACACATCTTTCGGCGTGTAATCTTTCATGCCTCGAACGAAAACCATCAGCTTTGGGATGTCTTGCTCTTTGACTTTTGTCAGAGAAAAAATGTTGGTCAGGAGACTTTCCTGCATGACGCCCATGACCATGGGACCCGCAACAAAATGGCCGAAGGCTTTTCCCATAATAAAGATGGGCATAGAAATATTCACAAAGCCGGCTTTACAAACAAAAACATATGGTTCACCCAACTGATTTGAAATCTTTGTGGCAGATAATAGGCCTTTTCGACAAGCACTTTCCTGGTCTTGATACATATCAAAGAGGCTGCAAAGCTTCGCATCCCCACGCCTTTCCCAGACCGGTTGACCTTTGGCGTCAAAGAAAGTCACCGGCACCCCGGTTAACTCGGCAATTGCGGTCATGGTTTCTTCCAATTTTTTTAATTCCTCTGCGCGCAGAGGCAATCCGTGGTTGACGGCTTGTATGGATATGGGGTCTTGATTTGGCTGCATGGTTGCTCCTCTTGTATGGGTATGGGTGAGGGTTTCATCCGATTTTTGTCTTATTTTATAATTATTTTTATATCATATCAGCGACTTGGATAAAATTCAACCATTTTTCCATGAATACACCTTATCAAAATACAAAATCCGCCAACGCAATTCCTATTATTTTTTTAAAATAAAGAATAATATAGACAGTAGAACAGTCTGAACATTCATATAGTAAATAAACCAGACGAATATTTAAGGAGGAACAAAGAACATGGCAAAAGATGATATCATCAAAAAAGCGTTTGACTCCATTGTGGAGTGCGACGAGGACATGGCAAAAGAAGCATTGGACGAAGCAGAAGCCGAAGGCATCAGCATGGTTGAATTGCTGGCTGACGGATTCAGTGCAGGCATCCGGCATCTGGGAGATCTGTTTGGCAGAGGAGAAATCTTCCTTCCCGAACTGATTTTCAGCACAGAAGTAATGAAGATGGCTACTGAAGTCATCGAAAGCAAATTGGACTATGCTGACACAAAAGCAAAAGGTGTTATGGTAATCGGAACCGTTGAAGGTGACGTACATGATATCGGCAAGGGCATTGTTGCTTCTCTGGTTAAGACCAACGGCATCGAAGTACATGACCTGGGTAGAGAAGTTCCCGCTTCTGTTTTCATCGAAAAGGCAATTGAAGTCAATGCGGACTTCGTCGGCAGCAGCGCTCTTCTAACCACCACCATGACCGTACAGAAGGACATCGAAGAAGGCTTGAAGGCCGCTGGAATTCGGGACAAAGTCAAGACCATGATCGGTGGCGCTCCTGTTACCCATCGGTGGGCTGAAAAAATCGGGGCTGATGCATATTGCGAAGATGCCGGCGACTCGGTCAATTACATTCTAGCTTGCCTGGAAGCAAAATAAACCCCTGTATATCAAAGGAGCAAAATAATGGCTAAATTCAGACATGAAGAAGACATCCAAGGATACCACATTCTTCGGAATGAAGACCTGGATGCCCTCCATCAGTCCACATTGGAACTGATGGGCGACTTCGGACTGCAGATACATGGGGAAGAAGCGCTGGATATCTTAAGCGCAGCTGGTTGCGACGTAGACCGGGGAAATGACCGGGTACGATTTCCCGCAAACATGGTTAACGATGCCATCGAATCCTGTCCTGAAGAGTTTACTCTTTGCGGCAGAGACCCAAAGAATGACACCCTGATAGGAAAGAAAAGAGTGGCATACAAAAACTTTGGCACCGGCGTTATGATCATCGACCCCTACACCGGCGAAGTCCGGGAAACTACCAAGGAAGACCTGGGTAATGTGGCTCGTTTCATCGATGCCCTTCCGGAAGTCAATGTGTTTTCCATTGCGGTCACTGCAGGAGATGTGAACCAAAAGGTTCGAGCCCTCCACGAGGCAGAAGTGGTCTTTAACAACCTGACCAAAAACTTCGCCCATGACCTGGAAGGCGTGAAAAATACTCAGCGGTTCATCGACATGGCGGCAGCCATCCAAGGTGGTTATGATAAACTTAGGGAGCGCCCCATCGTTAGTATGGGTGCTTGCCCCAACAGCCCTCTTGAAATCAATGAAAACGAAACGTCCATCATTAAGCTGTCAGCCGAGCACGGATTGCCCATTGACATTTTGTCCATGGGGCTATGCGGAGGAACCACCCCAGCAACATTAGCGGGCACCATGGTCACCACCAATGCAGAAATCCTGGGCGGCATCGTTTTGGCACAGCTGATTAACAAAGGGAACCCCATTTTATATGGATCCTCAACTACAATTATGGACATGAAAACCATCACCTCCCCTGTCGGTGCACCTGAGCATGCCATGTTCAGTTCAGCCGTAGGCCAACTCGGCCACTACTATGGCATTCCTACCAATGTTGGCGGGACATAGGGGGACAGCAAATGCCTGGACATCCAATTGGGCCACGAAAAAACCCTTACTTCACTCCTTCCGGCAGTGACCGGCAGCAACGTGATTTATGGGATGGGCATGTTGGAAATGGGCATGACCATGAGCTACGAAAGTTTGCTCATTGACCAGGAAATCGTCCGAATGATCCGAAGAGTGCTGCAAGGCATCGCGGTGAACAAAGAGACCATTGCCCTGGACGTCATCAAAAAAGTTGGCCCCAACGGTAATTATCTTGGCGAGCGGCACACCATGAAGTACATGAGAAGCGAGCTTTCCAGCACAACCCTAATCAACCGCAGAATGCGGGAGAATTGGGAAACTGCCGGTGCCAAGGACATGGCTCAGGTGGCCAACGAACAAGCAAGAGAGATTCTTGAAAACTACAAAGCAACACCCCTGCCTGCTGATGTCGCGAAGAGGATTCACGACCTGGTGGTAGAAGGTGAAGCTGAAGCCAATGAGTTGGCAGCATTTAAAGCATCACACAAATAACAACTATACGAAAGGAGATCCAATGAGCGAAGCGAAGAAATTCTTCACCCGAATGGGTGATGGATCCATCGTCTACATGACCGCCGATGAAATTCGGTCGGACATCCTAGCCGGCGTCGAAGATGCCGCAAGCAGAGGAAAAATACCTCCTCTAAGCCAGGATGAGATGGATAAAATTTTTGATATCGTAACGGCGCCGGGCGGCATTGTGGGAGTTCATCCCATGGATGCAGTTGTCACCACCAGTGACTCCGGTTCCGACAAACTAAGCACAAAGTGCGGCCTTCCCATTGAGCGAAGCGTCAACGCCATGATTCACGAAAGAGTTTTAGGTGCTGACTCCGTTGATATCGGATACAGCGACTACAACTACAAAACCGTCAAAGGTGTTGCAAAAAGAGAGGCCACAGTCCTGAAGCATGCACTGGCCAAGACAACTATGCCAATCTATTATGGCGCAATGCCAAATCTTGGTTTCTACACCAAGCCGGATGGTCCCGTTGAGAACTGGGCAGTCCTGCTTCCGGAAGGAAGAATCAAAGAGGCCCTGGCTGCACAGGAAGAAGCAGTTCCCCATGCCGTTAACGACATCTTATATGTTGCAAAGCAAATGAATGACGTAGGCGCAGATGCTTTTGAGCTGGACACAGCCGGCGCTGCCGGAGATGCGGACTTTCTGGTTGCACTCCAGGCTGCAGAACGCATTACCAAAGAGTTCCCCGACATGCCCGTCATTATGGGTATGGCAGGAGAATTCGTCCTGGGAATGCACGGCAAGCTGAAGTACAACGACGTACGTCTTGCTGGCCTTTACCCTCATCAACAAGTCAAGCTTGCTGAGCAAGCCGGTGTCTCCATTTTCGGCGCAGTGGTCAATACCAACTGCAATGCCACTTTCCCGTGGAACATCGCCCGTGTGTGCACCTTCATGAAGGCTTGCACCGAGGTAGCTACCATTCCGGTCCATGCTGACGCAGGCATGGGCGTAGGTGGAATCCCAATGTGCGAAAACCTTCCGGCTGATGTGGTTACCCGAGCAGATCGTTGCTTAGTGGAAATCGCCAAAGTCGACGGGTTGTAGATAGGCGTTGGTGATCCCCTGGGTGCTGAGGCAGCTCACGCCCTGGCCGCAAGCATGGGCGGCGTACGCACCTGTGGCGATATGGTCATGAGACTTCAACTTTCAAAGAAAATGAAGATCAACGAAGCCAAAAAATATGTCGCAGAGAAGTTAGGTCTAACGCTCCAAGAGATATGTGATGTTGTCACAATGGCAGAGGTCCGGGAAGAAAGAGGATTTGGACTCGGAAATCTAGAGCCATGTGCAGAATCTAATATGGGCATGGAAGCCAAGTTTAGAATTGCAAAAGCTCTCGATATCAAGATTAATAGCGTAGAAAGATTTAAAGAAAGAGCCGGAATGAAATAACTATATTTGAAACGGTGGGGGGCCAGCAATCCGAGGAGGGTTGGGACGCCCCCTTTCTTTGTAGTTTATACTTGATACGCTTATTCAAGTTGTATTGTATTCTTGTTTGTTCTGTATTTTATGATACAATTAGTGGGATGAAAAGGAACGAAAGCATGAATCTGGCAGATTTATTTCAGGATGCACGGCAGTCCATTTTGGACGCAAACGAAGACCGTGCAATGGATTTGATTCAATTGGCTTCCGAAGCGGAAGTCGACTTGATTGAGTTGCTCCAAAAAGGATTTTCTCCCGGTAACATGTCTGTGGGAGAATCATTCGAAAAAGGAGAAATCTCCCTGCCCGAGCTTTTGTATTCAGCTGAAGTCATGAAAAAAGTTCTCTCCACCATTGATCACCTGCTCGGCGTCGAAGAAACCGCTGCCAAAGGCCGTGTGTTGATTGCCACGGTGGAAGGGGATGTTCACGAAATCGGCAAAGGCATTGTAGCATCTACCATGAAAGCTTATGGGCTTCATGTGATTGACATCGGTCGGGAAGTCTCAGTTGAAACCATCATCGAAAAAGCCATCGAGCATCAAGTGGACATCATCGCCACCAGCGCACTTTTAACCTCCACATTAAAAGAACAGCGGAAGCTAGAAGCCTTACTGAATAAAATGGCATTGCGCGGAAAATTTCAGACCATGGTGGGAGGTGCCCCATGCACCCTAAGGTGGGCCGCACGCATCGGTGCCGACGCTTACAGCGAAGATGCCATTGAAGCCGCCAGAACGGCATTACGACTCATTGAAGAACGCAAACAAGAAAGGGATTAATCCATGAAGATACTTCCAAATCTGACAAGCATCATCAAAGCATATTATGCGCTCCGATACCTGACCGAACACAAAAAAGAAATCGCCCAGGCTAGGGCGGCGGGTGATGTCCAACGGGAAAAGGCTGCGATTCTAGCAGCAACCACCACATGGGGCAGCAAGTTGGCGGCGCTTTTTGGTGCAACCCTTACGGTTTATGGAAAAGAAAACCTTCCAAAGGAAGGTCCTGTATTATATGTATCCAATCACCAGGCTGCAGCGGATATCGTTGCACTGTGTGCCGCATTAGACTCAATCCAGTTTAGTTTCGTCACAAAGGCTGAACTGTCCAAGGTTCCCCTCTATGGAAAATGGATTGACCGCGTCCGTGCTGTCTTCCTCATGAGGGAGGATCCTCGAGCTTCCCTTCAGTCCATCAAGACCGGCATCGAATATTTGGAAATGGGATTTTCTATTCTTGTTTTCCCGGAAGGCACCCGCAGTCGAGGCATCAAGATGGGTGATTTCAAACCCGGAGCATTTAAATTGGCCACGAAACCCGGCGTACCCATTATTCCTGTTACCATCAACGGCACCTATCGCACCTTTGAAGACACTGGCATTATGACAGGTGCGCCTGTCCAGGTCATGGTTCATCCTGCCATCCCCACAAAAGGGTTGACTCGAGAGCAGGAACGAGATTTACCCGAGCAAGTCAAAGCTGTGATTCAGGAAGGGTTGGACAAATTGGTAGCCCTAGAGAACAAGTCCTAATAAACCACGGCAATCCTGAACAAATCCTAATCATTCCAAATAAATCTCAACAAGGAGTTCACATATGCAGAACCATACAAAAGCATATATTTACCTGCTCTTGACCACTGTAATTTGGGGGAGCATGTATGTTTTTTCGAAATATGTTTTTGTTTTATTGCCCCCCATGGCGTTTTTGTTTTACCGGTTTTCATTAGGCGGTAGCATCTTGCTGGGGGTTTATTTTTTTAGAGGCGGAAAGTTAAAAAACATCCGGGTGAAAAAGCCGGATATCAAATATATCTTGTTAATCGGCTTGGTTGGTTATTTTCTTGGAATCGGATTCCAGCTGCTTGGTACGGACTACTGTGATGCTTCTTTGGCCTCCCTGATCAACTCAACAAACCCGGTCATTATTATTCTGATGGCAATGTTCATACTGAAAGAAAAAGCCAACAAGCGACAGATTTTTTCTGTGTTCTGCGCTTTGGCTGGAACCGTTTTAATCATCGGGCAAATCAATGGTACTGATTCCTTGTTGGGCGCCATCCTAAGTTGTGGCGCTGTTATTTTCTGGTCGTATGGATCTGTAATGGTCCGATTTGTCTCAGAAAAATATGATGTCTTGGTGGTTACCATTCTTTGCATGTTCATCTGCGCTATCGCAGCCTTTCCTTTCAGCGTCTACCAGCAGGTTGTGGATCCCATGGACTTTTCCGCCATCACGCCCATGTTTGTTTTCTCTTTTCTGTTTATAGTAGTTATCAGCACCGGCCTTTCGTTCATCTTGTGGAACAAGGCCCTAAGCTTGGTCCCCGCCGCCACCTGCTCCATGTTCTATCCGGTTCAGCCTTTGGTTTCGGCTTTGCTGGGTATTCTCTTGTTGGGCGAACAGCTCAGCCTCACCTTTGTCCTCGGTGGTGCGCTTATCATCTTTGGCGTGCTGTTCAGCGTGATACGGATTGGTAGCTTTCATAAAAGATAGCATAAAAGCGAAGCTTAAATACGCGCTTCGCTTTTCTATTTGTCTCAAACTATTCAAGTAGTACCGAAATTTGTTAGTCTACCAACCTTTGATCCAATCCACCAAGTCCTTCTGGGCGGTTTCATCCGATATGTTTTGTTTCATTGCGTCCGCCAGGACGTTTTTTTGATAGGATAAGCCATGCAGCTCTGAGGAAAGTCGGTCGAACAGTTCCACGTCCATGGCATCGGTGTAAATCCTCACCTCTTTGATGAGACCCTTTTGAAGAGAAAGGTTAATTTCCACTTCGCCCCAGTCGAATCGTTTTCCATGGGTAACATCAAAGGCGGGACTTTTCCCGTAACACCACTCCCAGGACGAGTATTTTTCGTAGAGTTCGATGATGGCGTCCGGAGTGCTCTCAAAATTGCTGCTGGCCGCTGCACCATAGTACGCAGCAAAACTTTCGGACATGCTTTGTTTGACCATATCCGAAGTCATGCTAGGAAAGACTTCAACAATGTTGATGACTCTTGATTTGACGGATGCCACGCTTTTGGACTTAATCTTTTCTGCCGATGGGTTTAGGAATCCGCTTAGTTTCTCGAAGTCCGTATGGACCAGGATGGTTCCGTGATGATAAGAGTTGATTCCATTGCTGTAATAGGCATGGCCGGAAAATTTTCTGCCGTCAATGAGCATGTCATTACGTCCGGAAAACACAGCTTCGATGCCATGTTTCTTAAGGGCATCAACGATGACCATTTGTTGCTTTCGCACATCATAATGTTTCTTGTTCATGATAAAGGTGAAATTCAGATTGCCAAGATCATGGAACACCGCACCTCCGCCGGACAGACGGCGGGCTAGTTTTCCTCCGTCGGTTGTCAATGCTTCGCAGTCACACTCTTTCCATGGGTTTTGATTCCTGCCGATTACTACCGTGTTATCATTTTGCCACAGGTACAAAATGACCTCGTGTGGTTTGACGTTGGTTAACAGGTACTCTTCGATGGATAAGTTCACCCAGGGATTATATGAAGTAGAATGGATGATCCGTGGTTTGATTGTTTCTGACATGCAATGCCTCCTATTCTTTCTGGGGACGGGGAAGTCCGTGAATTGCCAATCCTTTGGCATCCATGACCGCTTCCCAAAAGGCTTCGGAAAGGGTTGGATGGGGATGTATCGCCTCGCCGATTTCTTCGATGGTCATTCTCCGATCTACTGCCAGGATTCCTTCTGCTATCAAGTCGCTGGCATGGGGTCCGATGATATGTACCCCAAGAATAACATGGCTCGCCTTATCCACGATGACTTTAATAAACCCGTCAGTCTCTGCCAATGTTACCGCTTTGCCGTTGGCCGCAAATAAGGCTTTCCCAACCAGGTAATCCTGGTTTTTTTCCTTGGCCTCTTCTTCTGTCATGCCAACGGTTGCTACTTCCGGGAACGAGAAGATGCAGGAAGGAACGGCACTATAGTTGACTTTGGATGGGTCTTTGCTCTGGCCTTTTGCGTGCATATTTTCCACGCAGATTTTGCCTTCTTCGGAGGCGATGTGCGCCAGCATCTGACCGCCGGTCACATCGCCGATGGCATAAATGCCTCTGGCTGAAGTCTGGTAGTTATGGTCTACCGCAATGCCTTTCTCCGTGAAGGCGACGCCGGTTGATCCCAAATTCAGTCCGTCGATATTTGGAACTCGTCCAGTGGCACCAAGGAGCAAATCACAGTAGTATTCTTTTATGCCGCTGTCCGTCTCGGTAACAACGGTAAGCCCATGGTCGGTTTCAATGACCTCTTTGATTTTTACGCCGATATCAAATTTAATTTTCTTTTTTCTTAGATAGACGCCCAGCCGTTTGGAGACTTCCTCGTCCAAGCTTCGAATCAGTCTGGGCCGATATTTGATGATGGTGACGTCGCTGCCAAAGGAGGCAAAGATGCCAGCAAACTCCACACCAATGACCCCGCCACCATAGATTAGCAACCGATTGGGCACATAGGAAAGTTCCAGGGCTTCGTCACTGGTAATCACTTTTTTGGAGTCCATGCCTGGCTCAGTAAGCGGTGCGGCTTTAGATCCGGTAGCTATGATAATCCGGTCTGCTTCGATTTGCGTAATGTTACCGCTTCCGTCTGTCAATTCAAGCCTTTTGGCCCCCACAAAAGTGGCAGTGCCATATATGACTTCAATCCGGTTACCCTTGAGAAGTTGTTCCACGCCTTCACGGACTCTTGTTACTACTTCATTTTTTCGGTCCAGCACTTTTACCATGTCAAAGTAGAAGTTGGTATCTGAAAACAAAACACCAAATTCTTCCGACTTTTGAATCATGCTCAGCATTTCTGCATTCTTGTAAAAGGACTTGGTTGGGATACAGCCGTAGTTCAGGCAAGTTCCGCCAATTTGATCTTGCTCGATAAGTGTGACGGAGATCCCCAGTTGTGCTGCCCGTATGGCGGCTACATAACCGCCGGGTCCCCCGCCCAAGATTACCAATTCTTTGTTCATATAAATTACTCCTTGGTCCATTTCAGGATGGGTTGTCGTGCCGCCAAAGCTTCATCCAACCTAGAGATGACGGTGGTGTAAGGTGCCCCTTTTACTCGCTGTGGATCTTCTTCCGCTTCCTTGGCGATGGCACGCATCACGTCGATGAATTCGTCCAGTGTTTCCTTGCTTTCGCATTCGGTAGGTTCAATCATCATGGCTTCATGGACAATCAGTGGAAAATAAATGGTGGGTGGATGATATCCGAAATCCAGGAGTCTTTTGGCGATGTCCAAGGTGGAAACCCCATGTTTCATCTGATAATCGCCGGACAGGACGCATTCATGCATGCAAATCTTATTATATGGTAGTTTGTATACGTCCTTTAGCTTTGCTGCGATATAGTTGGCATTGAGCACGGCGGTTTCCGAGACGTCTTTCAGGCCGTCGGCGCCCATGCTCAAAATATACGTGTAAGCTCTGACCATGATGCCGAAGTTTCCATAAAATCCTTTGATTCTACCAATGGTTAAGGGTTTGTCTGAATCCAGAAAATATGTTTCGTTTCTTTTTTCAACGACGGGAACCGGCAAGAACGGAACAAGAGATTCCTTCACGCCAACCGGCCCTGCCCCAGGTCCGCCACCGCCGTGTGGGGTGCTGAATGTCTTGTGCAGATTCACATGGACCACGTCAAATCCCATATCTCCGGGTCGTGCAATACCCATCACCGCGTTTAGGTTAGCGCCGTCATAATAAAGCAGCCCGCCTGCTTGGTGGACAATGTCCGCTATTTCTATAATGTTGGGATCAAACAACCCCAATGTATTGGGATTGGTCAGCATCAGCCCTGCGATATCGTCGCTCATCAACGCCCGCAGACTGTCCAGATCAACGCCGCCATCAGGATTTGATTTGACTTCCACAATGTCAAATCCCGCCACCGCCGAAGAGGCCGGATTGGTACCATGGGCAGAATCTGGAACAATAATCTTCGTTCTTTTTCCGTCATTTCTACTGTTGTGATAGGCTTTCATAATCATCAGTCCCGTGACTTCGCCGTGAGCTCCGGCAGCAGGTTGTAGGGAAACTTTCGTCATGCCGGTGATTTCCGCCAACATTTGAGATAGTTCATACATCACTGCAAGGGCTCCCTGAGTAGCGTCTGCACTTTGGTATGGATGAAGTTTTAAAAATCCATCAAAGCTGGCTGCTGCTTCGTTTACCTTGGGATTATATTTCATGGTGCAGCTTCCCAACGGATAAAATCCGGAGTCCACTCCGTGATTACGCTGGGAAAGTTGGGTAAAATGACGAACCGCATCCAACTCGCTGACTTCGGGAAGCGCAGGGTCTTGGTTCCTTAGGTATTCTGATCCAATCAATGCGCTGGGTTCTCTGACAGGCACATCACATGCCGGCAAGGAATATGCTTTGCAGCCTGGCTTGCTCATTTCAAAAATCAATGCTTTCTCTTTCATATTACTCCGCCGCCTCTCTCACAAAAGAATTGATTTCTTCCTTTGTTCTTTTTTCAGTGACGCTGACCAGCCATCCGTTTTTCATGTCCGGGAAATTACGATCCAAGGGATAACCGCCGATGAATCCTTCTTCCAAAAGATCCCGGTTCAGGCCATCGACCGGCTTTTGGCTGATGACAGCAAATTCTTTGAAAAACGGTTTTTCAAACGCTGCCTTGAACTTGCCGGTGCTTAAAAGTTTATCATAAGTATAATGAGCCTTTTGCAGGCACAGTTCTGCAACTTCTTTGAGTCCTTCCTTTCCTATGAATGTCAGATACATGGTGGCCGCCAGGGCATTCAGCCCTTGGTTGGAGCATATGTTTGAGGTTGCTTTTTCTCTTCGAATATGTTGCTCTCTTGTTTGCAAGGTCAAAACAAAGCCCCGCCTTCCTTCCTTGTCCACTGTCTGCCCGACGATTCGACCGGGCATTTTTCGCATCCATTTTTCTTTGGCGGCGAAGAACCCCAGGTAAGGCCCTCCAAAATTCAACTGATTTCCAAGGGATTGTCCCTCACCAACCACAATATCAGCCCCCAACTCCCCGGGACTTTTCAATAGGGCCAGGGAAATGGGGTCAGCACTGACAATCAACAGGCTATTATTTTGATGAACCAACTCCGCAATCCGATCAACTTCTTCGATAATCCCAAAGAAATTGGGGTTTTGCAGGATCACCGCAGCGGTATTTTCATTGCATTTTCCTCGCAGGTCCGTGAGGTCGATTTGTCCCTCTGGACAGCCTACTTCTGTAACCTGAATGCTTCGGAATTTGGCATAGGTTTTCAATACTTGCATACTTTCCGGATGGATATTGGCCGCAACCAACACCTCAGTTTTCTTTGTGGCATCTGCGGCAAGAATCGCAGCCTCCGTCAACGCAGTTGCTCCGTCATACATGGAAGCGTTTGCCACATCCATTCCAGTCAATTCGCAAATCATTGTCTGATATTCAAAGATGGACTGGAGCGTCCCCTGGCTGATTTCAGGTTGATATGGAGTGTATGCGGTGTAGAACTCCTGCCTGGATAAAAGCGCGCCAATATTGGCAGGAATAAAGTGGTCATAGGCACCGGCTCCAAGAAAACAAACATTGTGGTCCACATCGATATTTTTCGCCGCAAGAGTTTTTAAATGTTTTACGACTTCCATTTCTGACATGGGATTTGGCAGGTCTAGATTTCGTTTAAGAAGCACCGAATCAGGAACATCCGTAAATAACCCCTGAATATCGGAAACTCCGATTTCCGAAAGCATCATCTGCCTGTCCGCATCAGTGAGTCCAATATATCTGGTCACTGCTTTGCCTCCTCCTCCAACTGGTCACAGAGTTTTCTATATTCTTCCGAATTCAATAAATTACTTGTCACCAGTGGCCCATTTGTTTCAATGGTTGCCAACCAGTTTTCATAGGGTTCTTCGTTGATTAGTCCCGGATTGTCCAGCAGGTCTTCATTAATTTCAATTATTTTACCGGACACAGGGGAGTAGACTTC
Source organism: Anaerovoracaceae bacterium (assembly GCA_041752735.1). Classification (GTDB taxonomy): domain Bacteria; phylum Bacillota; class Clostridia; order Peptostreptococcales; family Anaerovoracaceae; genus UBA1422. Next base: position 52,532 of record JBGSVW010000020.1, on the reverse strand, counting down.
CGAAACAGCTTTGACGGATTCCACTTCCGCCAGTTGTCCCAATTCGTCAATGTGTTCACCAACGTTAGGCAAATCTACAAAAACAATCTGACCCAAATGCTTCTGCGCATAATCCGTCAAACCAATCGTTGCTTTGTGGTCGTCCAATTTGATCCATTCATGGGTTTTTGTGTACATTAGTTCTTCTAAAATTTTCATTTTTTTACCTCTCGTTTCTTACTATATACAGTAGCTTCCATTTGTTTTCGTAATTTTTTGGTTTTATTTTTTGTATTTCTTTTGATAAAACTGTTTTGGAATGACTTTCGCCTTAAGTTTTTTCTCCCGAATGCCGACTTCCACAATGGTGTCCAATGAAGTATAAGGCATATCCAATAGCGCCAATCCAATATTTTTCTTTAAGGTTGGAGAGTAACTTCCTGTTGTAACGTGACCGATTTGACGACCCTCATGAAAGATGGGGAACCCGGCCCTTGGAATGCCTCGTTCTACCATTTCAATGCCACACAGTTTCCGGTTCAGACCTTCCTCTTTTTGTTTTCGCAGCGCATCCCGACCTATGAAATTCTCTTTATCCAGTTTGACGAAATAACCCAATCCTGCCTCAAGGGGTGATATGTTTTCGGTGATTTCATGACCATATAGGGGAAGGCAGGCTTCAAAACGCAAGGTATCCCTGGCCCCTAGGCCACAAGGAATTAATCCTTCGTCTTTTCCGGCTTCCATCATTGCATCCCAAAGAATACCGGCATCCTTTGGTGCTATGAGTATTTCAAAACCGTCTTCTCCCGTATAACCGTTTCTGGATACAAAAGCCTCTACCTTTCCCAAGGTCACATGTTCGCAGAAATGGAAGAAATCGATTTCATCTAGATCCATATCTGTCAGCTTTTGGAGAATTTTCTGGGCTTTGGGTCCTTGCAGTGCCAATTGGGCGTACTTGGCGGAAACATCTTCCACCACAACATCTTCTGTGATATGAGATAAAAACCAAGCCACATCCTTTTGGGTGTTGGCTGCATTGATGACGATAAAGTATTTTTGCGGATTGTATTTATAGACCAATAGGTCATCCACAACACCACCATCCGGGTAGCACATGGGCGAATAGTAAATCTGATACGGTCCCATTGTGGAGATGTCGTTGGTTATCATCTTTTGGACATAAGCCTCTGCGTCTTTGCCTTCTACTGTCACCTCACCCATGTGGGATACATCAAACAATCCGGCGGTGCTTCGTACGGCTTCATGTTCAGGGATAATTCCAGTGTATTCCACCGGTAGCTCCCATCCCCCAAAGTCAATGAGCATGCCATTGCTCTCAACATGCTTTTCATAAAACGGTGTCCTTTTCATGAGATCCTCCTTATTTCGTGGATACAAAAAGAGGTAACAGCAAATGCCATTACCTCTGTTTATTGACCTGAGAGATTCCGATATCAAATCGTTGCCCCTTCGGTGCTGTTTCCAGCTTTTCAGAGTTCTGTCCGAATTCGGTCCTTTTACCTGAAAGATTCATTGCATCAGCGTTTGTGCAATTTGCTTCTTCGGTTCTCTTTTTGAGTCTCTTCCGAATTCATCACCCATTATTCTCTTTTTTACGATTTTGTATCGCCTTTGTTGATGACATTCTATCACTGTCCCAAATGTTCGTCAATTCGTTTCTGGATTAGAAGTACGCTAAATTTCAATCCTTATAGTTTAATGATGTCCGGAATTTCGGATATTGGATATTCCACTTTTATGGGCATCTGTAAGTCTTCTCCGGTTACGATGATACTGATATAGTCAACTTTGTTTTTTTCCTTAAAAGTAATGATGAAATCACGTTTTAAATCACCTTTTTTGATAATATTTGTCATCATGTGCAGTTCCGTACTCTGCCCTACATCTCCGGTCAGATGATCCATTTGTAGATAAATCACAATCAGGTGTCTCATTCCCTCTTTTGCGACAAAAGAATATTTCACCTTATCTGTCATGTGTTTGTTTTTTGTGGAAAGAAGCATCCGGTTGTCCGTGTCAGGTCCCTTGATGCAATATCCGTTAGCAGAAATCATTTCCGAGTCTTCAGGTCCGGGAGGATTTTCTGCCCAGGAAATCAGTCTGCTGTCTACCGAAATGGTTCCCGAAACATCCGCAGTACCACTCATAACAGCTAGGTAGAGTGTAGTCACAACCGCAAAACCTAAAAATATGAATAACCCCAAAAGTACTTTTTGCCTCACCGTTTCTGTGTCCCCCAATCATTCCATTTGAACCGTTGGTTCTTTGGTCTAAAGCTAATTCTGATTTTGTAAATTATATCAGAAATAGAAGCAGCGGATTGTTAGATGGCGAAACTCGTATGCCTAGAGGGTGAAACTCGTTGTTTTGCAATAAAAAGCCTGCTTGTGAAAGCAGGCTTGTGTTGGCTTTTCATTGTCCATTGGTTTTCAATGGAATCGTGATCCGGCTACTATTTGAGATTGACTCCAAGCCCAAATCGATCTTTGACTCTGGCCATGGTTTTTTCGGCAATGACGTTGGCACGCTCCCGACCATTTTCCAGGGCATGGAGCAGTTCTTCGCTATGTCGGATTTCGTCGTACCTTGTCTTGATTGGTGCCAAGGATTCCACCGTCACCTGAACCAGGTCTTTTTTGAAGTCACCATATCCGCATCCGCTGTATTTGTTTTGAATATCATTGACGGACATCCCCGAGAAAGCAGCATATATACTCATCAGGTTACTGATACCAGGTTTGTTTTCGACGTCAAAACGCACTTCACCATCAGAGTCCGTGGTGGCACGCATGATTGATTTTTTGATTTTAGATTCATCATCCAATAATGAAATCCGGCTGTGAACGTTCTCTGCACTCTTACTCATTTTGGCGGTGGGTTCATCCAATGCCATGACTCTGGCACCTTCTTTGAGGAACCGACCATCAGGTACCACAAAAGTATCCTTGTACTTGTTATTAATCCGTATGGCTACATCCCGGCACAATTCAATATGCTGTTTCTGGTCGTTGCCCACGGGAACAATGTCTGTATCATAAAGGAGAATATCCGCGGCCATCAAGACTGGGTAAGTAAATAAGCCTGTAGGTGCGGATTCGTTGCCACGGCTTTTATCTTTGAACTGCGTCATACGGGAAAGTTCACCGGTATAGGTGTTGCATGTCAAAATCCAGGCCAGTTCCGCATGTCCTGGAACTTCTGACTGAACAAAAAGAATGGACTTTTTGGGGTCCAGTCCAACGGCCATATATAGAGCTGCCACATCCAGAATGTGATGCCGAAGCTGCTTTGGATCTTGAGGCATGGTAATGGAATGCAGGTCCACTATACAATAAACGCACTGGTTGTAATCTTGCAATTCCACGAATTGCTTCAACGCACCCAGGTAGTTGCCGATGTGGATATTACCGGTTGGCTGAACGCCGGAAAACACTCTTTTCATTTACGTAATTCCTCTGCAAATTTTTCTTTTATTTTTTTCTCCGCACGGGAAATGGTCATTTGGGAAACACCCAGCATTTCAGCGATTTCCGCCTGGGATTTTTCCTCAATGAACCTTTTTTTGAAGATATACCTGTTGGTATTGCTTAAGTTGTTCAGGACGCTACCGATGATTTCCCGGTAATCCAGTCCGTCGTAACCGTTGTCTTTTTCGGCAGTATATTTTTCAAAAACGCTATTCTCTCCTTCTTCTCCTTCTTCATCAAAGGTTTTGTTAAGAGAATATGCGCTATAGGCAAGGCTGCCTTCCATGGCTTCCAGCACATCCTGCTCTGATATTTTCATTTCAGCTGCCAGTTCAGCAACATTAGGCGTTCGGCCAAGACGATTGGTCAGGCTTTCTTTCACCGATTGCATGGCAGAGGCGTTTTCTTTGAGTCTTCTGGGCATTTTGACACTCCACCCTTTATCCCGGAAATACTTTTTGATTTCTCCCAGGATAGTGGGCGTGGCAAAGGTGCTGAACGCATACCCATAACTTTCGTCAAATCGATCTGCCGCCGAAACCAGCGCCATGGCCGCTACCTGATGAAGGTCGTCATATTCTATGCCCTTCCCCAGGAACTTGCGTATCAAAATATCTGCCAGATACAAGTGGCTTTCGACCAGTTTGTTTCTTGCTTCAATACTTTTGTTTGTCATTTATTCTTCACCATGATGATACTTTTGGTTAGATTTCCGGTAGTTTTGACCTGTACTTCATCCACCATTGATTGAATTAGACAATAACTCAGATCACCTTCTTTAGGACAGTCCAAACAATTCTTAGCTGTTTTTGGCAAGTCATGTTTGGAGTTGACATCTGTAATGGTAACGGTCATTTTATCTTCTTCCAGGGTGCAGAATACTTCGTAATGTTCAGACCAGCAATCAAATCCATGGCAAGTAATGTGCTTGCATGCTTCTCCTGTGGCCATTTTGATGTCTTGCACCGCCTCTACATCAAACCCTGCCAAGGCCGCCACACCTGCAACAGCCATCTCAGTGATTTTGATATACTCGGGGGTCCCGGGTACTCTAAGGGTCATTAAATCGGTCATGTTTTTACTCCTTATTCCTCATCGTCGGTTTCATCGTCCGAATCGGTTTCGAATTCTCCTAAAGTGATTTGCTCGGGTCCGCCTTCTTCTTGATGGTCTTTGGCTTTTGCCGGCTTATTGTCTTTTTCATCGGGGCCGCAGGTGCCGAACTCGGCTTCTTCCAACTCTTCGTCTTCTTTGATCACCTTTGCGATGGAAATGATTTCACAATCTTCCGCGACTCTCATGATTTTGACACCCTGAGTAGCCCGTCCAAGCTTGCTGACTTCTGTGGATTTGATTCGGATGATAATGCCATCGGAATTGATGAGCAGAATTTCATCTTCATCAGAAACCACCATAGCGCCAACCAGCTCGCCGGTTTTCTTGAACTTGGCTTTGTCGTAGGTCAAGAGTCCTTTGCCACCACGTACCTGTACTTTATAGTCTTTGACAGGGGTACGTTTGCCGTAGCCGTTTTTGGTTACCACTAGCAATTGCTCATTGGGTTGAACTAGCTGCATTGATACAACTTCGTCATCCTCTTCCAGCTTGATGGCGCGAACGCCGCCGGAGATTCGGCCCATTGGTCTGACGTCGTCTTCGGAGAAGCAAATACATTTGCCATTTTTGGTGACGATAATGACATTATCTGTTCCGGAGGTTTGTTTGATGCCAACCAGCTCATCGCCCTCTTTCAAATTGATTGCAATCAGGCCGGCCTTTCGGTTGGTATCAAAATTAGATAATGCGGTCTTTTTGATGATACCGTGTTTGGTCACACCAATCAAGTATTGATTTTCGTCAAAGTCCTTAATGGGTATGATTGCATTGATCCGTTCCCTCTGAAGCAAGTTTAAGAAATTGACTGCCGGTGTACCCTTGGCTGTCCTGGTCGCTTCGGGAATTTCGTATGCCTTAATCTTATGAGCTTTACCCAGATTGGTAAAGAACATTAAATGATAATGTGTGGACGTCATGACCAAATCCTTGACAAAGTCGTTTTCACGTGTGGTCACGCCTGTTATTCCCCGACCTCCACGTTTTTGGGCTTTATAGGTATCGCACGGAATTCTCTTCAGGTATCCAAGATGTGTCAACGTAATGGCCACCTTTTCTTCTTGAATCAAATCCGCATCTTCCAGATCTTCCACATCACCTACAATGACAGTTCGTCGTTTGTCTGCATAACGTTCCCGGATTGCCATCATTTCTTCTTTGATGACGCCCATTAGAATCTTTTCGTCTGCTAACAATTCCTTGTAATATGCAATTCGTTTTTGGAGCTCTTCGTATTCTGCCTCAATCTTGGCACGTTCCAGTCCTTGCAATCTTGCAAGTCTCATGTCCAAAATCGCCTGAGCCTGTAGCTCGGAAAGCCCGAAGGCTTCCATTAGTCGGCCTTTTGCGTTGTCATAGCTCTCACGGATTAATTTGATGATGGCGTCTATGTTATCCAAGGCAATACGAAGTCCTTCCAGGATATGAGCTCGGGCTTCCGCCTTGGCCAAATCAAAGACTGTTCTTCTGGTTACCACGTTTTTCTGATGTTTTAAGTATTCGTGTAGAATTTGATAAAGAGTCAGCTGCTTGGGTTGACCATCCACCAGGGCGATCATAATCATGCTGTAGCTGTCCTGCAGTTGGGTATGTTTGTACAACCGATTCAGTGTAATCTGCGGATTGGCATCTTTTTTCATTTCGATGACAACACGCATGCCGTTCCGGTTTGATTCGTCACGGATGTATGAAATTCCTTCAATTCGCTTGTCTTTGACCAGTTCAGCGATTTTTTCGATGAGTCTGGACTTATTCACTTGGAAAGGAATCTCTGTGATGATGATTTGGGTTCGGCCCTTGTTGGTTTCTTCGATTTCTACCTTGGCACGAACCACGACTCTGCCCTGACCGGTACGGTAGGCTTCTTTGGCACCACCTTTCCCCATGATAATACCACCGGTGGGAAAGTCGGGTGCCTTGACAATCTTGATTAAGTCATCAATGGTGCACTCAGGGTCGTCAATCATCTTGATGGTCGCATCGATGATTTCTCCCAGATTATGGGGTGGAATGGAGGTGGCCATACCAACAGCGATGCCGTTGGAGCCGTTGACCAAAAGATTGGGGTATCTGGCGGGGAGAACGACAGGTTCCTGTTCTTCTTCGTCAAAGTTTGGAACGAAATCCACAGTATCTTTGTCGATGTCCCGGAGCATCTGCAGGGAAAATGAAGACATACGGGCTTCTGTATATCGCATGGCTGCAGCGCCGTCTCCATCGACGGAACCGAAGTTTCCGTGTCCATCCACCAGCATATAACGGGTGGAAAAGTCCTGGGCCATTCGTACCATGGCATCGTAAATCGATGAGTCTCCATGGGGATGGAATTTACCCATAACTTCACCGACGATACGCGCTGATTTTTTGTGGGGTTTGTCCGGGGTGACCCCCAGTTCGCTCATACCGTAAAGAATCCTTCGGTGTACCGGCTTTAGACCATCTCGTACATCGGGGAGTGCCCGGCCTACAATAACGCTCATAGCATAGTCGATGTAGGATTTCTTCATTTCGGTATGAATTTCATGTTGTATTAGTTTGTGATCTTCCAATAATGTAATCTCTGCCATATGAAATCCCTCCTCTCTACACGTCTAAGTTCTGAACGTATTTTGCGTTGTCTTCAATGAATTTCTTTCGGGGCGGTACTTTGTCACCCATGAGGGTGGTGAAAATGTCGTCGGCCGCGGCCACATCCTCCAGGGTAATCTGGATTAGTGTGCGATGTTTATAGTCCATGGTGGTTTCCCAGAGCTGCTGGAAGTCCATTTCTCCAAGGCCTTTGTACCGCTGGATGTCCACTTTGCTACTGCTTCCGTCTGCGCTCAGCTCCGCCATAAGTTTTTCCTGCTCCCTCTCGGAGTAGGTGTAATGCACCTCTTTGCCTTTTTTTGTTTGGAACAGGGGGGGTTGCGCAGCATACACGAATCCGCCTTCAATCAGCGGGGACATATAGCGATAGAAGAACGTCAAGAGCAGGGTTCTGATATGAGCGCCATCCACGTCGGCATCGGTCATGATGATGATTTTGTGGTATCTAAGCTTATTGATGTCAAAATCCTGAGCAATATTGCAGCCAAAGGCTGTAATCATGTTTTTGATTTCTTCGGAATTAAGGATTCGGTCCAATCTGGCTTTTTCCACATTGAGGATTTTGCCCCTAAGTGGAAGAACGGCTTGTCTTGCACGGTCTCTGCCTTGCTTTGCACTGCCTCCCGCGGAATCTCCTTCTACCAGGAAGATTTCTGATAGCGCTGGATCTTTTTCGGAACAGTCCGCCAGTTTTCCAGGCAGAGAAAGTCCGTCCAAAAGACTGTTCTTACGTGTGATTTCTCTGGCTTTTCGTGCAGCTTCTCTTGCCCTTGCAGCCTGGAGACATTTTGCTATCATGCTCTTGGCCTGGTTGGGGTTTTCCTGCAGAAATGCGGTTAAGTTGTCGTTTGTCGCGGTTTCAACAAAACCTCTCATTTCGCTGTTGCCCAGTTTGGCTTTTGTTTGGCCTTCAAACTGCGGGTTGCTCAGCTTCACGGAAATGACTGCGGTCAGACCTTCCCGGACGTCTTCTCCGGTCAGCGCTTCGTCGTTGTCTTTGAGGAATTTATTCTTCCGGGCATAATCGTTGAATGCCCGCGTCAATGCGGTTTTGAATCCAACCATATGGAAACCACCATCGGTGGTATTGATGTTATTTGCATAAGAAAGGATGACTTCCGTGTACCGGTCGGTATACTGCAAGGCCACTTCTACTTCCATGTCGCCCACACCGGTCCGGTCTTTTCCTTTGGCTTCAAAGTAAACGATATCCGGATGGATGGGTTCTTTGCTTTGGTTTTGGTATTTTACGTATTCTTTGATTCCGCCTTCATAGTGGAATTCTTCCTTCCTCTCCAGGTTCTTTCGTTGGTCAGTCAGGACGATACGGATGCCTTTGTTTAAAAATGCCATTTCACGAAGTCGATATTCCAAAGTCAGGAAATCAAATTCCATTTCTTCAAAAATATCAGGATCCGGCCAGAAAGTGGTTTTGGAACCGGTGTGTTTGGACGTGCCGATTTCTTCCAATTTGGTGATGGTCTTTCCCTTGGAATATTTCTGCATATACACTTTGCCGTTTCGCTTGATTTCTACAATCATCATTGTGGAAAGTGCGTTGACAACCGATGCGCCGACACCATGAAGTCCACCGGATACTTTGTATCCGCCGCCACCAAATTTTCCGCCGGCATGTAGTACGGTATGGATGACTTCCACTGCAGGAATTTTAAGTTTGGGGTGAAGGTCTACGGGCATCCCACGACCATCGTCTTCGACCATAATGGAGTTGTCCTCCTGAATGGTTACCAGGACGTTTTTGCAGAAGCCTGCGAGGGCTTCGTCGATGCTGTTATCTACGATTTCGTATACCAAATGATGAAGACCTTTTTCGCCCGTGCTACCGATATACATACCCGGTCTTTTTCGCACTGGTTCAAGGCCTTCTAAGACTTGTATTTGCTCCGCATCGTACTTCTGTTGCTTTGTATCTGCTGCCATTAAATCACTCACCTCTTCGTTATAAAATACTAGTACATTATAATACAAAAAAACCAGTTACACAATGTGATACTGGTTGTTTTGGTCTAATTTTAATATTTTTATTTTTACTGTGCTCTTTGGGGCGTTTTGCCCCTTTTAAGTGGTTGGTTTTTTTTGAATACCTACTATGGTTTTTTCCATTTATTTCCTGTTGATTTTTCCGTCGTTTACTATATATGAATTCCCTTCTGGAAGTGCCTCTTCCAATTGAGGATTCAGCTCTGCTGCGGTTATAAAAAGTTGGGATTCTGACAGTGCTTCTATTAGGTATTTTTGGCGATCTCCGTCCAGTTCACTTAATACATCATCTAAGAGTAAAATAGGCTTTTCACCCTTCTCTTTTTCTATTAAATTTATCTCCGCCAATTTCATGGAAAGGGCTGCAGTTCGCTGTTGTCCTTGGGATCCATATTGTCTGGCAGCGATACCGTTTATGAGTATTAATAAATCGTCTTTATGTGGACCTATTCCGGTATTTCCTGCATAAATATCACTGTTATAAGAATCCGCTAGTTTTTGCTGCATCTTTTGTACTAGTTTTTCTACATTTCCTTCATCCACGTCTTCCGGTTTTATGCTGGGTTGATATTTTATTTCCAAAATTTCTTTACCTTGGGTAATTTTTTGATGTATTTCCTTGCTTATAATATTAATTTCTTCTACAAAGGTTTTTCTTTGCAGTATAACTTTAGCACCATATTGTGAAAGTGCATCATCCCAAACCTGCATGGATTGTCTGTCTTTTTTATCGCTTTTTAAAAGAGCATTGCGTTGCATTAAAACTTTTTTGTATTGTACTAAATTATTTAAATAGGATATTCTCATTTTACAGAGTTCTCTATCAATGAAATTTCTTCTTTTTTCTGGCTCTTCTTTTATAATTTTTAAATCGTCCGGCGAAAAAACAACAACATAAAAGTGGTTTAACATTTCTGTCATTTTTTCCACTTTAATGTTGTTTACTTTGATTTCTTTTTTTCCTTCTTTGCTAAATCCAATATCTACTTTTTTTTCTTGATCTTCTGTAATATATGTGGCCAAAATTCTTGTAAAAGGTTGATTAAAACGAATCATTTCCTTCTCTTTTGTGGTTCTAAAAGAACGTCCCAGGGATGAAACGTAAATACTTTCCAATAAATTGGTTTTTCCCTGGGCGTTATCTCCAACAATCAAGTTGACCTTCTCATGAAATTGAACTTCTTCTTCATGATAGTTTCTGAAATTTTCTATTTTTATCTTTTTTATATGCATCTATTTAGTTTGTTGAAATTCTAACCGGTAAAATTAAATATTCATATTGTTGCCCTGAAATAGGTTTAAGTAGACATGGCGTTGTTCCGGTTTTAAATTCCAAAATTACTTTATCATCATCAATGGCGCGAAGAGCTTCAATTAAATATTTGGAGTTGAATCCAATTTCTATATTATCCCCTTCTTTTTCAACTATTATTTCTTCTTTTACTGTTCCTTCATCGGATCTGGATGTAATAGTAAATAAATTTTCTTCTACTTTACATTTTATGAGATTGTTTTTTCCTTCTTTGGCTAGCAAGGAGGCTCTTTCAATAGCTTCAACCATTTCATCTCGCGAAACTATAATTTTAATTGGATTTTCTTTTGGAATAATATCTTTATATTTAATAAACTCGCCTTCCAGAAGTCTTATTACTATTTTTGTTCTTTCTAGCAGTATGACTGCCTTTTTATTGCTTATTACAATATTTACTTCTTCTTCTTTTTCATTCTCTGATAAAATTTTATATATTTCATTGAGAATTTTTGCCGGTATGATTACTTTTCCTTCTTCTTTATTTATCATATTTTCTCTGGTTACGGCCATTCTAAAACCATCCAGCGCAACCATATTCACTTTTCTTTCTTCTAATTCCATTAAAACACCAACTATGACACCTTTTGACTCATCAATGCTTGCACAAAAAGCTGTTTTTCTTATCATTTCCTTGAAAATGTCTTTATTGAATGCTAGTTGGTTGGTAACATCCTCAACTTCTCCGATGTTTGGGAACTCTTCAGCAGGCAACCCAATAATCCTGAATTCAGACTGGCTTGTTTTGATCATTACATTGCCGTTTTCTTGAAGTTCAAAAAATATTTCTTCATTTGGAAGTTTTTTTATGATATCCCCGAATAATTTTGCCAGGACCACGACAGATCCTTCTTTTTCAACATTTACATCAATGTTCTTTTCTATACTCAAATCTAAATCGGATGCTGCAAGAATTAGTTTTCCGTCTTCTGTGGCTTTCAATAGAATTCCTTTTAAAATAGGAATTGTTGTTCTGATGGTAACAGCTTTGGAAACTGTATTTAATGCCTTTGATAGAATTTGTTGATTACAGGAAAATTTCATTTTCTGCACCTCCGTCTTTTTTCTTATTATATTATATTTAGTAGTAGTAGTAATAGGGCCTGTGGATTTGTGTATAATGGCATATTATGTTGAAATTTCATTACTATTTATACAAGTTCTCTTGTGGACAACTGACGATTTACTTATGTATGAAATGTTGACAACTTTGTTTATATATTTGTGTTTTTATTTTTCATTCAAAATAGATATTAAATCATCTAATTCTTTTCGGACATTTTCGTTTGAAATAATATCTTTTCCAATTTTATCATGGGCATGTAATACTGTGGTGTGATCCCGTCCACCAAAAGATTCTCCAATTTTAGGAAGAGAATGATTCGTCATTTCTCTGCAAAGAAACATGGCAACCTGTCTTGGAAAAGCAAGGGCCCGGGTTTTTTTGGCAGATTCCATTTCTTTAATTGAAATATTGTAGTATTTGCATACTGAACGTTTGATAGTTTCAACTGTGATATTTAAATCGCTGGATGAAAATATTTCAGTTAGCTTTTCTTTGGCGAAAGATACCGTGATGGGCTTATTCAAGACAATTGAAAAACTGATAATGCGAGAAAAAGCACCTTCCAGTTCCCGAACATTATACCTTATTTTTTCAGCAATCAGATTAATAACCTGAAGAACAGAATCAGTAATTTCAATATTCTCAAGCTCTGCCTTTTTCATCAGTATGGCAACTCGTGTTTCATAATCCGGCGGTTGGATGTCCGCAACAATATTCCAGGCAAAACGGGAGCGGAGACGCTCGTCCAGGTTGGTTAGTTTGTTTGGATGCCGGTCGCTGGAAATAATGATTTGTTTATTTAAATCATAAAGGCTGTTAAAGGTATGAAAGAATTCTTCCTGGGTAGCTTCTTTGTTTTCGATGAACTGAATATCGTCAATAAGAAGAATATCAACATTACGGTACTTCTTTTTGAAGGTGTTGACATTTCGTTTCTCTTTAAGTGCAGTAATCAGTTCGTTTGTGAACATCTCGGATGAGACATATAAGATTTTTAGTTTTTTGTGATGTTCCAGAACATAATGTCCAATGGCGTGCATCAAATGGGTTTTACCTAAGCCGGATCCTCCATAAATAAAAAGTGGATTATATAGTTTGGAAGGGGTTTCTGCGACTGCAAGGGCTACCGCATGGGCATATTGATTATTGCTTCCAACCACAAAATTTTCAAAGTTGTAACGGGGATTAAAGTAAAACTCGTTGACAAAAATTCCTTTATCAATATTTTTGGCAGATTCTGAAGAATCCGCTGCATCGGGATCTTTGACGAGAAATTCAACCCGATACGGACTCTTAAAGATGGTACGAACAGCGGTTTCCAGTAGAGGGACATAACGATCATGTAGAACCTGTGCAATGAAGCCCTCATTACACTCTATATATAGGACATTTTGGGTTTCATCCAGTCTTTTTGGTTGGAGTGGAGAAAACCAAGTGTCAAAACTGATCTGTGTCAGTTCTGGCTTTAGTAATTCCAGCGTATCTGTCCAATTCTCGTTTAAAGTCTTCATGTCGATTCCCCTATTTCTTTCTGTAGTAGAACCATCATACATAAAAAGTTATCCACAGGCAAGGGGTAAATTTTTTTATTTTTCACGCAACGAAAATTCTAGTTATCCACAAGCGGTGGATAAAATTGTGCACAGAATTCACAGACCCACAACATATAGAATTTTAGAAAAAACATCGCGGCTCAAAAGACAAAATCGTTGACATCATAAGCCCTCGGCTATATAATAACTAAGCATATGTGTAAGGAGGTGAAACAATGAAACAGACCTATCAGCCAAAAAAACGACAAAGAAAAGTCGAACATGGCTTCAGAAAAAGAATGGCGACCAAAAACGGTAGAAACGTTTTGAAAAGAAGAAGACTGAGAGGGAGAAAATCCCTGACAGCTTAGTAAGGAAGCAGCAATGCTGAAACAAAATGTGCTGCGGAAACGAACGGACTTTTCCGCAATCTACAACAAAGGTAAATCTTTAGGCGAGCGCTATATTGTGCTTTTCTATCGGAAGAATGACTTGCCCTATAGCAGAACAGCTTTTTTGGCAAGTAAAAAAGTCGGCAACAGTGTTGAGCGAAACCGGGCGCGGAGGTTGATGAAAGAAAGTATTCGAACCAGTCAGGTAAAACTGCCTGATGGATACGACTATATTTTCATCGCCAGGAATACCATATTAAACAGGAAATGTGCGGATGTGAAAAAATCTATTGAAGCCGCCATCAAAAAGGTGAAAAAATGAGAACCGTTATGATTATCATCATCAAGGGTTATCAGAAAATCATTTCTCCCTTGTTCCCGCCCACATGCAGGTTCTACCCCACCTGCTCATCCTACTTTATCCAAGCCTTGGACAAGTACGGATTTTTTAAGGGTAGTTACTTAGGAATTAGACGAATTCTCAGATGCCATCCTTGGAATCCCGGTGGGTATGACCCACTGAAGTAGCCATTGATCTGAGAATAGTAAAAATCGGAGGAATTTCATGAATGCGATTATTGGTGCTATTGCACAACCAATCGGCTGGGTATTGAGCTTAATCTATGGCTTGGTTGGCAACTACGGCATAGCAATTATTATTTTCACCTTGTTGGTGAAATTGTTGCTCTTTCCCCTTTATGCCAAGCAGATTAAATCCACTGCAAAAATGAGTCAGCTTTCTCCAAAAATGAAAGCCATTCAGCAAAAGTATGCTAACGATAAGCAAACGCTGAACATCAAAATGCAGGAGTTCTACAAAGAAGAAAAATTCAATCCGGCAGCAGGTTGCTTGCCGATGCTAATTCAGATGCCGATTATTTTCGGTGTTTTTGCTTTATTGCGTCAGCCGCTGCTTTACATGGAATCGGATATGCTCTTTGCTGTCCACGAAAGTTTTCTGTGGATGATGGATTTGAGCCAACCCGACAAGTGGATTTTGCCAATTCTGGCAGGTATCGCTACATACTTATCATTCCTGACTACAAACAATAAAAATGCACCGACACAAGCAGGTATGGACGGGATGATGAAGATGATGAAATACGTCTTTCCTTTAATGATTGTCCTGATGGGTCGTTCGTTTGCCGCCGGTCTTTCACTTTACTGGTTCTTTGGACAGTTCATTCAAATATTTTTCAACCTTTACCTCGGAAAATACAGGGCTAACCTGAAGAAAGAAGGAGGAAAGAAATAGTATGGAATTTTCAGAAAAGTGGGGTCAGGACGTTGACGAAGCAGTCAAACTGGCACTCAAAGATTTAAACTGCACCGTTGATCAGGTGGAGATACAAGTCCTGGAGGAACCTTCAAAAGGATTCTTGGGACTGGGAGCCAAATTAGCAAAAGTACGTGTCACAATGAAATCTGCTCAAACCAAGACTAAAGAAGAAGCGCCTGCGATGAGAACAGAATATACATCGCAAAAGCAAGAATACAAACAAGATAACAATGACGAAGAGAGGGAGCCTAGTGACAACAGAGGAGCCCGCGAGACAAGAGAATACAAAGAGCCTAGAGAAGCAAGAGCCCCAAGGCCAAGGACTGAATCAGGCCAGAGACAAGAGGGCGATGCGCCTATTGTCAGAACAAAGCGGGTCAGCTCAGTAACCAGGCCAGACAATTTAGTTGCTCTTGAAAGCCATCCCGCGTTGGACTTTCTTCGAGAGACCACTCAAAAGATGGATCTTGAGCTTACCATCAAAGCGGAAGCCAATGATGAAACCCTTTTTATCAGTATTGAGGGAAGTGATTCCGGAACAATCATCGGCAAGCGCGGACAGACGTTGGATGCGATTCAGTATTTAACCAGCTTGGTAGTAAATAAAGAAAAAGACAAGTACATCAGAGTGGTGGTGGATGCCGAAAATTACAGAGTGAAAAGAGAAAACACCCTGGAACAGTTGGCAGACCGTCTGGCAGGAAAGGTCATTAAGACTAGAAGAACAGTCAGACTTGAACCCATGAACCCCTATGAAAGAATGGTCATACACGCTACGCTTCAGGACAATCCGAAGGTGAAAACCAGAAGTGAAGGAGAGGAGCCATACAGAAGGGTCATCATTGAACTGAAATAGACCTACGATTTTAGCCCGTGTTTGACACGGGCTATTTTTAACCAATTAGAAAAGGATAAAAACCTATGAACGAAACCATTGCAGCTATCTCCACCGCCTACGGCGAGGGAGGAATCGGCATTGTCAGAATCAGTGGAGAATTGACTGCACAAATTCTCAATCAGATATTTGTGCCTGCTTATGATACGCCAAATACTGCACAGCAGGATGTCCTTAAGGATCCCATGGCTCATACCCAGGAGATGAAAGCTAAAAACCGCATCTTGCGTTACGGCAAAATCGTAAATCCGGAAACCGGAGAAATGGTGGACGAAGTTCTGGCAGTGTTTATGAAAGCGCCGGCAACTTATACCCGGCAAGATGTCGCAGAAATATATTGTCATGGAAGTGTCATCGCTCTACGCAAAACTTTGAGCCTTACCCTTCACCTGGGCGCACGATTGGCGGAAGCAGGAGAGTTTACAAAAAGAGCGTTTCTCAATGGACGACTGGACCTTTCCCAGGCGGAAGCCGTCATCGACATGATCCGCGCCAAAACCACAAAGAGCTTTGAGGTTGCAATGGGACAGTTGGAAGGGAAGCTCTCCACAGAGATTTCCAAGTTGCGGAGTCAATTGCTAGATCTTCTGGTTAATATGACGGTCAACATTGATTATCCCGATGAAGACATCGAAGAAATCGTATATGAGAACATGTTAAACAGTTTATCGCAAATAGGCGGTGAGATAGACAGATTAAGGCTTACAGCCGACACGGGTAGAATTTTGCAAGAAGGTCTTAATGTGGTAATCATCGGAAAACCTAATGTTGGAAAGTCCTCCTTGATGAATGCATTAATGCGGGAAACTCGGGCGATTGTAACTGAAATTCCGGGAACAACCAGAGACACCATCCAGGAAACCATCAGCTTGAAAGGGATTCCGATTCGCTTGACGGATACCGCCGGTATCCGGGAAACCAACGACACCATAGAACAAATCGGTATAGCCAGAAGCAAGGAATCTTTTGGACAAGCGGACTTGATTTTGATGATGCTGGATGTCAGCGAAGAACTATCAGAAGAGGATAAATATATTATTGAACACATTGGAAACAAACCCACCATTTTATTGGCAAATAAAATTGATTTGGGCGCTAAGGCGACGTTAGATGAAATTCAACAGTACCTGCCTGATGCTAAGATGATTGAAACTTCCATGGTATCCGATGTGGGTCTTGAAAAAATTGAAGAAGAAATACAGCAGCTGGTTTATGGTGGAAAAGTTAGCCAGAGTGAAAGCCTGATGATTACCAATGCCCGCCAGGAGAATCTGCTACGAGAAGCAGGTCGGGCGGTTGAGGATGCCGTAGCCATGACTAAAGACTCGGAACCACTGGAATTGATTGAGGTGGATGTGCGGCGAGGCTTTGATTTGTTAGGAGAAATCATCGGAGAAACTGTTTCCGATGACATTATCAGTGAAGTGTTTGCACGCTTCTGTTTAGGAAAGTAAAAAATGAAAAGCAAGACATACCAAATGGGAACCTATGATGTAATTGTTGTAGGAGCCGGCCACGCAGGTTGCGAGGCGGCTCTTGCTTCTGCACGGCTTGGCAAAAAAACATTGATCATTGCATTAAACCTGGAATCGGTAGCCATGATGCCATGCAACCCATCCATTGGCGGAACCGGAAAAGGCCAGCTAGTCAGAGAAATAGATGCCCTAGGTGGAGAGATGGGTTTGAATATTGACAAATCATTTCTTCAAAGCAAAATTCTAAATACAGCCAAGGGACCAGCGGTTCATTCCCTTAGAGCGCAGGCAGATAAGCACAAATATCACACAGAAATGAAAAAAACGCTGGAATCGAGCCCCAATTTGGACCTTAGACAAGGGGAAGTAACGGAATTAATATTAGAGGATGGCAAGATTGGCGGCATTCGGACTCGTACAAATGCAATTTATGATACAAAGATTGTGATTCTTGCCACGGGAACCTACCTGAGTGGAAAGGTCTTCATTGGAGATGTCACCTATGAAGGAGGACCCAACGGGTTATCCGCTTCTGTGCCATTGGCTGACAACCTGAAAGAACTTGGGCTACCGCTACGAAGATTTAAAACCGGAACGCCGGCTCGGTGCATGGGAAGTTCTTTGGATTATAGCAAAATGCAAGAACAGAAAGGAGACGTAAAGGTTACACCGTTTTCCTTTATGAATGACCATCTGGAAAAAGAACAAGTCTCTTGCTGGCTCACATACACCAACGAAACAACACATCAGATTATTATGTCAAACCTAGAAAAATCGGCACTGTATGGTGGTTTGATTGAGGGGGTCGGGCCAAGATACTGCCCATCCATAGAAGACAAAGTCAACCGGTTTTCGGACAAAAAAAGACATCAGCTGTTTATCGAACCGGAAGGTGGCGATACCGACGAGATGTACATACAGAATATGTCCACCAGCATGCCGGAAGACATACAACATGCTTTATATAGTTCCATCGTCGGATTAGAAAACATTAAGATTGTCAGACCGGCCTATGCTATCGAATATGACTGCATCAATCCGTTGAACCTAAAGTTGAGCCTGGAGAATCGAACCGTCGAAAACCTTTTCTGTGCCGGACAGTTCAATGGTAGTTCCGGATATGAAGAAGCAGCAGCCCAAGGCTTGATGGCCGGAATCAATGCTTCATTAAAAATTGATGGTAAGGAGCCCTTTATTCTAGACCGCAGTGAGGCATATATTGGCGTCCTGCTGGATGATCTAATTACAAAAGGCACCAATGAACCGTATAGAATTATGACCTCTCGAGCGGAATACCGACTTTTGCTACGACAAGATAACGCGGATATACGACTAACCGAAAAAGCATATAGACTCGGGTTAGCCTCGGAAGAAAGATACCAAAGACTGTTGCTTAAGCTAAAACAAGTGGAAGCAGAGCGAGTACGGCTAGCAAACACTTGGATTTTGCCTTCCAAAGCCAATGCACATCTGGAAAAATTGGGCAACGCGCCATTAAACAATAAGGTCACGTTGGAAGAGTTGGTCAGAAGACCGCATCTGACGTATGAGAATTTGGCACCGTTGGATCCGGAACGTCCGGAATTGCCTGAACATACCACAGCACAACTGGAAGTACAGATTAAATACCAAGGTTACATTGACAAACAGCTGATTCAAATTGCGCGCTTTAAAAAACTCGAAACCAAACGATTGGATGAAAACTTGGATTATTTTGGGATTGACGGATTGCGGTTGGAATCAAAGCAAAAGCTTACAGAAATCAAACCAATCTCCATGGGTCAAGCATCTAGGATTTCCGGTGTTTCTCCGGCAGATATCAATGTACTGATGATTTATTTGGAAAAACAGCGACGGGAGGCCAAGGCATGATGAACCTTGAATCGTTTCTTAAGACCAAAGGGTTTTCAAATCAGGAAATTGATTTGGCAATTCCTAAGCTCGTCGCCTATAGGGACGCCATATTGGAATGGAATAATAAGGTAAACCTTACAGCAATTACCAATCCTGACGACTTCATTCATAAGCACTATGTAGATTCGTTGCTTTGTGCCGATTCAAAAGAAGTGTTGCAAGCACGAACAGTTCTTGATGTTGGAACAGGTGGTGGATTCCCAGGGATTCCATTGGCCATTTTTTTCCCGGAGAAAAAATTCGTATTACTGGACTCCCTTCAGAAAAGATTAAAAATAGTTCGGGAAATGGCTGACAATATAGGATTGAGAAATATTGAAGTCGTCCACGGCAGGGCGGAAGATTTGGCCAGACTGCCAAAATATAGAGAGCAATTTGATCTATGCGTTTCCAGAGCCGTAGCGAACTTGTCAACTTTGTCGGAACTTTGCTTACCATTCGTAAAAGTAGGAGGGACATTCATTTCCTACAAAGGACCAAATTGCAATGCCGAAGTCGATGGAGCGATGAATGCAATCCAGTTGCTGGGGGGAAGGTTGGAGCGCGTAGACTTGCCACGGCCGGATTCCTTTGCTACGGATCATACCATGATCTATATCTATAAAGAGAAAAAAACTTCATCCCAATATCCCAGAAAGGCTGGAACTCCGGCAAAAGAGCCAATTAAATAGAGGTTGGCACATACACTAAAGACAGCGCCAGCACATCGGATAGTACATATGTAGAGAATGTTTCACGTGAAACATTCTTTTTGTTTTAAAACGTGTGGCATATTATTGGGGAATATTATATAATCAAAAGACATAAATCAACCTTATGAAGGAGGCACGAACTTGGGAAAAGCAATCGCGATTTTTAATCAGAAAGGTGGCGTTGGAAAAACGACCACCAACATAAATCTGGCAGCTTGTCTGGCGCAGATGGGGAAAAAGGTGCTGGTAATCGACATCGATCCCCAGGGAAACACCACAAGTGGACTTGGGATCTCAAAGAAAGACCTGCAACACTCCACTTACGAACTGTTGACGGAAGAAGACATTAACACCCGGGATACCATTATGAGAACAGGCGTGGAAAATCTGGACATCATTCCAGCAAACGCTCAACTGGCTGGTGCTGAGATTGAATTGGTACAAATCGTCGGCAGAGAGAAAATCCTTAAAAAAGCCATAGAAAACATTCGAGAAGACTACGATTATATCTTTATAGACTGCCCCCCGTCTCTTGGACTTCTAACCATTAATTCTTTAACGGCGGTAGATGCGGTACTAGTTCCGATTCAGTGCGAGTTCTATGCGTTGGAAGGAGTTAGTCAACTGATGAGTACCATAGAAATTGTTAAGAAGAACTTAAATCCGGGAATCACAATACAGGGAGTTATCCTTAGTATGTTTGATGGTAGAACCAATCTATCCATTCAAGTCGTGGAAGAAGTAAAAAAATACTTCAAAGAAAAAGTATATACGACTGTGATTCCAAGGAATGTAAGACTGGCTGAAGCACCAAGTTATGGCATGACCATTGGAGAATACGACCCGAAATCCACAGGAGCTGAGGCATATAGAGAGTTTGCACAGGAATTTCTTGAACTGGAGGAGGGTAAATAATGGCCAACACAAAAGGCAGAGGATTAGGACGAGGTCTGGAAGCCCTGATCATAGACACTGAGATCCCCGCCATTGAGCCGGAAAGTGGTCCTTCAAAAGACGGTGTCAGCTACATAGACATTAATGAAATCAAGCCAAACCGAAACCAACCCAGAAAGCTATTCGATGCAGACAGATTGCAGGAGTTGGCGGATTCCATTCAGGAGCATGGAGTCATCCAGCCACTGATTGTACGATCCGTAGACAATGGGTTTGAATTGGTGGCAGGTGAAAGAAGATGGCGCGCTGCCAGATTGGCAGGGTTAAAAGCCGTGCCTTGCCTGCTTCGCGAGCTTTCAGAAGAAGAAAACGCACTAATTGCAATCATTGAGAACATGCAACGTGAGGACTTAAACCCAATTGAAGAAGCGGAAGGCCTGAACAGAATGATTGATGCCTTCGGCTTGACCCAGGAACAGGTGTCCAAAAGCGTTGGGAAAAGCAGACCATATATTACAAATTCCTTGAGATTACTTAAGCTTCCAACGGAAATCAAAGACATGCTGAGCCAGGGAACATTGACACCGGGTCACGGAAGGGCACTTTTGTCCATGCCCGACCTAAAAGTTCAGCTGGCGGTGGCCCAGAAGATAGCAAACGAGGGACTTTCGGTCAGAGCTGTTGAAGCAATGGTTCAAAAAAAGCAAGGCACTAAGACCCAGACCCATAAGCATGCGGAACGAGATGCCAATACGCTTCAGCTGGAGCGGGAACTGAAGGAAATCCTTGGCACAAAAGTCAAAATTAACATGGCTGGTAAAAAGGGCCGTATTGAAATCGAATACTATAGCAGGGAAGAGCTTGAGCGGCTGATTGAGCTTCTCAAAACGCTATAATCCTTGAAATACAAAGACAATGGCAGGATGTTTCACGTGAAACCATGGACAGAAAGCAAACTAAATCAACTCTTGCAGCAGGTCATAGAAGAAGCTACGGCTTTAGGCATTCCGGTTTCAAGGCACATTTCCCCTTCTCTTCATATCAACAAAAGGACGAAAGCTCGTTTTGGAGGATGTAAAAAAGTGAAGGGGTTTGTTCATTGTACCTACCAAATAGAAATAAGTAGAGTCTTATTAGACGCGGAGGCACAAGCAATCAAAGAGATCATAGCCCATGAAATATTACATAGCTGCCCAGGGAGCATGAATCATGGGATTACTTGGAAAAAAAACTGTCTAAAGATGGAGAAAGCATATGGATACAGACTGGAACGAACTAGTTCCTATGAGAAACTGGGCATTGAAGATCCAAGGGGTTTGAAAAATTACCGATATATGATCGAATGCAACCTTTGTGGGCAAAGGATTTACAGGCAACGTAAATCTCCCATATCGGAAGAGACAAACAAGTATCGATGCCGTTGTGGCGGCAAATTGGTATGCGTTTCCTTAGACGGAGGTGAGTGACAGAATGAGAACAAAAAAAAGAAAGCCTTTTTCATCGGAACTAAAAACAAAACAAGCCTTGATAGCAGCCCTCATAACAATTATGCTGTTTGGAGCGCTAGCGGTTGGGTGCCAGCAGTCAGATAAGATACAACCAAAACAAAGCATTGCTGTAGGAACTTGGATTGACAGTCATAAGATTGCAGAGAAAGACAATGCGCCACACCCAATGAAATATAGGATTGAGGCAATCATCCGTGACCAAGAGACTGTGATGGCAGCCATCTCAGAATATAACTTGTCAGGAACCGGTAACATAATAGGACAACTACAAAACGACAAACTGGAATTTTGCATGGCAGAATACAGCGCAACTTATCCAGAAAACTTCCCACAAAGTAATTTCGGCATCACAGATGTGGCCATTCCCTTTGAGATCGTATCACTCACAGGCGGGACCATACAAGTTGGAGACACAGTCTATCAGAACTTGGAAACAACCTGGGAAATCGGTGAACTACCACAAGGGTATGACTTTCATGCCGGTGACACCTATTCCGGTAAAATCATTTTCATTATGGTCAAGGGGTATAGTGATTTTTTAATTCATGAAATCAAAGGCGAAAGCGCTGAAGCAGAGCAGATTTACATAAAAGGAGAATAGATATAAAATGCCGGTTAGCACCGGTATTTTTTTATCGGCTGGGCGCATTAATAAATATACATATTAAAGCGATAGCATGGTAAAGCGACAAATCGTAAAAGTGGCGAAGAAAAGCATTGAAATCATTTACAATAGTGGCTATAATGAAGCTAGAAATTGGTTAACGCAATATAAATAATTATGCATTTACTATGTATAAATATGCAAACAGGAGTGAACCATGAGCATCATTATAGACGGAAAAAACCTTACCCCGGCAGAAGTAATCCGGGTTGCAAGAAACAACGAACAGGTTAGAATTTCCAGCGAAGCCAAGGTACTGGTGGAAAAAGCAAGAGCCTATGTGGACAGAAAATTATCGGAAGGTACAGTAATCTATGGATTGACCACGGGTTTTGGTAAATTTTCAGACACGGTGATTACGGTTGATGAAACCGCTGCGCTGCAGCGTAACTTGATTCTAAGTCATACCTGTGCCATGGGTAATCCGCTTCCAAAAGAAGTGGTAAGGGCGGCGATGCTCCTTCGGTGCAACGCACTTTCCCGGGGAAACTCCGGCATCAAACTGGAAACCATAGAGACACTACTCAATATGCTTAATAAGGGCGTTCATCCGGTGATTCCTGAGAAAGGCTCTCTTGGCGCCAGCGGTGATTTAGCACCACTTTCTCATATGGTGCTCCCTATGCTTGGTGAAGGGAAGGCGGAGTATAAGGGCGTAATCATGACGGGCAAAGAAGCCATGGACGCTGCAGGAATTCCAACCATTGCACTTGCTGCCAAAGAGGGGCTTGCACTGATTAATGGTACCCAGATTATGACGGCCATTGGAATCATGGTTTTATGGGATGCTGCAAACCTTGCCAAGTTGGCGGATATTGCAGCAGCCATGACAGGCGAAGCGCTCCATGCGGTCAAAAAGGCTTATGATCCGAAGGTGCATGAACTGAGGGGACAGCTGGGACAAATAGCGTGTGCAGAGAACCTGAGAAGACTCCTTGAAAACAGTGAGAATGCAAAGGATACCAACCCAAAAAAAGTTCAAGACGCATATTCTTTGCGGTGTATCCCACAGGTTCATGGAGCCAGCAGAGATGCCATTGACCACGTATGGGCTATGGTTTCCAGAGAAATCAATGCGGTGACCGACAATCCCATCATTTTTCCGGATGACGACGAAGTCATTTCCGGCGGCAATTTCCATGGACAACCCATGGCGCTTGCCTTCGATTATTTAAAAATCGCTGTAGCAGAGTTGGCTGACATTTCTGAGCGACGTACCGAAAGTCTAATCAATCCCAACCTAAACCAGGGACTACCACCTTTTCTCACGAATCATGGCGGGGTGTGCTCTGGATTCATGATTACTCAGTATTCGGCGGCATCCATGGTTTCCGAAAACAAGATATATGCCCATCCCGCTTCAGTGGACTCCATCCCCTCGTCGGGCAATCAGGAAGATCATGTAAGCATGGGCACCACAGCGGCCAGAACGGCAGCCTTGATTTTGGACAATGCCCAAAAGGTACTTGGAATAGAGCTGTTTGCAGCCTCCCAAGCCATTTGGCTCCGTGGGGAAGCAGGACTCTCTCCTGCTAACCAAGCAGCTTACGACCACATCCGAAAATCCGTGGAACCCATCGATCAGGATGTGTTGATGCATGACGAGCTTGTCAAATTTGACGCCATGGTCAAAAATAATGAACTCGTTGAAGTTGTCGAGAGCGTGACAGGAAGGTTACACTAATGATTACCAACCAAAAAATTGGGGCGGCCATGACGATTAAGCTGGATGAAACGCTGCCAGAGTATCCTGAATTTGAACCTGGACGGAGAAGAGCTCCGGATCGGGGCTTCCGTTTATCAATGGCGCAGACGAAGATTGCCTTAAAAAACGCGTTGCGCTACGTGCCGGAAGCGTTGCACGAGACATTGGCGCCTGAATTTATGGAAGAGTTAATAACATACGGTCGAATTTATGGGTATCGCTATCGCCCGGCAGGTCGTATCTATGGCAAACCAGTGGAAGAATACAAGGGGAATTGTCTGGAAGGCAAAGCCATGCAGGTAATGCTGGACAATAACCTGGATTTTGAGATTGCCCTATACCCTTACGAGTTGGTTACCTACGGAGAAACCGGGCAGCCTTGCCAAAACTGGCTTCAATACCGATTAATCAAGAAATATCTTGAGGAATTGACTCAAGACCAGACGTTGGTCTTAGAGTCCGGACACCCGCTGGGACTTTTCCCATCTAAACCGGAAGCACCCCGTGTGATTCTTTCCAATGGTATGATGGTAGGCATGTTTGATAACAGCGCAGATTTTGAAATTGCCCAGGAAATGGGCGTGGGCAACTACGGACAAATGACAGCAGGCGGCTGGATGTATATCGGACCCCAGGGAATCGTTCATGGAACGTTTAATACCATTCTAAATGCGGGTCGAAAATTCCTTGGCGTGCCTGCCCATGGAGACTTGGGTGGCGTTACATTTGTTTCCTCTGGTCTTGGAGGTATGAGCGGGGCACAACCCAAAGCAGCCACTATAGCCGGAGCTGTAGGCATTTTTGCAGAAGTGGATATGTCCCGAATTGAGACAAGAAAAAACCAGGGATGGGTTGATGTGGTCCTAACCGATTTGGCTGAAGTATTCCGGCTGGCAAGTGAGAAAGTCCAGGCTAAAGAGCGAATTTCCATTGCATATTGGGGAAATATCGTGGATTTGCTAGAAGCTGCCGTGGCATTGGACTTCAAAATTGACTTGCTCAGCGACCAGACTTCCTGTCACAATACATATAACGGAGGATATTGTCCCGTGGGATTGACCTTCCAAAAGCGTACCGAGATGCTAAGCAAAGATCGGGAACTGTTTTGCAGGATGGTGGATCATTCTCTCAGGCGCCATTTTGAAGCCATTGACGCCTTGACCAAACGTGGGACCTATTTCTTTGATTATGGGAATTCCTTTATGAAAGCCATGTACGACGCCGGGATTCAGGAGATTTCCAAGAACGGCATCGACGAAAAAGATGGATTTATCTGGCCTTCTTATGTTGAAGACATTATGGGACCATTGCTCTTTGATTATGGATATGGCCCGTTCCGCTGGGTTTGTCTGTCCGGCGATCCCAAAGACTTAGCCGCTACCGATCAGGCAGCCATGGATTGTATCGATCCCAATGGCAGGTTCCAAGATAGGGATAACTGGATTTGGATTCGTGATGCAGGCAAGAATAAACTTGTGGTGGGTACCCAAGCTCGAATTTTGTATCAGGATGCTGAGGGCAGAACAAAAATTGCCCTGAAATTCAATGAAATGATCCGGGATGGGAAGATTGGTCCGGTGATGCTGGGTCGGGATCATCACGACGTTAGCGGTACGGATTCACCATTTCGTGAAACCGCCAATATCAAAGACGGCAGCAATGTCATGGCTGACATGGCCATCCAATGTTTTGCAGGAAATGCCGCACGTGGCATGAGTCTTTGTGCCATTCACAATGGCGGCGGCGTCGGAGTGGGGAAAGCCATCAATGGCGGGTTCGGCATGGTGCTGGACGGCAGCATTCGGGTGGATCAGATTCTTAAATCAGCTATGATGTGGGATGTAATGGGCGGCGTGGCCAGGAGAAACTGGGCTACCAACGAACCTGCTTTGGAAACATCCATGAAATACAACGCAAACTATCAAGGAGCGGGCCATATTACTCTGCCATACCTGGCTGACGAGAATTTGGTCAGTGAAATAGTTGAGAAATACTACAAGTAAATAATCCGACAGCGCAATGGCGCAAACAGGAGGGACCATGAGTACCTTATATATCAAAAATATTGGAACGCTGCAGACGCCAATGGGCAGTCACAAGCATTCCGGCAAAGCCCAGGGAGAAAACCTGATCCTCCACGGTGCAGCCATCCTCATTGAGGACGGGATCATCCGTGCAATCTATTCCGGTTCGGAAACACAGCAGATTGACGTGGAACTGGAGATTGACCCGGACACAGTGATAGATGCAGAAGGAAGACTGGTGACACCTGGTCTTGTGGATGGACATACCCATCTGGTGTTCGGCGGGTATCGGCAACATGAAATTCCGTTGAAACTTCGAGGCGCGTCCTACCTGGAAATCTTGCAGGCAGGCGGGGGTATACTGGATACCGTTCGTGAAACGAGAAAAGCCACCCACCGTGAACTTGTTGATAAATCCCAACTGTTTCTCGATGAAATGCTGGCCATGGGGGTTACCACCTGCGAAGCCAAAAGCGGGTACGGACTCAATGAGTCGGACGAAATAAAAACCTTGGAAGTCCTAAAAGAATTGGATGCCACTCATCCCATGGATGTTGTCTCTACGTTTATGGGTGCCCACGCGGTACCCCCGGAATTTAAAGGAAACCCGGTTAAATACATAGAATACCTGTGCAATGAGCTGCTCCCTCTAGTGAAAGAAAAAGAGCTGGCGGAGTTTGTGGATGTCTTTTGCGAAGAAGGGGTCTTTGATGTACTCCAGAGTCGCAAGTACCTTGAAACCGCCAAGAGTCTGGGTTTCGGAATGAAAATTCATACCGATGAAATCGTTGAGCTGGGAGGTTCTAAAATGGCCGGCGAAATGCAGGTGACTTCTGCGGAACATCTGATTGCAATCGGAGAAGCCGGGTTGGAAGCTCTTTCAGAAGGCGGTGTCATTGCTATGGTTTTGCCGGGTACATCTTTTTATCTGGACAAAAACTTTGCGCCGGTTCGAAAAATGATCGAGATTGGCATTCCTGTTGCCATGGGTTCTGACTTTAATCCGGGATCCTGCCCATCTTTAAACCTACAGTTCATTATGAATCTGGGATACCTGAAATACAAAATGACACCGGAAGAAATCCTGACGGCGATCACCATCAATGCCGCCTGCGCCATCGGCCGAGAAAAACAAGTTGGCACCCTGGAGCCCGGAAAGAAGGCAGACCTGGTCATCTGGGATGCGCCGGACATGGAAATGCTTTGCTACCGGTTTGGCTCCAATCTGGCCATCCAAACCATCAAAGCTGGGATACTGGTGTAGATATCGCCAATAGGCGATTTGACTTGACAAAGAACGAGAGGAATAAAAAATGAAGTTAATCGATATGACAGTAAAAAACTATTTGGATTTGCTTAAGTCCGATGCACCGGCGCCGGGAGGCGGTTCAGTTAGCGCACTTACAGGCGCGCAAGGACTAGCACTAATGCTTATGGTGACAGACCTGACCTTGACAAAGGAAAAATACCTGACGGAGCATGATCTGTGCCAAAAGGTTAAAGAAGCGGGAATCCCCCTGTACAATTCTTTGGCAGAGGCCGTGGATCGGGACACTGACGCCTACAATACGGTTTTTGCAGCATACAAATTGCCTAAAGAAACCGAAGAAGAAAAGGCTGCAAGGAGCCAGGCAATTCGGGCGGCGAACCTTCTGGCGACCCAAGTACCCTTTGAGGTCATGAGCCAAGCCTATGAAGGGCTATTACTGGTGTCAAAACTTGTAAATCACTCAAATTCCAATGCTGCAAGTGACCTGGGTGTTGCTGCATCCTGCCTGGAAACGGCGGTCAAAGGAGCCTGGTTGAATGTTTCCATCAACCTACCCGGAGTCAAAGATCCGGACCAGGCGAAACACTTTGAAGAAGCAGGCATAAGTATATATAATGAAAGCATCACCTTGGCCAACCGGATAGTGGAAGCCATCCGTGAAAGCCTATAATCGCATAAAGGTATAAAAAAATATTAAGTTTATATATTCAATGGAGGAAAAAATGGCAAAGATTATTGAAAGCATTCCCAACATCAGCGAAGGTAAAAACCAGGAAATCATCGAGGCCTGCGTGGATCAGATCCGACAGACCCCGGGTTGCACATTGCTGCAATATACATCCGACCCCAGCCACAACCGGACCGTCATCACCTACATGGGGAGTCTGGAAGGCTGCGAGGAAGCCAGTGTGAAGCTGGCAAAAAAAGCGGTGGAACTCATCGATTTGACAAAGCATTCTGGAGAACATCCCAGAATGGGTTGCGTGGACGTCATGCCGTTTGTACCCATCAATGAAGCAACCATGGAAGAATGCATCGAGCTTTCCAAGCGGGTTGGGGCACGCATTGCCAAAGAAGCGGACCTGCCGGTTTTCTTGTACGAAAAATCTGCCTCCGCACCCCATCGGGTTAACCTGGCGCAAGTGCGAAAGGGACAGTTTGAAGGCATGGCCGAAAAAGTCAAAGATCCGGATTGGATTCCGGACTTCGGCGGCCAACGGATTCACCCCACAGGCGGCATCGTTGGCGTATCCGCCAGACCTCCACTTGTGGCATACAACATCAACTTGGGCACCAGCAATCTTGAAATCGCCACCAAAATAAGCAAAATTATACGAGAAGCCGGTGGCGGACTGAAGTGTGTTAAAGCCATGGGCGTTATGCTTGAAGAGCGGAACATCGCCCAGGTTTCCATTAATATGACAGATTTTACTGTAACGCCACTCCATCGTGTGACCGAACTGGTGCGAAATGAAGCTGCAAGATATGGCGTGGCCATCATCGGCACTGAACTCATCGGCCTGGCACCCATGCAGGCGCTACTTTCTGCAGCAGAATATTATCTACAGATTGAAGAATTTGACCCGTCAGTACAGGTCATCGAAAACCACCTATTATAAAAACTGTTGAAACTTATAACCGGAGGCACATCGGATTGTGTCTCCGGTTATTTTTAGGATTAACTATGTCAATTTAGTGTATAATTAAGTCATGAAGTAAGTAAATTAGATTCCAATCGCCATCCTCTAAACATACGAGAAGGAGAACAAAATGTATCGACTTCGACGAATTTTTCATCCTGAAATTTTTCAGGGCAAACATAAAACCCGCACGAATTACTTTGAAGGTTGGTATTTCAAATGCATAGACCTGGATCAGAAAGCACCACTGGCTATCATTCCAGGGGTATCCTATCAAAAGGACGGTCGTGATGCCCATGCTTTCATTCAAATAATGGATGTGGCCCATGGCAAGGTCCATTATTTCCGGTTTCCCTTATCGGAATTCCATGCAGACAATAAGAACTTTGAGGTTCGTATTGGAGAAAACTATTTTTCCAGGACGGAACTTCGCCTGAACATCGATAACGAGGAAGGAAGCTTCAAGGGAACCTTAACCTTTGAAAAAATTGTGCCCTTTCCCCAGAAATTGACGAACCCGGGGATTATGGGACCGTTTACTTTTATCCCACACATGGAATGCTACCATGGCATTGTTAATATCCATCACGAAATTCAGGGTTGCCTGACTTTCAACCAGGTAGAGTATTGTTACAATGGTGGGTACGGCTATATAGAGAAGGACTGGGGGACGTCTTTCCCTAGTGCGTGGATCTGGCTTCAATCGAACCATTTTCCAGAAGAAAATATCTCGCTGATGTTTTCCTATGCGAACATCCCTTGGCTGGGCAAATCCTTTATGGGGTTGATTTCTTTCTTGCGAATCGGTGAAAAGCTTTATCGGTTTGGCACCTATACCCGAGCGAAGATAGACCAGCTTACCACCGTTGACGGCAGACTTACCATACAGCTCTCCGACCGGCACCACGTTTTGACCATCCAAGTGGAAAACGGTGCAGGCGGTATGCTGAAAGCACCAAAAAATGGATTAATGACAGACATTATCCGAGAAAGCATCTCCGGTGTGGTTCACGTTTCCCTGACCAAGAAAAACGGGGAAGTGATTTACCAAGGAACAGGCACACAGACCGGCGTAGAGATTTCCGAGGGGATGGAGAAAACGCTGGAAGCAATCAAATGACAAAAGTAGAACACAAACTGACAGTTCTTTCGCAGATTGCACAAGAATTGAATCAGAAAAATATAACCTGGGCCGTAGGTGCATCGCTGTTACTATACTTCAAAGGAATCGTCACCGACTTTCATGATATTGACATCATGGTACCAGAAGATGAAATCGATGAGGTCAAAGAAGTATTATTATCGTTTGGAACAATTCAACCACCGAACCCAAATGTCACATATAAAACAAGACACTTTCTCGAATTTGTCGTAGAAGGTGTTGAGATTGATGTGATGGCAGGGTTTATCATAATGAGTCGTGATAAGGAGCATCAATTCCCATTAGTCAAGGGCAACATCAAGGAGTTTACTCAGATGAAGGGTGTAAGAATTCCGCTCCAGTCTCTCGAAGAGTGGCGTACGTATTATCAACTGATGGGAAGAGACGAAAAAGTTGAGTTGATTGATGCATGGCATCTGAGAACCTAACGTCCCGGAACTAATTGTCCCGGGTTTTTTATTGCAACTAAAATGTAAAGATGTCACATTTTAGACTGCCAAATTTGGAATTCATACAAAATATTCTTGACCGATTCATCTTGCCATTCATCGGTACCGATAGTATCATCAAAGGTAGTAAACTAGAATAAACAGGGCCGTGGAAACATAGTCTAAGCTGATAAAAAATGCAATCGATGACAGGAGGAACTTATCATGTACAACCCACTGGATTTGCAGGGAAAAGTAGCAGTGATCTCCGGAGGTGCCGGGGGCATTGGTCTTGCCACGGGTAAACTCATGGCGGAGTGTGGCGCGCGGGTGGTGCTTTTGGACAATAACCTGGAAAAGGGAAGCGCAGCGGTCAAAGAGCTGAAAGACACCGGGCTGGATGTGACGTTTCGTCAATGCGATGTGACAAGCAATCAGGCATGCAAAGACACCATCTCCTGGGTGGAGGGCACCTATGGGAAAATTGATATTCTATTTAACAATGCCGGGGTAACGGTTCGAAAAACCGTGGCAGAACTGACAGAAGATGAATGGGATTTTGTTTTGGATGTTGGCTTGAAGGGCACCTTCCTGCTGTCAAAATATACAGTACCCGTCATGGTACGAAACGGTGGGGGTAGCATCGTCAACACCGGTTCCGGCTGGGGACTGAAGGGGGGAGACAAAGCAGCGGCCTATTGTGCCGTCAAAGGAGGCATTGTCAACCTAACCCGTGCCATGGCCATTGACCACGGTCCGGATAACATTAGGGTTAATTCCGTTAATCCTGGAGATACGGACACTGCACTGCTCCGTGAAGAAGGTAGACAACTGGGTGAAAAGATAGATCAGTTCCTGGTGGATTCCGCAAAAGGAAGACCTTTGGAACGGCTGGGTGAACCGGCTGACATCGCCAAAGTGGTGCTTTTCCTCTGCAGCGATCTGGCTGGTTGGGTCACAGGTGCCGCCATTGTGGTGGACGGAGGCGGAATCGCCTAATAACGATGTAAACAAATTGTTGAAAAATGAACAAAAATAGAGAACAATAGGAGGAAATCATGGCCATCAAAGGATATAAGAATCATCCCTATATTCCCAACTCAGACCCAAAAATTCAAGAGGAAATGCTCCGAGAATTGGGATTGT
Source organism: Anaerovoracaceae bacterium (assembly GCA_041752735.1). Lineage (GTDB taxonomy): Bacteria > Bacillota > Clostridia > Peptostreptococcales > Anaerovoracaceae > UBA1422. The sequence continues at coordinate 20,361 of JBGSVW010000020.1, read as the reverse complement.
CCTCACTTGAGGACTTGCATCGGGAGATCCCGGAAGACATGAAACTGAAGGAACTGCTGAACATGCCCAAACCCTACGGTTCAGAATATGAACTGAAGCGGGGCGTGGATGAGCTACTGAGTAAAAATACATCCACTGCAGAAGCCCTGAACTTTTTGGGTGCCGGTTGCTGGCAGCATTTTGTGCCGGCGGTTTGCGATGAAGTCAACCGACGTGCGGAACTGCTCACCGGCTATGCAGGTGAACCCTACAACGACCATGGTCGTTTTCAGACCCTATTCGAATATGAATCTCTGCTGGCGGAACTGTTGGACATGGACGTTGTCAATGTGCCCACCTTCGACTGGCCCCAGGCCGCGGCCACTTCTTTACGAATGGCTTCGCGCATGACGGGCAGACCCGAAGCACTTGTCGTTGGCACCATCAGCCGGGACAAATTGTTGATTATGAAAAACTACTGCGACCCGGGGGTGGAACTGATTCTTTTGGATTACGATCCTGCCACAGGTCGAATGAACCTGGAAGATTTAAAGAGTAAGATTTCAGACAAAACCGCAGCAGTGTATTTTGAAAATCCGTCCTACCTGGGATTCCTGGAAGACCAGGGTAGTGAAATCGCCAAGATTGCCCATGACCACGGCGCAGAGTGCGTGGTAGGTGTGGACCCCAGTAGCCTGGGCGTCATCGCACCTCCTTCAGAGTACGGTGCAGACATTATCTGCGGCGAACTGCAGCCCCTGGGCATGCACATGAACTACGGCGGATGCCAATCCGGATTTATTTCCACACGGGACGATGAACGGTATGTTCAGGAATATCCCTCCCGACTATTTGGCGTGGTACCCACCAAGGTGGAAGGGGAATACGGCTTCGGCGACGTGGCCTATGACCGGACCTCTTTTGGCAACCTGCGGGAAAAAGGAAAAGAATATGTAGGGACTCAGACCGCGCTCCTTGGCATCACCGCCGGGGTGTATCTGAGCTTGATGGGACCCAAAGGCATGGAAGAACTGGGCCAAAACATTTTGCAAAAGTCCGCCTATGCCATCAAACTTCTTTCCGACTTGCCGGGCGTCAAAGGCAGCCGGCTAGCTTCTCCGGTATTCAAGGAGTTCGTGGTGGACTTCAACGAAACAGGCAAAAAAGTAAAAGAAATCAACCAGGCGCTGTTGGCCAAGGGAATCTTTGGTGGCAAAGACTTGTCCCAGGAATTTCCCGAGTTTGGCCAGTGTGCCCTGTATTGTACCACAGAGGTACATTTGAAAAAGGACCTGGACCGACTGGCCCAATCACTCAAAGAAATCATCGAAGCCTAAGGGAGATGCAAATATCGCAGAAGGGAAGAACCAATGAAACGAATTGTAAGAACTTCAAAAGTACGAAATTTCCATCAAGCCAGGTGGAATGAACCAATCATATTAGAGCTGAGCCAAAAGGGAGAACGAGGTGTTCTGGTACCCAGGGCCGAGGCAGAAATCGCCGCAGTTGTGGGAGACGGATTGTCCAGCCTACCTGTTTCCATGAAACGGAAAGCGCCACTCAACCTGCCGGAGATCAACCAAAAGCGTGTGCTGATGCATTACCTGCGGCTTTCTCAGGAAAACATGGGTGGCAACCTGAACATCGAAATCGGTCAGGGAACCTGCACGGTGAAATACAACCCCAGTGTCAATGAAGCCATTGCCGGCAACCACAAGATGACAGAACTCCACCCACTTCAAAGCGAGGAAACGGTACAGGGGATTCTGGAAGTAATCTACCAGTCCGACCTGATGCTACGTGAGATTTCCGGTATGGATTATTTCACATTCCAGCCAGGCGGCGGTTCTCAGGCGGCCATGACCATGGCCTCCATCGTCAGGATGTACCACCGACTCCGAGGAGAAGAAGAACAGCGGGACGAAATCATCACCACCATTTACTCCCATCCATCCGACGCAGCAGCGCCGGCGCTGAAGGGATACAAGATTATTAAAATTATGCCTGACGAATCCGGACAACCGGACATCGAGGCGTTCCGCGCAGCCGTCAGCGAAAGAACGGCGGCATTTCTCGTGGCAAATCCGGAAGACACAGGAATTTTCAATCCCAAAGTCCGGGAATTCACCAAAATGGTCCGCGATGCAGGCGGACTCAACTGTTATGACCAAGCCAACGCCAACGGACTACTTGGCATCACCAAAGCAAAAGATGCTGGTTTTGACATGTGCTTTTTCAACCTGCACAAATCCTTTGGCACACCTCACGGATGTGGCGGACCGGGATGCGACGCGGTAGGCGTGACGGCAGCCCTTCGGGATTACCTGCCCAAGCCGCTGGTGGTTTTGGACGGAGGAAAATACGCTCTGGACAATTCCATGAAACACTGCATCGGTAAAGTGAAGTCTTTCCACGGAACGCCCCAGGTGGTGCTTCGAGCATACGCATGGATGATGAGCCTTGGTGCAGAAGGGCTTTATGAAGTGGCCAAAGTGGCCTCTCTAAATAATGTTTATTTGATGAAAAAAATGCTGGAGCATCCGGCGGTCACCTTGCCATATTTGCTGGAAACACAGCGGATAGAGCAGGCAAGATACACCATCGCCAAACTCACCGAAGACACCGGGTTTTCTTCAGAAGACATTGCCCGAAGAGTAATGGATTTTGGCATGCACATCTGGTCCAGCCACCATCCGTTTTACATTCCGGACCCACTGACCTTGGAACCCACGGAAACCCCGTCCAAGGCGGACATCGACGAATATGTTGCGACCATGCATCATATTTTTGATGAAGCATACAACAACCCTGAAATCATCCACAATGCGCCGCACAACAGCACCACCCACACCACCGACGAGTCCAGTTTGGACGATCCGGCGGAATGGTGCCCCACCTGGAGGCTGTATTTGAAGAAATCCAAAGTAGAGTAAAAGCAGTAGAATAGAGGAGAGATGAGCTCAAAAAAATTGGGTCTGATTGTCAATCCCATCGCCGGCATGGGTGGACGGGTTGGTCTTAAAGGTACCGACGGCAAAGAAATACTTGCGGAAGCGATTCGCAAAGGGGCAACCGAGGCTGCCCCTTCTCTTGCTATACTGGCTTTGCGGGAGCTCCTGCCTTTGGGCAGATCTCTTACCGTTCTTTGCGCATCCTCTGACATGGGTCAAAACCAGTGTCTTGCCCTGGGGCTTGACCATGAAGTGGTTTATCAATGCAGCCCTGGACAAACCGATTCGGAAGACACCATCAGCGCAGCGACTGCCATGGAAAAGGCTAACGTAGATCTGATTTTATTCGCCGGAGGAGATGGCACGGCGCGGAATGTTTTTACCGCAATCGAAACCAGAATTCCAGCTTTGGGGATCCCTGCGGGAGTAAAAATCCATTCCCCGGTATACGCAAACTCTCCCAAAAAAGCCGGTCAACTGGCCATGGCATATTTTCTCGAAAACAAACCCACCCTGCAGTTGGAAGAGGTGGTGGATCTGGATGAAGCAGCCCTCCGAAACGGTCAGATGCGGACATCCTTGTTCGGGTACTTAAACGTGCCCTACAAAAAGGCATACTTGCAAAATAAAAAAGCACCCACACCTCTCAGTGATGCGGAAGCCCAGGGCGCAATTGCCTTGGACGTTATGGACCACATGGAAGAGGGGGTCATCTATGTCATCGGACCCGGCACCACCACCAAAGCGGTGCTGACCGTCCTTGGAATCGAAGGAACCCTCATGGGCGTTGATGTGGTGAAAAATCGGAAGTTGATTGGGCGGGACTGCAGTGAAAACGAACTGCTTGCCCTGGTGGAAACCGGAAAAACCAAGCTAATCCTTACCCCAACCGGAGGGCAAGGGTATTTGCTTGGCCGGGGAAACCAACAAATCAGTCCTGCCGTGTTGAAATCCATCGGGAAAGAGAATATGATGATTCTTGCCACGGATTCCAAGCTGGTACAGCAAAGTGGCAGGCCATTTTTGCTGTTTACAGGTGACCGGGAAACAGACCAGGCACTTTCCGGCTACTACAAGGTCAAAACCGGATACCATTCAGAAGTCATGGTCTTGGCTACGGCTGACTGACATAAAATTAAGTTTCATTTAATCCTTTTATGGCTATAATACGACTAGATGACGATTGGAGACAGAAAGGAGAAATTTTAATGGAAAACGAACATGAATTGCAGAGAGATTTGCAACCAGAAATAACACCTGAAGAGGTGGAAGTAGCAGAAACCGAACCGGATGAAGAACCAGAGCAGAACACCTTCAACCAGCAGCCCCCACAGCTTCCCAAAAAGAGAAGACTTGGAGCCAAGAAAATCGTTGCGTTAATTTTAATCGTTGTGCTGTGCGCAGGGGCAGGGTTTGGCGGCGGAATGGCTGCCGTAACCTTGAGTGGATACACCATTTCGGGAGACAATATCACCATCAATCCCGACGATTCGGTGAATACTGCCGAAGCCATTGCTACAAAGGTACTGCCTTCAGTTGTGGGTATCAGCACCAGCACCAAGGTGACCTATCAAAGTTGGAACGGCCAGGAGGAAGGCCTTCAATCCGGGGTAGGAACCGGCATCATCATTGATGAAGACGGCTATATCCTAACGAACTCTCATGTGGTCAGCGACGGAACAGCACAAACCATCACGGTTGGACTATCCGACGGCAGGGAACTGTCTGGCGAAGTCCTCTGGAACGACAAAAGTATTGATCTGGCTATCGTCAAAATAGAAGCTACCGGTCTGACCGCAGCTGAACTGGGCGATTCCGACCAGATTAACATTGGCGCTTATGCAGTCGCTATTGGAAACCCCTTAGGTCTGGATTTTGAACGCAGCGTTACAGCCGGTGTCATCAGCGGGCTGAACCGAACCATAACCGTCAGCGATGGGCAGACCGAAACCACCATGGACAACTTGATTCAAACCGATGCGGCCATTAATTCCGGAAACAGTGGCGGTCCCTTGCTCAATGCAAAAGGACAGGTAATTGGCATCAATTCAGCCAAGGCTCAAACCGGCGAAGGATTGGGATTTGCCATTCCCATCAACACAGCGATTCCAATTATCCAGTCTGTCCTGGAGAGCGGCAGTTTCCAAAGAGTATATCTTGGCATCAAAGGCGGTAGCGTTACGGAATATCAGGCAGCTTATCCGGACCAAAAGTTGACTTCCGAAACCGGCGTTATTGTTTCAGATTTCCTGACAAATTCACCGGCAAAAGCTGCTGGATTGGAAAAAGGCGACATTATTGTGGCAGTGAATAATGACTCCATTGAAAATATGACAGATTTAATAAGCACCTTATTAAAATATAAATCTGGTGACAAAGTGAATGTCAAGGTGGTTCGTGGCGATGATACACTGACCATTAAAGTGACATTAACCACCCAAAGCCAATAAGCTATGCGGGCGAACTCCCGCATCATAGTAGTTGCGGAAGAGGAGCCAAAATGATGAATGAAGACTATGCAAAATCCTTGGTCAGCCTGGCCAAAGAGTTGGGCGCTCATGACGCCATTCCCTTTGCGATTGATGACATTGCCTTCGATGCAAGAACCATACTGAAATGTCTGTACGGTTGCTCTGGCGGCATGGCGTATTGTCCCACTTCGGCTACCGAAGCAGCCAATACAATGCTGTTCCAACAATTAATGCAGAAATATAAGTGGGGCGTACTGATTCGAACAAGCGACCTTGCCAAAGGGCAGGACATCACCATCGCCCTGGAGAGTCGCGCGTTCTGTGATGGATACACCTTCGCATTCGGCGCCACTGAGTGTGGAAGTTGTGCGCAGTGTGCCACGGAATTGGGAAATCCCTGTGTCAACAAAAAAACCCTAAGACCTCCGCTTTACGCACTGGGTATTGATGTGTACAAAACCGTTCGCGGTCTTGGGTGGACACTGGAAGTGGTTCAGAAAAAAGGCGATCCGGTATCCAACATTACAGCAGTATTTGTAGAATAGAGACAGGAAGGACAACCCAATGGAACTCAACAAAAAAGGCACCGAACTTAGAGTGCGCCCCATGAACGAAGCTGATTTGGAAAACGCGCTGGCATTAAACGAGGAGCTGGTTCACTTCCTGAGCCACTTGGAAATGGAAAAGCTACAGCATCTTTGGGATGCCTCAGCCGTTTCTTTGGTGGTGGAAGAAAAAGGCGCATTCGCCGGATTCCTGTTGGCATTCCGGGAAGGCGCCGATTATGACAGCATCAACTATAAATGGTTTGAAGCAAATTATCCGAAGTTCTTGTACGTGGATCGGGTTGTGATTACACCCAACACACAAAGCGGCGGATTGGGAACAGCCTTTTACAACGAGGTTTTCCGCATCGCCAGGGAGACTGGTGTCCCGGTGGTGACCGCTGAGTACTATGTGGTTCCGCCCAATGTGATTTCGGAGAAATTCCACACCCGTTTCGGGTTTTTAGAAGTTGGTCGGCAACAGACAGCCGATGGAAAGAAGACGGTTTCACTGCAAGTTGCAAAGGTGTCAGATTAATCGTCCAAGTCCAAATCCTCATCTTCAAAGTTTTGAGAAGAGACCAGCCGGTTCCATTCATCCGGGTGGTCTTCTTGTTTATCAAAAGCGATATCCCCGGCGACCAGAGTCATGGATACGGTTGGTAATCCTTTTCCGTCAAGGGGATTGGATTCAAAAATAACGAAATCCGCATATTTGCCAATCTCGATTGAACCCAATTTGTCATGTAAAGCCAATTTTTCTGCGCTGCCCTTTGTCATGCTTTCGAGCGTTTGTTCATTTCCATCGGTTTGCAAAGGAGACAAGCCCACTTCAAGGATTTCTCCCGGTGAAAGATGGGCATATCGTTCAGCATCGGTCAGCATCTCACCATGGGTAACTGTGAAATTAGATTTTCCTGCGCCCCCAATCTTCAAGGTGCTCAGGGTTTTGAAGCAATCAAGCAACACTTCTTTGCCGGTGACTTGGAGTTCCACATCAAATCCACGGTCCATAGCGATTACACACACGGACTGAAGGTAATCATCGGAAAAAATAGACCGGTTTTCAGGGTTCAGATATAACTTCAATGTGTTGAAGTTAATTAATTCGTCCAATTCAATGCATTTGGTACGATTTTGAAGAAGCTTGTGTCCTACAAAATCGGGATTGATTCCGGTCATAACAGACAGTGCGCCATAATGACGTTGGGGGAGCAACCCCTCCTGGTCCATGGCAACCAGTACGTTCTGATAGATGTTATCGAAAATATCCGGAGAACCACTGTTGTATACGCCGGTGTACCCTTTAGAAGAATATGCCCAGGCCTGGTTGATAACAGCTGTCTGAATTTCCTCAAAGGAAAACGGATTCAATACGCTGATGGTAAACGGCAGGTTCAAAATTTCAATGCCCTCTTCCTCTGCTGCTTCTTTTGCCATGGAAATTCCGATGTTGTTAATCCATGCGCCATAACCATCTTTGCTTAGGAGCAAAATCGGTCGGGTGGTGTTTAACCCATCCAACAAGGCCGTGGCAGCCTCCGGACCCAAGTCTTTGAGTAAAGTTGACCGGTAACCATAAGCGAAAAGTGTGTTTTCACTGGTGTCTTTTGTCAGTTGTTCTGAAAGGACGCTGACGATTTCTGCGGCTGACATATCTTCGTCAACGAATAGGCAGGTTTGGCGGAATACATCCAATACAGGAGTCCCATAAGCATCTACAAATCCCGGTGCCATGTAATGACCCTGCAGATCCAGAACTTCCGTGGTCTTGCCCTGATAGGCATCCATTTCCTCAGCTGTTCCCAAGGCTAACACTTTGCCATCTTTGCAGGCAACCGCCTCAACCCAAGGATTTTCTGAGTCCTGCGTATAGATATGACCATTGACAATGACCAAGTCGGCCGCTGCTGCTTTTCCAAAAAAACCAAATACCATATGGTTCCTCCCTTCAGTTCGAACGAGGATATTATATCACAGAACCTTTTCAAGAACCATGCGGATAATTCGTCTTGTAATCGTTTAAAATATATGATATAGTACGCGTACAAATACATATCATGCTTATTGGTGTGCGACGCAGAAGCGCAACATACTAATAGGGAATCGGGTGCAATTCCCGAGCAGACCTTGCTGCCGTTATAGCCGGAAAACCTGCCAATAAGTGACGAAATTTTCGTCGATTTTATGATCCAACAGGAAGCGGATACATAGATAAAGTGCACTCACAGGCATTCTGTCTTTTTCGCAGAATGCTTTTTTGTTGCACCAAACCGTTAAGGACTATAACAATAGAATCTTGAGATAAGCAGAACAGGTAATGAAGATGAACCAAAAGATAAATTCAAAACGAAATAGAAACACCTTGGCAATCATCTTGTTGCTTCTTTTCACGTTACTTCTTTTCACTGGTTGTGGCCAGGACAACGGTAGCTCCAATGACAAAGGCACACCAGGAGACTCCGCAGAAAAAACCTGCACCATTCAAATCAACTGCAGTCTATTGGTTGGAGAAGACCTAACCGGAACGGGTCTTGAGACCCTGGCGCCTGAAGATGGTGTAATCCTCAAGACCACCGAAGTACTTTTTCAGCCCGGGGACACCGTTTATGATGTAACCTTACGAGTGACAAAAGAACAGAAAATTCATATGGCCAGCGAGGGGTCCCTTGCAATGGGAAACCTGTACATCGCAGCTATCTCCAATATTTATGAAAAAGCGTACAACTCAAAAAGCGGATGGGTTTATCTCATCAATGGAACCCAACCTGGAGTTGGAAGCGGTGTAAAGGAAATCGAGGCAGGGGACAAATTGGTTTGGGCATATTCTTTGGACCTGGGGAATGACCTATGAGGCGAGACGTTTTTGCCGGATATCACCCGGCCGTAAATTTTTTCTTCCTCTGTGGAGCAATTTTTCTGGGACTGATGGTTCAGCATCCTTTGTGGATTGCGATTTCTTTGGTAGCGTCCATAGCGTACGCTTTGCTTCTTGGGGGACAGAAGGCAGTTGGTTTTATCCTGAAGTTTGTGCTACCAATCGTTTTACTTACTGCACTGTTGAACCCGCTGTTTGTACACCAGGGTGTCACAATTTTGTTTTACTTCCGAGATAATCCAATCACCCTGGAAGCAATGATCTATGGTACCACCCGAGGCTTGATGTTCGGGGCGGGACTCCTGTGGTTTTACTGTTATCAGTACCTGATGACTGGCGATAAATTCATGTATCTGTTTGGCAGAGTAATTCCCTCCGGATCTTTGATTTTCTCCATGGTGCTTAGTTTTATCCCTCGGTTTTATGCAAGGATGAAAGTGATCTCTGATGCGCAGAAATGCGTTGGAAGGGATGTGACTGATGGCAGCGCAAAGGAAAAAATCAGACACGGAATCAAGGTACTTTCGATTATGACCACTTGGTCCCTGGAAAGCGCCATTGACACATCTGATTCCATGAAATCCAGAGGATATGGGCTGAAAAATCGCTCCTCCTTTGTGCCATATAGGTTGGAGCAGCGGGACGTAATGATGGGCATGGGCTTGCTAACGCTGGTCATAATCGCCATCGTAGCCACTGCCCTTGGATACAACTTTTTTCAGTGCTATCCAACGGTGGAAATTGCAATGAGAAGTCCTATGAACGGACTATTTGCTTTGGCTTACGGACTATTTTGTTTTATACCAATCATCATAAATGTAGCGGAGGCGTTGAAGTGGAAACATATTCAATCCGAAATTTAAGTTTTACCTATCCGGGCGGAGTGAAACCGGCCCTTGATGGCATCAACCTTTCCTTCAACAAAGGAGAGCTGGTTGTGCTGTGTGGAAAATCCGGGTGCGGGAAAACTACACTTTTGCGCAACTTGAAAACTGTGCTATCTCCCTTCGGGCAGAAAACCGGAGAAATTTATTTTGACGGAAGACCGCTGGAGTCGGTGGATCAGCGGGAGCAGGCCGGAAGAATCGGCTATGTGCTGCAAAACCCGGACAATCAACTGGTCACCGATAAAGTATGGCATGAATTGGCCTTTGGCCTTGAAAATCTTGGCGTTGATACCAAAACAATCCGGATTCGTGTGGCAGAAATGGCCAGTTTCTTCGGCATACAAACTTGGTTCGAGAAAAACGTCACGGAACTTTCGGGTGGACAAAAGCAAATCTTAAATCTAGCGGCCGTCATGGTCATGCAACCGGATGTCCTGGTGCTGGATGAACCAACTTCTCAGTTGGACCCCATCGCCGCAGGAGAATTTTTAGATACTGTTCGTAAGGTGAATCGTGAAATCGGTACTACTGTCATCATGACGGAACATCGGCTGGACGAAATCCTGCCCTTGGCCAACCGGGCCATCGTCATGGATAATGGCAAAGTCATTGTAGATGATATTCCTGCTAATGTTGGCGCAGTGCTGGCCCAAATGGAACACCACATGTTTGAAGGCATGCCGGCACCCCTGCAGGCATACGCAATGGTTTACAGCAAAGGCTATGGACAAAATTTGCCTTGTCCCGTGGATGTGGGAGAAGGGCGTACATGGCTGACGGGGCTGTTTCAAGAGACAATTCCACGGATTCGCGAAATACCGGCAATGGAAGAACCGGACCATCGGGGAGAAACGCCCATTGTTGAACTTTCCGACGTGTGGTTCAGCTATTCAAAAGAGAGCAAAGATGTGATCAAAGGACTTTCTATGAAGGTATATCCGGGAGAAATCTTTTGCATCGTAGGTGGCAACGGCACAGGAAAAACCACCGCACTTTCCCTGATCAGCGGATTAAGGCAACCCATCCGAGGGAAGATTAAAATATCCCTGGAATCCTGGAATAGTCGGAAGACCAAGAAGCGGGCAGAGGGTATGGTAGGCGTGTTACCACAAAACGCTCAGGCGATATTTGTGGAAAAAACCATTGGTGCAGATCTGAGAGAAGTGCTGGAAGGTAAAAATCTTTCCGCAGAGGAGATGACACTTCAGGTAGAGCAGGTGGCGGAGTTGGTAGAAATCGACCACTTGATGAACGCACATCCTTATGATGTTTCAGGTGGCGAGCAACAACGAGCTGCATTGGCCAAAATACTGCTGCTTAATCCGAAAATCATCTTGTTGGATGAACCTACTAAGGGAATTGACAATCACTTTAAAAACAAGCTGGCTGAAATACTTCGGAAATGCACGAAAAACGGTGCTACTGTCATTATGGTTTCCCATGACATCGAGTTTGCCGGTAAGTACGCGGATCGATGTGCCATGTTCTTTGATGGAGCCATTTCCACCACCAACGCACCCAGGAAGTTTTTCTCCGGAAACAGTTTTTATACCACGGCATCCAACCGGATGTCCCGTCACCTGTTCCACAATGCGGTCACCCCCAAAGACGTGGCAGAGCTTTGCATTGAAAATCTAGGACCCGGAAGCAATGGCGCTGATCCAGGGCCAAATGCGGATTCGGCAAACCCCACAGTCGATCCGGGGAGATCAAATACCAGCGGAATCACAAACGCCACCGCTGTCTCATGTGAACCGACGACCAGCATCACCAAAAGCAAGACCTTTCAATGGATGATTACAACACTGCTTTGGATCTGCATGCCCCTGACGATTTATCTGGGCATCCGGGTTCCTGGGGAATCCGGCTATCTGGTTAGCAGCCTGCTCTTGATTTTTTATATTATGGTGCCATTTTTTCTGAGTTTTGAAAAACGAAAACCCCAAGCCAGAGAAGTGGTGTTGATTGCCGTCATGATTGCTCTTGCAGTGGCATCCCGTGCAGCGTTTTTCATGGTTCCCCAATTTAAACCGATGCTGGCGATTATTATCATTGCCGGTGTATGCCTCGGCGCTCAAAGTGGGTTTTTAGTGGGCTCCATGTCTGCTTTTGTATCAAATTTCCTCTTTGGGCAGGGACCTTGGACACCTTTTCAGATGCTGGCATGGGGCTTGATCGGCTTCTTTGCGGGGCTGCTTGTGGCGAATTTGCTAAAAAGCAAAAGTCCGGTGGCATTGTCAATTTACGGATTTTTTGCCGTATTCCTTCTACATGGAGGAATCACAGATTTGTGGACTTTGCTGGGAATGACATCAAGTCCAACTCTTGCTATGGCGTTAACCGTCTATGGCACGGGCTTTCTTTTCAATATCATATTGGCAGTAGCTACAGTAGTTTTCTTGCTTATACTAACAAAGCCGATGATCGAAAAAATACAGCGCGTGCAAAATAAATATGGGCTGCTACCCTATGAGAAGGGAGGCATATAGAAGTATGAAAAACCGAAAACATTCTATTCAGCGCATTGGAATCCTTCTGGTCGGGCTACTCTGGGTAGGTCTATGTGTTTTTCTTGCCATTGGAACCCTGTCTGACAGCGTAATTCCTGACAAAATGAATAAAGGCGTACTGAAGTGGTCTTTGAATTTTGGCACCGGGTATACCAATGCGCCAACCCCACCTATGGTTTATGGAGAGTATGTTTATGTTGGAGTGAGCAATACGTTGCGTAAGATTGATAAAGAAACTGGGAAAGAGGTGGGTCAAGTAGAACTAATTGACTCCTTTGGGTATGCCACCGCAGCGTTGACATATGCGCAAGATGTGCAGGGAAGAAATGTTATCTTTGCGCCACTCAGTGAAGGACGTGTTCAGGCGATTGACGCTGATGCCATGACCTCGCTTTGGGTCACCGAAAAACTGATTGGATACAGCTGTCTTTCAAGGGTGGTCTACGACGACGGATACATTTACTATGGAACGTGGAAATCTGAAACCTTACCGGGATTTTTCCTTTGTTTTGCTGCGACAGATGACAACCCGAAAATGCCAACAGAAAAAAAAGAACCAATCTGGAAGGTTGAACACGCAGGCGGTTTTTATTGGTCTGAAGCAAACGTTGATGGTGACTATGTGTTGTTTGGCTCAGAGGACGGGAAAAGTGGTTACTTGGATCCCTCAGTAGGGGCCGATATCTTCTCTTGCATGAAAGGGGCGGACTTCGTAGCGACTCAGAAAATAAATAGTATGTCTCCGGTTATTGATCAAGAAGAAATCCTTGGGGATATTCGCTCAGGGGTGGTCTACGATGCGCTAACTGATGCTTATTACTTCACATCCAGGGCTGGCTCACTATATAAGAAAAAGCTAAATGCAAATGGAACCTTCAACAACTTGACTGGGCTATCTGAGTCCATCCAATTGGGCGGGGCAACCACTGGCACTCCTACTATTCATCAAGGCAAGATTTATCTTGGAATCCAGGGCCCAACCCCCTTTGGGGACACAGGACACGCAATTATTATCATTGACAGCGAATCAATGACAGAGGAAGACCGCGCGGCAACACCGGGGTTTGTTCAATCTGAAATGGTTCTGACAAATAGCATGGAAAAGGGTGGAACTCTTTATCTATATATGACCTACAACCAACTCCCCGGAGGAATCTATGTGATGGAAATCGGGGAAGCCGCCGGGAAAAAAGTAATTCTGGCTTCTGGATCAGGAGACTATTTCAACCCACCCAAGACCATGGAGAACTATGGGATTTCCACTCTGGAAGAAGATGAAGAAGGAAATCTGTATTACAAGAATGATTCATGCAATGTCATGTCAATCAAGAAAGCTATATTTATTTAATTAGGAGGAAAACATGAAAAAAAGAATGAGACTATCTGTGCTGCTGGTGACCTTGCTTCTGGTGATGGCATTTATGCCACTTGCTGCCAATGCAGAGAACGATACTATCGAAGTGACGGTTATGGTATCCAACACAAACTATGATGAGGGTGTCTGGACCGGTGAACTGTTTTCAACAACCGTGGAACAAGCGGCAGGAACTACGCTTGGCGATGCGGTGAAAGCTGCATGCGAAGCGGAAGGCGTTAACGTTACTGGGGCTACCGTTGCGGAAGGTGGATTTGTTACGGATATTGATGGACTTTCCAGTGGCGCAGCCGGTGGATATTCCGGATGGATGGTCACAGTGAACAATTGGTTCAACACCACTGGTTTAGGTGCAATGGCTGAAGATGGCGACCTGATTTCTGTCCAATACTCCCAAGACGGGATGGGTGGAGATCTGGGAAGCATTTTTGCACCCGTTGAAGATGCCAACAATAAAACCCTTCAAGCACTTACCTTCAGTGAAGGAACGCTGGCACCTGAATTCGCAGCTGAAACAAAAGAGTACACATTGACTTTGCCAAAAGGAACAACAAGCATCATCGTGTCTCCCAAAGCATTCAACCTGAATTATCAGGTGAAGACAACCATAGGGGACGCAAATTACAAGTTGCTGCAAGCAGTAGCGGTTAAAGATGGCGATGTAATTACTGTAACGGTTGGGGATCCGGAATGGGACTCCATGAACAATGGAAGCTTTGGAACCGGAGCAGAAAACGTTCCGGCTGAAGTATATCAAATTACCGTTGATATTGAAGGTGCAGGAAACACAGGCATAATTCTTGGGCTTGCGGCCCTGGCTGTTGCGCTGGGTGCTGGGCTTGCCATTCTTGTAAAAAGACGAAAAATGGCAAAATAGTGACATAAAATAATAAATGCCGCAGTAATATTTTACTGCGGCATTTTTGGTTTACTAAATCGAATTGGACTAAGTTTGGCTTAAATTTTTAATTGGGCCAACATCTTTTCACGGACTTCGTCCACAAAATCTCCGGACACCACCAATAAAACACCAACCCCTGCTACTTTTAGGGCTTCTTCCAAAGTGTTTTCTGGATAAATGGATAAGTTGGACCTCATAAATGCTGGACCTGCTGACATAAAGTACTCAACCAATCTGCTTTTCCATTGCCGGGAGCTGGGTCTCATATATCCCATTTCTTGCCATTGGACAAATTTGTTGGTCATGAATTCTACGCCAATTTCCCAGCGCGTCCGATACATCTGTTGCAGAATCGGGTCATTTTTGAAAAGAGTATATTGTTCGGCATAAAAGAATGGATATGCCAACCCGTACTGAATCATCTGATTCATCATTGCAATCAATGCGGTTTCGGGTTCTTCGGAATTGATATTACTGTAAATACCATCGCTTTGGGGGACCATGTCTTCTTCCCAAATGCAACGGATAATATGCTCTTTGTTGTCAAAGTAATAATACAGATTTCCCGGACTGATGCCCAGCACTTCGGAAATCTGTACGGTGCTGACGTTGGTGGCACCTTTCTCATTGAACAAGGCAACAGCTGTTGCTTTAATTCGATCCCTTGTTTTCATACTGTGCTCCTAATTGTTAAAGTTGGTATTCACCGGGGGATTTTTTATTTAATGTAAACCTTAGGCAAACGTTGACCAAAGGCGCAGACAATTTCGTAATTGATTGTACCCGTTGCCCTGGCAATGTCATCGGCTAAAATGGTATGAGTGCCATCGGTACCCATAAGAACTACCTCGTCACCTTCTTTGACATTAGGCACATCTGTCACATCAACCATACACTGGTCCATGCAAATATTTCCGGCAAGCGGCGCGACTTTGCCTCCTACCAATACCCAACCAACGGAGGAGTAAGGTCTTGGATATCCATCTGCATACCCTAAAGGCAGGGTTGCAATCATACTTTCCCGCTCTGCGATGAATTTTCGACCATAGCCCACAGAAAATCCAACCGGTACACGTACCAGCCGAACGATGTTTGCTTTTACAGACATGACAGGTTTGATTTCCAATGTTGCCTGTTCCACTTCCGAAGAAGGGTAGCAGCCATACAGGATAATACCAGGCCGCACCGTGTCAAAGTGGGTAGTGGGAAGCTCCATAATGGCGGCACTGTTGGCAAAGGTCTTGGTGGGCACTTTGATATCTACCTTTTCCATGGCATGAATGAAGGCTTGATACTTGGATTCCTGCAGATGAGCAAAGGATTTGTCTGCTGAGTCTGCGGTAGCGAAGTGAGAAAACAACCCTTTTAACCGAAAATTGGGAAGGGTTGTTATTTTTTTTATGTCTTCTACTGCGGAAAAATCGTCGGCCAGATAACCAATCCGCCCCATTCCCGTGTCAATGGCCACGTAGCCCTCAACGGTTTTGGCTGCCTTTTGAGCTGCTGTGGAAATAGACAGGGCATTTTCGAAGGACATAACCACAGGAGTCAAATCATACTGAATCAGGGTATCTGCATATTCGGAAGGGGTGAGCCCCAATAGTACGATGGTTTCTGTGGCACCTGCGTTGCGAAGGGCAATGGCTTCGTGGATTGTGGCAACTCCGAAAGATTTTATACCATTTTGTCGTAGTACTTCTGCCACTGGAATTGCTCCGTGTCCATATCCGTCAGCTTTGATGATGCCCATGACTTCCACGGAGGTTCCAACCTTGTGTAGAATGTTTTTGATATTGAAGTCCAGATTGGTCAGGTTGATTTCAACCCAGGCTGAACGGTTTGCCTCTTTATACATGTAATCTCTCCACGGTTTGATGACAACTTTGGCACTTAATTTATGCCAGTTGTCAGTTGGTTATATTTTGGGAGTTCTCTGGATGATATCTTCTCGGCCGGGACCGTTGGAAACCATTGTAATGGGAAAGCCAATCGCTTTTTCGATGTAATCCACATAATCCTGGCATGCTTTGGGAAGCTCTTCAAAGCTTCGGATGCCCCGGATGTCACAATTCCAGCCTTTCAGGGTCTTCCAAACCGGCTTTGCCCGTTCAAGCAAGGCTGTGTTGGGGAACTCGTGATGGTTTTTTCCGTTGATTTCGTAAGCGTCGCAAATAGGAATCTCTTCTAGGTATCCCAGAGGATCAAGAACGGTCAGAGCTACTTCCGTGGCACCTTGGATACGACACCCATAGCGGGTGGCGACCACATCGAACCAACCCACGCGCCGAGGACGTCCTGTAGTAGCCCCGTATTCACCGCCGTCTCCACCCCGCTTTCTTAGCTCTTCGGCTTCTTCAGCAAATAACTCGCTGACAAACTCTCCAGCACCAACAGCGCTGGAGTAAGCCTTGGCTACAGCGATGACCTGGTTGATTTCATAGGGGGCAACCCCTGCGCCAATGGTGGCAAAGCCGGCTAGTGTTGAAGATGAGGTGACCATGGGATAAATGCCATGATCTGTATCCTTCAGGGCGCCAAGCTGACCCTCCAAGAGGATTTTTTTGCCTGACTTGATTGCTTCATATAGGTAAGTGGCCACATCACAAACATATGGACGGACCATTTCACGATATTCCAATAGCAGATCCACCAGCATGTCTTCGTCAAGCAGTGGCTTGTGATACAAGTGTTCCAGCAATGGGTTTTTCAATGCGCATATGCGGTTGACCCGATCCCTAAGTCGGGCTTCGTCTAGGAACAACTCGCTGACCTGGAATCCAATTTTGGCATATTTGTCAGAATAACAAGGTGCGATACCGGACTTGGTGGAGCCAAAAGACTTGTGGCCAAGCCGTTCTTCTTCATAAGCGTCAAATTCCATATGATATGGCATCAACAAATGAGCACGATCTGAAACCAAAACTTTTGGAGTCGGAACCCCCTTGCTGGTCAGGTCATTGATTTCTCTAATCAGAAAAGGGATATTCAGTGCGACACCACTGCCGATGATGCTGACCGTATGGTCATAAAAAACACCGGAGGGTAAAAGGTGCAGGGCAAATTTTCCATAGTTGTTCACAATGGTGTGACCGGCATTGCTACCACCCTGGAAACGAACAATAATGTCCGACTCCTTGGAGAGCATATCCGTGATTTTGCCTTTTCCTTCGTCGCCCCAGTTGGCGCCTACAATTGCTTTTACCATAATGTTACCTCGCTATATATTAAGTAATGTTTATACTTTGACTTCGTCGCTCATACCTATGAGCTTTCGGTATTCCATCAGGATGGGAGCAACCTGCTCCTCCAGGAATTCATCGGTTTGCTGTGCTGCCCGGCCGGTGAACCCTTCAGGCTTCATCAGGGCTTCCAGCTGTTCCAGAGATAGACCGAATGTTTCATCTCCCGCTATTCGCTGGAGTAAATCATTGGGCAGGCCTTCTTCTTTGACTTGTCTTGCCGCCTCCATGGAATGAATTCGGATTCGTTCATGCAGTTCCTGCCGATCTCCGCCGGCGTTGACGGCCTTCATCAGAATGTTCTCTGTGGCCATAAACGGCAGCTCGGCCCGAAGGTGGGATTCAATGACTCTGGGATAAACCACCAGATCCGACGCCACGTTGAAGTACAATTCCAAAATGCTATCTGTGGCCAGAAATGCCTCGGAGATGCTGATTCGCCGGTTGGCCGAATCGTCCAGGGTTCTTTCAAACCATTGGGTGGACGCGGTGATGGCCGGATTCAGCGCATCGGTGAGCACATAGTTGGCCAGAGAAGCCATCCGTTCACTTCGCATTGGATTACGTTTGTAGGCCATTGCAGAAGAACCAATCTGTTTCTTTTCAAAAGGCTCTTCGATTTCTTTCAGATGTTGCAAGAGTCGCATGTCGTTGGAAAACTTGTGTGCGCTTTGGGCGATGCCGGCTAGGACATTGAGAATACGGCTATCCATCTTGCGGGAATAGGTTTGTCCCGAAACCGCCACGCAATCCTTAAAGCCCATTTTTTTCGCGATGATTTTGTCCAACTTCTTGCATTTTTTGTGGTCGCCCTCAAAGAGTTCCAGAAAACTGGCTTGTGTGCCGGTGGTTCCCTTGGAACCCAGCAATTTGATCTGCTCTGAGATGTAATTCAGGTCTTCCAGATCCATAATTAATTCTGCAATCCATAGGGTTGCTCGTTTGCCAACGGTGGTTGGCTGAGCCGGCTGGAAATGGGTGTATCCCAAGGTGGGCAGATTCTTATATTTTTCAGCAAAGTCGCCCAAGACGGCGATGACATTGACAAGCTTCTTTCGGAGCAGGTCAAGCCCTTCTTTCATAACAATTAAATCCGTATTGTCGCCTACATAACAGGAAGTTGCACCCAGATGAATGATACCTTTGGCTGCAGGGCATTGAACACCGTAGGCATGAACATGAGCCATAACATCGTGGCGAACCAGCGCCTCTTGCTCTTTAGCAACATCATAATTGATGTCTTCGACATGGGATTTCAGTTGGTCTATTTGTTCTTGGGTAACGGGAAGACCCAGCTCCATCTCTGCTTCAGCCAGGGCAATCCAAAGTTGCCGCCAGGTGCGGAACTTTTTGTCCGGGGAAAACAGATACTGCATGGCTTTGCTGGGATATCTCTCTGAGAAAGGACTTATATAATTCTTCATTCAATTACCCTCCATTAACAAGTTATTATAACATTTTATGGAGACTGCTTCAAGAAATATGCATCACATAAAAAGTCAGTAAACCAGGGCAACTTCTTTGTTGATGTTGTCGTTCACTGACTTCAATGATTCGTGTGGGAAGATCTTCTTATAGAGTTTCAAACTCCTTTGCGGAATGTTTGATTCTATCAGCTTCTTCGGCGGTCTTGGCATCGTTCCAATGATCCATTGTACCTACAAGATACCCGGTGATTCTTCGAATCCGTTCAAAAGGAACTTCTGCAAACTGATAATTCAAATCTGCAAATTCGCCGTCCAGGTGGATGTCCAGACTTTCCAACTTCCTTTGATACTTGTCTTCCAAATAATTGACATAAGCCAACTGCTCTTCCGGTCCTGCATTGCCGGTGATTACAATGTTCATCCTTTTTCCTCCGTTTAAAGAATCATATACAATTTATTAATCAGTTTTTGTTTAATCTCTATGCCCCTCTAGGGCGAAGATTAAACTTGAATCTGGCACATTTTCATGGTGGTGATGGCTGCATGGTGGCTCTCCGGGGTCACACCCGCACAACCGTTGGCATCCACCCGAATCGGTAACTCCGGCAAAGCGCCTTTGATCATTAGTGCATTGGTAACAACACAGATGTCGGTGCAAAGTCCAATCAACTCCACCCTGTCAAAAGTGCCGACTTTGACATAGTCCAATAGTTCCGTGGAGCCAAACCCTTGTTTTATAAAAATCTTATCAGCATATGGAAGAAGGGATGGATGGAGTTCCCAACCAGGCGTTCCCTCAATGCAATGAAGTACCGGAAGATGACGACCTTCCTGGCTTTCTAAGTAAGCCGGATGATGGGTGTCTTTGGTGAAAACCACCTTATCTCCATTGGAAAGCGCAGCCTTTATTTTTTCTTCAACATAAGGAACTATGGCTTGTGCCTCATTAGTGCCCAAAGCTCCGGTAATAAAATCGTTTTGCATGTCAACAACAATCAATAAATTGTTCATGGCGTCTCCTTTGGTCATTGAATCATTTCAATAAAATTATACACCATCCATTGCTGAAGTGTAATATAATATCAAATATATTTGGGTGGAAACCATCCACAGAAAGGAATACCCGGATGAAAATAAAAGAGGGTTCAAACCGGATAGCAGCGATTGATGAAATACGTGGCATCGCCATATTGGGGAT